>CAMDEM010000001.1 GCA_945896675.1 Cyanobium sp. NIES-981
GTGGGCACTCGGGCTTTGGGCCAGATCGAGGCAGCCGCCGAGGGCTCCGCGCTTGCTGTCGCTTGCTGCGAAAACCACCCGTCCCATCCGGGCTTGCACCAGGGCCCCTGCGCACATCGGGCAGGGCTCCAAGGTGACCAGCAAGGTGCAGTCGTTAAAGCGCCAATCGCTTCTCAGCCTGGCGGCTTGGCCCAGGGCGGTGAGTTCGGCATGGCCAAGTGGGTCATTGCCGAGGTGGCGACTGTTGCTGCCCCAGCCGATGCACTGGCCTGATCCACTCAAGACCGCTGCGGCCACGGGAATTTCCCCCTGCTGGCCTACCCGCCCGCCGTGGCGCAGTAGGCGCGCCATCCAGAATTCGAGCGTCTCGGGGCTCAAGGGATTGGGCTTGGTCATCCATCCCTTGTAGCCCAACCCCCAAAGGCCAGAATGGCCTGATCTGAGCGTTCCCTGTTGGCAAGCGCGCCACCTGAGCCCCGGGCCCGCCAGCCCCTTCCCTTCGCCCAGCCGGATCACTTGGATCCAGGGCTGCAGCAGTTCCTTGAGCAGGCCAGCGCCCAGCTGTGCCGCTGGTTGGGCACGGCTTCTGAGCGCTCGCCCCTACCCGGCTTGAGCGTGTTGCCGGAGGTGGAGCCCCAGCTGATGGGCCTGGGCCATGGCGCCCTCTTGGCCGATCTCCAGCTGGTGATGGACGGGGCCTACAACCCCAACCATCCAGGAGCCTTGGCCCACCTCGATCCCCCTGCGCTTGGGGCGTCTGTGGTGGCAGATTTGATCTGTGCGGGCCTCAACAACAACTTGCTCGCCGAGGAGCTCTCCCCCAGCTTGACCCGCCTGGAAAGGAGCATGGTGGCCTGGCTCGCCGAACGGCTTGGCCTGCCGCCGGGTAGCGGGGGCGTGGCTGCCAGCGGCGGAACCCTGTCGAATTTGATGGCCCTGGTGACGGCCCGTCGCTCCCGGGGCCTGCAGAGTTGCCCGGAGGCGGTGGTAATCGCCAGCGCCGACGCCCATGTCTCCCTGGCTAAATCCCTAGCGGTGATGGGCCTGCCGCCGGAAGCGCTGCAGTTGATCGCGGTCGACGCTGCCGGTTGCCTGCAGGTCGACGATCTGCATGATCGCCTGGAAACGCTCCAGGCCTCGGGCCGCCCTGTGATCGCCGTGGTGGCCACGGCGGGCACCACCGTGCGGGGAGCCGTCGACCCCCTTGGGGCCATGGCGGCGTTGTGCCAACGCTTTGGGGTGTGGCTCCACGTGGATGGGGCGATTGGGGCGGTGTTTGCCCTTGCCGAGGGCCATCGCCACCGGGTGGAGGGCCTCGCCGCCGCCGATTCGATCACCCTGAACCCCCAGAAGCTCCTGGGCATTACCAAAACCTCCTCGCTGCTGCTGCTGGCCCAACCCCAGGCGCTTTCGGAGGCCTTCCAAACGGGCTTGCCCTACATGGAGCCCAGTTGGGGCGGCGGCCATGGCGGAGAAACGGGCCTGCAGGGCACCCGGCCAGCTGAAATCCTCAAACTTTGGCTGGGCTTGCGCCAGCTTGGGCTGGAGGGGATCGAAACCATTTTGGATGGGGCGATTGCCCGCCGCAGCCAGCTGCAAGCGCTGTTGGCAGCTGATGAGCGCCTGCAGATTTGCTCCGGCCCCATGCACCTGGTGGCGTTCACGCCCGTGGGCGGCGATGCCCTGGCCGCCGACCACTGGAGTCAACGCACCCGCCAGTCGTTGCTCGCCCGCGATCTGATGCTGTCCAGGCCCCACTACCAAGGCAGGCACCACCTCAAGGCGGTTTTGGGGAATCCCCATACCCAACCCCACCATTTAGCCCAAGTGGCCCAGGTGGTTCAGGCCGAATTGGGGCTGGTGCCGTGAGTCAGACCCCAAGTGATGGCCGGCGGCGCTGGGTGGCGATCATGACCGGCGCGATTTCGGTGTTGATCGGTGTCCTCTACTTGGTGTTGATCACCGTGTTGGATAGCCGCGGGCCCATGCTGCCGCCGCCGCCGGAGGCCCTGGGTCTTACCGCTGCTGCGGGGGACACCCCTACCCCTAGGCCTGCGGAGGTCGGGGGGGCAGTTGGCGATCCTTCTCCCGCAGGGGCTGCACCACCCGGTTGAAGGCCACGGCCAGGAATCGGCGCAGGGCCCCTTCCCGGCGGCCCAGGTCGTAGTGCTGTTGCACCACGTTTTGGATGCCCCCATCCCCCCAGTCCTGGTCCCGTTCGAAGTAGGTGATGAAACTCAGGCCTGCGACCCGGGTGAGCCAGGCCGCACTCACGGCCTGAATCGCCCGGCTCAGCAGCAGGGCTGGCAGGTTGAGGGTTAGGGCCGCCGATATCAGGCTGACGCCCCCTTTGATGAGGCCCAGGCCCGCCAAGGTGCGACCCACGCAGAGGGCCAGGTCCTGGGCACTCTGGCGGCTGAGGCTGATGCCATAGACCCGGGCGATCTCCACCACCATCTGGGCATTCACGGCCGCTGCCCCCAGCAGATCGATGCCCGGTAGCGGCGTCACCGCCAGGACCCCCGCACCGATCCACATGTAGCGATCCACGATGGTTTCGGCGTCGCTGCGCCGTTGCTTGGCCAGTAGGGAGCGACTGGCTTCGCCCAGTTGAAGGCACTGCAGCAACAGGTTGTCGGCGATCAATTCCTCGCCATCGGCATGCAACACCGAGGCAATCCGGCGGAGCAAGGCTTCCACCTCTGGCTTGGGTTGCAGGGGAAGGGAGCCCGGCATGGGAATGGTTTGGGGCGCTGCACTGGCTGGGATCACGTCGTCTGGGGCAATCGTGCCGCGGGTCCGTTCCCTGAGCAGGTTGAGCAGCCGTTGCTCCTCCTGTTCGCCCCGGAGATCGCACTTGTTCAAGACCAGCATCAGCCGCTTGCCCAAGGCCGCAAGCGCCTCAAAAACCTCCATCTCTGCAGCGCGTAAATCCCCATCCACCACCAGTAGCAACAGGTCTGCGCGGCTGGCTTGCTCCCGGGCGAGCTGCTCGCGATCCTCTCCGCCGGCACCGCCCTCCAAAATCCCCGGTGTATCCACCAGCCAAACGCCCCGCTGCAGACCCTTGAGCCGGAGGCGATAGCGCTCGGTTTTGGAGGTGGACCCCATCGCGGCGTTCACCTCACCCACCAATTGCTTCAAGAGCGCCCTAATTAGGGAGGTTTTGCCGGCCGATCCGGCGCCAAACAGCACAATCACCAGATCGCCCCGCTCCAGTTCAGCCTGCATGCGGGCCCTTTCCTGGCGCAGGGCTTCCCGCTCGACGGCGTCTCGAACCCGCTCGAGGGTTTGGTCGATGGCGGCCAAATTTTGCTGGGCGGCTTCCCGTCGGTTTTGGGGTGCTTCCGGAGCCGCTGTTGGAGCCTGGGGGGAGCGGTTGGCCATCCCTGCTCGAAGCCAGGGCCAGGCCAATTGGACCAGGAAAAGGGCAGCCCCCGCAAACACCACAAACACCACGGGCCCCACCAATCCGTAGGGCAACACCGTGCTGAGCTGCCACACCAGCTGGTTGAACAGCTGCAGCACCATCCCCAAGCCGATCAGACCCAGCAGGGCCAGACCGCCAACCAACCAAAGGCGGGTGCGCAGGTTCAAGGGCTTAGGGATTGGTTGCTCGGATGATCTCGCCCCAGAGGCCTGCGGCAAGGGCACTGGAAGCTTGGGTGGGGCTGTTGTCGTCATTGCCAAGCCAGATGCCGATCACCCAGTGGCGCTTCGGGTCGTAACCGATGAACAGCAGGTCACGACCGCCATTGGTGGTGCCTGTTTTCCCACCTTCTTGGCCTCCCAGGTAGGCGGGCGTTCCGGTGCCCCGTTGCACCACGGTCCGCAGCAGTTGTTGCATGGTCTGGGCTTGGGCCACCGTGGCGATGCGACGGCCTGGGGCGCTGGTTCGTTGGGGACTTCCAGCTGGCTTGCACTGCTCGACCGTTCCTCCAGTGCAGGCTTCCGCATCGGTGAGCCGGCGGATCGTGGTTGGGGCATGCCAAACCCCGTTGTTGGCGATGGCCCCATAGGCAGCGGTGAGTTCCACCAGGTTCACTTCGCTTTGGCCCAGCACCAGGCCAGGCACGGGCGCCATGGGGCTGGTGATGCCGAGATCAAGGGCCTTTTGCACCACGGCTTCCAGGCCGACGCGCTGGCCCAGGCGCAACGCGGCGGTGTTGCTGCTGCTGGCAAAGGCAGAGCCGAGGCTAAGCCTGCCCCCGCAGTCGGAGCCGTAGAACTGACCCCTCCAGAGCAGCGGTGAACAGCTGATCGAATCGCCCGGTTTGGCACCCTTTTCCACGGCGACCAGATAGGGAAACAGCTTGAAGGCGCTTCCCGGTTGCCTGAGCGCCATCGAAGCCCGATTGAATTGACTTTGGCGGTAATCGCGGCCACCGGCAATGGCCAGGATTCCACCGTTACGGCTATCCAATGCCACCACGGCCCCCTCTTGAAGTCCAAGGCCACGGCTTGCTGCCAGCCGTTGCCGCAGCAGCCGTTCAATCTGGGTTTGCAGGGTGGGGTTGAGGTAGGTGTCGATGAGAAAATTTCCCTCCGAGGCCACACTGCTGCCGACTGATTGTTCGAGATCCCGACGTACCTGATCGGTGTAAAAGGGAGCCCCTTTGCGTTGTTGATTGGCCTTGCAGGCATTGGGGGCAAGTTGGATGGCGCTGCGCCTGGCTTGGCGGGCTTGGTCGTCGCTGATGCGACCGGTGTCGGCCATCTTGGCCAGCACGCTGTTGCGGGCTTCCAGGGCTGCGCCTGGATCGAAACAGGGGTCATAGCCGTTGGGCGATGGAAGCAGGCCCACCAGGAGGGCGGCTTCCGGCAGCGTGAGCGTTGAAGCCGGGTGGCCGAAGTAATGGCGTGAGGCGTCTTCAAAGCCCCAGCCCACCCCCAAATACACCCGGTTGAGATAGCTCAACAGCACATCCCTTTTGCTAAATCGGGCTTCGATTTGCAGGGCCACCAGCAATTCCCGCCACTTGCGCTGCAGGGTTTCCCCCTGGCCAACCTGGTCGGGATAGAGGGTGCGCGCCAGCTGTTGGGTCAAGGTGCTGCCCCCTTCCAGCACGCGACCCCCCACCAGGTTGGTGAGTAGGGCCCGGGCGGTGCCCACCGGATCGACCCCGGGATGCCACCAGAAGCGGCTGTCCTCGCTTGCCAGTAAGGCATCGATCAAGACCGCCGGGTAGTGGCGCAAGCCATTGGGTTCGTGGTGCCGCAGGGCATCCACGGAGGTGATCGGCTTGCCCGCTTGGTCGTAGAGCACCAGGGGCCCTCGCACGCTGGCCAGGCTGCCCCGGATTGGCGATTGGGTCACTGAGATGCCAAGCACCAGCAAGCCACTGGCAGCAACGGTGGCCAGGCCGAGGCTGGCTGAACGCACCAGCTTGTGGAGTTTGGGGATCGGTCGGATTTGGAAATCCAGCTCTGGCAGCCCGGCCTGCTGGCTGGGGCCAAAGCGAACGTTGTCGCCGTCGCTCAGCAGCAGCTGGCGGATGCGTCGCCCCTGCCACCACAGGCCATTGGTCGAGGCCTGGTCACTGAGCAGCCAGTTGTGGCCCCGTTGTTCGAGCAGGGCGTGGTGGCGACTGACGGCGTTGTGGTCGATTTTGATCTGACAATCGCTATCGCGACCGATTTGATAAGCACCGCCATGGAGGGGCACCACCCTGGGCGGCTGGCCTGGTAGGTGCACCAGCACCTGCACCTGGGCGGGCTGGATCAGCCGCCGCCAACGACGGCCTAGGGCCTCAAGCGCTGCGCTTGCCATAGCCCCTCACCAGATCGATCGCAAAACACAGCACCGCCAGATTGATGGCCACATCGGCCCCATTGAAGATCGGAAAGTCGATCGGCACCAAGGCCAAGAAATCGACCACGGCCCCAGAGCGCCATCGATCCAGGCCATTGCCAATGGCACCGCCCAGCACCAAGGCCAGGCCGAGTTGGCGGGCCAGCGATAGGGGCCCCTGGCGTTCCAGCCAAACCACAACAGCGATGGCCACAGCCAGGCTGACCAAGCCCAGGGCCTGGGAGGAGCCGCTGAACAGGCTGAAGGCTGCCCCGGTATTGGTGGTGAGCTGGAAGTGAACCAGCCCTGGCAGCCAAACCCTTGAGCCGTAGGCCGGCAGATGGGTAAGGGCCCAATGCTTGCTGAGTTGATCCAGCAAAACCACCAGGCCTGCCAGTCCATAGATCAACGAACGGGAGCGCTTCACGGCTCCACCAACACCAAACGCCGCAGGGGGAGGGCCACAACGGCTACCGCGCAAATCAACAGCAGCTGGGGGATCAGGGGCGCCAGGGAATAGCTCACCAGCAAGGGGCCCAGGTTCGATCTCCACTGCCCCACCAGGGCCCCAAGCAGCAGGTTGGCTACGCCGCACAGCTGCATCACGCCAAGGCCCACGGCGCAGGAGGCCGCGAGCCCGATCAAGCTGCCCATGCCCGTTTGCCTGGCCAGCTTGCCCGTGATCCATGCGGCCGGCAGGAAGCCGGCCAGATAGCCAAAGCCAGGATTAAACAAATAGCCAGCGCCCCCGCCCCCGTGGAACACCGGCAGTTGGAACAGCCCCAGGCTGAGATAGGCAACCGCCGCCAACATGGCGCTGCGGGGGCCGCAGACCAGGGCCGTGAGCAGCAGGGCTGGCACCTGGAGGGTGATCGGCAAATTGGTTAAGCCCAGGCCGGTGGGGCTGGGCCAGGGCACGGCCGCTTGGATTAGCCCCCCCACCAAAATAAGCAATAGGCCGGCAATGGCGCCGCTCCAGATGGCTATGGCCCTCACCGACTCCCCACTTGGCTGGCAGCCAGTTTGGCCCCTGCTCGAGCTTTGGCCGTTAGGTTCGCCCTATCCCTTCGGGTGACGCAGCGATTGGCCATGCCAGATAGCCCTTGGTCGATTGGAGATGCGGTGGCCTTGATCGCCAGGCCCCGCTACCTGAAATCAGCCGATCCGATGCCCATGCTGCGGCCCCCCGACCTCGTCGATCCATCGGAGCTGGGCGAGGTGGTTGGCCTGAAGGCCCTCGACCAGGTGGCCGTGAAATTTCGTCGTGGCACCTTTCTCTTCGACGCCGCTGATCTTGAAGCAGCCGATCTTCAAGCTGGCAGTACCTGAGTCAGATCCGCCAGCTGGCCCAGGCGTCGCTGGCGCTGGTGATGGCATCGGCCGGACCACACACACTTAGGGCTGGTTGCTGGAGCCAGCGCTGGGCCGCTCCGACCAGGTCGGCAGGGGTTAATTGGTGGGCCAAGGCCAGGGTGGCTTCGATGTAGTTCGGGCCCAGCCCATGGCCGAGCACCAGGGCCTGGCGATCCGCAATTTGGCCGCAGGTTTGGCGTCCCATGGCGTCCTGGCCGATGTATTTGGCTTTGGCCAGCGCCAACGCCGCTGGATCGAGGGGCGTTTCCACCATCCGCTGCCATTCCTCAAGCAGGCAGTCGCAAGCTTCCCTGGCCCGATCGGCAGAACTCGAGAGATGCCAGATGAATGGTGTGGCACCCATGCGGGCGGGCATGTGGACGCCCACGTCGTAGGCCAATCCGCGCTCCTCGCGCATCACCACAAACAACCGACTCGACATGCCCATGCCGAGATGGGCCTGGAGCACCCTGAGGGCCAGGGCATCGGGGTGGCCCAGGGGCACGGTGGCGCTGCCGAGCATCACCACCAGCTGTTCGGTGTCCTGCTCCATCGGGCCAAAGCCACCTGGGCCCTGGCCTGGTGTTGCTTGCTCTGTTAATGGGTCTGTAGATCCCTGCGCTGATGGGACGGGTTCCGGGGCCCTGGTGCTCCAGGGGGCGGGGGCCAGGGTGTCGCCCAGCTGCTGGGTGAGCCCAGGGTCCACCGCGCCGGTGAGCACGAGCAAGGCCCCCGCTGCCCCTAGGCTCGCAAGGAGTGGTAGAAGCGCGTCGCGATCCAGGTTGGCCAACTCGGCTTCAACCCCCAGGGGATCGTGGCCATAGGGGCCTTGGCCGTAAAGCTGCTCCCGCAGGAGGTCGTGGGCCAGCTGGAACGGATCCTCCCGCTGTCTCTGCAGACTCTGCAGATTGAGCTGGCGCTCTAAATCCAGTTGCTCAGCCCTGAGATGGGGGTCTCGCACCATCGTCAACAGCAAGGGCAGCAGGGTTGAGGCATCAGCCGCGGCGCATTTCAGGCTCACCACCAAGCTGTCTTCTGAGGCCTCCGAGCGCAGGACGGCTCCCCGGCCCTCCACCAAATCAGCCAGACCATCGGCATCTAGTTCGCCGCAGCCCCGGGTCATCAACCCGGCTAGCAGTTGGTGCGCGCCCCGCTGGCCCCGGGGGTCTTGGCTGCTGCCACCACGAATCCAGAGGCGGGCGGCGACAACGTCGGGGCCAGGCCGTTGCTGCCAGATCAGCGGCAGGCCGCCGGGCAGGGTTGTCTGGTTCCACGGGTTCATGTGGGCACCGCCTCGAGCACAAAGGCTTTGGCGGGATCGAGCAGGGGTAGGGCTTGGCGATGCAGCGCTGCCGGGGTCCAGTGTTGGAGCCATTCCAAGGGGGCTGCCAAGGATTGGGGCCGGCTCCAGAGCCCATTGCTACCGATCAATCCGGCGATCCCACCCGCCGCCTCCAGGCCAAAGCGGTATCCGTTGGCCACGAGCCGTTGGGCCCGCAACCATTCGGGTTCAGAGATGGGTTCCTCCATCAGCTCCTGCCAAACCTGGCCAATCGCTTGGCGGACCTGGGGCAGGTCGTCGGTCTCACAGACCGCTTCGAGCAGGGCGAAGCTGCCACATTCCATGGCGTGAACGTCGAGATCAATGCTCTCGACCAGTCGCAGCTGCTCGCGCAAGCGGTTGACGAGCCGGCTGCGCCGACCCTCAGCCATCACGGTGGTGAGCACATCAGCGCCCATCACCCCCACCACATCGGCGGCGGCGGGCTGTTGCCACAGCATCAAGAGGCGGGCGGATTCCAGCCGGGGAATAGAAAGGCGGTGCTCGCCGGGATGAACCTGGAGCAGGGAGCGGGGGGCGGGTTCACCTACGGCTCCAAGCCGGGCAAGGGCACTGCCCGCAAGTTCGGCGTCGAGGTCCCAGCCCGCCAATTGGCCCCCCAGGGCTAGGACGCAGCGGTTGGCGCCATAGAGCTTTTGGTGAAACTGCGCCATGGCGCTTGGCCCATGGGCCAGTAAGGCCTCTTTTTGACCCAGGATTGGCTGGCCGTAGGGGTGGTCTCCGCAGCCCAGTTTCAGGAGTTGCTGGAAGGCCATTTCATCGGGCTGGTCTTCGCTTTGGGCCAATTCCTCGAGCACCACTTGGCGCTCCATGGAGAAGGCATCGCCGTCGAGTTCGGGCTCAAGCACAAGCTCGAGGAGGAGCTGCAACGCTTCGGATGCCGCAGCCGGTGGAATGAGGACGTGGTAGTGAACGTCGTCAAAGCCAGTGGCTGCGTTGCTTTGGCCGCCCAGGGCTTCGATGCGCCGATCGAACTCACCGGCGGCCAGGTTGCGGCTCCCCTTAAACACCATGTGCTCAAGGAAGTGGGCCAGGCCACTTTCCCCGGGGGCCTCATAGACGCTGCCGGCACGACACCAAAAATCGATGCAGACCAGGGGGGAGGCATCCATCTCCAGGACCATCACCTGGGCCCCGTTGGCCAGCTGGCGTCGTTCTGGGTTGCTGAGGCCTGGCAACAGGGGCAAAGGGGGGGCCAGGGGCAAGGCAGAGAACCATGGCAAGATCTGCATTCTGCTGGCTGCTGGGCCTTTTGTGACCCCAATCCCTTCCTCGAGCGCCACCCCTGCAAGCGGCGGGCTCCATCCCCTGGTCGCTGCGTTGGCGGAACGGATTCGCTCCAGCTGGCAGGTGTTGCCCGACCTGGCCCCCCTGGAGATCGCCGCCGACCTGGAGGCCATCAGTGGCAGTCTCGATGGGGAGGCCCTGTTCATCCGCAATGAACTGCGCCAGTGCCGCGGGCTGCGCAAGTTGCACCTGGAGACGGCCCGGCTTGGGGCTGGTTTGCAAATCCTGCACTGCGTGCTGTTCCCAGATCCCCGCTTTGATTTACCCGTTTTCGGGGCCGACATCGTGGCTGGCCCAGCGGGGGTTTCGGCGGCCATTGTCGATCTTTCCCCCGTTTCCGGCTCCCTGCCTGAGGCCATCGCGAGCGGTTTGGCCGCTCGCAGCCCACGGCCCTACAGCCAACCCAGGGAGCTGCCGCCCTGGGGAGAGATTTTCTCCCCTTACGTGCGATTTGTGCGCCCAGCCAATGGGGAGGAAGAGGGCTGGTTTGTGGACGAGGTGGCCGAGGTGCTGCACGTCTTGGCGGAGGCCATCAAGGCCACCGAGCCCCAACCCCTCGACCATCCGGCTACGGTGAATCGATGGCAGGGTCAGCTCCGCTATTGCAAGCAACAGAAACAAAACGACAAGACCCGCCGGGTGTTGGAGAAGGCCTTCAACCCGGAGTGGGCGAATCGCTACATCGAGGAACTCCTGTTCGACGATCCCCAGCCGTTGGCCCTGGGAGCTGGTTGATGAAGCGTCCTTGGTGGCTGGCCCTTGGTGGTTTGGCCTTGGTGATTGTCTTGGCTTCCCTTTTGCGGCCATCACCGGCACCCCGTTCCATCCCTAAGGCCGCGGTCCAGCAGTTGCCGGAAGCGGTGTCAGCCCTTGGGCGGCTCGAACCGGCCGGTGATGTGCGCAAGCTCGCTGCCCCCATGTCAGGCCTGGGGGGTAGCCCCAGGATTGCCGCCCTTTTGGTGCAAGAGGGGGATCGGGTGCGACGGGGGGATTTACTGGCCAGCTTTGACAGCAGACCTGGTCTCCTGGCAGATCAGGCCCTGGTTCAAACCAAGATTTCCAATACGCTCCTCGAGCTGCAACTGCTTGAGCGGGATACCCGCCGTTATCGGCGGCTAGCCAAAAGTGGCGCAACCCCCTCGGCGGACCTGGATAACCGGGAAATCAAGTTAATTAGCCTGAGGGGGGACTTAGCCCAGGCCCGGGTTCAACTTCGCAAGGTTCAATCCGACCTCGTGCAAAGCGAATTGCGCGCGCCGATGAATGCCACTGTTCTGCGGATTCTGGCCCGGCCGGGGGAGCGACCTGGGGAGTCTGGAATCCTGGAACTCGGTAATACCGACCAGATGGAAGCCGTCGCAGAGGTCTATGAGAGCGATATCAGCCGGGTTCGTGTTGGTCAGCCAGCAACCTTGATTAGTGAAAATGGGGGCTTGACGACGACCCTAAAAGCTCGCGTTGTGCGGATCACTCCCCAGGTCCGCCAGCGGCAGGTGGTCTCCACCAACCCCACGGGTGACGCCGATGCCCGCGTGGTGGAGGTGCGACTGGCCCTGGATCCTTCTGATTTGGCCAGGGTGCGCCAGTTGGCCGGACTCAAGGTGATCATCCGATTCCTGCCTTGAGTCCCTTGCAGCCTTTGCTAAGGGTCCTCCGCTCCCTTTGGGGCGGCCGGGGTATTCCCTTGGCCTGGTTGTTGCTCACCAGGCAGCCTGTGCGTCTGGCGGTGGCCCTTGCTGGCATCAGCTTCGCTGGAATCTTGATGTTTATGCAATTGGGATTTCGGGATGGCCTGTTTGATGCCAGCGTCACGATTCACCGGCTCTTCGATACCGATCTTGTTCTGATTAGCCCGCGCTCCAGTAGTTCGGTGAGCATGGCCGGTTTCCCCCGCCGCCGCCTTGTGCAGGCCATGGCAGATCCGCAGGTGGCTGGAATTACCCCTGTCCATTGGAATTTATTGCTTTGGCGTAATCCCAAAAATCTTTCAACCCGTTCTATTTTGGCCCTGGGCTTTGAGCCCACCGACCCTTTGTTTACCGATCCCAGCCTGGCGAGTAAGGCAACGGTGCTGAACCAACGGGGCCGGGTTCTGTTTGATCAGCAGTCGCGGGCGGAATTTGGCCCGGTTGCCGAATGGTTTAAGGCCGGCCGCACCGTGGAAAGTGAGATTTCCGGCATGCGGGTGCGGGTGGCTGGCCTCGTCAGTCTTGGCACATCCTTTGGGGCCGATGGCAATTTGCTGACCAGTAGTGAGACCTTTCTTGGCCTGATGCCCAATACTCCACCAGGAAGTATTGAAGTGGGCTTGATTCGATTGAAGCCTGGATCTGATCCCGCGGCTGTGATCTCCCGATTAAAGACAAGCCTCCCAGATGATGTCACTGTATTGACAAAGCAGGGATTCATTGATTTTGAACAAAATTACTGGCGAACGAGCACATCCATTGGCTTCATCTTTACCCTGGGAGCAGGTATGGGGTTCGTGGTTGGTTGTGTCATCGTTTATCAGGTTCTCTATTCGGATGTGAGCGATCACCTGCCGGAATACGCCACCTTGATGGCCATGGGTTACCCCCTTTTAACCCTGTTGGGTGTTGTGGCCCGGGAGGGATTGCTGCTCGCGGCGTTTGGTTACCTTCCCGCCTATGCAGCCGGCCAGGGTCTGTATGCGCTAGTGCGCAGTGCAACCCAGCTGCCCGTTGCCATGGACACAACCCGGGCCGTGACCGTGTTCACCATGATTTTGGTGATGTGTATGGGATCGGCTTCCCTGGCCATGCGTCGCTTGGCGGATGCCGATCCGGCCGAAATCTTTTGAACCCCTCCCCTCCCATGGCCATCGCAGTGCAGGGCTTGCAGCACTGGTTTGGAACGGGCACCAACCGCCGTCAGGTGCTGCAGGGCATCGATTGCAGGGTGGCGGCCGGGGAGGTCGTCTTACTCACTGGCCCATCAGGGTGCGGCAAAACAACCTTTCTCACCCTGGTTGGAGCCCTGCGCCAGGTGCAGCAGGGCTCCGTTCAAGTGTTAGGGGAACAACTGCACGGGGCCCAACGCGGTACCCGCCAGCAGCTGCGCCGCCGCATCGGCATGATTTTTCAAGGCCACAACCTGTTGCGTTGCCTGACGGCGGAACAAAACGTGCAAATGGGCTCGGATTTGCTGCCAGGGCTTAGCTATCGAGCCCGCAGGGATCAGGCAAGGGAGTGGCTCAGGGCTGTGGGCTTGGGTGACCATTTGGGCCACTTGCCCCACGATCTATCCGGGGGCCAGAAGCAGCGGGTTGCCATCGCCCGGGCTTTGGCGGCCAAGCCCCAGCTGCTCTTGGCCGATGAGCCAACGGCTGCCTTGGATAGTCAGAGCGGCCGTGAAGTGGTGGATTTATTGAAGGATTTAGCTCTTCAACAGGGGTGTGGCGTCTTGATGGTGACCCACGATCCCCGCATCCTGGATATCGCCGACCGCCTGCTGCAAATGGAAGACGGCCATCTCTTCGCAAAGCCCCTATAAAACGATCCCTTTCCATCCCTCGTACACCGTTGGTTAAGGTGGTGGTTCGCATCCCCCCTTAACGCCGCTCGCATGGCTAAGCGCAGAAATCTCAAGAAGGAAAAGCAAGAGCGCAACCGCGCCTACGCCCGCAAGTTCAAGAAGCGCAAGCTCCGCAACGACGGCCGTGGTGAAGGTGCCGGCAATGGTGTCACCGGTACGGCCAACAACGGCGGCGCTGCCGATTGATCAGACCTTTGCATCACTGCACTGGTTTTGTACCGCATTGGGGATCCCTTGGGATCCCCTTTTTTCTGGCCTAGCGGCCTGCCCTTGCACCGTCTGATTCGCAACAGCCATGTTCATCAGCGTTGTTATCCCCACCTACAACCGGCTGCCCATCCTGCAGACGTGTCTGCGGGCCCTCGAGGCCCAGCACCTCGAAGCTCCGGTCATGGGTTTTGAAGTGGTGCTCGTGGACGACGGCTCCACCGATGAGACCGTGGCCTGGCTGACGGCCCAGGCCGCTGAGCTGCCCCATGTGAGGTTGATTCAGCAAAGCCATGGCGGCCCGGCCCAGGGGCGCAACCGCGGCGTGGAGAACGCCCGGGGAGAGGTGATCGTGTTCATCGACAGCGACCTGGTGGTGACTCCCACCTTTTTGAGCTGCCATGGCAAGGCACTTCAGTGCCATTGGCAGCGGGCCGGCCATCGCCGTTGCTTTACCTACGGGGCGGTGATCAATACGGCCAATTTCTCAGACCCCACCAGCGAACCCCACAAGCTCCGCGACCTCTCCTGGGCCTACTTCGCCACCGGCAATGTGGCTATCGACCGGGCCCTACTCGAAGGGGCGGGTCTGTTTGACACCCGTTTCCATCTTTATGGCTGGGAAGATCTGGAACTCGGCGAGCGCCTGCGGCTCCAGGGGGTTGATCTTGTGCGTTGCCCTGAAGCCGTTGGGTACCACTGGCACCCGGCGCTCAGCCTCGACCAAATCCCGGCCTTGATTCGGGTAGAGCAGGAGCGGGCCAAAATGGGCCTGGTGTTTTTCCGTAAGCACCCCACCCGGCGGGTGCGCTTTATCGTCCAGTACACCCGCCTCCACTGGCTGCTCTGGGAACTGCTCACCCTGGGGGGCCTGCTCAATGAACGCAGTCTCAAGCCGGTGTTGGCTTGGATGATTCGCCGCGGCCACAGCTCCTGGGCGATGGAGCTGCTGCGCTTGCCCCTCAACCGCATCGGAGTGCGGGCCCTCTACCAAGAGGCCAGATCCGCGGTTTGGTAATTTGACAAGGTCCCTACACACCGCACACCTGCGTGTTTCGGGTGACTTGAACGGTCCTCTGGTCCTTTCAGTCCCTGGCAGGTGGAGGCAAACCCGAAACCCTAAAAACAAATGGCTGTTGTAACCCTCGCGGAAATGATGGAGGCGGGCGCCCACTTTGGGCACCAAACCCGCCGTTGGAACCCGAAGATGTCGCGCTACATCTATTGCGCGCGCAACGGTGTCCACATCATCGATTTGGTGCAGACCGCGGTCTGCATGAACAACGCTTACAAGTGGACGCGCAGTGCAGCCCGCAGCGGCAAGCGTTTCCTTTTTGTGGGCACCAAAAAGCAAGCTTCTGAGGTGATTGCCCAGGAAGCCACCCGTTGCGGTGCTGCCTACGTGAACCAGCGTTGGCTGGGCGGCATGCTCACCAACTGGACCACGATGCGTGCCCGGATCGACCGGCTCAAGGACCTGGAGCGCATGGAAAGCTCAGGTGCTATCGCCATGCGTCCCAAGAAGGAAGCTGCGGTTCTGCGCCGGGAGCTGGATCGCCTCCAGAAGTATCTGGGTGGTCTCAAGAACATGCGCCGCCTGCCTGACGTGGTCGTTCTGGTGGACCAGCGCCGGGAAACGAACGCCGTGCTCGAAGCGCGCAAGCTTGATATCCCCTTGGTGTCCATGCTCGACACCAACTGCGACCCCGACCTCTGCGACGTTCCCATCCCCTGCAACGACGACGCCGTGCGTTCGGTGCAATTGGTGCTGGGCCGTCTGGCCGATGCGATCAACGAAGGTCGCCATGGCGCCAACGACCAAGGTCGCGAAGACGACGCCTGATCACCGCGTCCATCGTTCAGAGTGCCGAAGAACCTCTCCAGGGGATTCTTCGGCCTCGCCGACTCTCTGTCCTAGCTACTTCCCCATCCCCATCTCCCTGTTGCTGATAAAGCCTTCCTTGGCCAGCATGGGATTTCTTCGTTTTTAACCCCTCCCTAAGACCATGGCTGACATTTCCGCAAAGCTTGTCAAGGAACTGCGTGATAAGACAGGCGCAGGAATGATGGATTGCAAAAAGGCCCTCATTGAGAGCGGCGGTGATACTAATAAGGCATCGGAGTGGCTGCGCCAGAAGGGCATCGCCACCGCCGAGAAGAAATCCGGTCGCATCGCTGCAGAAGGCTCCATCGGTAGCTACATCCATACCGGCGCCCGCGTTGGCGTGCTGGTTGAAGTCAACTGCGAAACCGATTTCGTTGCCCGCGGTGAAGCGTTCCAGGAGCTTCTGCGCAACGTGGCCATGCAGATCGCTGCGTGTCCCAGCGTTGAGTACGTCTCCGTCGATGAGATTCCTGCCGATATCGCCGAACACGAAAAGCAGATTGAAATGGGTCGGGACGACCTGGCTGGTAAGCCCGATCAGATGAAGGAAAAGATCGTGGAAGGTCGCATTGGTAAGCGACTCAAGGAGTTGGCTCTCCTCGATCAGCCCTTCATCAAGGACAGCTCGATGACCGTGGCTGAACTGGTGAAGCTGGTGGCTGGCAAGGCTGGGGAAAACATCCAGGTGCGCCGTTTCACCCGCTTCACCCTTGGCGAAGGCATTGAAGTTGAGAAGGCTGATTTCGCCGCCGAAGTGGCTGCCATGGGCGGCGCAGCTTGAAGCCGATCAGGCTTGTCTTGCTCCAGTGCTGCGGATGCTCACGTGGATCTACGTGATGATGTCAAACGCCAGCTTGCCCACCACCAGGGGCAACTGGCCGTTTCCAATCCAGATCTGTATCGCCATTTAGCCCTGTATTTACAGGTGCTTCGTTCGGGCTTGTTGACTGCCGTTCAGCAAGCCTGTTTCCATTTGGCCACCCAGGTTGAGCCCAGTCGCTATCAAGAGCTCCCAAGCCGTCAACGCCAACACCTGCACCAACGCATGGTCAGCTTGGTGGCCCGAACCACCAGCTTGCTCACGGTGGAACAGGTGGCCCACCTGGCAGGCCAGCTGGAGCGCAAGCGACTCAACTCCAAACGGTCGAACCAAGAGCGGCTGATTGCTGCCCTGGAGGCCAGGGCTTCCAGGGATGGGGATGCCCCAGCGCCCCCCAACCCGGAAGGCTCGATCAACCTCGGCCTGGCCCTGCCCCTGGCCCCGGAATTGTTTGAATCCCGTTCCATCTCTGGGCTACTGCCGATGGATGACGGCGGCTCGCCGTTTGGGGATCGGGAATCCCAGGGCTCTAGTCAGGAGGACGATTCCGATTTAGAGCTTCCAGCCGACATGGATGAGGCGGAGCATCTCCAAGCCGTCGAAGCGATGGTGGCCGCCTTCGGAGAGGTGCTTTCATCGTCCCTGCAGGCCAGGGGGCTTGAAGGCGCTCCTCGTGGCGATGACATCGACGAGGCAGGCGGCGATGACATTGACGCGCCAGGTGGCGATGAAACCGACGATGACAGCGACGAGGCCAGTGGTGATGGAGAGGCTGAAACAAGGCCCTTGGCGCCATGGGATCAAGCCCATCTCCCAAGGAACCCGGTGGCCTTGCTGCTCTGGCTCGATGGCTTTGAGCGGGCCATAGCCCAACGGCTGCGCAATCTCTCCCACGCCTTGAATGTGGAGTTGCTGCGCCAGGGGGTGAGCCGCAGCCTGCTGCCGGTGAGTTTGTTGGATGCTGCCCTTAAAGGTCAGCTGGAGCCCCTATCGGCACCGGCCAATGTGTTGAGGGTGCCCTTGCCCTTTGGTTCACCCGATGGTCCTGCTTCCCTTGAGGCCGCTGCCGTCCTGCTGCGGTTGAGTGATTTGGAACTGGAGCAACCCAAGTTGCGCACCTGTCGCTCGCGGGTTCAGCAGCATCGCCAGGAGTTACGCAGAATGGCGCAGCACTATCGTCGTCTCGAGCGACGGCTTCAGTCGCTTGAGGCGGAACAGCTGTGGCTGCAGGACATCACCACAGCGCAAGCAGCACCCAAGACTTCAGCACCCAAAACGCCCTGACCCCAGAGGCCCTTCAGGCCTGGCTGAAGCCCCTGCAGCAGGCGTTGCAGTTAGAGGCTGAGCGGGGGTTTGGGGATCTCAAGGGACGCCAGGAGCGCTTTAGTGGCTTTGTTGCCCGCACCCTCGCCGAGCCCCTAGTCGGTATCACCGAGCCCCAAAGGCAAGGGCTGGAGGATCTGGCCAAGGGGTTGGCGTCCTATGGGGAGCTCAGCCTGGCCCGCCGCCAAAACCTGGTGCGCCAGTGCCGCGAGCGGCTGCACCAGCTTCGCCAGGCCCACCAGCCGACCATCCCCGTGGGGCCTCCACGCCTCAAGCTGGGGGCCAACCTCGCCCCCGGATCTTCAGCTGCTCCTGGGTCTGGCCCTGGGGCTTCTTCCGGTCATTGGGATCAGGATACGCCGCTCTCAGACATCAAGGGTGTGGGGCCGAAAACGGCTATCCGATTGGCGCAGCTGGGGCTGTTTGTGCTGCGTGACCTGGTGCACTACTACCCCCGTGATTACCTCGATTACGCCAATTTGGTACGCATCAGCGGGCTTGAGCCCGGCCGCACCGCCACGATCGTGGCCACGGTTCGGCGCAGCAACGCCTTCACCAGCCCCCGCAATCCCAACCTCTCGATTCTCGAACTGCACCTGGCCGACATCACAGGCAAGATCCGGGTCAGTCGATTTTTTGCTGGCAAGCGCTTTGCTACGCCTGGCTGGCTGAAGGGGCAGCAGGCCCACTTCCCGCCTGGCGCCACCGTGGCTGTCAGCGGGCTTGTGAAGGAAACCACTTACGGGCCTGCCTTCCAGGACCCCCTGATGGAGGTGCTCGACCATTCCCATGCCCAGGTTCGTTCCGAGACCATTGGCCGACTGATTCCGGTGTATGGGCTCACGGAGGGCCTGGGGTCGGAGCGGCTGCGCCAGGCCCTGGCCGCGGTGCTGCCCGAGGTGGGCCGCTGGGGGGATCCCTTGCCCGAGGCGCTCCGCCAGGGCGAAAACCTCATTCCCAGGCCCCAGGCCCTGCTGCAGATCCACCAGCCCGGCAATCAGCAGGAGCTGCAGGCCAGTCGCCATCGCCTGGTGTTCGATGAATTCCTGTTGTTGCAGCTCGGCCTGCTGCAGCGCCGACGCCAACTCAGCCAAAGACCGGCCCCGCCCCTGGTGCTTGCAGCCGGTCGTGACGACCTGGTCCAACAATTCCTCGAGCTGCTTCCCTTCCCCCTGACCGGCGCCCAGCAACGGGTTCTCGCTGAAATCCGTGTCGACCTGGCCCGGCCCCAACCGATGGCCCGCCTGGTGCAGGGGGATGTGGGCAGTGGCAAAACGGTGGTGGCCCTTGCCTCCCTCCTCACCGCCATTGAGGCGGGTTGCCAGGGCGCTCTGATGGCGCCTACGGAGGTCTTGGCCGAGCAGCACTACCGCAAATTGGCTGAATGGTTGCCCCAGCTGCACATCACCTCGGCCCTGCTGACCGGTTCAACGCCTGCCCAGCGGCGGCGCGAGTTGCTTCGGGATTTGGTGAACGGTCAGGTGCAGCTTTTGGTTGGCACCCACGCCCTCTTGGAAGATCCGGTCCAGTTCGATCGCCTGGGGTTGGTGGTGGTCGATGAACAACACCGCTTTGGGGTGCGTCAGCGCAACCGCCTGCTTGCCAAGGGCCTCCAGCCCCACCTGCTGACCATGACCGCCACCCCGATTCCCCGCACCCTCGCCCTCTCCCTCCACGGCGACCTGGACGTCAGCCAAATCGATGAATTACCGCCGGGTCGTCAACCCATCCAAACCAGCCTGCTCAAGGGGGGCCAACGCAGCAAGGCCTACCAATTGATCCGCGACCAGGTGGCGATGGGCCAACGGGCCTATGTGGTGCTGCCCTTGGTGGAGGATTCCGAAAAACTTGATTTGCGCTCGGCCATCGAGGTGCACCGCGAGCTGGAGGAGGAGGTGTTCCCCGATCTGGAGGTGGGCTTGCTCCACGGCAAACTCAACAGCGCCAGCAAGCAGGCCGCTATTCGGGCCTTTGCCGATGGCCTGACCCAAGTGCTTGTGAGCACAACGGTGGTGGAGGTGGGGGTGGATGTACCCGAGGCCAGCGTGATGGTGATCGACCATGCCGAGCGTTTTGGCCTGGCCCAACTCCACCAACTGCGGGGCCGGGTCGGTCGGGGGGCGGCGGCCTCCTACTGCTTGCTCATCAACGACAGCAACAACGTGCAGGCCAAACAACGGCTTGAGGTGTTGGTGCGCTCCGGTGATGGCTTTGAAATTGCCGAAATGGATTTGCGGCTCCGGGGGCCAGGCCAGGTCTTGGGCACCCGCCAATCGGGCCTCCCCGATTTGGCCCTCGCCAGCCTGACCGATGACGGTGAAGTGCTGGAGCAGGCGCGCCAGGTGGCCCAATCGATCACGGCCAAGGATCCCGATCTGGCGCTCCATCAGGGCCTGGCTGAAGCCCTTGCCGACCAACGGCGGCGTCAATTGGACCTGGCATCGCGCCTCAATTAGCCCATGCGTCCTTGGAGCTGCGTACCGATTCAGGAGAACTTTGAAGAACTGGTGGCTTTGCCAGCCGAACTTCAGTGCATGGAACCCCACCCCTATGCGGCCCTGGGTGCCCCCTATGGGGCTGGCCGCTCTCCCTTTCGCCTACGCCAGGGGGTGGTGAATCGCCTGCTCCAGGCCCAGCTGACCCTGCAGCGGCACCAAACCCACTGGCGCTTTGCTGTGTTTGATGCCTGGCGTCCCGTGGCCGTCCAGGCCTTCATGGTGAACCATGCCATCGGGGAGGAATGCCTTAGGCGCGGGGTGGATCCAAGCCTCGACTCCCCAGGGCGGCGGCAGGCCATCGCTGACGTGGGCCGTTTTTGGGCCCCTCCGAGCGAGAGCGCCGACGCCCCACCGCCCCACAGCACCGGTGGCGCCGTCGATCTCACCTTGGTTGACGCCCAGGGCCTGGAGCTGGCCATGGGTGGTTCCATCGATGCCATTGGCCCGATCTCTGAGCCGCTCCACTACGCCGCCATGGCCCAGCAGCGCCCCGATGGCAAGGAGGCCCTATGGCATCAGCGCCGCCTGGCGTTGACGGAGGCGATGCAAGCCGCTGGCTTTGCCCAGCACCCCAACGAGTGGTGGCACTTCAGTTGGGGAGATCAACTCTGGGCCTGGCGCACAGGCGCTGTTCAAGCCTGCTACGGACGGGCCCCTGATTGAGCCAGGAGCGCCTCAACGGCTGGGCGGCCGGTCTTGGCCACAAAGTCACCCAAGCTGCGCCGGCCCCCAGCTGCATGCCAGGCCTTCAGCAAGGGCTCGAGGGTGGATTCAAGGTCAGCCAAGGGCATCTTCTCGAGATAGGTCTCGGCGAGCTGGCTGAGTTCGGGTGTGCCCCCAAGCCACAGCTGGTATTGATCCACGCCACTTCCCACCAAACCAATCTCCGCCATGTAGGGACGGGCACAACCATTGGGGCAGCCCGTCATCCTCACCAGCACTGGTTTGGTGATGCCGAGTTGTTGGAATTGGTTCTCGAGACGCTCGAGCACGTCGGGGAAAATCCGTTCGGCTTCGGTCACGGCAAGCCCACACAGGGGCAGGGCCGGACAGGCGATCGCGTGGCGGGTGAGCAAGGACGGTGCTTCGGGCGTGGCCAATCCCAACCGGCCGAGGGCCTCGCGAATGGTGGCCCTTTGGGCCGTTCCGATGTTGCAGAGCAGTAGGTCCTGGTTTGGGGTGAGTCGCACCTCCAATTTGTAGGTGTCCACGAGGTGCCGGAGCCCCGATTTGAGCTCTCCCGAGAGACGGCCGCACAACACAGGTAGACCCACAAACCACAGCTTCTGGTTTTGGCGATGCCACCCCAGGTAGTCCTCGAGCTTTGCCTTGGGTTCCTGGCGCAGGCCCTTGATGGGATGGGCGAAATAGTTGGCTTGCAATTCCGCTTTGAACCAGGCCACCCCCCGGTCATGGATCAGGTATTTCATCCGGGCATGGCGACGCTGCTGTCGGTCGCCGAAATCCCTCTGCAGGGCAAGAATCGCCTGCACCAAATCGAGCACGTGCCCATAGGCCACATAGCCGAGGGGATCGGCGGTGCGGGCAAAGGTTTCTTCCTTGTTGTGGGTGCGCCCCATGCCGCCCCCCACGTACACATTGCAGCCCATGGGCCTGCCTTGGGGATCGCAGAACAACACCAGCCCGATGTCTTGGGTCAGCAGGTCCACGGCGTTATCGCCGGGCACCGTGACGGCCACCTTGAACTTTCGGGGCAGGTAGGTGTTGCCATAAAGGGGCTCCTCGCGATCACCACTGAAGACACCTCCTTCCTGTTGGCGCTCCTTCACCTTCTGGACCGATGCACTCGGTTTGATTCGGTAGCTGAGTTCCCCATCAACCCAGAGATCCAGGTAGGAGCCTTCGGCGGCCTGGGGCGTCAAGAGATCGGCGATCTGGTCAGCCAAGTCGCGGGCCGCCGGGTAGCCATTGCCCTCGAATGGGGCTGCAGGGGCCATCACGTTGCGGTTGATGTCGCCACAGGCAGCAAGGGTTGATCCCAGGTTGCGCACGATGGTGCCGATCACCTCCTTGAGGTCGGCCTTGGCGATGCCGTGGATCTGGAAGGCCTGGCGCGTGGTGGCGCGCATGGTGCCATTGCCCAGCCGGTTGGCGAGCTCATCAATCGCCAGATACAGGGGAGCTGGGATGCGGCCACCGGGGCTGCGCAGCCGCAACATCATTTGCCAGTCCTTCTCCTCACCCTTGCGGCGGTTATCGCGGTTGTCCTGCTGGTAGCTGCCGTGGAATTTGAGAATTTGAACGGCCCCTTCCGTGAAATTGGGGTTGCCGTTCGCCAACTCACTCAGCAGTGGTTCCTTGAGATGGCCGCTGCTTGCCTTGAGCTGTTCAAACTTCGTGGGACCACTCGCAGCTCCCTGGTCTGCTTGGCGTTGCCCAATGGTTGTAGAGGTGTGCCCCGTGCCCACAGGTCCCCAAAGCGAACGATTGGCATCGACCGTAGCGAAGAGGGTAGGTCAATACAGTGAGTTGCAGTTGTGGCTGTTCCCTTGTCGACCTTTCTTTTGGAGATCGGAACCGAGGAACTCCCTGCTGATTTCGCCCGTCTAGCCCTGCCCCAACTCGATTCCCTTGTGCGTAGGGACCTGGCAGCCGCCCGGTTGTCCTTTGCGGCGATTGATTGCACTAGTACGCCCCGGCGCCTGGCGATCACCGTGACCGAGCTACCCCTGGCCCAAAGCGATCTCAGCGAAGACCGCAAGGGCCCACCGGCAAGCCAAGCCCTTCAAGGGGATGTGCCCACCCAGGCTGCCATCGGTTTCGCCAACCGCTGCGGCATTGATCCGGCGGCCCTTGAGGTGCGCGAGACGCCCAAGGGCCCGTTCGTGTTTGCCCGCTGCCTCGAGAAGGGACGGCCAACGACCGAGGTTCTTGCCGAGCTCATTCCCCTCTGGATTAATGGCCTTCAAGGGCGCCGTTTCATGCGTTGGGGAGAGGGCGAGAGCCGGTTCTCCCGGCCGATTCGCTGGCTTGTGGCCCTGTTGGGTGCCAACGTTGTTCCGGTCACCTTGTCGGATTCCGATCCCGAGGTGGTCAGCGGCAACACCAGTCGCGGCCATCGCCTAGTGGGCGATACGGTCACCATCCCTTGCGCCGACGACTACGCCCCGGCGCTTGCAGCGGTGGGCGTACAGGTCGATCGATCCAGTCGCCAGGCCTGGATCCGGGAGCAGGTGGCCAGCAGTGCGGCGTCCCTGGGTGGCCTACCCGATTGTCCAGAATCCTTGGTGGATGAGCTCACGGATTTGGTCGAAGCACCCTTAATGATTGAGGGAACGGTGGATGGGCACTACCTGCACCTGCCGGCAGAAGTGCTCAGCACCGTGATGCGCGCCCACCAGCGCTACATCCCCCTGTATCGGATCGGCGCCAGCGTGGACCCCCTGGCCCTCGATGCCCAGGCCAGCCTGCTGCCCAGCTTCCTCTGTATCGGCAACGGCCTTCCGGCGGCCAATGCCCTGGTTCGTCGGGGCAATGAACGGGTCCTCAAGGCCCGCCTTGCCGACGCCGAATTCTTTGTGGCAGCCGACCGTTCCGTGGCGAGCATCGATCGGCGGGCCCAGCTTGCCCGTGTCACCTTTGCCGAGGGTCTGGGCAGCCTGCTGGATCGGGTGGAGCGCCTGGAGTGGCTCACCGATGTCCTGCTCGAATCCCTCAACTTGGCCGAAGCCACCGGCGACCACGCCCGCCGGGCCGCCCACCTCTGCAAGCACGACCTGGTGAGCCAAATGGTGGGTGAGTTCCCCGAGCTGCAGGGGCTGATCGGCGGTAAGTACTTGCTCGCTGAGGGCGAAGCCCGCTCCGTGGCCCTGGCAGTGCAGGAGCATTACCTGCCCAGGGGGGCCGCCGATGGACTGCCCACCTCCGAGGCGGGGGCCGTGGTGGCCCTGGCAGAACGGCTTGAGCTCCTGTTGAGCATCTATTCCAAAGGAGAGCGCCCCACTGGATCCTCAGACCCCTACGCCCTGCGCCGCGCCGGCAATGGCATTGTCCAAATCCTGAAAGCGAATGGCTGGCCCGTCGACCTGGGGGCCTTGCTGCGTCGCGCAGCATCCCACTGGAGTGGCCTGCTGCCCCATTTCCAGGTGGATCCATCGCTACTGGCGGCAGAGCTGGCCGAATTCCTGCGCCAGCGGGTGGTGAGCCTGATCGAAGAAGACGGGGTTGATGGCGACCTGGTGCAGGCCGTCGCCGGTGATCCCAAGGCCGTGGATCGCATCCTCGAGGATCCCGCCGATGTCACAAGACGGGTTGAGCTCCTGGTCGAGCTGCGTCGGAGCGGCCAATTGGCCGCGGTGCAGGCGGTGGTGACCCGGGCTGCCCGATTGGCGGAGAAAGGCGATCTCCCCTCCCAGGTCTTGAGCGCCAACGGGGTGGTGGATCCGGGCCTGTTTGAAAAAAGCAGCGAAACGGCCATGTTGGCCGTGCTCAACACCCTGGAGCCCATCGCCACTAGGAAATCGGCCGAGCGCTACGGCGAGCTGGCCCAAGGCCTCAGCTCAGGGGCTGAGGCCTTGGCTGCCTTTTTTGATGGCGACCAAAGCGTGATGGTGATGGTGGACGAACCAGCGGTGCGCACCAACCGCCTCAACCTGCTGGGGGTACTGCGGAACCAGGCCGCCGTGTTGGCCGACTTCAGCCGCATCAGCAGTTGAAGTCTCGATTTTTGAATCTTTAACCTAGGATTCACAAGTAAAACCGGCTGTCCTCGTTTGAGGTCATTCTGACTAATTCAACCCCCGCTATTCCTC
This sequence comes from Cyanobium sp. NIES-981, assembly GCA_945896675.1. Lineage (GTDB taxonomy): Bacteria > Cyanobacteriota > Cyanobacteriia > PCC-6307 > Cyanobiaceae > Cyanobium_A. The sequence continues at coordinate 24,834 of CAMDEM010000001.1, forward strand.
AAAGTTCTCCCCGCAAGCTTAGGCGCAGTGATTTCGAGCTTGCATCGTTCCGCCATTCCGACAATCGGATAGCTGTTTGGCAATTGGTTAACACCCTCGTGCCAACTGTGACTCTCTGGTGGTTGATTCCAAAAGTTGCCCACGGCTGGGCTGGCTTGACTCTTCTGCTGATCCTGGCCCTATTGGTTTTGTTTTCTGCACGCAGTTTTGCCTTGATGCATGACTGTGGACATGGAACATTATTTCGCAATCCCTGGCTTAATCGCATCGCAGGCTTTGGATTGGGCTGTCTCAATGCCATTCCCCAATATCCATGGTCCCGTGGCCACGCTTTTCACCACAAACACAATGGCAACTGGCAGCAGTATCGCGGCCCGTCCAACCTATTAACAAAGAATGCCTATCTTGAGTTGTCGTCAAGGAGTCAATGGATCTACCGTTTTATTCGGCATCCTCTAATGCTATTTCCAGGTGGATTTTTCTACCTCATTATTCGCCCGCGCCTTCAATTAATTCTTGGTTTGCACGAATTTTTAGCAGCCAGTGTTGTTCAACTGTGGAATGGTGCTTGGCGCCATCCTGGTAGTTGGTGGTCCTGGATTGCCGCATTCAAATCGAGTCATTGGTATACGGCCGGAGAAGCAGTAGATCTCTTCCTTAATAATTTGGTTGTTGTCTGCTCCTGGTGGCTTATGGCGGGTTGGATGGGGGCGGGATTGTTTTGGGTTTCCTATAGCATTGTAATGACTTTTTCCGCGGCCATCTTTATCTGCATATTTGTTGTGCAGCACAATTTTAGGGGGTCCTACGCCCATGGTAGTGACGACTGGAATTATCTTGAGGCTGCCATACTGGGAAGCAGTAATTTAATTTTGCCACCACTATTGAATTGGTTTTCGGCTGATATAGCATTTCACAGCGTTCACCATTTATGCGAAAGGATTCCGAATTATCAATTGCGTCAATGTCACGAAAAAAATATTAGCTTGCTTGGAGATTGTTCTTATTTGAAACTCTCTGACATTCCAAGTTGCTTTCATTACAACATTTGGGATCAGCATGCCAACGAGCTGATTCGTGCCCAGCAAGTGGTTTAGGCCTGGTGGCTTAGCCCTGGCTAAGGAGCCTAGGAATTGCTTCCGGCGCCCACGGTTTCACGATCATCAGCAGAGGTCGACTCAGGTGTGGGCAAGCCCTGGGACGGCACCTTCTTGGAGGACACCTTGATTCCGCCTTTGATCGCGGTCACGGCCAGGATGGCCATGGCCTCCTCTTCACTGCGGACGGCACTCGGCACAGGCTTATAGCTGGCAGGAGCCAGGGCGTTGCCACGCAAGACCGAACCCAGGGTTAGGAGGGTGAGCTTCAACTGCTGCCAGGGGTTCATCAGCACCACCCGCTTATAGAGGTAACTGTCAAAGGTGAGCCTTTGCACGTCTTTGTCATCGCACATTTCCACGAACGCTTCGCGGGCAGCATCATTGCGATAGAAGATGTTTTGGAGGATTTCCAGCACTTTGTAGGTAGCGCCATATTGGCGATCCCACTTCTTCAGATACACCTTGAGATCCTTCTCCGTGGGGATCTTGGCTCCATTAGCACTGGCGGCCACAATCTGCTCAGCGCACATGCGTCCACTTTTGGCAGCAAAGTAGATGCCTTCGCCGGAGCTCTTGGTCACATAACCAGCGGCATCTCCCACCAAGGCCATGCGGCCGACCACGCGCCGGGGACGCGGGTGCTCGGGGATGGGATGGGCTTCCACCTTGATGACTTCACCGTGGAGGAGGCGTTTCTTAGCCCGCTCGCGAATGCCTTCCTGCAGGCTCTTGATCAGGCCTTGGTTGTTCTGCATGGTTCCCGTGCCCACGGCGACGTGGTCGTATTTCGGGAAGACCCAGGCGTAGAAATCCGGGGAGACATCCGTTCCCACATACATTTCCGCCAAGCTCTCGTAGTACCTCATCTCCTCAGGAGGCAGCTTGATGCGCTCCTGGAAAGCGATGGCCACGTTGTAGTTGCCTGCATCCATCGCTTTGGCAACCCGGCTGTTGGCGCCATCGGCTCCAACAATCAAATCCACTTCCAGCGTCTTGCTCTCGCCGGTGGCCTCGCCGGAGGAGTAGTCCGAGTAGGTGAGGGTGTAAGGACCCTGGCGCTTGGTGCCCGTATCGATCTTGGTCACCAGACCGTTCACCAGATTGGCGCCGAGTTCAGCTGCCCGCTCCCTGAGATAGGCATCCATGACCTCCCGGCGGCACATACCGATGTATTCACCATCGTTTTCCAGGTTGATATCCACCTCCCGGTTAGAGGGGGAAATCATTTTCATGTTTCTCACCTTCCGGTCGATGATTGACTCCGGCAGGTCAAATTCCGAGACCATACACAGAGGAATTGCACCACCACAGGGCTTGGCGTTGTCGAGCTTGCGCTCAAAGATCCAGGTTTGGATGCCGGCCTTGGCGAGCACTTCAGCGGCACAGGAACCACTGGGACCACCGCCCACCACTGCGACACGCAACATCTGAAAACCGCTCCGCCAGGAAGGATGTGGCGTGGAAGCTAACACTGTTGCCAGGGGAACCGCAGGCGTTTCCCCGCTTCCCACCTAGGATCTTTACTGCTCGAAGGCTCAGCACAGGTGATCGGTGCCAGGCGAGGCCAGGGAACGGGCTCAAGCGAAGACATTCCGGTTGCACGGCGTTCCACGGTTTTGGCCCCAAGTCGCAGCAGGGGCTTTAGGCGGCTCGCCACAGGAGCCGCTGGTGCGCTTTTGGGCCTTTTGGGCTTGGCCTTGGTTTTCCCCCAGCCCCTGCGGCGCCTACTGGGACCACCGCCGGTGGCGGGTCTGAATGTGCGCGCAGGCATGGATGGCCGCCTGCTCGGCCACCTTCCCTATGCGGAGGTCAAGCCATCCGAGCTGGTGGCCATCACCCCGGGGATTGAGCTGCAACGGGATGCCGCCGATGCGCTGGTGGCCATGCGCTCCGCCGCCGCCGCCGACGGGGTGGATTTGGTGGTGCTCAGTGGTTATCGCTCGATTGCGTTACAGAAGCACCTGTTTTTTGATGTGAAATCGGCGCGCAACCAAACCGCCAGCGAGCGGGCCCGGGTGAGTGCTCCGCCGGGTTTCTCAGAACATGCCACCGGCTTTGCGATCGATCTGGGTGATGGTTCCCAACCTGGGGCCAACCTGTCCCCATCGTTTGAACAGACCGCTGCCTTCTCCTGGCTGAAGGCCAATGGGGCGCGGTATCAATTCGCGCTCTCGTTTCCCCATGGCAATAGCCAGGGAGTCAGCTACGAACCTTGGCATTGGCGCTATGAGGGCTCCACCCAGGCTTTGCAGGTGTTTGAACCTGCCCAGCGCTTGAGCCGTCCATGACCAGCCGTCCATGACAACTGTCCTGCCGGAATTGCTTTCTCCCGCCGGCACCTGGGATGCCTTGAAGGCTGCTGTTGCCAACGGTGCCGATGCGGTCTACTTCGGCGTTGATGCACTCAATGCCCGCATGCGGGCCGCCAACTTTCAGCGTCAGGAACTGCCAGAGCTGATGCAGTGGCTGCACCGGCGGGGCGTCAAGGGTTTCCTGACGGTCAATGTGTTGGTGTTTCCCGCTGAGTTGGATCAGGCCGCAGACCTGGTCCTGGCGGCAGCGGAGGCCGGGGTTGATGCTCTCATCGTTCAGGACATTGGCCTGGCTCGCCTCGCTAGGGAGCTGGCTCCCAATTTGGCGATCCATGGCTCCACCCAGATGTCGATCACCAGTGCCGCCGGGGTGGCCCAGGCGGCTGAGCTTGGCTGTCAGCGGGTGGTGCTAGCCCGGGAGCTTGCGCTAAAGGATTTCCAGCGCCTCCAGGCCCAGCTCCAACAACGGGCCATCGCCATGCCCCTGGAGGTGTTTGTGCACGGCGCCCTGTGCGTGGCCTATTCGGGTCAGTGCCTGACCAGTGAGGCCCTCGGCCAGCGCAGTGCCAACCGCGGTGAATGTGCCCAGGCCTGCAGGTTGCCCTACGAATTGATCGTGGATGGTGAGGAGAAGCCCCTGGGCGACCAGCGCTACCTGCTCTCGCCCCAGGACTTGGCAGCCTGGGAGCTGATTCCCGAGCTGGCCGAACTCGGCATCGCCAGCCTCAAAATTGAGGGGCGCCTCAAGGAGGCCACCTATGTGGCGGCGGTCACGGAGACCTATCGCCGCAGCCTCGACCAGCTGCTTCCAGGGCCGGGCAACGACAACCCAGGGCAGGGGTACCGGGAACAGTGGCAACCTGATCAGACCCGGCGGAATCTGGAGCTCAGTTTTTCCAGGGGGCTTTCAACCGGTTGGTTAGGGGGTGTGAACCACCGATCGTTGGTGCATGGGCTGTGGAGCAAAAAAAGGGGCCCCAAAATTGGCCAATTCCTCTCCATCGATGGCAAGGGTTGGTGGCTTGTGAGCACCCCTACTGCCCTGAAGCCAGGTGATGGGCTCGTTTTTGAAGGCCGATCCCCATCGGCGCTGGAGGCTCCACCAGAACTTGGAGGCCGGGTGATGGCGGTTGAGCAACGCGCTGCTGGGTGCTTGGCGATCAAGCTCGGGCCAGGGGAGATCGACGGCCGTTCCCTGCCCGAGGGTGCCCCTTGTTGGCTGACCAGTGATCCAGCTCTCGAAGGGATTTGGAAACGAATGGCGAGTCGCGAGACCCCCGAACGCAAGCAGGCTCTCCATCTGCGGGTGAGTGGGGCCAGTGGCGAACCCCTCGTGCTCAGGTTGATTCAGGCCGGGTCCTTTGAGGCGCCGCCAACCGAGCAATGGCAATGGCAATCCGCAACGCCCCTCCAGCCGGCCACGGGCCAATCCCTCAACCGAGTCCGGCTTGAGGCCCAATTGGGCCGCCTGGGCGGTACCCCGTGGGAGCTGGGTCCCTTGGACGTGCAGCTCAAGGGCGAGCTGTTCCTCCCCGTGGCCCAGCTCAACCAGTTGCGCCGTCTGCTCGTCGATCACTTGGCGAGCTGGGTTGACCTGGCGAGCTGCCGTCCAACAGGAACCGAACTGGCGCTGGGTGGAATGGCTGCCAAAGCGGCGCTGCCCCAGATCCTGCGTTCCCTGCACCCCCAGGAGCCCTGGCTCACCAGCAGATCCCAGCAGGAGGGGCAGGAGAGCACCGAGGTGGTGGTGTTGGTGCGCAGCCTGGATCAACTCAAGGCCCTGCGCGATCAACCCGTGCACCGGGTCATTGCCGAGCTGGAGCAGCCCCATGAGCTCAAGGAGGCCATCGCCATGGGTCGCGGGGTCTGGCCCGGAGGCATTTGGCTGGCTGGTGCCCGGATCACCAGGCCCGACGAACGCTGGACCTTGGAACCCCTGATCCGGGCCCAGGCCGACGGTTATCTGGTGCGCAATGCCGACCAGCTGGAGCTGTTGACACCGTTGGCCCCCTGCGTAGGCGATTTTTCCTTGAACGTGGCCAACCCGCTCACAGCGGCCTGGTTCTTGAACCATTGGGGCCTGGAGCGGATCACGGCCAGCTATGACCTGGCCCTCGACCAATTGCTCGAGCTCGTAGCAGGGTGTCCAGCGGGATCCGTTGAGGTCACGGTGCACCAGCACATGCCCCTGTTTCACATGGAGCATTGCCTGTTTTGCGCCTTCCTCTCCGATGGCCATGACCACACCGACTGCGGCCGTCCCTGCGAGACCCACATGGTGCTGCTGAGGGACCGCAGTGGCAGCGAGCACCCCCTGCGGGCCGATCTTGGTTGCCGCAACACCCTGTTTAACGGTAAGGCCCAAACGGCCGCGGAGGCCCTTCCCCAGCTCCTGCGCGCCGGTGTGCGGGCCCTGCGCCTTGAGCTTTTGGACGAATCCGCAGACCAGACCGTCCACCGGGTGCAGCAATACGGTTCCGCGATCCGGGGTGAGATTTCGGGACGCCAGCTGTGGCAACAGGAGCAGCTCGATAGCCGCCTGGGCGTGACCCGGGGCAGCCTTAAAAGCCGCAGGTGAGTGAGATAAGCTGGGGATTCGGCTTCTAAGCTTTGATAGGGCTGAAAAGCTTTAAATCAGGCCCGCAGGCCTTCAGTAGAACCTAGGAATTCCTACGCATGAGCGGCGAACACACAGGCACGCCGATTCGCAATATTGCGATCATTGCCCACGTTGACCACGGCAAAACCACCCTGGTTGATGCCCTCTTGAATCAATCGGGCATCTTTCGTGAAGGGGAAGCCATCCCCACTTGTGTGATGGATTCCAATGATCTGGAGCGCGAACGCGGCATCACGATTCTTTCGAAGAATACCGCCGTTGATTACGACGGGATTCGAATAAATATTGTTGATACCCCTGGTCACGCCGACTTCGGTGGAGAAGTTGAGCGGGTGCTCGGCATGGTGGATGGCTGCCTTCTGATTGTGGATGCCAACGAAGGCCCCATGCCCCAGACGCGCTTCGTGTTGAAGAAGGCGCTTGAAAAAGGGCTCCGCCCGATTGTGTTCGTCAATAAAATTGACCGGGCCCGGGTTGACCCCGAAGTCGCTGTCGACAAGGTTCTGGATCTTTTCCTTGAACTCGGTGCCGACGACGACCAGTGTGACTTCACCTACCTCTTTGGTAGCGGCATGGCTGGCTACGCCAAGCCAGACATGAAGACCGAAAGCGAAAACATGAAGCCTCTCTTTGAGGCCATTCTTCGCCACGTCCCACCCCCCGTTGGCGATCCTGAAAAGCCCCTCCAGCTTCAGGTCACCACCCTGGACTACAGCGATTTTCTGGGTCGCATCATGATTGGCCGTATCCACAACGGCACCATTCGTTCTGGCCAGCAAGCCGCCCTCATTCGCGATGACGGCAGCATTAAGCGTGGCCGAATCAGCAAGTTGCTTGGTTTCCAAGGCTTGCAGAGGATCGAGATTGAGGAGGCCCGGGCAGGTGATCTCGTGGCAGTTTCCGGTTTCGATGAGGTCAACATTGGAGAAACCATTGCCTGCCCTGAAAATCCTGAGGCCCTGCCCCTGATCAAGGTTGATGAACCAACCCTGCAAATGACCTTCGTGGTCAACGATTCCCCCTTTGCAGGTAAAGAAGGCAAGTTCGTGACCAGCCGCCAACTGCGGGATCGTCTCCAGCGGGAATTGCTGACCAACGTGGCCCTCAGGGTTGAAGACACCGATTCCCCCGATCGCTTTGCCGTGAGTGGCCGCGGAGAACTGCACCTTGGAATTCTGATTGAGACCATGCGCCGGGAGGGCTATGAGTTTCAGGTCAGCCAGCCCCAGGTGATCTTCCGCACCATTGATGGCAGCCTGTTCGAGCCCTACGAAACCCTGGTGATGGACGTCCCCGAGGCTTCCGTGGGGTCGTGTATCGAGCGCCTAGGCGTCCGCAAGGGGGAAATGCAAAACATGGAGAACACCAACGACGGCCGCACCCAGTTGGAGTTTGTGGTGCCATCCAGGGGGTTGATTGGCTTTAGGGGTGATTTCATTCGCGCCACCCGGGGCGAAGGAATTATGAGCCACTCATTCCTCGACTATCGCCGCATGCAAGGCGATATGGATGCTCGACGCAATGGTGTCTTGGTTTCTTTTGAAGAGGGAACAGCCACCTTCTATGCGCTTAAGGGTGCGGAAGACCGGGGACAGTTCTTTATTACCCCTGGTACCAAGGTGTACAAAGGAATGATTGTGGGTGAGCACAATCGCCCCCCTGATCTGGAGCTCAACGTCTGCAAGGCCAAGCAAGTCACCAACATCCGTTCTGCAGGTGCTGAGGTCCTCGATACCCTCCAGGCCCCAATCCAAATGAACCTTGAGCGCGCCTTGGAATACATCGGCCCCGATGAAATGCTTGAGGTCACCCCTGAGTCCATCCGTCTGCGCAAACTTCCTGCCAAGAAAACTGCCAAGCGTTGAGTCTTCCTGGCAATGCTGAGGAACAAAGCCTGATGGCCGACCCCCGTTTGGGTGTGGCCATCGGGCTTTTTAATGCGGCAGATTGGTATGCCTGCCATGACCTGCTGGAGGAACTCTGGCATGAAACGGCAGGGCCGATGCGGCCTGTTTTACAGGGAATTCTGCAAATCGCCGTGGCCGAACTCCACCGCGATAAGGAGAATCTCAGGGGTGCAACAATTTTGATGGGAGAGGGTTTGGGGCGGTTGCGCTCCAGTGGATCTGTGGCCCTTGGGCTCAATCTCGATGGGCTGCGGGCCACAGCTCTGCTGCGCCTGCAAACCCTTCAATCAGGAGGTTGCCTCGACCACGTGCCATTCCCCAAACTGATTGACGCGCAAGTTTCCAGCCAGGAATGATTCGGGGGCGCTCTGTAGATTGAGAAGCCTGAGCCCAGTAAGACCCCCATTGGCATTGCAGCTGAATCCGATCCTTGCTGGCGCTTTTGTGACGCTTGGGCTTCAGCTTTGTAGTTCACCCGGGCGAGCTGCGGATACGACTCCCCTGGGCTTGCTTGCCCAGGTTCCGATTGCCATACCGCTCCAGGACAACAAGAGTCCCCAGGTTCGTCCTGGGCAGTCCTCCCCAGGTGTGGTCGAAGCCACGCCCAGGGTGATCACGCCAACGACAGGCCTGGTCACGATTGAATCTGACCTGCAGCAGGCCGATAACACTACAGGGATTGTCACGGCCACCGGCAATGTCCGCATCGTCTACCCCGATCAACGGGTCGTGGCAACAGCCCGTCAGGGCCAGTACTACTCCAAGGAAGGGAGGGTTGTCCTTAGTGGGGATGTGGATGTGATCCAGGCCGATGGCCATGCCATCAAGGCTGAGCGTGTTGTCTATGACGTCAACCGGGAGCGGATCACCGCAGCCCCCCCTGCTGGCGGCCAGGTCTTCAGCCGTTACCGCATGGCTAGCCCCACCCCAAGACCAGGTGCCACCAAGCCATGAGCCTGAATCTCCACAATATTGTTTTAGCTGTCAGCGGACGGGTATTGGTTAACCATGTTTCCCTGGAGCTTTCACCCGGGGAAGTGGTTGGTTTGTTGGGTCCCAATGGGGCTGGCAAAACCACCACGTTTGGCCTGGTTACGGGTTTGATGCGGGCTGATTCAGGCGATATTTTGATGGATGGTCTTGATATTCGTGACTTACCAATGCCCCAGCGGGCCCGCTTGGGCATTGGCTATTTGCCTCAGGAGCCGAGTGTTTTTCGCCAACTGACCGTTCGTGACAATCTGCGTCTGGCCCTTCAAGAAAGTGCCACCCCCAAGGCTATCCGCCGTGACAGGCTTGAAGCCTTGATCAGTGATTTTCATCTCACGGCATTTCAGGATCGCAAAGGTTTCCAGCTCTCCGGTGGTGAGCGGCGCCGCTGTGAAGTGGCGAGGGCCCTTGCGGTCGGTGAATCGGGTCCCCGCTACTTGCTCTTGGATGAACCATTCGCAGGTGTCGATCCCATTGCCGTTGCCGACCTCCAGCAATTGATTGATCAGTTGCGAAACCGTGGCATGGGCCTGCTGATTACCGATCACAACGTTCGCGAGACTCTTGCCATCACCGATCGGGCCTATATCCTCTCCGATGGTTCCATTCTGGCCTCTGGTACTTCAGAGCAGGTGGGCTCCGATCCCCTCGTGCGGCGTCACTACCTGGGCGAGGATTTCAGGCTATGAATCTGCTGTTGCGTTTCAATCAGCCCATCATCAAGGCTTGGCGCCGTATCCCGCTGATCGATCGCTGGCTGCTTGGTGAGCTCTTGGGTCCGCTTTTGTTCGGGATTGGCGCCTTCACGGCCGTGTCCTTGTCCGTGGGTGCCATTTTTGATTTGGTCCGAAAGGTTGCTGAGTCGGGCCTGTCGCTGAATGTGGCGGCCCACGTGCTGTTGCTCCAGATGCCGTCCTTCCTGGTGTTGTCCTTTCCCATGGCCACCTTGATGTCGACCTTGCTGACCTACAGCAAGTTGTCGAGCAATAGTGAACTCACGGCCCTTAGGAGTGTCGGAGTTGCAGCCTGGCGCATGGTCATTCCAGCGATTGTTGTAGCGATAGCCATGACAGCTATTACCTTCACCTTTAACGAAGTTGTAGTTCCTGGCACCCTAAGAGAATCCAAGATTGTCCTTAACAGTGCTCTGGGTAGAGCCATTGCTGGACAGCAAAGAGACAACGTGCTGTTTTCAAAGTATGGAAAAATTACTTATCAAGATGGAACTCAGCTAAAGGGCCTTACCCACTTCTTCTATGCGCAAAGTTTTAAGAATGGTGTGATGGAGCAAGTAACTCTTTTGGATCTTTCGCGGGGGTCCCAGCGAGTCCTGCTAACGGCTAGCAAAGCCACCTGGAGTGAAAAGGATGCCCAATGGTTGTTCCTTGATGGCCATGTCTATTCAGTACAGCCGGATGCGAAGGGCTCGACCACATCCGCTGATTTTGATCGCTATCTCTACCCGCTTGGTAGTGAACCCCTGCAGATGGCTAGAATTCCTGGTTATGAAACGATGACAATTGGCCAAGCCCGCACGGCCGTGAAGTTGCTGCAGGAGTCCGGTGATACGAAAGAAGCTCGTAAGCTTACGGTTCGCATTCAGGAACGCTTTTCATTCCCGGCGGTCTGTCTTGTGTTTGGTTTGATCGGGAGCAGTTTGGGGGTCCAACCCCATTCGCGCCACAGCAGGAGCCAAGGTTTTGGCTTGAGTGTGATTTTGATCTTCGGGTATTACATTATGGCTTTTACGTCCAGTTCCCTTGGCGTTAAAGGGATCTTGTTGCCGTTTGTCTCCGCCTGGGTGCCCGTCCTGATCGGCTTAGGCGGCGGTGTGTATCTGTTGCGCCAGTCCAGTCGCTAATGGCTGGGCTGCCACGCCAAACTGGTCTCAGCTTTTGTCATGCCGGTGCCAGACCTGCTTAACGATCCGGTTCTGGGCTTGGGCCTCCTTGCCTTTGCGCTGTTGTTGCTGGTTTTGCCCCTCTCCTTTTGGTCCCTGAGCGGTGGGCGAAATTCAACGGCGGTGCGACTGCTCGTGGCTGCCGCCAATCTGTGTCTGACGGCCCAGCTTGTGCTGCGATGGCTTGATTCGGGTCACTTCCCCATTAGCAACCTCTACGAATCCCTGTGCTTCCTGGCTTGGGGCTGCACCTTGACCCAGCTCTTGGTGGAGCGCAGCTGGCCTTCTCCCCTGGTTCCTGCGGCGGCCACGCCGATGGCCCTGGGATGCGTGGCCTTTGCCAGCTTTGCCCTCCCAGACACCCTGCAAGAAGCCTCGCCCCTGGTGCCGGCCCTCCGCTCCAGTTGGCTTGTCATGCACGTCAGCGTGATCATGCTGAGCTACGCCGCCCTGCTGGTCGGTTCCCTGCTCTCGATGGCGGTGTTGTTTACCGATCGGGGCAATGTCCTTGAGCTCCGCAGCAGCTCGATTGGGAGTGGCGGGTTTCGCCAGGCCCAGCTCGCAAGTGCGGGCGCCGATGGTTCTTCAGCCCAGATCGAGCTGAGCAGCGTGGCCATGCCGATTGCCGAGCAGCTCGATTCCTTGAGCTATCGCACGATCACGGTGGGTTTCCTGCTGCTTTCGGTGGGCTTGGTGAGCGGAGCGGTATGGGCCAACGAGGCGTGGGGCAGTTGGTGGAGCTGGGACCCCAAGGAAACGTGGGCCTTGATCTGCTGGCTTGTCTATGCCGCCTACCTGCACACCCGGTTAATCCGGGGCTGGCAGGGCCGCAAGCCCGCTTTCGTTGCCGTGGCGGGATTGGTTGTGATTGCCGTTTGTTATATCGGCGTCAATCTTCTTGGTATCGGCTTGCACAGCTACGGCTGGTTCTTTGATAGTTGAGTACTAGGGTCCGCGGATCCATCAAAAAGCCCCACGACTGTTGGTCCGTGGGGCATCTGGGCCATGGCCCAATTGTGGAAGTTTTGCTAGCCGTAATTCAGGCAAGCGAAAGTCAGCCAGGCCGCTTGCTATTGCGGATTCCGGTGATCGCATCGGCGTAATTCGGCTGGTTGAACACGCCCGAACCACTCACGATCGCATTGGCACCGGCCTCGATCACCTGCCAGGCGTTCGCCGCCTTGATGCCGCCGTCCACCTCGATCCAGGGATCAAGCCCCTTTTCTTCGCACATGCGACGCAGGGAACGAATCTTGTCGACCTGGGAGGGGATGAAGCTCTGGCCGCCGAAGCCGGGGTTAACACTCATGATCAACACGAGATCGCACAGCTCAAGGCAGTACTCGAGCGTGTCGATGGGGGTGCCCGGATTGAGGACGGCACCGGCCAACTTGCCGAGATCCTTGATCTGGCCAAGGTTGCGGTGTAGGTGGGGACAGGCTTCCACCTGAACGCTGATGATGTCGGCGCCCGCCTTGGCGAAGTCGGCCACATACTTTTCCGGCTCCACGATCATCAGGTGAACGTCGAGGGGCTTGGTTGTGACAGGCCTCAGGGCTTCCACGATCAAGGGACCAATCGTGATGTTGGGCACGAAGCGCCCGTCCATCACGTCCACATGAATCCAATCAGCGCCCGCCTGGTCGACGGCGCTCACGTCTTCGCCTAGGCGGGAGAAATCCGCAGAGAGGATCGAAGGGGAGATCACCAATGGTTTGGTGCTCATGCGGAGACCTCAGCTGGGCAGGGAGTAGACAATTGTAAGGAGCCGCCCGCGCCGGCCATTTCAAGTACTGATACAGTTGCGGCCGCTTCAAAACTGAAAGCCCCTGCAGCGGCTGGCTCTTGCCACCCTGCTTCGGCCTTCCCCACCAAGCTTTACCAAAGCTTCTGAAGCTCCTCTTCCCCCCTGCCGGATCACCGTGGATCGCACCCTCATCCAGGAAATTCTCGAGGTCGTTGAACAGGCCGCCATTGCATCCGCTGAATTGACTGGTCTGGGCAAAAAAGATGAGGCCGATGCGGCGGCCGTTGAAGCCATGCGCAAACGCATGGGCCAGATCCAGATGCAAGGCCGCATCGTGATCGGTGAAGGCGAGCGCGATGAGGCTCCCATGCTTTACATCGGAGAAGAAGTTGGCAGCGGCACCGGTCCTGGTGTGGATTTCGCCGTGGATCCCTGCGAAGGCACCAACCTCTGCGCTAACAGCCAGCGCGGTTCGATGGCCGTGCTGGCAGCCTCCGATCGCGGTGGTCTGTTCAACGCCCCCGACTTCTACATGAAGAAGTTGGCAGCGCCCCCTGCCGCCAAAGGCAAGGTTGACATTCGCAAGTCAGCCACTGAAAACATCAAGATCCTCAGCGAGTGCCTGGGCCTCGCCGCCAGTGAGCTGACCATCGTGGTGATGGACCGCGCCCGGCACAAGGACCTGATCGCTGAAATTCGTGCTACAGGGGCCCGGGTCCAGCCCATCTCCGATGGGGATGTGCAGGCGGCCATCGCCTGTGGCTTTGCCGGCACGGGCACCCATTGCCTGATGGGCATTGGGGCCGCCCCTGAAGGGGTGATCTCTGCAGCGGCCATGCGCGCCCTCGGAGGCCATTTCCAAGGTCAGTTGGTCTATGACCCTGCGGTGGCTCAAACCTCCGAATGGGCTGACTACACCAAGGAAGGCAACATTGCCCGCCTCAACGAGATGGGCATTACCGACGTCGACAAAATCTACGAAGCTGAAGAACTGGCTTCAGGAGAGAACGTCGTTTTCGCCGGTAGCGGTATCACCGATGGTCTGCTGTTCCACGGTGTGAAGTTCGAAACGGATTGCACCCGCACCAGCAGCCTGGTGATCAGCACCCTCGATAACTCGGCACGCTTCACCAACACCATCCACATCAAGGATGGCGCCAAGAGCATCGCCCTGAGCTGAATCCATCTGCCGAAAGAGCGATTAAGTCAGCCTCCATGCACATTGCCGTTATTGGCCTTAGTCACCGTACGGCTCCTGTGGAGATCCGGGAACGCCTCAGCATTCCCGACCAAACCATGGAGGCTTCGCTTCAGAAGCTCCGTGCTGATGATGAGGTGCTTGAAGCGTCGATCCTCAGTACGTGCAACCGGCTGGAGATCTATGCCCTGCTGCGCCATCCTGAGCAGGGCATTTCGGCTGTCGGTCGTTTCCTAAGCAGCCATTCCGGTCTCGAGGTTGAGGAGCTATCTCCCCACCTTTTTACCTTCCACCACGAGGAGGCCATTGCCCACCTCCTGCGGGTAGCAGCGGGCCTCGATTCATTGGTGCTGGGAGAGGGGCAGATTCTTTCCCAGGTCAAGAAGATGGTGCGCCTGGGTCAGGAGCACCGATCCATCGGCCCGATTCTCAATCGCCTGCTCACCCAGGCAGTCGGCACGGGCAAGCGGGTTCGCACCGAAACCAATCTCGGCACCGGCGCCGTTTCGATCAGCTCGGCCGCGGTGGAATTGGCCCAGCTCAAGGTTGGTCAAGCCCGGGGCCTCGACGAACTGGTGCCCCTTGATCAAGAGCAGGTGGCGGTGGTTGGCGCTGGCCGCATGGCCCGGCTGCTGTTGCAACATCTCCAGGCCAAGGGCTGCAAGGGTCTGGTACTGCTCAACCGCACCGTCAGCAAGGCAGAACTGCTTGCTGCCGACTTTCCTGCCCTGCCGGTGCAATGCAGGCCCCTCGACGACCTCGACCACTGTCTGAGCACATGCTCGCTGGTGTTTACGAGTACGGCTGCCGATGACCCGATCATCACGGCCCCCCGGCTATCAGCCCTGAATCGCCGCTCCAGCTTGATGCTGGTAGACATCGGCGTGCCGCGGAACATTTCGGCCGATACCTCGGATTTACCTGGGGTGGCCTCCTTTGACGTCGACGACCTTCAGGAGGTGGTGGCCCGCAATCAGGAAACCAGGCGCGAAATTGCGGCAGAAGCCGAGGTGTTGCTCGAAGAAGAAGCCCGCCTATTCCTGGAATGGTGGGATGGCCTGGAAGCGGTTCCTGTGGTCAATCGCCTGCGCCGTCAACTCGAAGACATTCGCGAACAGGAACTTCAAAAGGCCCTGAGTCGGATGGGCCCTGACCTTTCCAGTCGTGAGCTCAAGGTGGTGGAGGCCCTCAGCAAGGGCATCATCAACAAGATCTTGCACACGCCCATGACAAACCTCCGGGCCCCCCAGCCCCGCCAGCAACGGCATACGGCCATGCGGGTGGTTGAGCAGTTGTTTGAACTCCGGGACGACACCGCTGACTCCTAATCCCCCCACCGGGACTGGGGCCTGGGGGCCGGCCTGAGGGCCGCTTCGCAACAGTTCATACCGGCCGTGCTGAAAACCCTCGCTTCAGGGCCGGCTGCTCCATTACGGTCGGGCCATTCAATGGATGGGGCCTAGGCACATGAAGCGAGTCCTGGCAATCATTCTGGGTGGCGGTGCTGGTACCAGGCTGTATCCCCTCACCAAGATGCGGGCCAAGCCGGCCGTGCCCCTGGCTGGGAAATATCGCCTTATCGATATTCCCATTAGCAACTGCATCAACTCAGAGATCAACAAGATCTATGTGCTGACCCAGTTCAACAGTGCGTCGCTCAACCGACACCTGACGATGACGTACAACCTCTCTGCCGGATTTGGCCAGGGGTTTGTGGAGGTTCTGGCTGCCCAGCAAACCCCTGATAGCCCGAGCTGGTTTGAAGGCACTGCAGATGCGGTGCGCAAATACCAGTGGCTGTTCCAGGAGTGGGACGTGGACTACTACCTGATCCTTTCCGGCGACCAGCTGTATCGGATGGATTACAGCAAATTCGTCCAGCACCACATCGATACGGGCGCCCATCTCACAGTCGGGGCCCTGCCCGTTGACCAAGCCCAGGCCGAGGGTTTTGGTTTGATGCGCACGGAGAGTGACGGCCGCATCGCCGAATTCCGCGAGAAGCCGAAGGGGGAGGCCCTCGATGCCATGCGGGTCGACACCCAAAGCCTTGGCTTGTCTGCCGAGGAGGCAGCTAGGCGTCCCTTCCTGGCTTCCATGGGTATCTATGTCTTCAGCCGCCAGACCCTGTTTGATCTGCTGATCAAACATCCCACCGCCACCGATTTTGGCAAGGAGATCATTCCAGCGTCCCTAGCCCGGGGAGACCGGCTCCAGAGTTTCCTGTTCGATGACTACTGGGAGGACATCGGAACCATCGGTGCCTTCTATGAAGCGAACTTGGCCTTAACTGTCCAACCCAATCCTGCATTCTCATTTTACGACGAGAAGTTCCCGATCTATACCCGGCCCCGTTACCTGCCCCCCAGCAAATTGCAGGACGCCCAGGTGACCGAATCGATTATCGGCGAAGGTTCCCTGCTCAAGGCCTGCAGCATTCACCACTGTGTGCTGGGAGTTAGAAGCCGCGTTGAGGATGAGGTTGTGCTTCAGGACACCCTGTTGATGGGCTCCGACTTCTTTGAATCGTCGGAGGAACGCGCCGTTTTACGGGAACGGGGCGGCATTCCCCTGGGTGTAGGCAAGGGAACCACGGTGAAGCGGGCGATTCTCGACAAGAACGTGCGCATCGGCCGCAACGTCACGATCATCAACAAGGATCGCCTCGAGGAGGCCGATCGACCGGAGCTGAATTTCTACATCCGTAACGGCATTGTGGTGATTGTCAAGAATGGGACCATCGCCGATGGCACCGTGATCTAGGCCCTGGGTTACTCCCTAAAACCAGGAATTGCTCACACGACTGTGGCCATCCGGTGATGCTTTTCCCATCGGGGGCCCACCCTTGCCACACTGAAGCAACAGCCACCAAACATTTCTAATGGGCAAGGCGCATTTCGGCCTCATTGGTTTGGGCGTGATGGGCGAGAACCTCGTCCTTAATGCCGAGCGCAATGGTTTTTCCAGTGCCGTTTACAACCGCACCTATGCGAAAACCCAGGAGTTCTTGGTGGGTCTGGGAGCGGGTAAACAGATCGTGGGAGCGGAAACCCTTCAGGAGTTCGTGGGTCTGCTGGAACGCCCGCGCCGCATCTTGATGATGGTGAAGGCCGGTCAACCGGTCGATGACACCATTGCAGCGATCTCCCCATTCCTCGAGGAGGGAGACCTGCTGATCGATGGGGGCAATTCCCTGTACACCGACACCGAGCGCCGGGTTGCCGAACTGGAACGCCAAAGTTTTGGCTATCTCGGCATGGGGGTCTCCGGGGGGGCCAAGGGCGCCCTGGAAGGGCCGAGCATGATGCCCGGCGGCACGAAGGCCGCCTACGACGCGATCGAGCCCCTTGTGCAGAAGATGGCGGCCCAGGTCGATGACGGACCGTGTGTCACCTACATCGGCCCTGGCGGAGCCGGCCACTTCGTCAAGACCGTCCACAACGGCATTGAATACGGGATTGAGCAGATCCTTGCCGAGGCCTACGACCTAATGAAGCGGGTTGGCGGCCTGGGTGGTGACCAGATGGCTGATGTTTTGGGCCAATGGAACCAAACCGAAGAGCTGGCCTCCTTCTTGGTGGAGATCACCGAAATCTGCCTGCGCACCAAAGACCCCGCCGATGACTCTGACCTGGTGGAGTACATCGTCGATGCGGCTGGTCAAAAGGGAACGGGCCTCTGGACCGTCGTCAGCGCCTTGGAAATGGGGGTGCCCGTGCCCACCATTTATGCAGCCCTGAATGCCCGGGTGTTGAGTTCCCTCCGCCCGGAACGGCAAGCGGCAGAAGCCCTGCTTTCTGCCCCCGCCCCCCATGGGTTTGATCTCGGCAACGTTGAGACCGGGATGGAGCCGCTGAGGGACGCCTGCATCGCAGCCTGCATCGTGAGCTACGGCCAAGGCATGGCCCTGCTTCAGGAAGCCTCCAAGCTGCACGACTACAACCTCAACTTCTCGGCCATCGGCCAAATCTGGAAAGGGGGCTGCATCATTCGCGCCCGTCTGCTGCAACGCATCCAAGATGCCTACGGCGCCAATCCCAACCTGGCCAACCTGATGGTTGATCCTTGGTTTGCTGACCAAATCAACCGCAGGCTTCCCGGCCTCCGCCAGGTGGTGGCAGGGGCAGCGCTCGCCGGGATCCCGGTTCCCTGCCTGTCCAGCACCCTCGACTACATCGATAGCTATCGCACGGGTCGCCTACCCCAAAACCTTGTGCAAGCCATGCGGGACTGCTTCGGCTCCCACACCTACGAGCGCACCGATCAGGCGGGTGCCTTCCACACCGAATGGCTCTGATGGCCTCCTACAGCCTTGAGATCAGCAGCGATAGCGCCCAGCTCGCCCGTCGCTGTGCTGAGCAAATCGCGATCTTGATCAAGCTCGCCCTTGACCAACGGGATCGGGCCCAGATTGCCCTCTCCGGTGGCAGCACCCCGGCGGGTGCCTACCGCACCTTGAATGGCCAACACCTGCCCTGGAATCGGGTGGACGTGCTGCTCGGGGATGAACGCTGGGTCGCACCAACCGATCCCGCCAGCAATGCCCGCATGCTTGGCGAAACCCTCCTGGCTGCCGGGGGCCCAGGCGCCCACGCCTGCTTCCACCCCGTACCCACCCAGCTAGAAAGCTCCGAGCTTTCGATGCAGGCCTACGAACAGACCGTTCGCCAGCTGTGCCCGGGGGAGCCGCCGGTGTTTGACGTGATGGTGTTGGGTCTTGGTGAAGACGGCCACACGGCGTCACTCTTTCCCGGTACCAGTGCCACCACGGTGCTTGATCGGGCCGTCACGGTGGGAGTTGGTAATGGCCTCGAGCGCATCAGCCTCACGGCCCCGGTGCTCAGTGCTGCCCGCCAGGTGATCGTGCTCGTGAGTGGGGCGGCTAAGGCCCAGGCGTTGCAGAGGCTTCTCGACCCCAATGAATCGGCCGAGCGCACTCCTGCCAAGCTGGTCCAGCCCCACAGCCCTGTACTTGTGCTGGCCGACGCCGCGGCTGCCGGGGGGCTCCCTGCGCCAGGCTGAGCCTTGATCAACTGGATCCTGGCCATGGCAGCACCCCTTTTGATCGCCTCAGGAGCTGGTTTCGCCGGATGGCAGGCCCTCAACGACACGATCATGGGTGGCCGCAGCCAAGGTGATTGCTTCGCCACCGCTGAAGGGCTGGTGATGGAGGCCAAGGTGGATCCCCAGGGGGGCGGTTTTGTCAGCTGCCGTTCAGCTGTCTATGCACCGCCGCTCGACCTCTCCGGCTACGGCGCTCTCCAAATCGAAATCGATGGCGACGGTCGCCGCTACAAGCTGGCCATCGCCTGTCGGGATGGAGTGGCTGGGCTCACCGAATTGATCCCAGGGGGCCTGCGCTGGGTGGCTGAATTTGCGACCCAGGCCACCGGCCCCTCGGTGGTCACCATCCCGTTCAACCGGCTCACCCCCAGCGTGCGGGCCACCCCCGTGGGCCTGCCGTTGCTGCGCTTTGACCCGCAACAGATCACCCGAATCCAGATCCTGCACTCCAAATTTGGGGATGCGGGGGCCCCCAACCCAGGGTTTCGCCCTGGGAAGCTGCGCCTGCTGATTCGCTCTATCCAAGCGGTGATCTGAGGTGGAGGAGTCCACGCCGATGGCCGAGGGGTTCCAGCCCTTCCTCACCGGGTTGGCCCGGGCCGCCGATCTCTGCCTCAAGCCCCATCACCATGCCCTGCGCTTCAGCGGCCAACCGCCAGCCACGGTCGGCGATGTCCAAGACTGTTGCCTGTTGATCGAGGTGCGCGACGACCAGGGCATTCGTCACAGCAACCTCGACCTCGAGCTCGAGATCTACCGCAGTGGCACCGACCTCAATTTGATGCTCAGCCGCTGCAGTGACGACCAGTTACCCGTTTTGTGGCACGGCAACCACCCGGTGTGGATGCATAGCGGCACGGGAGAACGCTGCGAGCGGCCCGCCGATGGAGCGCCCATGGAAGCCCTGTGTCGGCGGATCAGGGCTCTGCTGGCCTAGGGCTGGTCGGTGACGGCCCCTTTGCTGCTGCTGCTCACGAGGCGCGCGTACTTGCCCAGAACGCCAGTGGTGTAGCGGGGTTTCGGTGCCGTCCATGCGGCACGCCGCTGGGCCA
The DNA here is from genome assembly GCA_945896675.1 of Cyanobium sp. NIES-981. Taxonomy (GTDB): domain Bacteria; phylum Cyanobacteriota; class Cyanobacteriia; order PCC-6307; family Cyanobiaceae; genus Cyanobium_A. The sequence continues at coordinate 44,724 of CAMDEM010000001.1, forward strand.
ATTCGTCTTCGTCCACGTTCAATTGAATCAACAATTGGTGGGCATCAATGGTGATGCTGTCGCCTTCATGGACAAGGCCAATGGTGCCCCCAACCGCAGCCTCTGGGGCCACGTGGCCGACCACCATGCCGTAGGTGCCGCCTGAGAAACGACCATCGGTGATCAGGGCCACCTTGTCACCAAGACCCTGGCCAATGATTGCCGACGTTGGAGACAGCATTTCGCGCATCCCTGGGCCGCCAACGGGACCCTCGTAGCGGATGACGAGCACATCGCCTTCCTTGATCCTGCCGTCGAGAATGGCTGCCAGGCAGTCTTCCTCACTTTCAAAAACCCTGGCTGGGCCAGTGACTTGGGGATTTTTGACGCCACTGATTTTGGCAACGCTGCCCTCGCTGGCGAGATTGCCCTTCAAAACAGCCAGGTGGCCTTTGGCATAAAGGGGGTTGGAGAGCGGCCGGATCACGTCCTGATCTGCCCTGGGCACCGAGGCCACATTGGCCAGCACCTCAACCAGGGTTTTCCCTTCGACGGTGCGGCAGTTGCCGTGAAGAAGCCCGGAATCGAGAAGCAGTTTCATGACCTGGGGAATGCCGCCCGCTGCATGGAGATCGGTGGTCACATAGCGGCCACTGGGCTTGAGGTCACAAATGACCGGAACCTTCTGGCGGATCACTTCGAAATCGTCAATCGAAAGGGGAACCCCCGCCGTGCGGGCAATCGCCAAGAGGTGGAGAACGGCATTTGTGGAGCCGCCCACAGCCATAATCACGGCAATGGCATTTTCAAAGGCTTCCCGGGTCAGGAGATCCAGGGGGCAAATGTTCTTGGCAATCGCCTCCACCAAGACCTCCGCCGATCGGGCTGCACTATCGGCCTTTTCGGGATCCTCGGCGGCCATCGTGGAACTGCCAGGCAGGCTTAGGCCCATGGCCTCAATCGCCGAACTCATCGTATTGGCCGTAAACATCCCTCCACAACTTCCAACCCCTGGACAGGCGTTCTTCTCGACGGCCATCAGTTGTTCATCGTCAATCTTGCCCGCAGCAAATTGACCAACGGCTTCAAAAGCACTCACGACCGTGAGGTCGCAGCCCCCCAGTTTTCCGGGTTTGATTGTGCCGCCATAGACAAAGATCGCCGGAATATTCATCCGTGCCATGGCCAACATGGCGCCGGGCATGTTCTTGTCGCAGCCGCCAACGGCGAGCACCCCATCCATCGATTCTCCGTTGCAGGCTGTCTCGATGGCATCGGCGATCACCTCGCGGCTCACCAGGGAGTACTTCATCCCCTCGGTGCCCATGGAGATGCCATCACTCACAGTGATGGTTCCAAACATCTGGGGCATGGCGCCAGCTGCCTTAGCGGCTGCATCCGCCCGCAGGGCTAGGTCGTTGAGCCCCATGTTGCAGGGGGTAATCGTGCTGTAGCCGTTGGCGATACCAATGATTGGCTTGTTGAAATCACCATCACCGAAACCAACCGCCCGCAACATGGCCCGGTTGGGGGACCGTTGGATTCCTTGGGTGATCGCGGCGGAACGGAGCATGTTCAGCGTGGAAGGAACTATGTATGCAACCTACCGGCTGGTGGCCATGCCCTCCAGCTGGCGACGCACGTCTTCAATGGCTTGGTTGAGTTCATGCACCTTGCTGTGCAAATCCTTTTGCCCCTGGATGCTGCTGAGGGGACGGGCCGTGGGGGCTGGATCGAAATCCTCTGCCTCGGCTTGGCGGGAGAGGCGCAGGACCCGCTGTTGCCGCCCCTCCAGCCGCCGCTTCTCCGCCTCTGAGAGCAGCCACCAGGCCAGGCCCGCTGCTCCGATGAGGGCACCGGCCATGCCACTCAGCATGCCGCTGGATCCCCCCTGGGGACCCAAGTCGCGGTTACGAACGCCCATAGAAGTTCGGTCTTGAAAATCCAGCCTAGGCAGTTGGCGGGGCAGTAACTGCTCCGCTTGAGCCAAAGAGGCGGGCTGAAACATGGCCCATGCCTGGCACAACCCGGCCATGGGAATCCAGGTCGGGATCGATACAGGCGGTGTAGAGGGTGAGATTGGAGAAGCGTTCGCCCACGGCCTTGAGTCCCGCGCTGGAGGCCAAGGCTGTCACCACCCTCAGGCGGTCGCCTTCAACCCCGCGGGCCTGGAGCTGCTCGAGGGCATGGATCAACCCTTGGCCGGTGGCGATCTCGGCGGCAAAGACCAGTACGCCGCAGCGGGCATCGATGACCTCGGGCAGCCCATTGATGCCGTGACCTAGGTGGGCAACCTGGGCTGAGGGCAGCACCGACTGGGCCCCCTGCCAGAGGCCAAGCCCAGAACGCAGCAAGGGAACCGCTACCAGGGGAACCGCTGGATCCACGATCTCCCCTTCGGTTGGGGCTAAGGGGGATTCAATCGCGATCGGGCGATGGGGAAGCCAATCGCGCAGGGCCTCATAGGTGAGCCAGCGACCCAATTCCGCGGTCGCACTGGCATAGATGGCGGATGGGGTGTGGCGATCCCGCAGCACGCTTAACCAATGGCCAATCAAGGGGTGGGGGGGTACCACCACCCGCAGCGTCATTGCCATATTTGGCATAACTTGATGGTCTACCGTAGTTGCGTGCCCTTGATTTCCGTTGTCCGTCGATGCCAGCAAGGTTTGGTGGTTGCCCTGCTGGGTTTGAGCCTGCTGGTTGGCTTTGGGCAACCCGCTGCTGCAATCACGGCACCGGAATTACGCAGCCAACGGTCCCTGCAGGATTTGCAACCCGACATGCACGGTCGCAATCTCCAACAGCAGGAATTTCTTAAAGCCTCCTTGGTGGGCTTTGATCTCAGCGAGAGCGATCTGCGTGGAGCCGTGTTCAACAGCTCAGATTTGAAGGGTGCCAATCTTCAAGGCGCCAACCTCGAAGACGTGGTGGCCTATGCCAGCCATTTCGAAGACAGCGATCTCTCGAATGCGGTGTTGCGCAACGCGATGCTGATGCAGAGCCATTTCAAAGGGGCCACGATCACGGGTGCCGATTTCAGTGATGCTGTGCTCGATCTTCCCCAGCAAAAAGCCCTTTGTTTGCGGGCCACCGGAACGAATCCCACCACAGGAATTCAAACCCGCGACAGCCTGGCGTGCCGTCCCTGATCCCCGGGTTTGGTGGCGCCTAGGTTGACGCTTCCGGTCCCGGTGATTCCACCCATCCCCTGCTCGGACCCATTCTTCGGATGACCACTCGTTTGAATCGCCTTCCGGTCACCGTGGTGACGGGATTTCTAGGGGCCGGCAAAACCACCCTGCTGCGCCAGCTGTTGCTCTCCAGTGGCCTGCGGCTTGCCGTAGTGGTGAATGAATTTGGGGAGGTTGGCATCGATGGTGACCTGCTGCGCAGTTGTGGTTTCTGCCCAGAGGAGGAGCTCGAGGGTCGTCTTGTCGAGCTAGCCAACGGTTGCCTGTGCTGCACGGTTCAAGATGATTTCTTGCCCACGATGGAGCGGCTGCTGGAGCGGGCCGACAAGCTCGATGGCATCGTCGTGGAAACCAGTGGCCTCGCGCTTCCTGAACCGCTGATTGCGGCCTTTGCCTGGCCAGAGATTCGAACCCGAACCCGGGTGAACGGCGTTGTGGCGGTGGTCGATGGCGAGGCCCTGGCGGCCGGCCATGTGGTGGCCAACCCTGAAGCCCTTGAGGCCCAGCGCTTGGCCGATCCAAGCCTGGATCACGCCACGGCCATTGAGGAACTGTTTGAAGAACAGCTCGAAGCCGCCGATCTGGTGCTGGTCAGCCGGGCAGACAGCCTCGATCCAGCGGCGTTGGCCGCATTGCAGGACCGCCTCCGTCCATCCCTGCGGCCTGGAACGCCTGTCCTGCCAATGGAACGGGGGCAGATTGATCCGGCCCTGGTGTTAGGGCTTACCCGCCAAAGCACTGACCAGAGAACTGACAAGAGCCACGGAGCGCACGACCAGGATCATCGCGATCACGACGACCATCACCATGATGATCACGGTCATGACGCCCACCACGATCACGACCACCACGACCACACCCACGTGGCCATGGAGTCGCTGGCGATCAACCTGCCCGGAGTCTTTGACCGTGAACGACTGGACATCAGCCTTCGCGCCCTAATCGCTTCCGGAGCCCTGATTCGGGTCAAGGGGCGTCTCTGGTTACCAGGTAAGGCCAGGCCGTTGCAAATTCAGGGAGTGGGTCCGCGGTTGGAGTGTTGGTTCGAAGCCGACGACACCCCTGGATCCCCCAAACAGGACGGCCTTGAACTGGTGGTGCTGGGCTTCGGCCTCAAGCAAGACCAGTTGGAATCCACCCTGAAAGGGGCACTTGCCTAATCCAGGGGCCTAATCCAGGGGGACTGCCCCAAGGGCACAGAGGCTGTCCCAGCAGAGGGCGCTTTGGGTCGAGGCTGGCACCCCAATCCAGCGGGTTTGTACCAGCCTCCAACCACGACCCCGCCGCTTCATGGCAATGGTGCCTCCACCGTCATGGCGGAAGAGGACAGTGTCCTTGCCCATCTCAATCCGCCAGGTCCTGCCGATGTCCTGAACGTGCATCCGTCAGGTTTGCCATGCTCCGCCATCCAACTGGCACTGCAGGGCAACCGTCTGGGCGTTAGCTCCATGGGTCCAGCCCACGACTGCCCAGGTCAGCACCAAGACCAGCCGGTGAAATCCTTTGCGCGATCCGTGGCAGGAGCCTTTGCCAAATCTTGGGGTCCTTGGAACCGATGCCATGGTTCACCCTGGCCGCAGCCGTGGGGCCTGAACCCTTGGGCTGTCAAGATTTAACAAACCATTGGCTGCCCAGGTGCCTCTCTTTAGCGCCCACGTTCAGGTCTCCCTCAGGTCGTCTGTGCTCGACCCCGCCGGGGAGGCCACCCGTGCTGCCGCAGCCCGTTTGGGTGTTGACGGCATCAAAACCTTGAGAATTGGCAAGTCGATCCACGTGGAGCTCGAGGCCCCCGATCGCGCCACAGCCCAGGCCCAGATCGAGCTGCTTAGTGATCGCCTTCTGGCCAACCCGGTCATTGAAGACTGGAGTCTCGAACTGGCTGAAACCCATGGGGGGCAACAGGCATGACCGTCGGGATCGTCGTTTTCCCTGGCTCCAATTGTGATCGCGATGTGCGATGGGCTTTGGAAGGCTGCCTTCACCTATCGACCCGCTTTCTCTGGCATGAAGAGCGGGATCTGGGCGGGATCGACGCCGTCGTGCTTCCTGGCGGCTTCAGCTATGGCGACTACCTCCGTTGTGGCGCCATCGCTCGCTTTGCTCCTGTTCTTGAGGCGGTGCGGGATTTTGCCCATGGGGGTGGGCCGGTCCTGGGGATTTGCAACGGTTTTCAGGTGCTGACCGAAATGGGACTGTTGCCAGGAGCCCTCACGCGAAACCAAAAGCTCCACTTTCTCTGTGAGCCAGCCCCGTTGGAGGTGCGGCCTGGAACCTGCCAATGGCTCAAGAGCTACGGCGAGGGCGAAGCTATCAACCTGCCGATTGCCCATGGCGAAGGCCGCTATCAATGCGATGCAGACGAGCTCCAGCAGCTGGAAGGGGAGGGAAGGGTTGTGCTGCGCTACGGGCAAAACCCGAATGGCTCGGTCGGAGACGTGGCAGGTCTCACCAACCAAGCAGGCAACGTGCTCGGCCTGATGCCCCACCCGGAACGGGCCTGTGATCCTGCGACAGGCGGCACCGATGGGCTGCGCCTGCTTGCCAGTGTGTTGGCCTGAGCCCCAGGGGCTGATACGACCGAATCCCATCAAAAAAGGGGTCCCGTCGGGGACCCCTTGCTGGCAATGAATGGGGGGCTGATCAGTTGACAGCGGCGAAGAAATCCTTGCTCCTGATCGGATCGGGATTCATCGTTTTCTCGCCGGGCTGCCAGTTTGCGGGGCAAACCTCATCAGGGTGGGCCTGAACGTGCTGGAAGGCTTGGAGCACCCGGAGGGTTTCGTCCACGCTGCGACCCACCGGCAGGTTGTTGATCGTGCTGTGCATGATCACGCCCTGGGGGTCGATGATGAAAAGGCCACGGAGGGCGATGCCTGCCTCTTCGTCGAGCACGTTGTAGGCGCTGGCGATGTCCTTCTTCAGGTCAGCAACCAGGGGGTAAGCGATGTCGCCCAGGCCCCCGTTCTTCCGCTCGGTCTGCACCCAGGCCAGGTGGCTGAACTGGCTGTCCACCGAAACACCCAACACTTCGGTGTTGCGGCTGGTGAAATCGGAGTAGCGATCCGAGAACGCGGTGATCTCGGTAGGGCAGACGAAGGTGAAATCGAGGGGGTAGAAGAACAGGACCACGTATTTGCCGCGGTACTGGGACAGTTTGATTTCCTTGAACTCCTGGTCAACCACTGCGGTAGCAGTGAAATCAGGGGCTTGCAGACCGACCAGTCTCGACATGCTCGTTGGGAAGGGGTGAAGGAAGGGGAGGATCCGGGTCAATGCCAGCCCTAGGGCGAAGTCGGATTGACTACCAGTTGTCCAAACAACAATTTATCACAATTTCGTCGCGGTAAGGCGATAGCCTCAATGGATCATTCAGTCGTCTTGCATGGCTTGGGATCCAACCGTACTTCGCAAATACAACACGACTGGCCACTTCCGTCTGTTGAATCAGGTTCGCTCCGAGCTCAAGGACAATCCCTTGGTTCGTCCCAAGCAGGGCCAGAGCGTTGGTGAAGCCAATCGCAGTAAGTCCCTGATCCGTGCCCTGGAGGGGCGCTCCTATGGCTCAAGGGCCCGCCGATCGGTTTCCGTACTCCTACCAGCCGATCAACCTGTCGACGTTGTCCAGCAGCCCTTGGCAGCAGATCCACGCCGGATCGAGCCCGCGGCTCTAGAGCTGGACGGGGATGATTTTGATAGCAGCGCTTCGGCAAGTTTCCGTGAACGGCTGAACGCAATCGACATGCGCTAATCGCTTCAGACTAGGGGTATCTGGGCAATCGTTTTGGAGTAATGGTTTCGGAGCAATCGTTTTTCAGAAATGGGTTTTAGGTCGCTTTGAAACCCATTTTGGCTATTTTCATATTGAAAACAATTGGTGCATTCATGACCTTCTTGGCCTTAGGGAGGCGCCATAAAAAAGCCCCCTAATCAGGGAGCTTTTGAGCGGCAATCGCTATGGCTCGGGGGAGACTTGAACTCCCGACCTTGGGGTTATGAATCCCACGCTCTAACCAGCTGAGCTACCGAGCCAGTGGAATCAATTCTATCAGGCGTGTGGGGGGAGCAATTGCAAGGGGTTGATGGCTCCACGGCCTGGAGGATGAATCTCGAAGTGCAGGTGGGGGCCCGTGCTGCGCCCAGTACTTCCCATATAGGAGACCAGTTGACCTTGCTCGACGGTTTGACCAACCCTGACGGCTAGCCGGCTGTTGTGGGCATAGAGCGATTGGCTGCCGTCCTCATGCTGAAGCAAGACTTTGTAGCCATAGCCCCCGTCATCCCAGCCAGAAAAAGTCACCCTTCCGCTTTTGGCTGCCACGATCGGGGTGCCGACATTGTTGGCCACATCGATGCCCTTGTGCATCCGTCCCCAACGCCAGCCGTAGCCGGAGCTGAACATGCCCTTGGTGGGCCAAATCCAGCCAGAGGCGGACAAACCGGAATCAAACGGCCGATCCGAATTGCCAAAATTCGGTAAATCCGGCCAGCTGATCCCGCCGCTGCCGGAGGGGGTGAGGCCAATCAGGAGTCGGGGCCGGGCCGGGGAGGCTTGGGACAGTTTGATTTCGCTTCCTACAACCAATTTGGCCGTATCGAGACCGGGGTTGAGCTGGAGGAGCTGCTGGAGGGTGACGCCGTAGCGCTGGGCAATTTTCTTAATGCTGTCACCCAGGCGTACGGCTGGGCCTTCTTCGAGGGGAGGGAGATCCTGGAGTGGGGGGGTGCGCCGTAATTCGCTGGGATCCAAGGAAGCCAGCAGCTTCACCAGGCGCACCTGGTTGGCTGGAACGATGAGCCACTCACCCTGACGGAATTGGTGGGTGGTCTCAACATCATTGAGGGTGGCGAGGCGTTCGCCTGAAACCCTGAGCTTGGCGGATAGATCGTCGATGGTGACGCTGTCGCGGACCCTGATCCAAGCCTTCTCGGTACTTGGGGCGGGCAGGGCTGCGACTAGGACGTCGAGGTCAGCGTGGCGGGGTGCTGGAGGGGTTAAAGCCGCAACCAAAGCAGGCATGGCCACTGCAATTGGTAACGCCACCCTCAAACACGTTCGCCAAGACTGCATGCGAATTTCCTGACGGATATGGTGCATTTCTGAAGCCATATCACTGAGCTCGCCAGACAGTAACCGACTGAACCCCCTAAAACAAGTTGTGGTGAATACGATTTGCTGCAACTTGCGGCAATAATGCTGTTCAGGACAGGGGTTCAGCCCCTGTCAGCAAATTCAATTGCCGCAGGGACTCAAACAGCACAATCCCCACGGCCACCGAGAGGTTGAGGCTGCGCACCCCATGGGGGACCGCCCGGGAGGAGCGGACCATCGGAATGGTGAGGCAGGCCTGGGCCTGGTCCCGAACGGATGGGGGTAGCCCTTCGGTTTCGCGGCCAAAGAGCAACCAATCGTCGGCCTCGAATTGGAAGCTGTTGTACGGGATGGCGCCATGGCTACTGAGGGCAATCAGCCGGCCGCCCCTTGCTGCGCGCTCGTGCTGCAAAGCCGTCCAATCGGCATGGCGGCTCAGGGGCACCAGGGGCCAGTAGTCGAGTCCAGCCCGTTTGAGCTGGCGATCGTCGATGGAGAAGCCCAGGGGTTCGACCAGGTGCAATTCCGTGCCGGTAGCGGCGCAGGTACGGGCCACATTCCCGGTGTTGGGTGGGATTTCAGGTTGGTAGAGGATGACCTGGGGCATGGCTGCTCTTTAGGGATTGGCTTTGTTTTCGGGAACGGGCACGCTGGTGGGCAATAGATCGATGGCCCGCCCGGCCACCACCAGCCAGCCGGTGGTGGCAATCGCCATGACCTGTTGCTCCAACTCCCCGAGTCGATCGCGGAATAGGCCCCCAATGGCCGTGGGTGGCACCACCCCCCAGCCCGCCTGCTCACTCACCACGATGACGGTCCCCTTACAGCCATCCATCGCCCTAACCAGCCGTTGACAGTGCTGCTCCCAGGTCACGCCATCGAGCTCAAGACCATGGGCCACCCAGCTGCCGAGGGAATCAACCAAGGCGAGGGAGTGGCTCCCAACCGTGGAAAGGGAGCCGGCTAGTTCAAAGCCCACTTCCTGGCAGCCCCATGCCGGTGGCCTGCGTTGCCGATGCAGGGCAAGCCGGGCCTGCCAGTGGGGATCGTCAACGCCGCTACCACCGGTGGCCACATAGGTAACCTCCAGTCCGCTGATGTGGGCCAGGTGCTCGGCCCAACGGCTCTTGCCGCTACGGGCTGGACCGGTAACGACGGTGATCGCGTGTCCCATTCAGGATGGTAGGGGGGCCATCACAAACTCTTGAAAGACGATTCCAACGTCCAAAAAGCAGCTGGCTACCAAGCAGGTTTTAGCCCCCACCATTCATGTTCCTCAGGGTTGCGACGGAGGACGGTGACACCCGGTTGAGGTAGCGGAAGATCCAGTACTTGAAGATCGTCGCCAAGACCACAGGGAAGGTGGCTATGAATAGCAAGATGAAGTTCTCCTCAGCCGGGAGCCCAAGGTGATTGGCAACACCATCAAGTAGCACAGTCCAGCCTTCTGGACTGTGGAATCCCACAAAGATGTCGGTAAAGAGAATGATGGCAAACGCTTTGGCGCTGTCACTTAGGCCATACACGAGTTCATCAATAAAACCGCGTAGGACCTGTATGTCCCGTTGACCGAGGATGCAAACGATCGCAAACCCGATCAGCCCGCTGAGGTCGGCAAGAACATTTTTGATGGCGTGGGTACTTTCCTGGGCTGTTTCTGCCTGGAGCTCCAAAGCCTTTTTGCTCAATTCAGCCTGGATTTCCTCACGGCTCGGCAAGGGGTTGCCGCTGAGGAGGGCCTCAAATTCAATTTGCCCCTGGAAGTCGCGCAATTGACGCACGGCCTTTTGCTCCAGATGGGGCTTGGGGTAATTCAGGATCGTGGCATCACCGGCAAAGCGATCCACCAGGGGGGAAACCACGTAGGTGCGGCTGACTTGCTGAATTAAGACTGGAACCAGAATCAACAGCAGCAGGATCCTCAGCGACACCAAGGTGGAGTCCCGCCGGCGGCGAAACCCTGCCACCACACTGGCCTCGGCCTCGGGGTCGAGCTGGCGCCTGACCTGGTCCATGACCCCAATCAGGCTGCGGGGCAGCACTTCCGGGTTGCGGCTGATGGTGGGCAGGGGGCGTCGCTGGTTGTCATAGCGACTGACCACAGCTTCGATCAGCTGGAGCTGGCGCAATTCCTGGCCAGCGATTTCTTTGCGATGGGGCTCAAGCGCCTCGATGGAGCTGCGGCAGATCTCCAGGGCGGAGCGGAAACGACGCAGCACCTGGGCCTGGGCCGCCTTTGGAATGCTCAGGGTCAGCTCGGCACGAACGGGTCTGTCGTTGTAATGCTCAAGCTCGATGCTTTGGATCAGCAGGGCTGATTCGTAACCGCGCTCAATGTCGTGGCTGAGGTCACGCTGCTGGGCGCGACCAAAAGCACCTGTCCAATCGGTGAGAGCCATCGGGTTTCAGCGTGAGAAAACCCACCAAGTGAGCATCGGAACGACAGTACCAACCACCAACAACACAACAACCCAGGTAAAGGCGTTGCTTTCGGAGGTTTCCTCCTGGGTTGGCACATTGGTGGCCAGCGTCACCACTTCGGCGACCTCCGGCTCACCAGGATCCTCACCGCCCTGGAGCACGGTTTGCAGGCGGGTCATGGCATCAAGGCTTGCCTGCCTGTAGCGGGCACCATCGCGAAGGGGTTGGGCCATGGTTGTCCTTGCCGTGCTCTTCAGCAATTCGGTATTGAGCTCTGCTTCCAGCCCTGAGGAGACAGCGACAGCGGCGGAATTGGTCTGGCTATCGAGCAGAAAGAGGAGTTGGTTGTTTTCTGCGCCGGATCCAAGCCAGCTCGCCAAAACGTCCTTGGCCAGTTCTGGGAGGCTGAGGCCGTAATCGAGCCGCTTGACCGTGATCAAGTGGGCGTCGATATGGTCTGGTTCAAAGGCGTTGAGTTGGGCCGTGAGTTCGCCAATGGCAGCGCGACTGAGCACACCGGCCTCGTCAACCACCCGTTCAGCGGGCGGTGCGGTGGGGAGGGTGCTCGCCGATAGGGTCCATCCTGCGCTGGGCCAAAGCAGGCCAAGGCACAGCACCACAACACCAACGATGCGACAGAGCCAAGGCCGGACCATCGGCTTAACCAGCCAATGGGGAGTTGGAAGCAACTGCAAGGGGATAGGCCGAGCGTGGCCCTAGTTTGCCGCCTATCGGTACCGCTGTCTCGTCTTGGCCCCCTGCCTGCCCTGAGTCGATGAATTTGCCAACGCCCGCGAGGCTCTGTATCGGTCTGGGCCTGGTCGCCCTGGCGTTGGTCGTGGCCAACCAAGGCCTGGCCCCTGACGTGAATCCGCCCCTGGAGCGGGCCGCCGTGCTGGCGAGCTTGCTGGCCGTGGGCCTGATGCTGGTGGGCGTGCTCTGGACAAGGGCCCTGCCCGAGGCCTCGATTCGCTCAGAACTCTCTGGCGACCAAGGCCTTGTTCTCACCGCGGACCTGCCCGAGGCCTTGGCCGAAGAATTGGCCTGGGGAAGTCACATGCTGCTCACCGCAAGTCCTGCAGCCGTGGTGCTCGTGATCTGGCGGGGTCAGCCGTTGCTGCGCCGGGGCTTGCTCGCCCCCTCACTATTTGTTCCCGGGGCTATCTGCCAGAGGGCTCTCGAGAGGCAATCCGCCATCTCCCTGGTGGATCTCAAGCTCTATCCCGGCCGCCAAGAATTTGACGCGCTGTTGCCCGGGTTGCCCTCGGTGCTTGTCCAACCCCTGGGCGAAGACGGCCTGGTGCTGCTGGGGGGGTGGTCGGCCCGCTGCTTCAGCCGTAGTGATTTGGCCTGGGTGGAGGGTTGGTCCACCAAGCTCAGAGCTGGATTGGAGCGCTTGCCGACCCGGAGCGAGGCTCCTTCGATTTCGCCCTAGGAGACTGCTGCTTCAAGGTCATCTGGGTGTTCACCCTGCTGCCGGGACTGGTAAACACGACGAGACCCTGGCTGCCGAGTCGGCCATCAATGCGATGGGATTTCGTCGTCTGGTTGTTGGACTGGCGCTTCAGCACCACGTTGCCGATGGCCTCCACCTGGTCGCTCTGCCAATTCCATTGGCAACGGTTTGCCGTCAGGGTATCCGTGGGTTGCTCCAGTTTGCAGTGGCTTGATACGACAGCCAATTGGCTGGCATAGAAGAGTTGGAATCCAACCCCGTGGACCGTTGATTGTTTCAAGATGCCATCAAAGGGTTGATCACTTTGGATGATTTGCTGACGCACATCCACTTGCGTCTCTTGGGCATTGAAGACGGCCCCACGGCTGATATCGACAAGCCTGACTGGTGCTGAAAGGGTGAGGATCTGGGTGAGCGTGTTTCCCCTCAGCGACGGGGCCGTGAGCACCTGGCGAGGCTTGTTGGTGATTTTTCGCACCCCACGCACTGGGCCTGCTGCGATGAGTTCACCAGTCTTTGTATGCCAATCGACGCTACTAACCCTGATCTTCATGCGAATTTTGCCATCGTCATGACGTTGCAAAAGGGGATTCTCGCGTAGCTCGAGTTTGTCTTGGTCGATCAAAAACCGAGCTTGATCCGAGGAAACTTGGAGTTTGTCTTGGGTGGCGACAGGTTGGCGATCGAGAACCATCAGGTTTTGGGCCGGGTACCAGCGGGCCCGTTTCGCCTTGATCACCAGGGGTTTGGCACCCAGGCGTTGGATGACCAGGTCACCTTCGAGCTGGATCAGCTCACCATCATTGAGAACAGTGGCACTGGTGGCTGAGAGTCGATAGCGGGGAGTGCCATTGGAGAACAGCGTTCCCTTCAAATTGCTTGCCTGGGCAACCCGGCGGCCTAGGTCGTAGCGGGCTTCCGGGCTGGTGAGATTCCAGGTTGGCTGGCCCAGCAGATTGTGCTGTTGCAGGTTGAGGGAACGGAAGACAAAGGGTTGGGCCGCTGGCTCCGGACCCTTTTGGCCTTGGCAGCCAACCAAAAGGCCTGCCAGGGCTAAGGCCCTAAGGGGCAAGGCCATGGCCCCGAGGGTTAGGGAACCGTGAGTTGGCGTCCACCGGTTCATAGGGGCGCCTCGAGCTCCAGCCGTTGCATCACTGGTTGGGGCTCTGGCAAGGCCAAACCCGGTTGCAGCCCCCCCCAGTGCTGGGCGGCCAGCCAGGCCGATGGCCCGCCCAGGGATGCGCCACTGGCAAATGGGGTTTGGCCCAGTTGTTGGAGCATGCGATCGGAGAGTTCCGGCACCAGGGGGGCGAGCAACACCGCCACCCAGCGGGTGGCCTCGAGCACGGCGTAAAGATCTGAGCCCACCAGCTGCCCATTGCCTTCCTGCTTCATCAACTTCCAGGGCGCCTGTTCATTGAGATAGCCGTTGGTTGTGATCGCTAAGTGCAGGCACGCTTCCGCGGCGCTGCGGAAATCGAGGAGATCCATGGCCGAAGTGAATTGCTCTCCCGCACTGAGGGCAGCAACCGCTAGGGGGTGGCTGGCGGCCACCCCCCCTCCTCCGGGGGGCACAGCATCGCCGAACCAACGCCGGGCCATCGACGATGTGCGGTTGAGCAGGTTGCCAATCGTGTTGGCCAGGTCGTTGTTGACCAAGTCACTAAAGCGCTGCTGTTGAAAGTCGCCGTCGTCCCCAAAGGGGATATCCCGAAGCAAGTACCAGCGCACCGCATCTCGACCGCAGTGTTCAAGCAAGCTTTCTGGATCGAGCACATTGCCCAAGGATTTGCCCATCTTTTGGCCTTCTCGCGTCAAGAAGCCGTGGCCAAACACCCGTTCCGGCAGGGGCAGGCCTGCGGAGAGCAACATCGCGGGCCAATAGACGGCATGGAAGCGGAGGATGTCCTTGCCGATCACGTGGAGCTGGGCTGGCCAGCCCCTGGCGTTAACCAGGCCCAAATCCGGTTCTTCGTTTGGATCCAGAAGGGCTGTTAGGTAACCCAGGAGGGCATCGAACCACACATAAAAGGTATGGCCCGGGTGGCCAGGCACGGGAATGCCCCAAGGCAGGTCAACCCGGGAGATGGAGAAATCCCTGAGCCCTTGGGCTACGAAGTTTTCAACTTCTTTTTTGCGGCTGCCTGGTGCAATAAACCCTGGCTTGGCTATCAACGCTTCGATCTGCTGCTGATAGCGGGAGAGCCGGAAGAACAAATTCAGCTCATCCCTCCACTCCAGCGGTTTTTGGTGAATCGCGCAGTGGGGCGCGCTGGCCTCTGCAGGATCGTCTTTAAATTCCTCGCAGGCCACGCAATACCAACCCTGTTGGCGACCTTCCACCACATCGCCATTGGCTTCGACCCGCTTAAAAAACTGCTGCACAATCTGCCGATGGCGGGGATCGGTTGTGCGAACAAAGCGATCATTGCTGATCTGCCACTGGTGCCATAGCTGGCGATAACCCTCACTCACCGCATCGCAATGGGCCTGGGGGCTTAGGCCTTGGGCTTCAGCCGTGCGCTGGATCTTTTGACCGTGTTCATCACAGCCGGTGATGAAGACAACCTCTTCACTCTTGAGCCGCTGGTAACGGGCAATGGCATCACAGGCCAGGGTTGTGTATGCGCTGCCCAGGTGTGCCCTGTCGTTGACGTAATAGAGCGGTGTGGTGAGGGTGAAAGACATGCGGCGGGTATAGAGGGCTCGCTGCGCCGCCGGAGCGGCCCTGCGCCGAAATTGGATCTTACCGACGCCCCGCCTGGCAATCTTGGGGAATCCGCTCGAGCCCATGGCATTGGCTTCCCCCCGGCTGGACCACTGCGCTGTCGTTGTGTGGGGCGGCGGAACGGGTGGGGTGGCGGCAGCTTTGCAGTCGGCCCGGTGTGGTGCCCCTACCCTGCTGCTCACCCCTGGGGCTTGGCTCGGGGGGATGGTGAGTGCCGCTGGGGTCTGCGCGCCCGATGGCAACGAGCTGAGTCCCTGGCAAACGGGTCTTTGGGGAGCCTTCCTGCGGGAGTTACGCCAGAGGGAAGCGGAGGGTCTTGACCACAACTGGGTGAGCTGTTTTGGCTACAGGCCATCCACGGCCGAAGCCGTCCTGAGGGACTGGTGCGCGGCCGAAGCCAATTTGCTTTGGTGGCCCCAATCCCAGGTGGTAAGTATCCAGCGCAGTGGTCCCAGGATTACGGCCATCACCGTTCAGCACCAGGGCCAGACCTCCCAGGTCGGACTGGATGTCTTGGTTGATGGCAGTGATCGGGGCGATCTCTTTGCCCTTGCTGATGTTCCCTATCGCCTTGGTTGGGAACCCCAGGAACTCTGGGGAGAGCCCAGCGCCCCTCCCCAACAGCAAATTGAATCCAATCCGTTTTTCAAGGCCCAGGTCGTGCAATCGCCCACCTGGGTGGTGATGGGCCAACTGGTTTCCGATCGGATGCCCGAGCTGGATGCGGCCTTAGCCAACCCAGATCCTTCCAGCCCAGTCCAGGCTCCCCTGCCCAAGGCGGCCCTGAACTTTGGCCTGGAACGCACGCTCACCTATGGGCGCCTTCCAGGCGGGCTGGTGATGCTCAATTGGCCCCTGGACGGCAACGATTGGCATGGTCCCTTGGATGGCTTGTTTGATCCGGAGGCCGAGGTCCGAGCGGACCTCTACCGATCCATGCAGGCCCATAGCCTGGCCTTCGCCAAAACCCTCGAGGATGCCTCCAACGGCTGGCTGGCGCCGGGTGCTTGCTTCCCGCCCTATGGCGATCTTTCAGCGAGCAACTCCCTGGAGGGGCCATCCCCGATTGCCCTGATGCCCTACTGGCGCGAGGGGCGCCGGCTGGTGGGCCGGGAGGTGGTGGTGGAACAACACTTGCTGCCCCAGGCCCCTGGGGCCTCGATTGCCGACCTGCCGAAGGATGGCACCGGCGCTATCAATTCCATTGCCATTGGCAATTACGCCAACGACCACCACTACCCCGGTGACGACTACCCCCTGGCTCCGAAAAGTACCCGCTGGGGCGGCCGATGGAGCGGCACCCCATTTGCGATTCCCTATGGGGCAGTGTTGAGCGACACGGCAGAGAATTTCCTTGCGGCCGACAAGTGCTTCAGTGCCAGCCACATGGCCAATGGAGCCACCCGGCTGCAACCGCTGATCCTGAATCTGGGCCAGGCCTGTGGGGCCGCTGCTGCCCTCGCTGTTCAGCAAGGACGACCACCAGCAGCTTTATCGGTTCGGCAGCTGCAAAACGCCTTGATTGGCGATCCCCTGGCGCCTGCAGCGGTGGTGCCGCTTTGGGATACCCCTTGGTATCACAGCGAATGGCGCCAAAGACAGACGGCGATTCTGGACAACCCCGAGCAGCTCAGCCACCAAGGCCTTGATCTCTCAAGTGGAGGTTTCAGGCCGGCTGATGCCCCTCCCGCAGAACCGGGAGAAACAAGCTGGACTGGCAAGGTCATTCCCGATGGGACTGGGGGTTACACCTTTGAATCTGCAAGTGAAATTTCAACTGGTACTTCAACTGCAACTGATTGTTGGCCGTTGATCACCCTGGAACCCGGGGTGAACCGGTGGCTGAGTCAGTGTGATGGGCCAACGCAGGTCACCCTGATTGGCCAGCTCAACCCCTGGGGGCCCTGGCTCCGGGCTAACCGGATTGCCTCCTAGGCCAATGCCCTAATTGGAAGCCCTAAGCCGCAATTGATCGCGGAGGGAATCGACCAGCTGAACCCGCAGCACAAGGTTTTGGGCGGGTTGGCAGCCATCCGGACATTCGGCAGCTAGATCCATGCCCAGCTCTTCGACATGGACCAAACCCAATTGATCCTGGGGTCGTAACCAGCGCAGGAAGATCGCTGGCCACTGCCCCTGGCTGTGGTCTTCAAACCACACCTGCTGCCAATGGCGCTGATCTTCCCGGCTGATGGCGATGGCTTGGCGAATGCCGATCTCCATCTGGTTGATCAGATCGAGCATGGCATCAGCGCTTAGCGGGTCCAGGCCCTGGCTATGGGCCAGGAGCTGCCGCTGGACCAGTAGGTCCCCATAGCGGCGAATTGGTGAGGTGGCCTGCACGTAGGCCTGGAGGCCCAGGCTGAAGTGGGCGGCAGGAGTTGTGCTGGTGAGCCCCCGGCCCAGGCACTTCTTGATCGCCGCATGGCGCACGGGACCTGGCGGCAGGGCTGAGAGCTCGGCCGGGGATGGCAGGGTCGCCGGGAGTTGGTTGCGATAGGGCAACGCCATGGCATGGCGGCTGCCCAGGTCGGCGACCACGGCCCCGGCCAAAATCATCGCCTCGGCCACCAAATTGCGCGATGGGCCTGGCTCTGTGATCTCAAGTTCGGCGATGCCGCCATTGACCCGAATGCGACCCTCCAGCTGGTCCATCAGCTGGGCACCCTGGCCTTGCCGCCAACGCCGGCGCAGGTCGAGCAATGCATGGAGCCCGAGTAGGTCAGCCTCCTGGGGTGGGGCCAACTCAATCAACTCATCGGCATCGCGATAGGACAACCGATAGGTGGGCTTAACCCAACTCCGTTGCACCCCTGAAGCAGCCACCCCACCTTGAGCATCAAGTTCGACCCAGATGCTCCAAGCCGCATTTCGTTCTCCCGCCCTGAGGCTGAAGGGGCCCGTGGTGAGTTGGAGGGGGAACATCGGCAGATTGCCCCGGGCGAGGTACAAGCTGCTGCCCCGCCGCCTGGCTTCCAGGTCGAGGGGAGACTCGGGTTCGACCAAGCGTCCTGGGTCGGCCACATGGATCCAGATTCTCTGGACTCCCGCCTCGGTGAGCTCAAGGGCTAGGCCGTCATCAATATCCCGGGTGTCTTCGTCGTCAATGGTGACGGAGCGAAGGAGCGTTAAATCGAGCCGGTCCGCATCGCCAGCCCTGGGTTGCCCAGCTGAGGCCAGCAGGCGCTCGGCCTCGGCCTCGAGTTCCGGGCTGAATCCGTGGTCCCAGGTCGTGCTGCGCAACGACGGCAGTTGGTGGGGATCCCATTGGCCCAGGTCCACCAGCAGATGGCGGATAGCCCCGGGCTCCGTCTCACACCGGCAGGTTTGCAGGGCCTGGCGCAATGCCGCTGGCAGGGGCTCCTGGCCATCGCCGCTGGCCCAGGCCATCAGCAGCTCCAACTCAGAGCGGGCTGCCGGAGCCAGGCAGCTGGGATCGATCGGCCGGCGTTGAGCAAGGAACCCGTGCCACTGGTCTTGCAACCGGTCCAGCAAGACCTGTCGGTGGCGATCCTTGCGCAATCTCCTGAGGTCATCGCCAGGTCGCGCTTCGATTTGGCCCTGGCGGTTTCGAAACAGCAGTTGGGGTCCCTGCAACCACAGCCAACAGGCAGCCCGGACGGCAGGTCCATCGCAACCAGCAACCAGCTCAGCCCAGTCGGCTAGGGGTAAGGCACCCCCCATCTCCTGCATCAACACCCAGGCGGCCCCGAAATCCTTGGGGCGCGGTAAGGCGGACTGAAGGGTCTGGCCATCCAGCGACCATGGGGCCGCCTTGATGCTTGTTGGCGGTGTTGAACCTGCCGGTAGGCGGCACAACAGTTCGAGCTCCCGCAGGGGGTGCTGCTGGCGTTTTGCAGCCTCGCCAACAAAAATGGCGGCCTTGCCTCCCGTTAGGGAGACAAGAACCGCCAGACGTGGTGATTTCCCATCGAGCGTGCCGAGGAGATCGCCAGGTTGGAAAGCAGATGAGCCCAGCGCTCTGCTCAGCCTTCGGGATTGACGAAGGGGAGAAGGGCGACAATCCGGGCCCGCTTCACCGCATTGGTGAGGTCGCGCTGCTGCTTGGCAGTCAGGCTCGTCATGCGACGGGGAAGGATCTTGCCGCGCTCGGTGATGAATTTTTTAAGGAGATCAACGTCCTTGTAGTCGATCGGATCGCCAGGCTTGATCGGGGAAAGACGCTTTTTGAAGAAGGAACTGGACATGCGGAACGGGCTTTAGCGAGCTAAGGATTGGAAGAGGGGAAGGGGCTGCTGGGCAGCAGAACGACGCATATAGCGCCGCAAGGAATCACTTGATTTCCTTGTGGGCGGTCGACTTATTGCAATGCGTGCAGAACTTCTTCAGCTCAAGCCGTTCCGTGGTGTTCCGGCGGTTTTTTTCCGTGGTGTAACGAGACACACCAGGGGACCGCTTGGCGGGGTTGGACCGGCATTCGGTGCACTCGAGAGTGATCACGATCCGGACGCCCTTGTTTTTAGCCATGAAGGACGTTGCGCCGCGTGTGCGATGCGAAAGAACAAGTGAACACCATACCTGCCGATGGTGACCCCAGCCAGTCACTCCCTAGGATCCAGCCTCATTCTCGGTTGGGCTGATGCGGGTCTCGCTCCAATGGTTACGGGAGCTAGTGAGCGGCCCCGAGGGTGCGTTTGCCCCCGATGCCCTGGCCGAGCGGCTGTCCATGGCCGGCTTTGAGGTGGAGTCCATCGACGATCTGGCCGCCCAGGCGGCCGGGGTGGTGGTGGGTTTTGTGGCCGAACGAGCCCCCCACCCCAATGCCGACAAGCTCAGTGTCTGCAGCGTGGAGGTGGGTGCCGCCCAACCCCTGCAAATTGTCTGCGGTGCGGCCAATGTGCGGGCGGGAATTCACGTTCCCGTGGCCCTGGTAGGCGCAACTTTGCCGGCCGTGAATCTCACGATTAAGCCTGCGGAATTACGCGGTGTACCCAGCAGTGGAATGATCTGCTCGCTTACCGAGCTGGGCCTCGGAGAATCCGAGGGGATCGCAATCCTTGACGACCTTTTAGCCAGCGTGCCCGCTGTTGGCAGTCCCGTGGGCCCAAGCCTGGGCCTCGATGACCAGGTCTTGGAGTTGGCGATCACCGCCAACCGACCGGATGGCCTTTCGATGCGGGGGATTGCCCGGGAAGTCGCCGCCCTGGTAGGGGGCACAACCCAGTTCAGCGATGCCCCTACTGCCCTTGAGGCGGCACCGCTGGCAATCCAGGCCCACGACCAAGCCGCCATGGATGCCGGTGGCCTCTTCACCATGACCGAGCTGGAGGGGGTGCGGGTGGGCCCGTCCCCCCGCTGGTTGCAACAGCGCCTGGAGAGAGCTGGGATTCGACCCATTAACAACGTGGTCGACATCACCAATGTGGTGATGCTGGAGCACGGCCAGCCTCTCCATGCCTTCGATGCTGACCAACTAGCTAAACCAACCCAAGGCCAGGCGCAAGCCCCAGCCCTTGGTCTTCGGCAGGCCAAAGCCCAAGAGCCCTTCACCAGCCTGGATGGGGAAGGGCGTCAGCTATCGGCCGATGCCCTGGTGGTCACCTATGGCGACCAGCCCATTGCCCTGGCGGGCGTGATCGGCGGCCTGGCCGAGGCGGTCACCACTGGCACCCAGCGGATCTGGCTGGAAGCAGCGGTGTTTGCTCCCCAGGCCGTGCGTCAATCCGCCCGAAGCCTGGGTCTCCGCACGGAGGCAAGCAGCCGATTTGAAAAAGGCTTGCCCACGGAAACCACCCTGGCCGCCTCTGACCAGGCCGTGGCCCTGCTCCAAGAGCTCTGCGGCGCCAAACCGGTTGCTCGCTGGGTCCATGGCCGGGCCCAGGCAGCAGCCCAACCCCTGGTTCTGCGCCGGGACGCCCTGCACAATCTGCTTGGCCCCGTGCTCGTTGACGGCGAGTTGGCCGACCTCGACGATGGCCGGATCGAACAAACCCTGCAGGCCCTGGGTTGCAACCTCCAATCCGAGGGCGATGGCTGGCTGGTTTCGGTGCCGCCGTCGCGATCGATGGATCTTCTGCGGGAAGTGGATCTGATTGAGGAAGTGGCCCGGCTGGTGGGTTACGACACCTTTGCTTGCCACCTGCCAGATCCCCTTGAACCGGGTGGTTTGGAGCCGGCCCAGCAGGTTGAACGCAGGCTGCGTCGGGCCCTATGCACCGCCGGGCTCCAGGAAGTGTGCAGCTTGTCCCTGGTGGCTGCAGCCGAGGGCAGGTTGCCCCTGGCCAATCCCCTGTTGGCGGATTACGGCCACCTCCGCGACGACCTCCACAGCGAATTACTCGCCGCAGCACGACGGAACCTCCAAAGCGGTCAAGCGGGGTTTTGGTGCTTTGAAATCGGCCAGGTGTTTCAGGTCAAATCTGGTCCTGAGAACCGCCAACTGCTCTCGGGTGTCCTGGCTGGGGAACGGCGCTCGGAGCGGTGGAGCACCAGTGGTAAGCCCAAAGCACCCACCTACTTCGAAGCCCGCGGTGTCTTGGCCGGAGCCTTGAAGGAGCTAGCCATCCCCATCGAAGATCGGGTACTGGCGGGCCATGGGTTGCTCCATCCAGGCCGCGCCGCTGAATTGGTGGTGGAAGGCCGGGCCGTCGGCTGGTTTGGTCAGTTGCATCCCGAGCACGCCGAAGCCATGGACCTTCCCGATGCCACCTTTGTGTTCGAGTTGGATTTGCAGGCGCTGCTGACCTCAGCAAGCCGCAAGAATCGTCTCCAGCCCAGCTTCCGCCCCTTCGCCACGGTGCCAGCTTCCGAAAGGGATCTTGCGGTGGTGGTACCCAACGCCGCTAAGGCCGCTGATTTGGTGCAGGTGATGCGTAAGGCCGGCAAGCCCTTGCTCGAGCATGTCGAGTTGATTGATCGCTACGAAGGCGAGCAAGTGGGGGAGGGCCTTTGCAGCCAAGCCTTCAGGATGCGCTACCGCCACCCCGACCGCACCCTCACCGACGAGGAGGTGGATGGCAGCCATGGGGCCATTCGTGCGGCGCTGGAAAAACAACTGGGCGCCCAGCTGCGCTGCTAAATCCCACTGGTGGTGGACCCTTTCCCCTACTTCCTCCTCAGGACAGCCAGGGTCTCCACGTGAATGGTTTGGGGAAAAAAGTCGATGGGTTGGATCTGCTCAAGTCGATAGGCGCTGGCGGTGAACTGGCCCAGATCCCTCGCCAAGGTGGCCGGGTCACAGCTCAGGTAGATGAGCGTTTGGGGTGGTTGGGCCAAAATTGCATCCACCACAAAGCTGTCCAAGCCTTTGCGGGGTGGGTCCAGGAAAAGCACATCACAGTGAATGAGGTGCTCTGGTAGGCAGCGGGAGACCACGCCCGCTTCATAGGTGGCCAGGTGAGTCAGGTTGTTGGCCTCGGCGTTGGCTTTTGCCTGTTTCACCGCCTCCGAGCTGAGCTCAATGCCGTGCACTTGCCAGCCGCTGGCGGCTACCGGGAGGCTGTAGGTGCCGATGCCGCAATAGCCGTCCACCATCACCCCTGGAGGCAGGCTCGCCAAGGCTTCAAGCAGGAGCGGCACAACCCTCTCGGCCTGGGGGGTGTTGACCTGGAAGAAGGTGTCGGCGGCTATGCGCAGATCCAAACCGCAGAATTGCTCCAAGAGCCAGCTGCGACCGGCGATCACCCGGGTCTCCTCGCCCATCAATACATTGGACGGCTTGGGCTGCAGGTTGAGACAAACCCCAACCAACTGGGGCCAGCGGGCCATCCAGTGGGCTGCCTGGAGGGCGAGTCCATCGAGGTGATGGTGGCTGCTCACCAGGGTGAGCAGGACCTCACCTGTGTTGACGCCGACGCGAAGGGCCAGGTGCCTCAGGCCACCTGACTCCTTGCAATCACGATCGACGGGCCATTCACTCGCCTCGAGATCGGCCTTGAGGGGCTCGATGAGGGCATCAATGCGCGGATCCAGCACCGGGCAGTGGTTCATGTTGACGATCTGATGGCTGCCCGGCCTGTAGTAACCAGCCTTCAGGCGCCCGTCTTCGAGGCGCTCGAGGGGAATGATTGCCCTGTTGCGATAGCCCAGGGAGGGTTCACAGCCCAACAAAGGGTTCACAGGATGGTTGAGGTGGGCAATGCGTTCCAAGGCATCCACCACCTTTTGCTGCTTCCAGTGCCCCTGGCCAGCGTCTGAAAAATGCTGGAGGGAGCAGCCACCGCACTTGTCGGCAAGGATGCATGGGGGCTTTTGTCGATCGGGAGATGGCTTGAGAAGCTCCTCCATTTCTGCGATCCAGTGGCGCTTGGCCTTGTAGGTGAGCCGGGCGCGAATCGACTCGCCTGGCAGGGCGCCATTGATAAACAGGACGTGGGATCCAAGCCTCGCGACCCCCTGGCCATCGTGGGAGAGCCCCGTGACCTGCACCTCTGCCTTCATGCCCACCACAGGGTTTTCCAATCCGGGGACTCCATCGCGTCGAAGGTTGACCCTACGTCTTGCAAAGTGCCGTTACACCTTTTAAGCGGGAACAAGCTTCACGCCTTCCAGTCGATAGAGTGCAACTTGCATGTGGTCGCTGCGATGAGCGTCGTTCGGGATCTGATCCTCCAGGCAGACGATCAGCTTCGTTATCCGAGCGGCGGTGAGCTGCGCTCGATGGTCGAGTACCTGAGCGGTGGAGCCATGCGTCTCACCGTTGTGCGGGCTCTCACCGACAACGAAAAAAAGATTGTGGATGAAGCGGCGAAGCAGCTTTTCACCCGCAAGCCCGACTACGTGGCCCCGGGCGGCAATGCCTACGGCCAGAAGCAACGGGCCCAATGTCTGCGCGACTACAGCTGGTACCTCCGGCTTGTCACCTATGGGGTGCTGTCTGGCAGTACCGAATTGATCCAGCAGATCGGCCTGGTGGGCGCCCGTGAGATGTACAACAGTCTCGGCGTTCCCATGCCCGGCATGGTTGAAGCCATGCGCACCCTGAAAGAGGCGGCCTTGGTGCTGCTCAGTACGGAACAGGCGGCGATGGCTGGTCCCTATTTCGACTATTTGATCCAGGGTATGCAGACGTCCACCTAGGCCCAAGAGGGCTTAGCCATTTCATCAGCTCCCAAGAGATTCCAAGCGGTCCAGGCTTCTTGAGGGAGATCCCTTGGAAATGACTGCTGGGCTTGTCTATGCCGTCTCGTCCTGGACGCGTGCCTAGCCTTAGGCTTGGTCTCTCCTGAGAGACCTGTTCCGTTTGTCTGGGCTCTTCGTTTTCCTCTTGAATCAGCCCACACAACCGCTTCGGCCATTCAGCCCTGCCTTTCACCACGGCGATTCACTTGGGCCGCAGCCGGAAGATCCTGTTACCCCTTTTCATGCGTCTCATTCAAGACTAGTAATTGGTCTTGATTGAGTTTTGCCTGGTACTAATGGGATTGCAAGGTTTCGGCTGGAGCGTTTCGTGTTTTAGTTTTTTTGGTCCTGGGAGCACCAAGCCCTTGGGTGATTCACGCCCATGGATAGTGGCTGAGTTGCTCAAGCATGGGCAGTGATCCCATCAAGGCGTGACTCTTGCCTTGGCGTGGGCCAGTCAGCCACAAGGCACTCAGACCTCTGCCTTCAACGGTTAGTCGTGGGCACTGAGTTGTCGATGCCCAGTCATCGATAGCCAATCGCGACAAGAGCTCGAGGGTGCCCGCATATCCCATACATGTCCCATCACTAGACTATTAATTAGTCGCAGTAGGGATAAGCGGGACGGCTTATTTTTGGAGGCGCCGGCGCCGCTGTCATGGTGCCCCATGGCGAGTTTTCGGCGCTGGAGTTCCCATCGGGACTCGAAAGCTGTTTCGCCAGGGAATTCTCTTGCGTACCTGCATCTAAAGCAGTTACGCAAATTTCAAATTTCAATTGCTCACAGGGTTCTTTAGCTTCGCCAGTGGACTGGACAGGCCTGGGTCGGACCCTTGGACCCGTGTTTGTTGTCCTCAGCTTCCATTCAGACCACCGCTTGTAATGGGATCCGTGCTTTCTGGAATTTTTTAAAGAGGTTTCGCTCCCTGCCAGGGCTCAGCAAGAGAACAATGGATTTCATGAAAAATGTAGGTATGCAGTATCTCGGATAAGACTCGTTCATAGTCTCTTATGATTCCAGTATGAGACCTGCGGGATTGCCTGTGGCTCTTGCCTGACCGCGATTCATGTGCGCCCTTTGACCCGGGTCGGTCTGAAGCGAGGAGCGGGCGGTGGGTTGTGGGTTGATGGGTGCAGGTTTGCGGGCTTCCGGCTTTGCGGGTTGCTGGGGATCGTGACCGGCGAAATCGCTAGCGACGGGTTCCAGGAATAAGACCAGTCAGTGTCCAGCGAGATCAGGATGAGACTTTAGCTGGGACCGATTAAGAGTCTTGCATGAGCTTGATAAGACTACTGGGGGCTCATCCGTTTCTGTACAGCTCCTTGAGTAGCTGGTAAGCCTCATTCACTTTTCGCATTTCCTCCTCTGATCCACCGGAATCAGGATGGGTTTTCAGAGCGATGTCCCGATAGGCCTCGCGAATCTCTGCTAAGGCAAGCCTGTGGCCCGGTGAGGTCGGAAGTTGAAGCAGTTTCAGGGCCCCATGCAATGTCATGGTGTGCTCTAGAGCTTGGAAGGATGTTCCCCTTTTGCGGGTTCTGAAGCGATGGACGAATCGACGGATCAGAGTTGGCAGGCGTAGCTGCAGGGTGGAGGTACTAAAGGGATCTTCAAGTAAGCCAGCCATAACCATCACCTTCTCATAGCTTGCTCCTCCAGGTGGCCAGGTTGGTGCAAAGGCTTCGATTACCGAGCAAGCCAGGGACCATGTGAAGAGACGCCCCTCACTCTGGTCGCATTGGGGCCAAATATCCTTAGCAAGCCAGACCATGGCAGCTTCTAAAACAGCCTCGTTGGCAGGTGTGCCGTAGAGCTCAAGCCAGTGGTTCTTGGCCCTTTCGAGGGCCTGGTTCAAGAGTTCAACCGGTACAGTTGGTAATGGCTCTTGGTTACGGCTACTGTTTTCGCTGGTTGGAGCCAGACTCCTTTTAATCTGAGCAGTCTGTTTGCGCACAAAACCAGGTAAATCGATTCCGCCGCTCTTTGAGGAGCGTTCAGGTACGGTTGAATCTGCATCCGAACTAGACGATTCGAAATCAAGGACTAGGGAACCCGCGGCACCTTTCGCAACTAAGACAAGGGCCCCACGTTCATTGAAATCTGAAGCATCCAAGCCATTGATCTTGGTTTGTTGGTTTGCTGGCGATACTGAAACGCCAGCGCGCGCGCGAGGGTGAGCTGGTTGGGATTTCGCTGAGGGGCCATCGACTGGCGAGGGGTGGCCATTATCTTTTACTTCATCAGAATCTTTTCTGGCGGTTCTTTTCTCTGGTGTATTAAAACTGCCAGCTTCGTTCGTATCATCTAGTCTAAGCCTGCTTTGTTCACTTGGGAACTCTTCGCCGAAGAGGTCTTCAGATTCCTCGACGGTGAGTAGTTCTTGAAGGAGTCGTTCAACAATGGCGCCGCGGCTTCTGAGACCCCATTCCCGTTTGAATTGATCAATTGTGTTGAGGAGGCCTTCGCTGAGTTCCAGGCTTATACGTTTGACCTCCATTCCTACCGGTCCTGCTGACCGAAGGGAGCTTGCCGATTACCTTCAACTGTTCGCTGATATTTTTGAACGAGGGCCTGGGATACATTCATTTGATTGTCTCCGCCATTTCCCGGTGGACTATTTACCGGTGGGGGCGGAGCAGCCGGTAGCCCGGTACCTTGAATGGTGAGAATTCCGAGTTCATCAAGGCCAGGGGTATAGAGATCTGGTGGGGCAACCAACGCACCCAAAGACCTGGCACTCGATTTCTGTGCTGCCACCCTCGCGATTTCTACCTGACGATCCTGATCCCGAGCCTGGGCCAGTTGGCTAGCTGAAACCACACTCAGTAGATGTCCTGGGGTGGCGTCAGCTGGATAGACCATAGTCACCTTGACAGGATTACTCACGCCAGGCTTGAGATTGAGACTAGTAAGCGACAGGCTCTCGCCTGAACGCATGCCTACATGAATGTCTTCAACACCTGATTCGGTCGTGATTTGAATCGATCCACGAAATGCGGTGAATGGCTTTGACCTCCCAAATGCCGTGGGGTGGCTCATCACCAATTCATAGGGACCTTCTCCCTTGAGACTGAGTGTGACTTCAAAGCGAACCCCGTAGGTGCCCACATTGTCGAGGGAGGAATCCACCATGCGGCTTGCAAGGGAATTGACCTGTATCTCCTTGGTCCCGAAGTTGTGTCTGTTGGTGCTGGTGAACGGGACATGCAAAGCCCCCTCGCTGTTGAGGTCGTGGTTGATCGTTGCTTGATAGGTATCGCCGATGGCAACTCCGCCAACCCTGGAAAATACTTGACGATTGTTGATTTCAGCAATCCGTTTTAGGTAAACCCTGCCTGGAGCAAGCTTCGATTGATCAAGGACTCCCACAATGTCGTAGTCACTTTGGGGTTGCCGCGCAGCGACCACAGCCATTTGGAATGGGCCGTCGCTGCGGCCTCTCAGGAGAGCATTGGCTATACCAAGGGAAGGAAGTTCTGTGCGAAAAAGTACTATTCTGCTTCGCCCTGGAATGGTGATTTCGTCCGTCAAATTGGAATCCAATTTGCCGCGTAGAAGCTGGGTTGCGGTGGCATCTCCGGGGCCCGTATTCCATGCCCGTATGCCCAGGGGCTTAACGCCCATCAGGTTGTTGGCGAGATAGGGTGCTTGAAAACTATTTCGTACCGCTCCAGCTTCGAAACGAATGTGAACAGGTTGGTAGCTCGTATTGATTAAAATGAGTCCAAGGGTTAGTTCGCTCCTGCGGCTACCTGCCCAGCGTTCTCCTTTCGGCGGGATGTACTTGTGGTGGATATGGGCACCAAACTCACCGTTGAACGTATAATCCGGATTGGCAAGTGGTGCCCCTGTTTCTGCGGCATAGCCCACCCCTGATGATGTATTAATTAGGATTCCAGGCCCTTCCACTTCCTCCGGCTGATTGGAATGGAGAACGGGGACCGTATTGAAGCTTCCATTGAGGGGCTTGGCCCTTTGGCCAGCCATCAGGGCCACATAGGCCTGGCTTGAAGGAAGCGGGAGCCCAATCCAGCCGATGGCTAGCCAGGAGGCTGGACCTACTAGGCCCGCCAGGTCTTTCCCGATTGTCCAGGCAGATCTTTCCTTGCGATCCCGTCGGATCTCCCTGGATGGGGCGATCCCCTCGCTGGGCCTGCTGGACTTGGGGCTTCCGGGTCTCCGATCCTTGTTGGGCATGCGCTTCTTAGCCATGGCGGGTTGGAAGGCACGAGACTCGGTAGCCCGGTTCAGCTCGCTAGAACCTTTGGGCATTCCATAAGTTTCCCATGCTTCCTCCCTTCGTTTGCGGCGGCTTTGACGACAACGGCGCCAGCGGCATGCGTCGTCATCAGGAGCGAAAGATGCGGATGCTCACCTTTTGGCGCGATGGGGTGGAGCGGCAACTGGCTGCCATCAATGCTTCGATCAGCACCCTCCAGCAGCAAATTGAGAGGGATGCCAACTAGGGCCCTGGCCGCTGCGCTGTTCAAGGGCTGATTTCACTAAGGCCAGCCCCTGCTTCAGCCTTCGCTGCACCGTCATCGGGCTCACTTGCAGTTGGCTTGCCGTTCGCCGATAGCTCCAGCCCTCCAAAACCACTTTGCCCACGATCCATTGCAATTGGGCATCCAGGCGCTGGAGGGCCTCCACGGCGGCTGCGGTGTCTTCAGCCCCAATCCCGGGGTTTGCTTCGATAGGCGCGGCGATATCAAATCCGTCCAACGGCAGTTGGTCCAGGGAAATCGGTGGGCGCCATGCCTTGAGCTCCTCGAGCCCCCTGCGTTGGCTTTCCGTGAGCTCCAGTCCCAAACCCTCCCTATTCAGGTCCCTTTTTGCTTTCTGTTGCAGCTCAGCAACCCGCCTCGGCAGGCGAATCAGTGGAGCTGCATCGCGCAGGTAGTGCAGGATTGCACCCCTCACGTGGGGTTTGGCAAAGGCTTCGAATGGGGCACTGTTGCTTGAGCAGTAGAGCTCAGCTGCCCGCATCAGTCCCATCAACCCCACCTGCATCAAGTCGTCGAAGGGTTCGGGGGTGCAGGAGGCATAGAAGGCGGCTATGGGTTTCACGAGCGTTTGAAACTCCTCAACGCGGCCATTGCGGCTGGCAACAGATGCCTTGTTTGGGGTTTTTGGCCGTTGCTCCCCTGCCCTGGATGGGATGGGCTGTGTTGCATGAAATTGCGCTTGGTTTTTGGTTTTGCTTTTTGAGGTAGGCATCCGGGTGGACAGCAGATGGTGGGATTGGTTTTCCCCATCTACGAAGGCCCCAGCTGCACCATCTACACAACCGTGAAACTACGGAATTGTTATGGGACTGGGGTGGCAACTTGCTTCAACAATTCCATTGGCCCGTGCCGCCTAAGCCAGTCCAGGTCTGAATGGTCGGTGGCCAGTAAGTAGCCAGAAAAGCCCAGGGCATTGAGGCTGAAACCCGCACAGTGCTCCCTATCGCGGCGAATGGTGATGAACCATTGATCGTTAAACAGCAAGTTGTAGGGATACAAGGGTTTCTGGTTCTGATTGGCGCGTCCGAGGCCGAGCTGTTCAAGCTGCTGGCTGTAGAGCCTGGGCAAATCCAGATGGTTGCTGGGATCAGTTCGCCTGCTGATGGCATGGAGCCAGGGCATTGTTTTCTGCTCCCCATTGAGTTGACTGTTGAACCACGGCTCCAAGGGGCAGGTTGGTTCCTCCGCTTTGCGGGGGAGCAGCTGCACATGGCGATGGCGTTGGCTTGCCCCCGAGGTGGCCGAGCTGTTGAAGAACCACAGGCCATCGGTGTCGCTGGCGACGGAGGCCACCGCTTGCCAATCCAATGCCGATAACCAACCCTCTTGGGGCTGCCAGCCCTGGCTAATAACCAAGACATGGGCGGGTTGGACGGGATATTTGTTGAGGAGCAACACATGGCTTGAACCCAATGGGCCCACTTCCAAGTCCTGTTCCCACGGCAGAAATGGATTGGGTTTCGGCCCGTCAGCCCGCAGGTGCTTTGGGGTCCGGCTTAACAGCCGCCTCAACACAAATGGACTGAGGTGGGGTGCATCCATCAACTCGGTGCTGAGGGGCACCAAGGCCTTGGACTCCCTGGCCTGGTCCGTCCGGTCCAGGGCCTCACGCCATAGGGATTCAGCTCGCACCGGAGCGCAGGCGGGCCAGGGAGGCCCCTTGGTAATAGTGGCCAAGGATTTCGTTGTAGCGACGACCCTGTTCAGCCAGCTCTTGGGCGCCGTGCTGGCTCATGCTCGCCCCAAGTTGACCATGGGCTTCCAGGGTGATCTCCCGGGTTGCAGCGTAGAGACTTTCCACAATCGCCCCTTGGTAGCTGAGGATCAGGCCGGCCGTACTGCTGACGGCTTGCCGGGTTCTCGTGGTGCTCGTTTTAAGGCCCTGATAGGCCTGCCAACGGGTGTTATCGCCCAGGTGCCAATGGCGATTGGCCGGTCTTGCCATGTGTGCCAAGGCATAGGAACGGGCCGCCACG
This sequence comes from Cyanobium sp. NIES-981, assembly GCA_945896675.1. GTDB lineage: Bacteria > Cyanobacteriota > Cyanobacteriia > PCC-6307 > Cyanobiaceae > Cyanobium_A. Next base: position 75,154 of record CAMDEM010000001.1, read on the forward strand.
GCCTGGGCCTGAAGCGCCTCCATGGACCAACTGCTCGGCATTTCCGATCCCACCACGGAGGCCACATAGGTCTCGAGGGGGAGATGGTTGACCAGGGTGGGACGCCCTGCCTCTGCTGCCACGAAGAGCCTGCCGGCATAGGCAACGCCGTTGACCTGGACCGAACCACCCTGGCTGAGTAACCAGGCCTCTGCAGCGCTTCCTCCCCCCCTGGATCTCCCTAGGGCTTCCAGGTTGACGGGTTGTCCCCCAGCACCGCTTTGCAGCAGATCTCCCTGGGGATTCACCAGCCGCCAGGGTCCCGTCGCTGAGACCGTGGGTGAATCACCTGCTCCAAGCAGGGCAACCCGCACGTCGAGATCCACCGGGCTCCCCTGGGCCGGTTCTGAAAGGGCCGAGCCGCCGCTCTGGGCCTGGAGTGCCTTGACTTGTTCCGCTGCGGCCAGGGTGTCGGAGGGAGGTGCGGGCGCCTCAATCAGGGCGTCAAGAAGGTCCCCTTCCATTGGTTGAAAGGATTTTGTGGTGAGGCCCTGGGCCGCGTATCCCAGGGCCAGGGCACCCACCGCTAAGGGCAGGGCCATCCAAGTTCGCCCCTTCACGGCAGCCTCCACCCCATAGGCCTGGGAGGGGCGTCGAGGTTGATGGTGCCCTCGAGGTTGATGGTGCCTTCGAGCAGTCGATAGGCGGAACCCGTGATTTGAATCCTGTCTCCTTCAACCCGTTTGCAGACCATCCCACCCGGCCGGGGTGAGCATTGCCACCCCACCACATCCGATCGGGAGCAGATCTGCATCCAATAGGGCGCCACCAGGGCATGGGCCGAGCCCGTGACCGGATCTTCAGGGATCCCCAAACCAGGGGCAAAAAATCGCAATTGGTAGTCGGCCCGCCGACCCAGAACCATCGGGCATTGCTCAGCATCGGCGCCGACCGCCTGCATCACCACCAGGCCCTGGGCTTCCTGGTCTTCGAGCTGGCTTGCCAGGGTGGTCATGGTGTCTATTTGGCACGAGGGGGCAACCAACACCACCGCATAACCCAGTTTTGAACGCCAGAACGTCTGGGGGGGGCTGCCCAAGGCGTCCAGCAACAGGCGCTCCAGATAAATGGGGCAATCACCTGCCTGTAACTCCTCGGTTGGTAACTCGATTTGGGCTGTGGTGAGTTGCCCAGCGGCTGTCGGGTGCAGTTGAACCGGCAGGGGGCCACTGCGGCTGACCAGGGGGATCGGCTCAAGTGGTTCAAGAAGTCCCCAATGGCCCAGGGCCACGCAGGCGGCCAGGGTGGCGTGGCCGCAGAGCGGCACTTCCCGGCTGGGGGTGAACCAGCGCAGCATCCAGCGGCCGTCATGACGCCAGAGAAAGGCCGTTTCCGATTGGTTGAGGCTGGTGGCCAAGCCCTGCAAAGTGGAATCTGCTAAGGGGTGCTCAAGGCGCACAACCGCAGCCCCATTGCCCCGGCATGGACCGTCTGCGAAGGCCTCTACAAGCAGAACCTGGAGCATCAGCGTGGCAGTTCTGCTTTGAGATCTCGTTCCATCAAAACCCTGACCGCCTGGGCCGGTTGCGTTAGGCCATCGAGAACGGAGACAACCTGCTCGCAGATGGGCAGGTGCCAGGATTTTTCCTCGGCAAGGCGCAGGGCTGCCCGGGCTGTCCTGGGGCCCTCCACGGTGGCGGCCAAGGTCGCTGTCGCCTCAGCTTCCGTGCGGCCCTCGGCTAGCAGCAGCCCGCAGCGGTAATTGCGGCTCAGGGGGCTATACGAGGTGGCAAGCAGATCCCCGAGTCCGGCTAGGCCATAGAGCGTTTCGCTCTGGCCGCCAAAACCCCGAAGCACGACCCCGATTTCAGCCAGGCCCCGGCAGAGCAGGGATGCTTTGGCATTGGCGCCGAGCTGGAGGCCATCGGCAATCCCCGCGGCTACGGCCATCACGTTTTTCAAGGCGCCAGAGACCTCGGTGCCGATGGGGTCTTGGTTGGTGTAAAGCCGCAGGCTCTCGCCACTCAGCTGGGCCTGGAGGCGGCTAGCTAGTTCGCCATCTGTGCAAGCCAGCACGCTTGCTGCGGGCAGGCCCCGTTGCAGTTCCGTGGCCAGATTCGGGCCACTGAGGGCCAGGAGCGGTACGGGGCCGAGTCGCCGCTGCCACAGCTGGCTGGGCGTGGCCAGTTGGTTGAGATCAATGCCCTTGCTGCAGCTGATTAAGGGCAGGCCCGATGGCCAATCCGAGCCAAGGGCGCTGGCTAGCGATTCGATTGCCGCGAGCGAAACGGCCACCACCACCACATCAGCACCCACAACGGCCGAGCGGGGATCTGTCCCGTCGCGCCGCGACCAGCTCTGGATTTGGTGGCCTTGCCTGGTCCACAGATCCGCCAGGGTTTGGCCCCAAGCTCCCCGGCCCAACACGGCAATTCGAAGGCTCATTGCGGCAGAAGGAGCAGCACCCAGCTGGCCACGCCATCATGCGCCATGCCTGCGGTATTGGTGGCATGGCCTTGGAGTCTCGGGCCCTCAGCACGTGGCATGGCACGGCTTTGGTGGTGGGAACCGGTGGAATCGGCTCTGCCCTGCTCGAGGCGTTGGCGGAACGGGCCCCTGATTTGCAGTTGCTGGGGGCCTCGCGCCAGCGGCCACCTAACTGGGAAGACGGCGCCTTGGCCGACACGGCCTTCATGGCGGTGGATTTAACCAAGCCATGCAGCCTTGATGGGTTGCAGCGGCGGCTAGGGGCCCTTCCCCCCCTGCGCTTGGTCATCAACACCGCTGGAGTGCTGCATGGCCCCGATCTCCAGCCTGAGAAGCGCCTGAGCCAGGTCACCCAGGCCAGTCTTGCCACGAGTTTTGATTTGAATGCCTTCGGGCCCATCCTTTTGGCCCAGGCCCTCGAATCGCTCTGGCCGAAGGATCAACCCTTCCATTTCGCCAGTCTTTCGGCCCGGGTGGGCAGCATCGGCGACAACAGCCTGGGGGGCTGGTACAGCTATCGGGCCAGCAAGGCCGCCCAGAACCAGCTGCTCCGCACCCTGGCCATCGAATGGAAGCGCCGGCTCCCCTTGGGTTGCGTGAGCCTGCTGCACCCAGGCACAACGGCTACGGAGCTGTCCCGGCCCTTTCAGGCCGGTGTAGCCCCCGGCCAATTGTTTTCCCCGGCAAGGTCAGCGAACCACCTGTTGGATGTGTTGGAAGGCCTTGGCGATGACCAAAGCGGCCATTTCTGGGCCTGGGACGGTTCAGCGATCCCCTGGTGAGGGCTAGGCGGCGCTTTGCTGCAGAACCTCCAGGGGAATGATCTCGAGGGTGGTGGATTCGGTGGCCTCCAGCCGCACGGGCGGCGCCATGCCGTCCTGGTAGGCCTCAAGCCAACGGGGCGCGCAGACGCACCAGTGGTCGCCGGGCTTCAGTCCGGGAAAGCCGTAGCCAGGGGCCGGAGTGCTCAGATCGTTGCCCTGGGCCTTGCTGTAGCTGAGGAAGGCCTCGTTCACCACGCAACAGACGCTGTGGCGGCCCTGGTCGGCGGCATCGGTGCGGCAGCTTCCGTCCCGAAACCAGCCGGTCATCGGCTCGCAGCTGCAGATCTCTAGGGCCGTGCCGAGCACGTTGAGGGGTGTTTCAGGGTTGATGGATGTCATCGAAGCTGTAATTGGGGCAGAACCCCAGTGGGGAGAATGGGTTTGGCTGCTGGTTGAGCTGGATATTGGCCCCAATTGGGTCCGATCCAGCAAACAAAGTGCGACCCAGAGGTTGACGGAATCCGGGGGGGAGGCGTTAAAGGTCGTTGAGAGCGCTTCAACTGTTTTTCAGCGCGGCCCCCTTCATGAGCTGGGAATTCACCGAGGATGCGGCCTTTATGGCCCTCTGCGACGCCTACAAGGAAAGCGGTGAACCCTCCGCCATGGAATTCCTTGCCCACGGTGAGGGCGCCTTCCATTTCCAGGAACTCACCCAAAATGCCGCTGGAGAGGGCATTGACCTCAGCGACTCATCCGACCTGCAGGAGTTCCAACAGGAAGTGATCGACTCCCTCGAAGCGATGTGCGACTGAGGCCTTAGCGACTGAGGTTCTAGACACTGAGTGAGGCCCTAGGGACCGAGCGCTTGGCGACTAACCCTTCTAGGCCCATTCATCCGTAGAAGAAGGCAATCTCCTTGGCTTTGAGGCCCTCCCAGCCGGCGGCCTGGAGACGGGAGTCGAGGGTGGCTTGGTCGAAGTGCTTGGAACCGGTTTTGACAATCCGGTTGCGCATCGATTTTTTGACACCGCTTCTGGCCCGCTTGCTTTCCAGCTCCATCACTTCCGTGTAAAGCCCAACCATCTCCGCAGGGATCGGAGTGCCATCAAGGTCAATGCCTGAGGCGATGGCGTCATCAACGCCACCAGGTCCTGCAATGGCCATGTTCCAGCTCCGAGGGAGCCCTGAGGCTAGGAGGTGGGGCAGCTAGGCCCTCAGGCCGAGAAATAGCGGGCCTTGCTGTGCATGGCCACCAGGGCCGTGGTGCTCTGCTCGGGGGAGAGCTGATCGCTCTCATCCATGGAGAGGCCAATCCGCCCTGCCCCCAGCCAATCCAACTGCTGCCTGGAATCGGCCACGTTGGGACAGGCGGGATAGCCAAAGGAGTAACGGCTACCGCGATAGCGCTGGGCCAGCACGTCGCGCAGGGCAGCCGGTTCTTCGGCGGCAAAGCCAAGTTCCCGGCGGATGCGCGCGTGCACCCATTCCGCCAGGGCCTCGGCCATTTGGACGGCCAGGCCATGGAAATAGAGATAGTCGGTGTACTTATCTGCTTTGAACAGCTCCTGGGCAAACTCACTGGCCTTCTCGCCCATGGTGACGGCCTGCATGGGCAGGACGTCCGTGGGGGACAGGTCGCCTTGGGGGCCTTCGATGCAGTCGCGATAGAAATCGGCGATGCAGTAACGGTTCCCAGCCCGTTGGCGGGGCAATTCAAACCGTCCCAGGATGGCCTTAGCTGGGTCAAAGACAACAGCCGTATTGCCCTGGCGCCCGCAGGGGAAGTAGCCATAGGCCACGCGAGGAGTGAGCAGGCCTTCTTCCATGCAGCGCTGTTTCCACTGCTGAAGCACGGGTTCAGCCTTCGCGATCAGGAGATCGTCGTACTCCTGGCGGCTTTGGCCCTGGGCCTTTCTGATTTGCCATTGCCCTGCAAAGAGGGCACTGCGATCAAGGAACGCGAACACCTCCTCCAGATCGATCTCGGATTCGTTGAGAACCTGGCTGCCCCAAAAGGGCGGGACCAGGGCTGGTTCCTCGGCCACCGCCTCCGAACGCTGGTCGCTGTTCACAATCTCAGCGACTGGTCCTGCGGTATCTGGAGCGGAATTTGAGGGAGGAGAATCATCCGCTGCCGGATTTTGAGGGCTGTCTTCAGATGGTTCAGGTTTTAAGCCCAACCCCTCTGGGATGGCACCCAGGAAACCTTGGTTGTTATCCCATTCGCCGGCGCCCTTGGCTTCCATTAAGGCATCCATGAAACGCAGATCCGCGAATGCATCACGGCCGTAGATCACCTGGCCTTGATAGGCCGAACGGCAATCCCCATGCACAAACCGTGGAGTGAGGGCTGCGCCGCCGAGGATGACCGGCACGGCTATTCCTGCGGTGTTAAAAGCCTGAAGGTTGTCCTTCATGAATGCCGTTGATTTCACGAGCAAGCCACTCATGGCAATGCAGTCGGCCTGGTGCTTTTGCTGGGCTTCGATGATGGCATCACAGCTCTGTTTGATGCCCAAGTTGACCACCTCATAGCCATTGTTGGTGAGGATGATGTCCACCAAGTTCTTGCCAATGTCATGAACGTCTCCCTTGACGGTGGCAATCAGGAACTTGCCCTTGCTGGAACTTTGGCCGTCGATCTTCTCGAGGTGCGGTTCCAGTTGGGCGACTGCTGCCTTCATGGTTTCCGCGCTTTGCAGCACAAAGGGAAGTTGCATTTGCCCCGAACCAAACAATTCACCAACAACTTTCATGCCGTCAAGCAGGAAGGTGTTAATGATCTGGAGGGCCCCATAGCGCTCCAGGGCCTCATTCAGGGCCAATTCAAGGCCGATTCGCTCGCCATCAATAATGTGTTGCTTCAGCCGCTCTTCGACGGGTAAATCAGCAAGGGAGGGCCCAGATGCCCGGGCCTCCTTGGCGCTCACCCCTTCAAATAAGGTGGTGAGTTCTGTTAGGGGATCGTAGGTACAAATAGCCCCGTCTTTGGCGGAACCATCGCCCTCAAATCGACGCCTGTCGTAAATCAGATCACGACAGACCTGTTGGTGCTCCTCGCTGATCTTGGCCAAGGGCAAAATTTTGGCCGGGCTGACAATCGCCGCATCCATGCCCGCTGTGCAGCAGTCGTGGAGGAAGATGGAATTCAGCACGATTCTGGCGGCCGCCGAAAGGCCAAAGCTGACATTGCTTACCCCCAGAACCACATGGACCCCTGGTAGGTCTTGGCGGATCCTGCGGATTGCTTCTACGGTTGCAGCTGCATTAAGGCGATCTTCCTCAATGCCCGTAGAGATCGGTAGGGCGAGGGGGTCGTAAAAGATCTCGTGGGCTGGTATCCCAAACTCCACGGCATCCCGATAGGCCCTTTGGGCAATGGCGAATTTGCGCTCCGCACTTCTGGCCATTCCCTCTTCATCAATGGTTCCCACAACCACCCCGGCGCCGTAGGCCTTGGCCAGCTCCAGAACCTTGAAGAAGCGTTCATCACCATCTTCGTAATTGGTGGAATTGAGAATGCATTTTCCGCCAGCCACCTTGAGGCCAGCCTCCATTTTTTGCCACTCGGTGGAGTCGAGCATGAGGGGCAAGTTCACATTGGTGACGAGCCGGCTCACCAGGGCACGCATGTCGGCTTCGCCATCACGGCCGACGTAGTCGACGTTGACATCGAGGACGTGGGCATTTTCTTTGACCTGGCCCCTGGCTACGGCGACCAGGCCATCCCAATCCTCATCGTTGAGCAGATCACGCACTTTTTTGGAACCACTGGCATTCAGCCGTTCCCCAATGATCAAAAAGGAGTTGTCCTGGTGATAGGGCGTGGTTCCGTAGATCGATGCCGCTGCTGGCTCCAGTTGCAACAAAGGCCGGGCCAGCTGCTCCTCTGGAGTGCGCACCTGACGGGCTGCGGGCTTTAGCTCTTTTGAGAGGTCCGAGAGGGCGGCAATGTGGGCGGGTGTGGTCCCGCAGCAGCCACCAATCACCTGAACTCCCAGGTCTTCGATGAAATGCATGAGCTGCATCTTCATCTCCGTTGGTGTCAGCCGGTAATGGGCAACGCCGCCAATATTTTCGGGTAGGCCTGCATTGGGAATGCAGCTGATCACAAAAGGGCTGTGCTCACTGAGATAGCGGACGTGCTCCTTCATCTGTTCGGGCCCCGTGGCGCAGTTCAGCCCGAGAACATCAATGGGGAAGGGCTCGAGAATGGCCACCACAGCGGCAATATCCGAGCCAACCAGCATGGTGCCGGTGGCTTCCATGGTCACGCTCACCATGAGTGGCCTGCGTTGGCCGGTCTTGCTGAAGGCAGCTTCGATTCCCTGCAGGGCGGCCTTGATTTGGAGGACGTCCTGGCAGGTTTCGACAATGAACAGGTCGACATCGCCGGCGATCAGTCCTTCGGCCTGTTCGGCAAAGGAGGCCTTCATCCCATCGAAATCGATGTGGCCCAGGGTGGGAAGCTTGGTGGTGGGCCCGATGGAGCCAGCTACAAATCGGGGTTTCTCAACCGTGCTGAACCCCGCTGCCACCTCCCGCGCCAGTTCCGCTGCCCGCTTGTTGATCGCAAAGGCCTGCCTCTCCAGGTCGTATTCGGCCAGCACGATGGAGGCGGCCCCAAAGGTGTCGGTCTCAATCACATCGCAGCCAGCCTCTAGGAACTGGCGGTGCACTGCCTGCACCGCATCGGGGCGGGTAAACACCAGGTTTTCATTGCAACCCTCCAGGGCCGCTCCGCCGAAATCTTCAGCACTGAGGTCCATCTCCTGGAGCGATGTTCCCGTCGCTCCGTCAAAGACCAGGATTGGCCTTTCGGGGCTATGGAGCCGCTCGAGAAAGCCGGTGCGCGCCGCCATTTCTGGGCTTGCCAACCTGGAATCCACCATCAATCCTGAATCCTCCATTAATCCTGAAGTCTCACGCGGGTGACCCAGTGGTCATAGGCAGGATCGCGGCCCTCGGTGATTGCCGTCAGTCGCTCACGGATGGCATCCATGATCGGGCGCTTTGTTTCTAAGTCGGTCGTTTCAATCCGACGCACGGGGGTCACCTTCGCGGCCGTGCCGCTGAGGAACACTTCATCGGCAATGAAAAGCTCCGTTTTATCGACCGGGCGCTCCAGAGTGGGGATGCCCATGGCTTTAGCGAGCTCTAGAACGCTGGCGCGGGTGATGCCTTCGAGGATGTCTTGATCGACACCTGGTGTGATCAGTACACCATCTCGCACCATAAACAAATTCATGCCGCTGGCCTCACTGACTTTGCCGCGGCTATTAAGGAGTAAGGCCTCATCAAAGCCACTTTTCACGGCTTCTGTTTTGGCTAGGGAACTGGTGATGTAGGCGCCACTAATTTTTCCCCGCAGGGGCAAAGAACGGTCCTCCTGGCGGCACCAGGAACTAATTCGGCAGCTCACTCCCTCCGGTGAGAGGTAGTCCCCGAGTTCGAGACCATAGATTAGGAAGTCGGTCTCGATGTTGTGCAGGCGGGGCGCAATGCCGAGATCACTGGTATAGACAAAGGGCCGCAGGTAGACCGGACAGTTGGGCTCGTTGGCCCTCAGGAACGTGGTGATCGCACTGAGAATCGTCTCCTCGCCCAACTCGGTCAGCAGGAGCTTGGCGCTCTGAGAAAGGCGGCGGGCGTGGCGATCAGCCCGAAACAGGAGGATTTCGCGTGGATCGGCTGGATTGGGCAGGGCCCGCATGCCACCAAAGGCACCAGTGCCGTAGTGGAGGGCATGGGTCGCGACCGAGATCGTGGCTTCGGCAAACAGCACACACTTGCCACCAAACCAGGCGTAGGGAAGGAATTGGTGCATGGTGGCGTTTCCGATGCCCCGATCTTCTCACTGCAGCAAGCAGGATGGGGTCATGCATCGATTGGCAGCGGTTCCAGGGGCATCAGGCGACGCGAATGCGGGGGCGTTTGTGGAGCAACCTGCCGCTCCTGTTTTGCTGCTCAGCAGTGCTGATACCGATCTGGTAGCGATCGATCGGCTCTTGGACTGCCAACCAACTCTCCTGGGCCAGTCCCTGCGGGGCCTGAATTTGGCGGCCTTGGCTCACCCGGCGGTCATTGACCACTACATCGCCACCACGGCGGCCTCGGCGCGGTTGGTTGTGGTGCGGTTGCTCGGCGGCCGGGGCCATTGGAGTTATGGGCTCGAGCAACTGCGGCACTGGGCTTCTCGGGATCCAGGTCGCCAGTTGCTGGTGCTTGCCGGTACGGCCAGTGAGGACCTCGCCCTCGCCCAACTCGGCACCTTGCCCGTTCCCCTAAGCCTGGCGCTGGCGGAGTGCTTCAGGCAAGGTGGGCCCGACAACCTCGCCCTGGCCTTGGGTTGTTTTCGAGCACTGCTTGAAGGGGAAACGCCTGAGCCTCCTGGGGTGATCCCCTTGGGGGATCCCCTGCCCCACGACTGGCGCCACGAGGTCGGTCCGCGGGTCGGGGTGATCGCCTATCGGGCCCTGCTCCAGGCCGGTGACACCGATTTGATGGAAGCCATCTTGGCGGCCCTTCGCGATCGGGGTCTTTGTCCCCGGGCCCTTTGGGTCAGTGGGCTGCGCGATCAGGCCGTGCAACGGGGGGTGGCCGATTTGCTCCAGCGTGAGAACGTCCAGGCCGTGCTGTGCACCACCTCCTTTGCTTCCGTTCAATTTGAAGAAGCTGGATTAGGAGCTCCCCTTTGGGACCAATTGGGCGTGCCCGTGTTCCAGTTGCTTTGCAGCAGCCAACCCCGGGAGCAATGGCGCTCCAGCAGCATCGGATTGGGTCCGACGGACCTTGGCCTGCAGGTGGCGCTGCCCGAACTGGATGGCCGCCTGACGACCCGGATTGGTGCTTTCAAGGAAACCCGCTATTCCAGTGATCGCCTGGCTTCGGCCCTGGCCCGCTATGAGCCGGATGGGGAGCGGATTGGCTGGGTGTGCCAGTTGGTGGCCCATTGGATTGTTCTCCGCCAAACCCCAGTTCAGGAGCGGAGGGTGGCCCTGGTGTTGGCCAATTACCCCACCCGCAACAGCCGTTTGGCCAATGGGGTGGGCCTCGATACCCCAGCATCCACGGCCCTGATGCTGGGCTGGATGCAGGCCGTTGGTTACGGCCTGGGTTCAGGCCCTTTGCCCGTCGATGGTGACGCCTTGATCGGGGCCCTCATGGCGGGCCTCACCAACGATCCAGAAAGCGGCCACCACCTGCCCCTTGATCACCTGGCCCTGGCCACCTATCTGGATTGGTACGCCAGCTTGCCGATCGAAGGCCGCGAAACCCTGGAAAGGGTTTGGGGTGAGCCCAGCACCGACAGCGGCTTGGTGCCCACGGCCGATGGCAGCCCAGGCTTCCCGATCCGGGGTCTGGGTTTTGGCCATGTGACGGTCTTGATCCAACCCGAGCGGGGCTACGACAGGGACCCCACCCTCAGCTATCACAGCCCCGACTTGCCCCCCACCCACGCCTACCTGGCCCAATACCTGTGGTTGCGCCAACAATTTGGGGCCCAGGTGGTGGTGCATGTGGGCAAGCACGGCAACCTCGAATGGCTGCCCGGTAAGGCCCTTGGCCTTTCCAGCCAATGTTTTCCCGAATGGGCCCTTGGCCCCCTGCCCCACCTCTATCCCTTCATCGTTAACGACCCCGGTGAGGGCTCCCAGGCCAAACGGCGGGCCCAGGCCGTGATCATCGATCACCTCACCCCTCCCTTGGGCCGCGCCGGGCTCCATGGGGATCTCCAGCGGCTCGAGGCCCTGCTTGACGAGTATTGGGAGGCCAGTCAATTCGGCAGTGAACGGGCCCAGAACCTCCGGCTGGAGCTGGAGACCAAACTCACCACCCTCGATCTCCCGGACCTGGATGCCACCAGCCTGGATGAGCGCCTGGACGCCGCCGATGGCTACCTCTGCGAACTCAAGGAAGCCCAAATACGGCTAGGTCTCCACACCTTTGGCACCCTGCCGGAACCAGCAAAGGCTTCTGAGTTGTTGCTCTGCCTTGCCAGGGCTCCCCAAGCCGGATTACCTGGCATCACCCAAGCCTTGGCCCAGGCCCTGGATTTGGAGTTTGACCCCTGGTGTGATCCCGACGACCTCGAACTCTCCAGCGCCGATTGCCAAGTGCTGGGCAACCGATTTGGCAAGACGGCGCTCCGTTACGTGGGGGATGGGGTGGCCTTGCTCGAGGCGCTAGCCCTCGAGCTTTGCGCTGGGGTTCTCGCCAACCCGGAAACGGTCCAGCCCCTGCCCCTGCTCCAACCGCTGCTCCACCCCCTGCTCCAACCGCTTGGCAGTGCGCCGAAACCCCCTGCTCTAGCGGCGGTGCTCGCCCACCTGCAAACAAACTTGGTGCCCAGGTTCTTGGCCTGCGGTACTGCGGAGCGGGAAGCCTTTCTGGCAGGGCTCAACGGCCAACGCATTGCGGCCGGACCCTCCGGTGCCCCCACCAGGGGCCGGCCAGATTTATTGCCCACGGGCCGCAATTTTTACAGTGTGGACCTGCGGGGATTGCCCACCGAAGCGGCCTGGGATCTCGGCCGGCGCAGCGCGGAACTACTCCTGGAGAGCCACCTTCAGCAGGAGGGTGAACACCTGCAAACCCTGGCCCTCTCCGTGTGGGGCACAGCCACCATGCGCAATGGCGGCGAGGACATCGCCCAGGCCCTAGCCCTGTTGGGGGTTCGTCCCGTGTGGGATGGCCCCACCCGCCGCATGGTGGACCTGGAGGTGATCCCGTTGAGCCTGCTCGGTCGGCCCCGGGTGGATGTGATCCTACGGATCTCTGGATTATTTCGGGATGCCTTTCCCCAACTGGTGGGTTGGATGAACCAGGCCACCGATTTGGTGGCTGGTCTGGATGAACCGGCCGAAGCCAATCCCCTGGCCGCCGCCGCCCGGGTGGATGGCCACAACGCCCGCGTGTACGGATCGGCACCGGGGGCCTACGGCGCTGGTCTCCAGGGCTTGATCGACAGCGGCCAGTGGGAGAGCCGCGGCGATTTGGCCGAAGCCTTTTTGAATTGGAGCAGTTGGCGCTACAGCAACCAGGGTCCTAGCCAGGGCGCCTCTGGTGCCGGAGGGGGCATTGAGGCTGGGGCCGATCGCCTAGGGCTGGAAACCAGGCTGCGCCAGGTGCAGGTGGTGCTGCACAACCAAGACAACCGGGAACATGACCTGCTCGATTCCGACGACTACTACCAGTTCCAGGGGGGCCTTAGTGCGGCAGCAGAAAGCCTGCAGGGCCAAGCCCCTGCCCTCTGGTTTGGCGACCACTCCCGCCATGGCCGGCCCAAGGTGCACCGTCTTGAGCGGGAATTCGACAAGGTGTTGCGCAGCCGGGTTCTCAACCCCCGCTGGATTGGGGCCATGCAAGAGCACGGCTACAAGGGGGGCTTCGAGATGGCCGCCAGCCTGGATTACCTGTTCGCCTACGACGCCAGCACCGGCCGCGTACCGGATTGGGGCTACGGAGCCATCTGTGACCAATGGCTGCGCGATCCCGATGTGCGCGGCTTCCTCGAGCGGGCCAATCCTTGGGCGCTCAGGGACATGGGCGAACGGCTTCTGGAAGCCCACAACCGGGGCCTCTGGGAGGCTGCACAAAAAAACCAGTTGGCAGATCTGCGCCAACTGGTTTTGGAATCAGAAAGCCTGATTGAAAAGCGCTGAGATCAGCCGACCAGAGGAGTTCTGTTGGTGTTTAACCGTTCAGCTCTTTCGCCATCTGTTTAAAGGGATCAATCGCCCCTGGCTTGGCGGTGGAGGTTTGGGTGATTTGGGGTTGGCTGGCCTTCTCGGCGGCAACGGCCTCCTGTTCCTGCTTGATCACGGCAGGCCCGCCGGTCACATTGACTCCCACGGCACTGCCCTTCATGCGCTGATCCAATTCAGCCGCCGACATGGTCTGGGCGAAGGTCTTCTTGACCGGCTTGGGCACCCCCCCGGTGAGGTCCACCGACGTCTCAACGACTTCGGTGCCCGGCATGCCCTCGGAGAGCTTTTCGATGGAAGCTTCCATGGACGCCACTTCGGCCACCATTTCCTTGTTGCCCGGGTTGTCGACGGTGCCAGGGAAGGTGCGGCGGATCGTATTGGAGCGCCGCATGAAATCCACGTTGCCCATGCTGCCGGAGGAATCAGCATCCAGGAAGAAGCTTTCGGCCTCCTGCTTGGGTTTTTTGGTTCTCGGGGCGGGGGCTGCAGCACCGGCGCTGGAGCCACCCTTCAAGAAGCGATCTAACAGACCCATCGACAGGCAAGGGAAAGCGTGCCTAGACCCTAGCGGCCATCCAGGGCCAGACCATGGGTATCGGTGCCACAACTCATTAAAAGGCCACGATTGTTGAGGTCCTTCGCAATGGCCTCGCAGATGTGGGGCGTGGGCTGCCACCTGCTTTGCATTTGGTAGTCGTACCAAGCTTCGGCGCCATCAAAACCCAATTGATCGGCGGCCTCCAGCAAGTCCTGAAAGGGCAATCGGTAGCGGGCGGGGTGGGCCAACAGGGCCAAGCCCCCAGCCGCCCAGACCGCTTCCAGCACCGCTTCCGCCCGCAATCCCCTACCGATCAAGGCCGCCCCCTGCAGATAGGGATCAAGGCTGGGGTGGCCGTAGGTGTAACCAAGGGCCAGAACATGGACCAAACATCCCTTCAGCAGGCAGCTGATCTCCACCCCAGGCCAGAGGTTGGGGGTTTTCTCGCCGGCGCGATGGCGCCCTTCAAAGACGGTCTGCACCGCCGCATACGCCTGGTTGGAGTGGTGATCGGTAATGGCGATCTGCTCCAAACCCATGGCGAGGGCCTGGTGGGCCAGCTCCTCGGGGCGCAGGCTTCCATCACTGCAATGGGTGTGGCAATGGAAGTTGAATTGTCCGGGACAACTCCCAGGTCCCACGGTCCTCAGGACGGCGGCGAGGTGATGGTGCCGGTGGCGATCGCTCCGGGATTGGCTCTGGGTGGTGGCCAAAGGGTTAGGCGCCACTGGTTTAGGACCCAGCTGCGAGGCGTTCAGCCCGCAGCCTTCGCCAACGGGCATAAAACTGAATCGAGCCCGCCATGAACACCACCAAGGCGGCAATAAACCAGGTGGCAGCGCTGGTGGGGAACTGGTTTTTGAACACCGCCAGCATCACCACAATCACCAACAACAGGGTGGGCAATTCGTTGAGGGCCCGCAGCTGCTTTGGACTCCATTGGCAGCTGCCCTGTTGGAGTTGGCCCATCAAGCGGTAACAAAACCAGTGGTAAACGAGTAGGGCTCCCACAAACCCCAACTTCACCTGAAGCCAGCCCTGGTGGATCCAGGCCGGCTGAACGCTGAGCAATCCCGCCGCCATCGCAAGGGCAACCACCATCCCGGGGGTTGTGATGATGTTGGCGAGGCGCCGTTCCATCAGCCCGTACTGCGCCTGGAAAGGCACCTTCAGTGCCCCATCAAGCTCTTCGGCTTCGCGGTGATAGATGAACAGTCGAACCAGGTAAAAGAGGCCCGCGAACCAAACCACCACTCCCACAATGTGGAGCGTTTTAAACCAGAGATAAGCTTCAGGTGGCCAGGTCCAGGACAAGGAGCCCACAGCGAATAGGGTCAAGGTAAGGCCAGATCGGTCCCTTCAGGACTCCACCGCGATCCGGCAGGCCCGCTTTGCCAGGGCTGCCGCATAGCCCCGATCAACCAGGCCCTCGCGGGGACTGAGCACGCCGTCGCGGCAATCAACGAGCAGGCGCTCGTGCTGTCCCCGCTGGTCGGACACCCGCAATTTCAGTTGCCAAGGCAGCCGCTCACTGCGCTGGATCTGGTCTGCGCACACCAAACCAACGCAGAGTCCGGGTGAGGCAGCGCTTGGTTGAACGGCCCCAAGGAGCAGCCCAATGGCCAGCAGTAGGGCCCACAGCGTCTTCAAACGGCCACCTTCTGGTCCTGGACTTGATCTTGCTCTTGGACATCGAGCTCGCCGGGGTCCAAAGGACCGTCACTGGGGTGGAAGTAGGTCCAAACCTGTTGGGCCAGGGCAGGACCCATGCCGGGTGCACCAGCGATCGCCTCAGGGGAGGCCAATTGGATGGCATCGATGGAGCGGAAGTGGGCCAGGAGGTCTTTGACCCGTTTGGGACCCAGGCCCTGGATGTCAGAGAGCCGCGAGCGTTTCATCCGTTCCCCCCGTTGTTGGCGATGGAAGCTGACGGCGAAGCGGTGGGCCTCATCGCGCAGTCGCCGGAGCAGTTGCACGCCGAGCTGCTCCGCCTCGCTGTCGAGGGGCTCCTTCATCCCCGGTAGGAACACCTCCTCCCGTTGCTTGGCGAGGGAGCACACCATCAGATCCTCGTGCAAATTCAACTCCCGAAGGGCTTCCATCACGGCGGAGAGTTGGCCCTTGCCCCCGTCGATCATCACCACATCGGGCCAGTCGTTGAGACCACCGAGGTGCAGGGCGGTGTTGGCTGATTGGCGCAGGGCCTGCAGATCCCCACCCTCAGCCTTGACCTGGGACCAGCGGCGGAATCGACGGCGCATGATTTCTGCCATGGCCATGAAGTCATCGGAATGGCCCGATCGGATCGTGCTGCTTTGAATCTTGTATTTGCGGTAGTGCTGCTTTGCCGGTAATCCATCAATAAAGACCACCTGGGATGCCACCGCATCGCTGCCCTGGATGTGGCTGATGTCGAAGCCCTCGATGCGCCGGGGTGGGTGGGGAAGATCCAGCAATTGGGCCAGGTCTTCGGTGGCTAGCAACTGCTGCTCGGCCCCCCGCTGCGCCCGTTGCAACTCATAGGTGGCGTTGCGCTCCACCAGCTCGATCAGATCAGCTTTTTGGGCCCGTTGGGGCACGGCGATCTTGACCTTGCGGCCGCGGCGTTCCCCCAACCAGTCCTGAATCAAGGCCTGTTGGGGCAGGGCATGTTGGACCAGCAACTCGGGGGGTATTTCCACCGCATCCACCTGGCTGTAATGCTCTTCAATCACCCGCTGCAGAATGAAGCCATGGTTGGTGGGCTTGCCATCAAAAACCATGGCATCGGCGGTATAGCCGAGGCGGCCGACCAGTTTTCCGGCACGCATTTGAAACAGCTGCACCGCTGCTACACGCTCATCTGCAACCAGGGCAATCACGTCGCGGCTAACGGAGCTATCTCCAAGGCTCATCTTTTGACCGGCGGTGAGGGTATCAAGCCCTTGCAATTGATCCCGAACCCGGGCCGCCGATTCAAAATCCAGGCGCTCCGCATAGGTTTGCATCTGTTCGTCCAGCAGGTCGAGCAGCTCGTCATTGCGTCCTTGGAACACCATCGCCACCTTCCGCAGGGTTTGGTGGTAGTCGTCTGAGCTGATCTTTTGCTGACAGACCCCTGGGCAGCGGCTGATGTCGAAGTTGAGGCAGGTGCGATCCCGATAGAGCGGCTGGGGCCTTTGCCTCAGCGGGAAGACCCGTTTCACCAGGGCCAGGGTGCGCCGCAGGAGGCCCACATCCACGTAGGGGCCGTAAAAACGATCGAAGGGACTACGAAAGCGCCGCTGGCGGGTAATAAAGATTCGCGGATAGGCCTCGCTCCAAGTAATGCAGAGGTATGGGTATTTTTTGTCATCTTTGAGTAGGACGTTGAAATGGGGCTGGTTCTGCTTAATCAGATTCGATTCCAGGGCGAGGGCTTCTGCCTCGCTGTCGGTCACGATGAATTCGATCTCGCAGATCTGCCTCACCATCAGGGAGATGCGCGGGCTGTGATTTTGAGAATTCTGGAAGTAACTACGAACCCGGTTCCTGAGGGCCTTGGCTTTACCGATATAGAGAATGCGGTCGTTTTGATCGCGCATCAAATAACAACCCGGCTCAGGGGGCACATCCTTGAGCCGAAGTTTGAGGCGATCGGGTTCTTGGACGAGGGGCAGGGAACCCGGCATCAACCGCCGTATTGCCAGCCGGTGCCGCTGAGTTCCAGGGCGGCGCCATCACGGTGGAGGGTGGCGGTCTTCACCTCCCCCACAAACACGGTGTGATCGCCGTGGTCCACTTGGCCCACAACCTCACATTCCACGCCGCCCAGGCCGTTGTCGAGGATTGGCAGGCCCAAGGGTCCCAATTGGAACGGAGCCGCATCAAAGCGGCCGCCCACCCCCTTTTGCGGCTTAAAGAACACGGCGGCCAGGTCCTTCTGATCAGCGGCCAAAACATTCAGGCTGAATTTGCCGGTGCGCTGGATCATGCCGTTGCTGGTGGAATCGGCACGAACGGCCATGACCACCAGGGGTGGCTCAAAGGATCCCTGGGTCACCCAGCTGGCGGTGAAGCCATTGACGTCCTCTCCTTCGGTCACGCCACAGATGAAAACGCCATGGGGGATTTTGCGGAGCAGGGTCTTCTTGGCATCTGCATTCAGACCGGAAGGTGAAGCCATGGCCCTGTTGAAATCTGACCCACTCTAGAAAGGCTCCGCCTGCCCATAGGGTGGCAAAAACAAGGTCGAACGATGCGCGCCCTTTACCCGGGAAGCTTTGACCCCCTGACCCTGGGCCACCTGGATCTGATTGAGCGCAGCGCCAGGCTCTTCGATGGCGTCATCGTGGCCGTTTTGCAGAATCCGAGCAAAAGTCCAGCGTTTTCCCTCGACCAAAGGCTTCAGCAAATCCGGCAGGCCACTGCCCATTTGGCAGGCCCCCAACTGGCAACCATCGAGGTGGGCAGTTTCGACGGACTCAGCGTGGATTACGCCCGGCAGTGCGGGGCAGAGGTGATTTTGCGCGGCCTGAGGGCCATGAGCGACTTTGAATTTGAACTCCAGATCGCCCACACCAACAAGAGTCTTGCCCCCCACGTGGAAACCCTGTTCCTCGCCACGGCTGTGCACCACAGCTTTTTGAGCAGTTCGGTGGTGAAGGAGGTGGCCCGCTTTGGTGGCGACGTGCGTCACATGGTCCCTGCGGGAGTGGCAGACGACCTCTCCAGGCTTTTTAATCGGAACTCTCCCTAGGGCAGTCATGGCTGAGGCCACAATCACCGTGCTCAACCAGCTGGATCAGTTGGAGGAGGTGGTGCTGGAAGGCAGTCGCATCCCTTTCAGCGGTGGCCGTTTGGTGAATGAGCAGGACGCCATTGAGGTGATGGATGCCCTCAGGGACTGCTTGCCCGACCAGCTCCAGCTCGCTGTGGATCTGATCCGCCAACGGGAGGAGTACATCAACCAGGCCAAGAACCAGGCCGATGAGATCGTCGCCACCGCTAGGCGCGAACGGGACCAGCTGATCAGCAGTGCCTCGATCCGCCAGGAGGCCGAGCGCCAGGTGGCC
This sequence comes from Cyanobium sp. NIES-981, assembly GCA_945896675.1. Classification (GTDB taxonomy): domain Bacteria; phylum Cyanobacteriota; class Cyanobacteriia; order PCC-6307; family Cyanobiaceae; genus Cyanobium_A. The sequence continues at coordinate 93,665 of CAMDEM010000001.1, forward strand.
GAACTGCGCGACCAAGCCCGGCTCCAATGCGAGCAGGTTTTAACCCAGGCCCGTCAGCAGGTTGCCAAAGCCGAGCAGGAGCAGCAAACCAGGTTGGCCCAGATGGAGCAGCAGTTCGCCCTGCGGCGCCAGCAACTGGAGCAGGAGGCGGCCGACCGCAACCAACAGCTGGTGGCCCAGCACGAGCGGGCCCGGCAGCAAGCCATGGCCGAAGTCGACCAAATCCGCCAGGAGGGATTGCGGCTGCAGCGGGATAGCCAGGCTGAGGCCGAGCGGCTCCACAACGATGCCCTGCAGTTCCGCCAACAAACCCAGCAACAATCCGATGCCCTGGTGGCGCGCAGCCGCCAGGAAGCCGCCACGATTAGTGAGGGTGCCAACCGCTATGCTGAGCAGGTGCTCGGTGAATTAGAGGGCAGGCTCCAGGAGATGGCCCAGGTGGTGCTGGGCGGCCGCCACGAATTGGTCCGCCTCCAGAACCCCGAGGCTGCCACCCAACGGCGCCCTTCCGATCCCAGGCAGGCTTCTAAACCCTCGAAGCGCAGTCGCCTAGCGAATGGCCTACGGGATCTGGCGGGCTGAGGGCTTAGGGAGGCCCCTCTCAGCCCCCGGGACAGAGCTGCACCTTCATCACGGCCATCAGCACCTGGCCAATCGTTGTATTGGGGGAGCCAGCTCCATTGCTGATCGCACTCACAAACCTGGGCCCGTCAGGGGTATCAAGAACCCCACTGATGGCCCGCACGCCAGTAATCGTGCCGGTTTTGCCATGGAACTGGCCTTCCAGCGGGGTGCTTTTGTACAAATTTCGCAGGGTTCCCCTTTGGCCCGCAATGGCCATTGATGCCACGTAATTACGGGCGTAGGGGTGTTGACTCATCCGTAACAGAAGGCTGGCAAGCAGCCGGCTCGAGACCCGGTTGTCCCGACCGAGCCCGCTGCCATCGGCCACATAGACCCCCTGCATGGGCAAACCCTGCTGGGCAAGCCAGAGCATGGTGCGTCGGCGGGCCTCCGCTAGGTCCCAGGTGCCGGCAGCTTGTCTCAACAGCACCTCGGTCGTGAAGTTGTGGCTTTCGCTGTTCGCCAAGCTCAACAGGTTGTGCATGGGAGCTGAGCTTTCCTCATGCAGCAAAACAGCTGTAGAGGGCATGGCTTGGCGGGCTGACACCACGCTGAGTTGAACCCTGGTGCTGCCCTGCTTGGCAAGGGTTTTCAGCATCAAATTTTGCAACCGGGCCGGGGGATTCAGGACCGCATCATTGATGGCATTGCTGGTGATCGCCAAGCGGGTAATCGGGGCGCCATAGGCGGCGTAGCGATCATCGAGATGCCAGGCCTGGGGCCACCAGGTCTGGGCGGGTTCCTCCACCAGTTCCAGCTTCACCAGGGAAGGCAACCTTCCATTGCCATCCACCGCACCGGCACCACCACTGCCGAGGGCCAAGCGCGCGAACCGTTGCAGCTGGGGCAGGGCTAGATCGGGGTCGCCCTCACCGGTTAGGCGGTAGGTTCCATCCGTGAGCCGCCAAAGCTGGGTTTTGAGGCGGTAATCGGGGCCTAACTGATCCAGGGCAAAGGCGGTACTGATCAGCTTCTCATTGGATGCGGGCAGCCTGGATCGCTGGCCGTTGAGATCGGCCAGCAGGCGGCCCTGGGGATCGGCAACGGTGATGCTCCAGACCGGGAGCTCGGACCCCACCGCCACCAAGAGGCGCTTCTGTAAGAGCGGACAGCTGACCTGCTCCTGGAGGAGGGGCAGGCCAAGGGGCGGTGGGGGAGCAGGCAGGGATGCCAGGGGTAACACCCTCTCCGGGGTTTGGGCACCAGCAGGCCCTGGCTGAACCAGGGCTGGAGCTGCCGCGAGAAGTACCGGAACACTTATCGCAAAGGGCACGGCCCTGGAGGCAAAGGGCAGGGCCCTGCGGTGGGTCATATCAGCTGTTTTGAACCTTGAGGTTTGTGACGGTGCCCGTAATCCGGAAATTGTTGCCTTCGATCTCTACGGGGGTGCCGATTTTTAAATTCTGGTTGCCGAACACAACGCCGCCACCGCGTTTGCGGCCCTGGCCTTCGAGCACAAAACGGGCGTCCAGGGTTGCCAGGTATTTCTGGTTGGGGTCCACCGCTGAGACGACTGTGCCATTGGGCTGCACCGCACTCAACAGCCTGGGCAGGGGGATCACCTGCTGGATCGCCACGGTGCCGTGGGGTTGGTTGCGGATCACAATCGCCACCTTGCCCTCCTCCCGAGCTTGCTCAAGTAGGGCTGTGGGGTTGGCCACGGGAATGCCACGCACGTCGACGCTCACGATCACCGGCGTGAGGGCGCCGGTGGCCTTGGCGACGCTGGTGCTCAGCTTCGGACTCCAGATCACTCCCCCGGCGGCCAGGACCACTGCCAGGGCTGCCCCCAGGTCAACCAAGCCCCAGGAACGACGGAGGCTTGGGGGCGCAGGGTTGCTCTCGGGAGCCATGCAGGGAGGTGCGTTTCGCGCAGTTTACGGAGCTTGGCCAGGGGGCCCAAGCCCCTAACTGCGCAGCCCTTCGATGAAGGCATCCACCATCTTTAAATTGCCACCCACACCCAGGCCATCTCCCCCGGCTAGGGCTAGGGCCTGCTGCTCCGCATCGGGCTTCTGATCAAAGCTTTCGACCAGCCGATAGCCATCGGTGTCCTGGCGGTAGAGCTCCCAGCTGCCCGGGAAGGCGCGCCGCAGGGCACTGCCATCCAGGGGAATCAGGCTGTAGGCCGCCTGCCATTGGGAGAGAAAACCCCGGCGACGCTGGCGGGCCACGCTGCCAATCCCCACCGCCGCATCTTCCAAGGCCCCATTGATGACCACCATCGCACCAAGGTGCTGGCCGCACACCGACTCGAAATCCTCGTAGTCGGACTGGGACGGGCCAATCGCCAAGAGCACCCCCCGGCTAGGACCATCCGATTGCACCCGCATGTGGCCGCGCAAATCAGAACAGAGGGGGGCCAGCTCTGGGGCATCCCGCTTGGCTAGGGCACAGGCCCCTGCATCGGGGAACAACACCTTCAGGGCCTGGTCGCCCATGGGACCTGCCGAGCCCAGCAACGCTTCACTGAAGCGCAACACCACTGGTAGCAAGCGCAAGCCTTCAAACCGCCAATCCACGGTCCAACGCCCCTTGGGTTCCGCCCCAAGCGCCGCAACCACCGCTGCTAGCGCCTGGGCCTCAGCCGCCCGTAAATCAGCTGGGAGCATCAACCCATCTCAGATCGACCGACCCTAGGCAGAGGCGGATTCAGCCCACGGGCTCCCCGGCGATCACCCGCAGTTTCCCGCGCTCAATGGCCCCTGGCACCCCTTCGAGTTCCTGAGCCGTGAGCCACGGACCGAGGCTGATCCGTAGGCCGCTGGCCGCTATGGGGTCTGGATAGCCCATGGCCTGCAGGATCGCGCTTGGTGCCATGCCCCAGGGATTGGCACCCCGGCCGCTGCTGCAGGCCGAACCACTGCTTACGGCGTAGCCCTGCTGCCAGATCGTCTGCACCAACCGCCGCCCAGAGATGGGTTTGCCCCCTGGCGCAGCCATCAACAGGCTGATGTGGTGAGGTAAGCGCCTTGGTCCCGTTGGATCCTGGGGATTTGGGCCGCTGAGCTCGACCCCTGGCAACACGAGCAGACGGTCCAGCAGGCCATCGCGGAGATCGGCCACCGGATCGCGACCCCCATGGGCCAAAAGACGCCCGTGGCACAGGTCCAAGGCCTGGGCCAATCCGGCCACCAGGGCCACCGGCTCGGTGCCCCCCCGGCGGCCGGATTCCTGCCCCCCCCCGCCAATGAAGGGCTTGAGCTTGAGATCGGATCGCACCAGCAGGGCGCCGACCCCCCTTGGCCCCTGGAGTTTGTGGCCAGCCAGGCTCAACAGATCGATTGGAAGTTGGTTGAATTCCACCGGCTGATGGCCCACCACCTGCACGGCATCCACGTGCAGAAGCACGCCAGCCTCCCGGCAGCGCCGGCCAATGGCCTCGATGGGCTGGAGGGTGCCCACCTCGCTTTGGCCCCAGATCAACGACAGCAATCGCGTTGGTGGTTTGAGCAGTGACTCCAAGGCCTCAAGGTCGACCGCTCCCAGGTGGTCCACGGGGCAACACTCCACCTGCCATCCCCGCCGTTGCAACTGGGCGGCAGCAGCCACCGTGGCCGGATGTTCCACCGAAGAGATCACCAGGCGCCCGGGCGGCCCATCGGCTGCAACCCCTAGTAGGGCCATATGGATCGACTCGGTGCCGCCCGAGGTCAGGATCACCTGGTTGGCGGTGCAGCCCAGGATTTCGGCAATCCGCTGGCGGGAGCGCTCAAGCCTCTCGGCGGCCGCCAATCCGAAGCCATGGAGGCTCGAGGGGTTGGCCCAGGCCTCGCCATGGACCGCGGCCATCACGTCCAGCACTTCAGGAGCTGGCGGTGTGGTGGCGCAGGAATCCAGATAGACCTGGGGGGTCAACGGCGCGCTCACGCCTGTCGACCAGGATCCGGCTGGAAGCGGGCCCGGGTTCGGGCTTCCAATGAACTGGTGGCCAGGTTGACCAGATCGTCCAAGGAACTGTTGCTTAACAGTGCTGATACCCGGGCTCTGGCCTCTGCCGATGGACAGGCCTCGGGCCGCTGGCAGCCGGTGGTGCAGGCCGTCGCGCAATCAATGGCTGCCATGCCAATGGTTGGGGGTTGTGCGTCTTCTGATGGCACTGAAGGCATCGCTATTCCAGGCCCATCCAGGGGCGCTTCAGCCTTCACGACGAGGACGTCGGTGCCCCACACGTCTGGGCTGACCACCCCATCAAAAACCGCCTCCGCAGGCCCTGTCATGAACACGTGGCCCGTGGCTCCATCCCACGTAATTTCAAGCGGTCCGCCGGGCAGGTCCAGCCGGGCCTGGCGATCGGCGATGCCCAGGCTGTGACACACCACCAAGGTGGCGCAGGCACCCGTCCCGCAGGCCAGGGTGGGCCCGGCCCCCCGTTCCCACACCCGCATCACCAGGTGGCGGGGGTTCAAGGCTTGGACAAAGTGCACGTTGGTCTTTGCCGGGAAGGCTGGATGCACCTCCAGGGCAGATCCAAAGCGCTCCAGATCAATGGCCTGCACATCAGCTACGGGGATCACCACATGGGGATTTCCCATGCCTGCGGCGCCCACGGCAAAGACCTCCCCGTCCGCCACCAATTCGCCCTGGGGGATCCCTGAATCGCCAATCTCCAGGGTGGTCGGCACACTGACCGGCTCCAGGAAGGGAGGGCCCATGTCCACCCGGATGACGCCACCCGCTTCCAGCTTTGGAACGATGCGACCAGCCAGGGTTTCGATCTGCCACTCCCGGCCCGGTTGATCCCCATCGCTGTCGGCCAAAAACCGGGCTAGGCAACGAATGCCGTTGCCACACATTTCGGGCTCCGTGCCATCGGCGTTGAAGATGCGCATGCGCAGCTCTCCCCCTTCCCGGGGTGGCAGGGCCAGGATCACCCCATCGCCGCCCACGCCAAAGCGGCGGTCACAGAGCCGCTGAATCCGCCCAGGGGTGAGGTCAAAGCAGAAGGCGGTGCTGGCTGCATCACGGCCATCCAGCATCAGGAAATCGTTTCCCAGACCTTGGTATTTGCTGAACTGCAGCACGATGGGAGGCAATAGATCGGTGGTCGAATCCTATGCAGAGCTTTTTTGAGCGGCGTCCCCCTGCCCTCGATACCGACCAGCCCAGCACCCGCCATCTCCAAGATCTGATTCGGCGCCAGACACCGGTGGCGATTCAGGTCCTCGGCCACAGCGAACTCGAAGGCACCATCCAATGGCAAGACATGGATTATCTGGCCTTGAACCCGGGCGAAGGTCGCCCGCTCACGTTGATACGGCGCTCCAGTGCCTCAGTCATTCGTCCCCTGGTTTGAAGGCACCCCCAATCAGCGCGGCATTCTGTGGCACGATCACAACCAAACCATCGGCCTGACTGGCGGGGCCGGCCCTTGAGAGCCTGCAGTGAGCGACGCGTCCCGGTACGAGCCCCAAGCCATCGAACAGCGCTGGCAGGAGCACTGGGATAGCCAGCAGTCCCATGCAACGCCAGGGCCCCAAACCCCTGCAGAGCCCGGAGACACCTACTACGCCCTCTCGATGTTCCCCTATCCCTCGGGGAACTTGCACATGGGCCACGTGCGCAATTACGTCATCACCGATGTGATCGCCCGGGTGGCCCGCATGCGCGGCAAGCAGGTGCTCCATCCGATGGGCTGGGATGCCTTTGGCTTGCCAGCGGAGAATGCCGCCATCGAACGGGGCGTGGATCCGGGCGATTGGACCGACCAAAACATTGCCTCCATGCGGTCCCAGTTGAAAAAGCTGGGCCTTTCGATCGATTGGGACCGGGAAGTCGCCACTTGCCACAGCGATTACTACCGCTGGACCCAATGGATTTTCCTGCAGTTTCTCGACGGGGGCCTGGCCTACCAGAGCGACGCAACGGTGAACTGGGATCCCATCGACCAAACCGTTCTCGCCAATGAACAGGTGGATGGGGAAGGGCGCTCCTGGCGTTCGGGGGCCTTGGTGGAAAAGCGCAAATTGCGCCAGTGGTTCCTCAAGATCACGGCCTATGCCGATGCCCTGCTGGAAGACCTGCCCAAATTGACGGGTTGGCCTGAGCGGGTGCGCACCATGCAGGCCAATTGGATTGGACGTTCAACCGGGGCCGAACTCGATTTTGTGGTGCTGGATGGCTCCGGCCAGGCCACCGACCAGGTGATCAAGGTGTTCACCACGAGGGCCGACACCGTCTTCGGAGCCAGTTATGTGGTGCTTGCCCCTGAACACCCCCTGGTTTCCAGCCTCACCATGGCCAATCAACAGATTGCGGTGGAAGCCTTCTGCGACCTGGTGAGCCGCCAAAGTGAGCAGGAACGTACGGCGGATGACCGCGCCAAACGGGGTGTGCCCCTCGGTGTCGAGGTGCTGAATCCGGCTACTGGCCAACCCATTCCCCTTTGGATTGCCGATTACGTCCTGGCCGACTACGGAACGGGGGCCGTCATGGGTGTGCCTGCCCACGACGAACGGGATTTCCAGTTCGCCCGCCAATACGAGCTGCCTGTGAAGCAGGTGATCATTCCGGAAGGAGCCGATGACCATGCCGTCGAAGGTTCGGCGTGGACCGAGCCAGGGGTCTTGATCCATTCCGGTCCCTTTGACGGCCTCACCAGTGGCGCCGCTAAGGACGCCATCACCGCAGCCGCTGAAGCCGATGGCTGGGGAACTCAAAAGGTGCAATACCGATTGCGGGATTGGTTGATCTCGAGGCAGCGCTACTGGGGCTGCCCCATTCCTGTGATCCACTGCCCGAGCTGCGGCGTGGTTCCTGTTCCAGAGGACCAACTCCCCGTGGAGTTGCCCCGCAACGTGGCTTTCAGTGGTAAAGGGGCCTCCCCTTTGGCCCAACTCGACGACTGGGTCTCGGTTGGTTGTCCCTGTTGCGGGACCCCTGCGAAACGGGAGACCGACACCATGGACACGTTTATGTGTTCCAGCTGGTATTTCCTTCGCTACAGCGACCCCAAAAACACGGCGCTGCCATTTAGCCGCGAGTCGGTGGATCGCTGGCTACCCGTGGACCAATACGTGGGTGGAATTGAGCACGCCATCTTGCATCTGCTCTATGCCCGCTTCTTCACCAAAGCCCTGCGCGATCGAGGTTTGCTCGGTTTTGATGAACCCTTCAGCCGTCTGCTGACCCAGGGCATGGTGCAGGCGATTACCTATAAAAATCCCAGTACCGGCAAGTATGTTGCCCCCGCCGATGTGGCGGATTCCAGCGATCCCCGCGATCCCATCACCGGCGATCACCTCGACACCTTCTACGAAAAGATGTCGAAGTCGAAGTACAACGGTGTGGATCCTGCCGTTGTGATCGACCAATACGGCGCCGACACGGCGCGCATGTTCATTCTGTTTAAGGCTCCGCCTGAAAAGGATCTGGAATGGGATGACGCCGATGTGGAAGGTCAATACCGGTTCCTCCAACGCATTTGGCGCCTGATTGACGCCGCCCATGCAAGAGGGCTGTCCCTCGCGGCCCCAGGCCCATCAACCTCGCCGGCTCCATCCCTACCGAGTCCAGAAACCCTGGGGCAGCTCACCTCCAGCGAACAAGAGCTGAGGCGGGCCGTGCACACGGCGATCAGTGCCATCAGTGAAGATCTCGATGGCGATTATCAATTCAACACGGCTGTTTCTGAGTTGATGAAACTCAGCAACGCCATGGCCGAGCACCTTGAAGCATCCGGTGATGGCATTGCCACAGAAGCGGTCCACACCTTGCTGGTTCTGCTGGCACCCTTTGCGCCCCACCTGGCCGAAGAGCTTTGGCTCAAACTCGGGGGGGCATCGGGGGTCCATAGCCAGCGTTGGCCCACGGCGGATTCACAGGCGCTGGTGCGGGAAACCATTGAGCTGGTGATTCAAATCAAGGGGAAGGTGCGCGGCAGCTTGATGGTGCCAGCCAGCGCCGACAAGGCCAGCTTGGAACGGTTGGCCCTGGCGAGTGAAGTAGCCGCCAAATGGCTGGAAGGCAAGGCTCCCAGCCGGGTCATCGTGGTGCCAGGGAAGTTAGTCAACCTTGTTCCGTAGGTCCTGGTGCCCTAATTCCTAGGGCCCTAGGTCCGGTGGAACAGGAGTTCGGCGGGGGTGCCCCAGTCACCGCTGGCGCTGTAGCCACGGTCATTCATGCAAAGGTGGCGCAGGATCCAGAAGACGGCTTCGGCGCCGTCGGTGCCCGTGGCCTGTCGTACGGCCTCGACATTGCGGGGCTGGCCATCGGCGAGCACGGCCTCGACGCGCTTTTGAAGGTCCAAAATTTCAGCGGCTGCAGCTTTGCCTGCTTCCACGCCGGGCTGGTGGTAGGCGTTCACATTCACCAACTCGCCGTAGAGGCCGACGGCCCTCTCAAATAGTGCAATCAGGGCACCCAGACTGCGGGCATCGAAGCGGCGCAAGGTAATGGCCATGCTTTGGCGCCCCCCTTCCATCAGCGCCGATCGTGTTCCCTGCAGGAAGCCATCCAGATAGTCGCCGGGCCAGGCTCCATCAATGGCGGGAATATCTGCGGGGTCATCGAGGGCTTCGATGAACGTGACAAAGAAGTTGTCGATGCCATCCCGCAGTTGCTGAACGTAGGCGTGCTGGTCGGTGGAACCCTTATTGCCATAGACCGCAATCCCCTGGTGCACCACGTTGCCTGAGCGATCACATTTCTTGCCCAAACTCTCCATCACCAATTGCTGGAGGTAGCGACTGAACACCTCCAGCCGGTCGCGGTAGGGCAGCACCACCATGTCCCGTTGGCCTTTGCCGTGGCCCGCCACATACCAGGCCGCTGCCATGAGGGCAGCCGGGTTTGCGGTGAGATCCGGCAGTCGGGTGGCCCGATCCATCACGGCGGCGCCCGCAAGAAAGGCCCGGATATCGGCTCCGATTAATGCGCCCGGTAGGAGACCCACGGCACTGGTGATGCTGGTGCGGCCTCCCACCCAATCGAACATGTCGAAGCGACGTAACCAACCTTCCGATTCGGCCTGTTGATCGAGCTTGCTGCCCAGCAAGGTCACTGCCACGGCTTGCTTGTTCCACTGGCCCCCTGCGGATTCCAGGCGCAGACGGGCTTGGTTCATGCCGATGTGGGGTTCCGGCGTGCCGCCGGATTTACTCACCACAACCACCAGGGTGGTGGTGAGGCGCTCCCCTAACGCCGCCAGGGTGCGGCTCAAGCCTTGGGGATCGACGTTGTCGAAAAAATGGAAGGGAAGCCCTTGGCCCTCGTTTTGAAGCGCCCTGATCATCAAGAGGGGCCCCAAACCCGATCCCCCGATCCCAATCCACAGCACATCGGTAAACGTCTGACCCGAAGGCGTTTGAACCGTGCCGCTGATCACGTCCTGGGCAAAAGCCTCGATCCGGTCAATCTCTGCGGAAATGTGGGCTGTTGTAGCGGGGTCTGGGGCAAGTTCTGGGCATCGCAGCCAGTAATGGCCCACCTGACGGCCTTCATCGGCATTGGCGATCGCCCCGGCTTCGAGGGCTGCCATGGCAGCAAAGGCTGATTCGAACCGGGGGGCCAGACCATCGATGTCCTGCTGGCCCAGGGCCATCCGGCTCACATCCAGCCAAAAACCGAGATCCTCGTGATGCCAAAGCATCTGGCAATAGCGCTGCCATTGGTTTGCCGGTCTTGAGGCATCGAAATCGGCAACCATGGCGAAAACGCAGGCTCAAGCTGGGTTTTCACAGGTTAGTTCCACTGAATCATCTGCGCCAGCCAGGGGGCCGGACGCTAGACCGTTCACCCAGGACGGAAAGTTGCGGAATAATTATTTATGATCCTTAACAGGTAATCGAATCCGTTGTCCCAGCTTTATCGCCACCTTGCTGTAGCGAGCTTGTTGCTGGGATTGGCCGTGATGCCGCTCAGCCAGCGGCGAGCGGACCCCCTGCTCCTCTTGGATCCGGGCTTAAGCAGCAGCATCAACCCCCCTCCGGGAGATGGGGAAGGCGCTGACCCGGTTCAATTTTCCGCCAAGGAGCTCAAGCAGCTTCGGCTCCGCTTTGGGGTGCACGGTTCCCAGCCCCGGCTGGCCCAGCTGTTCACCGAGGGCATCGACCAACTCCAGCCGTTGCGGAGCTATACCCTCGGCCGCATCCAGGACTTGCAGCCCCTGATTCTCAAGGAATCGCTCAAGCGGAATGTGAATCCGATGCTTGTGGCCGCTGTTTTATTTGATGAAATGCGCCATGCCAAGCCCGGTGAGGATTTACCCATCGCGGCCCATTCAGGCCTGTTTCAAACCCACGGCCCGGCCCAGCTAGGCCTTGGCGAAATGGTTCACCAGGGGCTTTTAAAGCCAAATGCCAGTGAAACTGACATATCCAAAGCGCGTGATCGCTTGTTGGATCCGGATCAAAATGTGATCCTCCTTATCGGTAAGTTTGCCCGGTTGGCCAAGGAATTGGACTTCCCCCAGAACCACACCCTGCAGGCGAGTACTAACCCCCACGAGGCCAAGCAACTCGCCACCCTTGCCTACCTCCACAATGGCAAGTTGGATTACCCGCGGCGCATTCTTCGGGCCATGCAGGACACGGAATTGCATGCCGTGATGTATGGCGTCCGCCGGCCCAACAGATCACCTTTGATTTAGGTTTTTTTAACTTAGAGATTGCTATGGCAATAGTCTTTAGCAAAGCAGACCAAGATTTTGTAGCCGTTCCTGCAGGGCCTGCCAGTTAAAGCTGCGTGGATCGGACCGCTCCCCCCCGAGATCGACAGCTTGATGGGTTGTGATGTTTTCTGGTTCGATTGGGTAGCGCCCCATCCAATCGGCCAGCAGGGCGGCAAGGGAGTCGTACTGGGCAGAGCTGTAGCCGCTATGGCCAGGGTTGTTATTCTCGCCATCGAGGGGTGTTTCCAAGCTCACATGCAAAGCGAAATTATTGATCGAGCCACCCACTTTTGGATTGGTGACCACCCATTGACCGTTGAAGGCTGAGTTGCCGGCTCCAAACGCTCGCTTGGACGGATCCAGCAACTGAATCACCTGGCCATCTTCACCAATGAGGGCGTGATAACTGACCTGGTCTTCATCATTGGGGTGCGGTGTTCTGAAGGTGTGGATCGCTGATCTCAGCCCATAGACCGTTTCGTGCAACACGACCAGCCTGGGCGTGGGGTCGACGGCCTGGCCAAAGGCATCGCGGCGAAAACGTTCTCCGAAGTTGGTGGGATCCACCCGCACCCTCTTTGGCGCGGTTCGCAAGGCCGCTAGCAGGGCTTGCAAGTGCTGACGCTGGGCTAAATCCTGAATGCTGCAGCTGGGTTGCAGGGGGGAAACCCAGGCAGGTCTGGCAGGCGGTAGGCGCCCACCGTTATCCCGTGGGGTTTCGGCTGTCGTTGGGCTTGGGCCGGTGGGGCTCAAGGCTCCGCCCCGCCCGATCCAGCCCAATCCGCCCATGACCAAAACTGCTCCAATCAGTAGAGAGCCGGTGATCACAAGGGCACCGGCTCTACCCGTATGGATCCGTGGGGGGTGGGGGGGCTGGTGCTCTGGTTGGTTCATGCCGGTTGCAGGCTTAGCCAACGGTTGCGCTGGGCCGTTGTCTGCTCGGTTTGGCCGGCAACCAGGCCCAGGGTCCAGGCCTTAATCGATGGACTAGCAGGGGTAATTGTCAGGCTGCGGATCAGACTGTCCCGGGCGATCAGGAGCTGGCGCTGTTGGCCAGCACGCTTCAGATTGAGTAAGGAAGCAAGATCCTCCGGGTTAAGCAGGCGCTCAGCATCGAGGGCCACGAGTTCATCCCCCACCATCAATCCCGCCTCTGATGCCGGGCCATGGCGGTTAACTCTTTGCACCCACAACTGACCGCCTTTCAACTCCACGCAGGCGCCAAGATCGAGATGGGTTTCCGTCTCTGGGGTGAGTTCGAGGCCAACATCGGCAAGCAACTCATGCAAAGGAGGGTCTTGCTGGCTGCGTAACCATTGGGGCAAGAGGCTTGAAAGGGGGGCATGGAACTCCGCAAACGCTTCTACCAGATCCGCTTCGTGGTAACCCCTGCCCCATCGTCCATGGCTTTGCCAGAGGTTGTGCAAAACCTGGGTGAGGGATGCTCCATGGCGGCGCAGGATTAAGTCGAGCACAAGGGCTACGACGGCCCCTTTGAGGTAATAGCTGATTTGGCTGTTAGACGAATAGGCATCGCTCTTGTAGAGCTTCACCCAGCCCTCCTGGCTGCTGTCCAGCAGACTTTGCACTGCTCGACCAGGACTCAGTAGGTAGCGGCTTAGGTCGGCGCCCAGATCCTCTAGCACCGATTCGGCGGTTGTTACCCCAGCGGCATAGGGGAACAGCTGGTCCACGTAGCTCGTGATCCCCTCGGCAAACCAAAGGGTTGGAATCACCACGGGATCGCCATAGCGATAGGGGGTGAGTTCCGCGGGCCTTAGACGCCGCACATTCCACTGGTGCAGGTATTCATGGGCCACCAATTGCAGCAGCTTGCGCCGACCATCGGCCTTGGCAAGGGCCTTGCGGCCGTAGTGCAACACGGTGCTGGAGTCGTGCTCCAAACCGCCATAGCCGTTTTCGCTGAGGTGCAGCACAAACAGGTAGTGATCCGCCGCTGGCCGGTTCACGCCCATCAGTGCGCAGCACGCCTGGCAGACCCGTTCCACGTCGGCTAGCCAATGGGGATCAGCAGCGATGAAGTCGTCACCAGCCAGGGTTTGGCCCCAGGTCACCCAGCGGTGGGGCACTCCTGCAACGGAGAAGCCATGGGCGCCGTGGGGCCCGGCCTCGATGGGGGTGTCGATCAGCTGGTCAAAATCAGCCGCTATCCAGCCATCGGCCTCCCCCGAGCAATTGCCCGTTTCCTGCAGGGGGACAAAGGGTTTCCAGCCTGCTGGCAACTGAAGTTGAAGCCCGTGGGGATTCCACCGTTCCCCCTCGATCTCTACGGCAACGGCCGCTAAGGCTAAAAAGCCATGGTCAGCCGTGAGATGGCAGGTCCTCACACTGAGTTCGGTGGCGACCAGCTGGTAATGAATCTCCAGGGGCTCAAGGTTTGGAAGCCCAACCTCCCAGCTCGACGGACTGATCCGGCGGAGCTCCAGGGGGGTCCCCTGCTGGCTCACCCGCAGGCCTTCCAGCTGGCGCACATAGTCGCGAATGAGATAGGAGCCTGGGGTCCAGGCCGGCAGCGACAACCGCAGGGTGGTTTGAGTGGGGGTATGGCTGACGCACACACCCACAAGATGCTGGTTGGCGGCCCTGAGATCGAGCTGAAGGAGTGGCACCGGGAATCGGGGTTTAGGCGCTAACGCTCACGTGGCAGTCCAAAAACCCCTGGGCAGGCTCGGCCAGGGCGCTCAGGGCCCTGTGGGTGGCGTAGCGGCGGGTGATGTCCCCAAGCAGGCTGGCAACTGATTTGCTGCGGCTCAGCCTTTGCAAATCCCCCACCAGGGCCAGGGAGCCATCCTGTTGGCGGCACCAGCCCAGCCTCGCCTCGCCGCCTAGATCGATCTGCAGCACAACGCTTTGGCAGTCGTCGGCGAATCCCTTCAAGACACCTCCCCACACGGGTCGATGGCCCAGGGCTTCCAGGCAATGGGCCAGGGCTTCGGCATCGCGAAGCACGGTTGGCAGGATGGTGAGATGGGACATGGCGCAATGCCCGCTTTGGCAGACCCTAGCGATCGTGGGGGCGGCGTCCAGTGGCCGTTGCCACAGGACTGGCCATCAACCAGGCAGCCCTTGCGGCTCGGCGTGATGGCCTCCGGGGAAGGCAGCAACTTCGAGGCCCTGGCCGAGAGCTGCCGCCGGGGCTGGGCAGAGATCGTTTTGCTTGTCGTGAACAACGACCAATGCGGCGCCCATCGGCGCGCTGAACGGCTTGGAATTCCCTGCACCTTGATCGACCATCGCCACTATCCAAGGCGGGAGGATTTGGACCGGGCCCTGATCCAGGCCTTTCAGCAGCAGCAGGTGGATCTGGTGGCCATGGCCGGGTGGATGCGGATCGTCACACCGTTGCTCATCCAGGCCTATCCAGCACGGCTGATCAACATCCACCCCTCCCTGTTGCCCAGCTTTCCTGGGATCGATGGTGTCGGCCAAGCGCTGGCAGCGGGGGTGACCCTCAGCGGCTGCACCGCCCACCTGGTGAGTGAGGAGGTTGATGCGGGAGAAATCCTCGTTCAGGCGGCGGTGCCCGTGCTCAAAACCGATGACCACGCCAGTTTGAGTGCCCGGATCCATCGCCAGGAACACAAGGTCCTGCCCTTGGCCGTTGCCCTTGCTGCCCAAAAGCTGGGTCTTTAGGGATAGAAGGGCAAGAGGGGGAGCCCTGTGGTGGCATCAAGCCCTGCCATCAGGTTGAGGCATTGCACCCCTTGGCCCGCCTGGCCTTTGACCAGATTGTCGATGGCAGCCATCAGAATCAGCTGGCCCGTGCGGGGGTCAACCTGTACGGAAAGCAGGGCCCGGTTGGTTTGGCGCACCCACTTGGTGGAGGGATAGGTGCCCACCGGCAGCACATCCACGCAGGGGGCATGGCGGTAGGCCGCTTCCAGCAGGGTGCGGCAATCGTCCGAACGCAGACCGGGGTCGCGCAGCCTGCAGTACACCGTGGCCAGGAGCCCGCGCACCATCGGCATCAGGTGGGGGGTGAACTGGAGCTGGATCGGTTGGCCGGCCGCCTGGCTTGCGGCCTGCTCAATCTCACTGGTGTGGCGATGGCCCACCACGCCATAGGGGGCGACGGCCTCCGAGGCCTCGGCCAAAAGTAGGTTTTCCTTGGCAGCCCTACCCCCACCCGAGGTGCCTGTTTTGGCGTCGATCACGATGCCACTGGTATCGATTAATCCCTGCTTCAAAAAGGGCAGCAGGCCCAGCAGCGAAGCCGTGGGGAAGCAGCCTGGGGCGGCCACCAGACGGGCCTCCCGGATCCGATCGGCCTCCCACTCCGGCAAGCCATAGACGGCGCTCTGGCAGAGGTGGCTGTCGCTGCGAACTACCTCCTGGGCTTCCTGGGCATACACCTGCTTCCACTCGTCGAGGGAGCGGTAGCGGTAGTCGGCGGAAAGATCCACCACCCGCACCCCCCGTTCGAGCAGGGCCGGCACCAGTTGGGCCGCTAGCCCATTGGGCAGGCTGAGCACGGCGAAATCGGCCTGCTCGGCGATGGCTACCGGATCGGGACTCTGGACAACGGGGTCGCCTGCCAGGGGCAGGAAGGGAACCAGGGAACTCCAGCGCTTGCCGCTGCTGCGCTCGCCCCCTAAAAAGGTGACCTCCAGGCCCGGGTGCTGGTGGAGCAGGCGCAAGGTCTGTAGACCGCCGTAGCCGCTAGCGCCTATGACCGCAACGCGCTTGCTTGTCATCGCAGTGACCCTTGGGCCGAACGTACCGGGCTTTATAAAGGATGATTGCGCTAGGGGCCATGGGCCCGGTGGGCTTTCCTTTGACCCTTCTGAGCGACCAACCGCCTAGCCAGCAGGGCATAGCCATTGCCTTTGACCCGATTGCGGACGCCCTGGCCGCTATCCGTAACGGTGATTCGATTGTCGTTGTCGACGACGAAAACCGGGAGAACGAGGGGGATCTGATCTGTGCGGCCCAGTTCGCCACCCCTGAACAGATCAACTTCATGGCCACCGAGGCCCGGGGGCTGATTTGCCTCGCCATGGAGGGCGAGCGCCTCGACGTGCTGGATCTGCCCTTGATGGTGGATCGCAACACCGACAGCAACCAGACCGCCTTCACCGTGAGTGTGGACGCAGGCCCTGAAAATGGTGTGAGCACTGGAATTTCTGCCGAGGATCGGGCCCGCACGATCCAGGTGGCGATCCATCCGACCACCCGGCCCGCCGACCTCCGCCGCCCCGGTCACATCTTTCCGCTCCGGGCCAAGCAAGGGGGGGTGCTCAAGCGGGCTGGCCACACCGAGGCCGCCGTCGATTTAGCCCGACTGGCTGGCTTGTATCCAGCTGGCGTGATCTGTGAGATCCAGAACGCCGATGGCTCCATGGCCCGGTTGCCCCAATTGGTGGATTACGCCCAGCGCCACAAGCTCAAGCTGATCAACATCGCCGATCTGATCGGCTACAGGCTTGCTACCGAGCGCTTTGTGCGCCGCCAGGCCGAGGCCGCCATGCCCAGTGCCTTCGGCACGTTCCGGGCCATTGGCTACCGCAATGAGCTCGATGGCAGCGAGCACATGGCGATCGTTAAAGGCCATCCCGAAACAGCGACAGATCCGGTTTTGGTTCGGGTGCACTCCGAGTGCCTAACGGGCGATGCCTTCGGTTCGCTGCGTTGTGATTGCCGGCCCCAACTGGAGGCGGCCCTGCGCATGGTGGAGGCGGCCGGAGAGGGGGTGGTGGTGTATCTACGCCAGGAAGGCCGTGGGATCGGTTTGATCAACAAGCTCAAGGCCTATTCCCTGCAAGACACGGGCCTAGACACCGTGGAAGCCAACGAAAGGTTGGGCTTTGCCGCCGACCTCCGCAACTACGGGGTCGGAGCCCAAATCCTGAGTGACCTGGGCGTACAGCGGCTGCAATTAATCACCAACAATCCCCGCAAAATTGCCGGATTGGGCGGCTATGGACTCCAGGTCGAAGGGCGGGTGCCCCTGGTGATGGATGCCGGTCAGCACAACGCCGCGTACCTCCAGACCAAGCGCACCAAACTCGGCCACATGATGGATGGTCCCCAGGTGGTGCTTGCCTGGCACGGCGACACGGACCCCCTGGCCTGGGCCCCCCACCGTGAGCAACTCCGCCAATGGGCAGACGCCGAGCAGCTCAGCTTGGAGGTGGAAGACCATCCCCGCCTGCTGGCCCTGTTGAATCAGCCAGCCCTAGCCGTGCTCCTCGGACCGGGCCTGGATCGGGCCATCGATCCCGCCCAAATCCAAAAGCTTCTGGCCACCATGGCCGGTTGGCATGGAACCCAGGCTGTCAGCTTGCTGCTGGCCCCCGATGGCCAACGGTCCAGCCATCCCAGCGTCGAACTCGAACCCAGCCCACGCCCATTAGCGGAACTGGGTTCTCCATCGGGCGGCGGACCAATCTCCCAAGGGCTCCAGTTGGAGCCCGGAGCGTTTTTGGTCTGGCGCTAAGCCGGCTAAATCCGCCTGGGTTGTCACCGCTGGGGGATCACCGGGATGATCACCCCTGCAGGATCACTTCTGGACGATCACTTCTGAATGGTGACCTTGCTGATCTTGGTGCCCTTTTTCACAGCCAGCACCACGTCCATGTTGCCGGTGTGGCCGAAGACGGTGTGAACCCCATCCAAGTGGGGTTGGGCTTCATGGCAGAGGAAGAACTGGGAACCGCCGGTGTTCTTGCCGGCGTGGGCCATGGAGAAGGTGCCGGCCTGATGCTTGTTGGGGTTGATTTCGCAGTTGATCTGGTAACCAGGGCCACCGGTACCAGCCATGCCCGGGGCACCTTCACGGCTGTTTGGGCAACCTCCCTGGGCCATGAAGCCTTCAATCACGCGGTGGAAGGCCAGACCGTCGTAGAAGCCCGACTCCGCCAACTTGACGAAATTGGCGACGGTGCCAGGGGCGTCGGCATCGAAGAGTTCAATCTCGATGGTGCCGGCTTCTGTATCCATCAGGGCTTTGGTCACGGCGAAAGACGCAAAAAAGAGACTGTATGGGGCCGCCGCGGTGCATGGGGCAACAATGGCGTGATTCGCCCTGCCCCCCATGGCCAGCGCCAAACCGGATTCGATCGAGCTCGATCTCCAAACCGCTCGTCTGGGCGTGATTGGCGGCAGTGGCCTCTACGCCATGGATGGCCTCGAGGATGTCCGCAAACTCAAGATCAAGACCCCCTATGGCAAACCCTCGGATGCCCTGCGGTTAGGCCGCATCGGTGACTTGGAGGTGGTGTTTCTGGCCCGCCATGGGCGCCACCACAGCTTCACCCCCAGCGAGGTTCCCTACCAGGCCAATATTTGGGCCCTGCGCTCTTTGGGGGTGCGGTGGATTCTGTCGGTGTCGGCCGTGGGCTCCCTGCAGGAGCATGTGCGCCCCCTGGACATGGTGGTGCCGGATCAGTTCATCGATCGAACCCATCAACGACCCCCCACCCTCTTTGGCGATGGACTGGTGGCCCACGTGGGCTTTGCCGATCCCTTTTGCCCCGCCTTGAGCCGGCTGCTCTCGGATGTGGGCGAGAGCCTGATGCCGGAGGGCCGCAGCTTGCACCGGGGCGGCACCTACCTCTGCATGGAGGGCCCTGCCTTCTCAACCCGCGCCGAATCGGAGCTCTACCGAAGCTGGGGTTGTTCCGTGATCGGTATGACCAACCACACCGAGGCTCGCCTCGCTCGGGAAGCGGAGATCGCTTACAGCACCCTGGCCATGGCCACCGACTACGACTGCTGGCACCAGGAACACGCCAGCGTCACCGTGGAGATGGTGATCGACAACCTCCGGGCCAATGCGGCCCTGGCCCAGCAGATCGTGCGCATGACAGCCGAACGCCTCGCCGTCCATCGCATTCCCAGTGGTGCCCACCATGCCCTGCGCCATGCGCTGATGACCCCCAAGGAGGAAGTTCCTGCCAGCACCCGCCGCAGGACCAACCTCTTTACAGCTCCCTATTGGGGGAGCTTTCGCTAGGGAGGCTTTCTCTAGGGGATGGCGTTGAGGGAGGCGCCGCAGGCCTCCAGGGTGTGGCGCAGGCTGGGGCCGAACTGGCGCAGTTTGTCTGCCGCTTCGGCCGCATCCAGCCCGGTAGCCGCCATCAGCAGAGCCAATTTCACCGAACCTTGGGCCCTGTGGAGCAGGTCTCGGCCAGGTTCCCTGGCCACCCCCGCCAGGTCGCCCAGAATGCGCAGCGCCCGGTCTTCGAGTTTGGCGTTGGTCACTGCCACATCGACCATGCGGTTTCCGTAAACCTTCCCCAGTCGCACCATGACCCCGGTCGACAGGATATTGAGCGCCATTTTGGTGGCCGTACCGGCCTTGAGCCTGGTAGACCCCGCCAGCAATTCAGGACCGGTGAGCAGCCGAATGTTGATGGAACACGGCATGGCTGCCTGCTCCGTGGGAACACAGGCCATGGCAATGGCCAAGGCACCGATGGATTGGGCATGGTTCAGCCCCCCCAACACGTAGGGGGTGGTTCCGCCTGCGGCAATGCCAACCAGGCAATCAGCCTGGCAAAAGCCCCGTGCTTCCAAGTCAGCAACGCCCGCCTCGTATAAATCTTCCAGGCCCTCAGAGCTGCGCAATAGGGCTGGGGCCCCGCCGGCGAGAACGCCTTGCACCAGCTCCGGTGGGCTGCAAAAGGTGGGGGGACATTCGGCCGCATCCAACACCCCAAGCCGCCCCGAGGTGCCGGCGCCTAGGTAAAACAGCCGGCCGCCCTTGCTGAGCCTGGCTGCGACCTGGTCGATGGCCGCAGCCAGGTGATCACCAGCAGCCTCGACGGCCCGCTGGACATCGAGGTCGTTCTGCAAAAACAGGTCAACCAGCGCTTGGGTGCCGAGCTGGTCGAGGGTTTCACTGGATGGGTGGGGCTGTTCGGTCAGCAGGTGACCGCGATCCCCCTGCACCTTCAGGCTCACAGCAAGCCCTCGAGTTGGCGGCGAAAGGCCTCCAGCTTTGGATCGGCGCTTTCGATCGGTTCAGCCGTGGCCTTACCACCGGAATTGGCACCTGGCTCTGTGTCGCTCCCGTCCTCCGAATCCTGCCAATTGGCCACGTCCATGTTGCGCTCTGGGGGCGCGATGAACAGGCGATCTTCCGCACTTTCTGGCAGGAAGCCTGAGGGAACAAACCGGGACTCGTAGCCAGCCTGGCTGCAGAACAACTCCATCTCTTCCCGATCCAACAGTTCCACCGTGGGAATGGGGAAGTCCTGGGCTTCCAGCAGGCCGGCGTAACGCTCAGCGTCATCGCGATCTTCAAACAGCAGCACCACCGTGCGGCCATTCAGCTCGAGCGAATGGATTCCCTCCTGGTCACTGCCGGAATCGAAAAGCAGGACATGCACCGACATAGGGGCGCGATTGAGGCTCAAGGTTGGCTTCAGTCTCTCACCGCTCTCGAGCCTTAGGCCCCCTGGGCCAGTTCTTCGAGCCTGCGGTAGAGGGCCACCTCCGCCTCACTGAGCTCCTCGGGCACAACGATCTTGATTTCAACGAGCTGGTCGCCGCGCTGCTCGGACCACTCCAAACCACGACCCCGTAGGCGGAGTAGGCGACCGCTGGAGGAACCCGCTGGAACGGTCATTTTCACCGGACCCCGCAGGGTCGGCACGACAACGCCACAGCCCAGGGCAGCCTCAGCCGGCGTCAGTTCCAACTTGTAGAGAATGCGCAGCCCATCAACCCGAAGCCCGTCGGCGGTCCGCACCCGCAGCTGTAAGAAATGATCAGCTCCTCCGGCGGCCACACCTTCCAATCTCAATCGCCAGCCATCCCCGGCAAAGGGCGGGGTCCACACCTCAATGCAGGTGCCATTGGCGAGCTCGAGCTCGATGCGCTCACCTTGGAGGGCCTGCTCAGGCGTGAGCTCCACCACCGATTCCAAATCGGTGGTGGCCGCCACTGGCGGCGGGGCGGCTGGTGCCGTTGCCACCTGGCCAGCGGTGGGGCCAACCTCAACCCGCTCCCTCACCGGCTCCCTAACGCGATCCGGAACCCGATCCGGTTCATAGACGCTCTCGCGCTCCCGGCGCTTGGCCCGGCGGTCGCCAAACAATTCGGCGAGGTAGTCCTCAAAGTCGGGAAAGCCCCTGGCGAAGGGATCACCATCGGGGCCGGCGACTGCACCGCCTGGATCCTCTCCATTGGCTGCCTCCCAAAGCTGCCTTTTGAGCGGGTCAGAGAGCACCGCATAGGCCTCATTCACCAACTTGAATTGGTCTTCAGCCCTCGGGTCGTTGGCGTTGAGATCGGGATGCCAGCGCCGGGCCTGGGTTCGAAAGGCCCGCTTCAAGCTTGTGCCATCGGCACCGGGGGAAAGCCCCAGCACCGACCAGTAATCCTGGCTCGTTGAACTGCGGGTCACAGACGTCACCTGTCGCCCCAGGGGTCGTCATCCCGGTAGGGGGTTGACTTGGAGGCGGGCCTTGGCCGCTCAGGCGTTACACCGTCCTGATCCCAGCGGCCTGCCGCCGGTTCGCGCCGCAGGTCTTGGGCTGGGTCGCTCCACCCTTGGGAGGCCCTATCCATTGGCCTATCACTTGACCTGTCGATCGCTGGAGTTCGGCCGTAGGTATCCCGCCCGGTACCACTGCGTTCGTAGCTATTGCGCTCAAAACCACTGCGCTCGTAGCTGTTGCGGCGATCGAACTCACCGCCAAAGCGTGGGGGCGGCATGGACCAGGGATCATTGCCCGGACGATTCCAGTCATCCCAGTCGTCGTCGGCGAACAATTCGTCTTTCAGGGAGCCCAGGGTGTTTTTCAGGCCCTGCAGGGGGCCTTGCTCAGAACGCCGTTCCGTCATCAGCCGGCGGTTGAGGCCAAACAGGGCTTCCTGCAATTGGCTGACCGCCATGTCCAGATCCGCCAGGTCGTTTTCGGCCTTGGAGTTGAGGGCCAGGAGGTCTTGAACCTCCCGCACCGCCATTTCGACGGAGCGCTGTTGGCGCTCGGCCCCATAGGGACCCAGTTCAAGGGAGGCATCCCGCAGGCGGCGCTCGGCCTGGGCCACCAGGGTTTGCGCCCGGTTGCTGCGGTCGACCTCGGCCCGTTTGCGGCGGTCTTCGGTGGCTTTCTGTTCCGCCTCCTGGAGCAACTGGGTGATCTCTTCTTCGCTGAGGTTGGAGCCCCCTTGGATCGTGACGCTCTGTTGTCGCCCGGTGGTGCGATCGGTGGCGGAAACCTGCAGTAGGCCATTGGCATCGATGTCGAAGGACACCTGCACCTGCGGTACGCCCCGGGGGGCCGGGGGAATGCCCGAGAGGCGGAAGCGACCCAGCGACTTGTTGCCCTCCGTCATCTGGCGCTCCCCCTGGAGCACATGGATCTCTACGGAGTTTTGGTTGGGCTCTGAGGTACTGAAGAGGTCGCTTTTGCGAACTGGAATTGACGTGTTGCGGGGGATCAAGACCTTCATCACCCCGCCAATGGTTTCCAAACCAAGGGATAGGGGGGTGACGTCATTGAGCATCAGGTCGCGCAGCTCACCGGTGAGAATCCCGGCTTGCACGGCTGCGCCGATGGCGACCACCTCATCGGGGTTCACCGATTGGCAAGGTTCCAAGGGAATCAAGGTGCGCACCATCTCCTGAACCATGGGCATGCGGCTCGAGCCGCCCACCAGCACCACGTCGTCGATGTCATCGGCTGCCAGGCCCGAATCCCGCAGGGCCCTTTGAACCGGTCTCAGCAGCCGATCCAGCAGATCTGGACAGAGGGATTCAAAGGTTCGGCGCTCGAGGCTGGTTTCGATATGCAGGGGGCCATCAGGTCCCGTGGCTATGAAGGGAAGGGAGATGGGGGTGCTGAGCACACCCGAGAGCTCCTGCTTGGCCTTCTCCGAGGCCTCGGTCAGGCGCTGCAGGGCTTGGCGGTCGCGACGCAGGTCGATGGCGTTCTCGGCCTGGAAAGCATCGGCTAACCAATCGACAATGCGCCGGTCCCAGTCGTTGCCCCCCAGCTGGGTGTCTCCGCTGGTGGCTTTGACATCGAACACCCCCTGGGCGATACGCAGGATCGAAACGTCAAAGGTTCCTCCGCCCAGGTCGAACACCAGCACCCGCTTGACGCTGCTGCGGTCAAAGCCATATGCCAGGGCAGCCGCGGTGGGTTCGTTGAGGATCCGCTCCACCTCAAGGCCGGCTAGGCGACCCGCATCCCTGGTGGCCTGGCGCTGGGCATCATTGAAGTAGGCGGGAACTGTGATGACCGCAGCCTCCACCGGCTCCCCGAGGTAGGTGGAGGCATCGTCCACCAGCTTGCGCAGGATGCTCGCGACCAACTCCTCTGGGGCGTATTCCCGTTCCGTGGCTGGGCATACAACCCGCACGTTGCCCTGGTCATTGGCCCGAACCGTGTAGGGCACCGAAAGGCTGCTGTCTTCAAGCTCGTCCCATTGGCGCCCCACAAACCGCTTCAAGTTGGCAAAGGTGTTGCGGGGGTTCAACACGAGTTGGCGCCGCGCCAACTGACCCACCAGCAACTCCTGTTCGCGGTTGAAGCCCACAACCGAGGCGGTGGTGCGCGTTCCTTCGGCACTGGCAATCACCTGGGGACGTCCCCCCTCAAGCACAGCCACCACAGAGTTTGTGGTGCCTAGGTCGATTCCAACTATTCGACCCATGGATGCCGCTGCCCCAGCCAACAGGCGTTTGAAACCCAAAAATACTGGGCGCCGTGCTTTAAACCCGACTTAATCAGGATGTTGGCGAGTTGTACGAATATGAGAAGGCCCGGTTGACCGCCTGCTGGCCAACCCAGCGCCGACCGAACGCCAGTCATTACCTGCATGCCGACGGATCCCAGCCTTGCCTCCCCTGAGGACGTTTTTACCCTTAGACGCCGCCCACCGTCGGAAAAACTGCTGGACACGGGCTTCCGCCAACTCACCCTGGCCCTGGCTTCCGCGGTGGCGTTTGTCCTGATTGGCATTTTCCTAACCGTTTTTGTCGAAGCCCGAGAGGCGATAGCCCAATTTGGCTTGACTTTTCTAACCACCTCGGATTGGGACCCGGGTAACGAAACTTTCGGTGCCTGGGTTGCCATCTATGGAACCCTTGTCAGTTCGCTATTGGCCTTGGTGATTGCCGTGCCCTTGGGCGTCGGTACGGCCATCTTCATCACAGAGGACATCATTCCCGTTCAAGTCCGCGAAACCATTGGCCTGATGGTTGAGCTCCTTGCGGCCCTGCCTTCGGTGGTCCTTGGCCTTTGGGCCATCTTTGTTTTGGAGCCCGCCATTCGGCCTGTCCTTAACCTCCTCCACCATCTCCTCGGCTGGACTCCTTTCTTTTCAACGGTTCCCCAGGGTCCAGGGATGGCTCCGGCAATTCTGATCCTGGTGGTGATGGTCATGCCGATCATCACCTCTATTTCCCGCGACGCCCTCAACCAAGTCCCCATTGAGTTGCGCCAGGGCGCCTATGGCGTGGGCACAACCCGTTGGGGGGCGATTTTCAGCGTGATCCTGCCTGCAGCGGTATCAGCGATTGTGGGCGGTGTGATGCTTTCCCTCGGCAGGGCCATGGGTGAAACCATGGCGGTCACCATGATTATCGGTAATTCCCTCAACTTTAGTTTGTCGCTGTTGGCACCTGGCAACACGATCGCTTCGTTGCTGGCCAATCAATTTGGTGAGGCCGATGGGATCCAGATCTCAGCCTTGATGTATGCGGCCTTGATCTTGATGATTCTCACCTTTGTGGTCAACGTGGCTGCCCAGTGGATTGTTAAACGCCTTAGCCTGCGCTACTAATCATCCTCATAACTCGAGATCCAGCCAAGCCCGATTCCAGAAACAGTAACCATGGCCAACCCCGCTCCTAAATCGATCAGTTACGCCAATACGGATCTGTTTGACCGTCGGCCCCTCTTTTTCGACGGCACCCTGAAGCGCAATCAACTGAATCTGTTGCTGACGGGTATTGCGGCCCTTTTTGCCTCTATCGCTGTCCTGCCTTTGTTTTTGGTGCTTGGCCACGTGTTGGTTAAAGGAGGCAGTCTCTTTAGTTGGGCCTTGCTTACGGAACTGCCCCCCGCCCCGGGCCTCTCGGGTGGTGGCATTGGCAATGCGATCTTCGGCACCATCGTGGTCACCCTGATCGCCACCTTGATAGCCGTACCCATTGGTGTTGGTGGCGGAGTTTTCCTCTGTGAGTACTCGCGCAACGGCTGGTTCGCCCAATTCGTCCGCTTCGGCAACGACGTGCTCGCCGGTGTTCCTTCGATCATCGCAGGTATCTTTATCTACGGCCTGGTGGTGGCTACTAAAGTCTTCTTTGACCAGAGCTATAGCGCCCTTGCCGGCGGCATTGCCCTATCCGTTTTGATGTTACCCACGGTGATCAAAACCACCGATGAGGGACTTCGTCTCGTACCCCAGGAGCTGCGCTGGGGTGCCTATGGCGTTGGTGCTTCGAAGTTCGTCACGGTGATGAGGATCACCCTGCCAGCAGCATTCACCCCAATCTCAACCGGGATTGTGCTTGCTGTTGCAAGGGCAGCAGGCGAGACAGCTCCCCTAATCTTTACCGCCCTGTTTTCACCCTATTGGCCCGACGGACTTTTTAGTCCTATCGCGTCAATGTCTGTCCTGATCTACAACTTTGCGATCATGCCCTACGAGTACCAAAATGCCCTGGCATGGGCGGCAAGTTTTGTGCTGGTAGTCATGATCCTGGGGGCGAATCTTCTGTCTCGGTGGATTACCCGCATGGCTAAGACCTAAATGATTAATCCCCATCGGCCGAAGAGCTCCCTGGCAGCTCCCTGACCTCCCACTCTCTAAAGACTTCTTCTCGCCCCCAACCTTTCCCCCACTTCCTTTTTTCGCCATGGACCAAGCCACCTGCATGTCATTGGAGAACGTGAGTATCTCCTACGGCAAATTTGAAGCCGTTAAAGGCGTCTACATGCAGATCCCCCATGGGGAAGTGACGGCCTTCATTGGTCCATCGGGTTGCGGCAAATCAACGGTGCTGCGGGCCCTCAATCGCATGAATGATCTGATTCCGGGTTGCAGCCTGAAGGGCAGGGTTGTTTTCGATGGCCACGATCTCTACGACCCAAGGGTCGATCCCGTAGAGGTTCGCCGTCGCATTGGCATGGTTTTCCAAAAGCCAAATCCTTTTCCCAAGAGCATCTATGAGAACATCGCTTTTGGCGCCAGGATTAATGGCTACAAAGGAGATATGGACGAGCTTGTTGAACGCTCTCTGCGTAAGGCGGCTGTGTGGGATGAGTGCAAGGACAAGCTGAAAGAAAGTGGTCTTGCCCTTTCCGGAGGCCAGCAGCAGCGCCTTTGCATTGCCCGGGCCATTGCCACGGAGCCGGAGGTCATCTTGATGGATGAACCCTGTTCTGCCCTAGACCCGATCTCCACCTTGAAGATTGAGGAGACTATGCACGAGCTCAAGCGGAGCTACACCATTGTGATTGTGACCCACAACATGCAACAAGCTGTTCGGGTTGCTGACAACACGGCCTTTTTTAACGCCGAAGCCGTGGAAGGGGGAACCGGGAAGGTTGGCTATCTGGTCGAATTGAATTCCACCGAACGGATCTTCAATGCCCCATCCCAGCAGTCCACCCAGGACTATGTGAGCGGTCGCTTTGGCTAAGCAATTCCATACTCAATCCTGAGTATTGGAACAGTTTTAGCCTGTTTAAAGGTACAAAAAAACCGGCCCGAGGGCCGGTTTTTTAAAGCGGAGAGGGAGGGATTCGAACCCTCGATAAAGTTGCCCCCATACAGCATTTCCAGTGCTGCGCCTTCAACCACTCGGCCACCTCTCCAACGGCAAGATGGGGCAGATGTCAATGTAGCAGCATGAAGACCAGTCACCCGATCACGATCCACTGGCGCCAAACGGGCCAGGTGATCACCCATGCGGTACCGGAGGGCGATTACATCCTCCGTAGCTTTGAGCAACAGGGTGATCCGATCCCCTTTAGTTGCCGGAATGGCTGCTGCACCACCTGTGCGGTGCGGGTGCTGGAAGGAGACATTGATCAACGGGAGGCCCTTGGGCTTTCCCGCGAGCTCAGGGCCAAGGGCTACGGCTTGCTGTGTGTTGCTCGCTCCACCGGTCCCCTGGTCGTGGAAACCCAGGATGAAGACGAGGTCTACGACCTTCAGTTCGGTCAGTTCTTTGGCCGGGGCAAAGTGAAGGCTGGTCTCCCCTTGGATGAGGAATGAGATGGGCCTTCCTTTGACCGGCCAATCCCTCAGTGACCAAGCCGCCCTGGTTTCAGGCCTCAGCAGCAGCGAACTCGAGCGCCTCAGTGGGCTGGCCAGGCGGGCAGCCGAACTGGGCGGCCTCGAGCTCAGCCAGCGCTTCGGCCGCCTTGAACAGGTGCGCGAAAAGGGCCGTTCCGGCGATTTGGTCACCGAGGCGGACCATGCCGCCGAGGCTGTGGTGCTTGATCTCCTGCAACGGGAAACCCCTGAGATTGGGGTTCTGGCTGAGGAGAGTGGCCGCCGCCAGGCCCCTGGCGATTTGGAATGGTGCGTTGACCCCTTGGATGGGACCACCAACTACGCCCACGGCTTCCCGTTCTTCGGCACGTCCATCGGTCTCACCTGGAGGGGCATTCCCTTGCTTGGGGCCCTGGCCGCCCCTGCCCTCAATGAGCTCTTTTGGGCCGCACCGGGTTTGGGCAGCTGGTGCAATGACCAGGCCCTCGCGGTAACGGCCTGTGATCGGCTTGGGGATGCCCTTTTGGCAACTGGTTTTGCCTACGACCGCTCCACCCGCCTCGACAACAACTACGCAGAGTTCGCCTACTTCACCCATCGCACCCACGGCGTGCGCCGGGCTGGGGCAGCGGCCCTTGACCTGGCCTATGTGGCTGCAGGGCGCCTCGACGGCTACTGGGAGCGGGGCCTCTCCCCCTGGGACTTGGCTGCTGGGGTCGTTCTTGTGGAACAGGCTGGCGGGCTGGTCACCAGTTACGACGGCTCAGCCCTGCAGCTCCCCAGTGGACGGATCATTGCCTCTGGGGCGCCAATCCATCCTGCTTTGGTGCAGGGACTGGCCCAATGCCGGCCCCTGAGTGGCAGCAGTTTTGGGGCCCCAGAGCTGGATCCATAGGATCAGGTCACACTCCCCTTCCTCCGTTCTGCCAATGGCCCTCCAACCAGCCGCTGGTGCCAAGGATCTCAACCCTCGGGATGTGGAGCGAAACCGCCAAATCTGCGACCAACTCGCAGCCACCTACCGGCTCTGGGGCTACCAGGAGGTCACACCACCTTCCTTTGAACGGCTCGACACCCTGGAGGCCGGTGGGGCCATCGACGGCCGGGAGGTAGTGCGCCTCTCCAGCGATGAACCCCTCGGCCTGCGCCCCGAACTCACCGCCTCGATTGCCCGGGCGGCGAGCACGCGCATGGCCCAACGCCCGAGGCCCCTCCGTCTTTGGGCCGCAGGGCCCACCTTTCGTACCAGCGTGGGAGATAGCGGCCGTCAACGGGTCAGTGAGCAGTTGCAAAGCGGGGTGGAGCTCCTGGGAGTGGCCTCCGCCGCTGCCGATGCCGAATTGATGCGCCTGCTTCTGGCAGCGGCTGGGGCCCTGGGCCTGCAAGGCCACCACAGGCCCACCCTGCTGGTGGGCCACCACGGTCTTCTTGCCGCTCTGCTGAACCAGATCCCTGGTGAATACCGCAGCGGTGCGCGAGCTGCCCTCACCGGCCTTGATGCCCTCGGCTTGCAGCAGCTGAAGGTCAGCGAAGCTGAGAAACTGCGCCTAAGCACCTTGATGCGCCTGCGCGGCGAACCAGCCCAGGTGCTCTACCAAATTGAACAGTGGCTAGGCCCGTTACCCCTGATCAATTCCCTCGCCGCCAGCTTGGCCAGCGTGGCCCAGGCAGCTAGTCGCCTCGGCCTGGCCGTGCAACTGGATCCAACCTTCCAACCCCACTTCGCCCTCTACGACGGATTGGTGCTGAAGCTGGTTTGCCACGGGCCCGAGGCCCCGGTTGAACTCGCTAGCGGCGGCCGTTACGACGCCTTGGTGGGGCGTTTCTGCGCCGACTCCAACCTTGCCGCCGGCATGGGATTTGGATTCAACGTGGAGGCAATTCGCGAGTTGCTCGATGCAGCCCTCGATCACCCGCCAACCCCCGGCCCCCTGCTGGTGGCCTACGGCCACGCCAACCACCTGCCCCAAGCCCTCGATGCCCTCGAGGAACTGCACGGGCAAGGTGTATCCGCTGAATTGCTGAGTGATCCCGTCGCCAATCAAGCCGCTGGCGAATCCCTTGCCCAGGTGCGTGGTTGTGCGGGGTTGCACTGGGTTGGTGCCTAGGATCCGAAGACTTCGTCGCCAGATTGGCGTCTTCTGAGCAATGGCCCACACCATCGTGACCGACGTGTGTGAGGGCGTGGCCGACTGCGTCGATGCCTGCCCTGTGGCCTGCATCCACCCGGGTCAGGGGGCAAACATCAAGGGCACAGGCTTTTATTGGATCGATTTTGATACCTGTATCGATTGCGGTATCTGCTTGCAGGTGTGCCCCGTGGCCGGAGCCATTCTCCCCGAGGAGAAGCCCGCCCTCCAGCGGGCTAGCTGAGGCTCTGGCTTCCTGGGAAGGGTTCGGGGAACCCCCCATCGCTGGCATTGAGTCGGGACCGTTGCCATCCGTAGGGTCGGGCCTCTGACACGACTGCCATGACGGTGCTGGAACAAGGCCAGATTCAGATCCACACCGAGAACATTTTCCCGATCATCAAAAAGGCCGTTTACAGCGGCCATGAGGTTTTCCTGCGGGAATTGGTCAGCAATGGCGTCGATGCCATTAGTAAGCGGCGCATGGCCTCCATGGGCGGTGACTGCAGCGAGGGACCCGAAGCCTCCATCAGCATCAGGATCAACCGGGAAGCCAATACCCTCACCATCTCCGACAACGGCATCGGCATGACCGCTGATGAGGTCAAGCGCTACATCAACCAGGTGGCGTTCTCCAGCGCCGAAGATTTTCTCGAAAAATACAAACAGGAAAGTGACGCCATCATTGGCCACTTCGGCCTGGGCTTCTATTCAAGCTTCATGGTCGCCAAGCAGGTGGAGCTGGTCACCCTCAGCGCCAGACCCGAAAGCCAGGCCGTGCGCTGGAGCTGCGATGGATCGCCGAATTTCAGCCTTCAGGCTGCCGACCGCAGCGAACCCGGCACCGATGTGATCCTGCACCTGATGGAGGAGGAGCTCGAGTACATCGAGCCTTCCCGCATCCGCACCCTGATCACCACCTATTGCGACTTCATGCCGGTGGAGGTGCAGCTCGAGGGTGAAACGGTCAACAAGCGGGAGGCCCCATGGCGCAAGAGCCCCCGGGACCTCACAGACGATGACTACATCCAGCTGTATCGCTACCTCTACCCCTTCCAGGGGGACCCCTTGCTGTGGGTGCACCTCAACACCGACTACCCCTACAACCTCCAGGGAATCCTCTACTTCCCCAAATTGACCGGTCGGGCCGATTGGGAGAAGGGCGAAATTCGCCTCTATTGCAACCAGGTGTTTGTCAGCGACTCCATTAAGGAAGTGGTGCCCCGCTACCTGTTGCCATTGCGGGGCGTCATCGATTCGCCCGACATCCCCCTCAATGTGAGCCGCTCGGCCCTGCAAACCGACCGGCGGGTCCGCTCGATCGGCTCGTTCGTGGCCAAGAAGGTGGGCGATCGGCTTAAGCAACTCCACCAGGAGGACCCCAAGCGCTATGCCGAGATCTGGGAATCCCTGGCTCCCTTCATCAAGATCGGCGCCATGGAGGACGACAAATTTGCGGAGCAGGTAGCCGATCTGGTGCTGTTTGCCACCTCTGCAAACGCCCAGGAAGGCGGCGAAGCCGAGCTGGCCAACCCTGATCCGATCCCCGCAGAAGGGGGCAAGGCCTTCACCACCCTGGGGGGCTACCGCAGCCGGCTTGCCGCCGACCACGCTTCGAGAATCCTCTACTGCACCGATGAAGCAGGCCAGGCGGGTCCCCTAGCTCTCTGGAAGGGCCAGGGCGCGGAAGTGCTGCTGGCAGACACCTTCATCGACACTCAATTCATCCCTTGGCTGGAGATGCGCCATGGGGAGCTGAAGTTCCAACGGGTTGACGCCGAACTCGACGACTCCCTTCAAGAGAAGGAAAGCGAGATCAGCGATGCCGATGGCAAGGACGCTTCGGAAAAGGTTCGCGACCTGTTCAAAGCAGCCCTCGCCAACGACAAAATCACCATCCAGGTGCAAGCCCTCAAGGGCGACAACGCCCCTGCCGCCCTGATTTTGCTGCCTGAGCAAATGCGTCGCATCAACGACATGGGCGCCCTGATGGAGCAACGCTTACCCGGGCTTCCGGATCACCATGTGTTGTTGATCAACCGCAAACACCGCCTGGTGGAAGGGTTGCTCAAACTCAGTGCCGGATCCGTGATCACCACCTCAGCTGGATCGTCCGGTGGATCCCCGAGTCAGGAATTGGCTACGGGCCTGGGGCGCCACATCTACGAGATGGCACGCCTGGCTGTCGGTGGACTGGAGCCCAACGATCTGGCGGGCTTCCAGCAACGCAGTTGCGACCTGATGGGTCAGCTGATGGATCGGGGGCTCTGAGCCTCCAAGTTCCAGTTTCCAGCCCCGGGCACGAGCGTGCCCAAACCTCCTGCCCCGGTGGGGGTCTGACCCTTTGGTAAGATCTTCATCGGGGCTTAGCCCAAAGTCACTTGGGTTCCAGCCCAAATTCATCGAAAAGGTTGATTGTCATGTCACGGGTTTGTCAGCTCACCGGCAAGCGCGCCAACAACGGCATGGCTGTTAGCCACTCCCACGTGCGCACCAAGAAACTCCAGCAGGTGAACCTGCAGGAGCGCCGCCTCTGGTGGGCCGAAGGCAAGCGTTTCATCAAGATCCGTGTCTCGACCAAAGCCCTCAAGACCATCTTGAAAAAGGGCTTAGGCGCCTATGCCAAAGAATTGGGCATCAACCTCGCCAAGATCTGAGCCTTCCATGCAGCGTCGCGCCCTATTCAGCGCAGCTCTTCAGGCCGTTCGCAACTCAAGTTCGTTCCTTGCCATGGGCATCGGTCTATCTAGCCTGTTGGCCAAAAGCCAGCAGGCTTTTGCTTTGGGCGGCACCCTGCCTGAACTGAATATCCCAGCGCCCGATTTCAACCTGGCTGGTGTGACACCAAGCAGGCCTGGGAAAACCAGCGAGGCCGTAGAGACCCAACGCCAACTGGCCGATTTTTCCAGGCAATGGCTGGTTCTTTACTTTTACCCAAGGGATTTTACCGAAGGCTGCACCATCGAAGCCCGGGGGTTCCAACAGGATTTAGGCCTGTTCCACAAGGCTGGCGCTGAGGTGGTGGGCATTAGTGCCGACAGTCCCGATTCCCACGCCGAGTTCTGCGGTAGCGAAGGCCTGGCCTACCCGCTGCTCTCCGATCCCGGTGGCAGCGTGAGCAAGAGCTATGGCAGTTGGATCGCGCCCTTTTCCCAACGCCACACCTTTGTGATCGACCCCGACGGAATTCTGCGGGCCCGCTTTGTAGCCGTGAGGCCCAGTGGCCACAGCCATGAGGTGTTGGACACCTTGAAGAGCCTCCAGGCCGCATAAGCTGCAAAACCCAGATCGCCGTTGATGCCGAGCCGCCGCTCCCTGCTCAAAACCATCCCCCTGGCCCTGGTTGCAGGCTTGATCACAGGCAGCGCCGCAGGCTGGATACCGAAGGTCCAAGCCAACCCAAGCTCGCAGTCCAAAACAGGGGCCCACATCCTGGTGACGGCAGATACGGGCAGCGGCAATGCTGAGCAATTCGCTAATGGCAAACAAATGGACGCCATTCACCGGCAACGGCCGGTGGATTTTGTGATTCTTGGCGGCGACAACATCTACCCCAATGGCAATTTGGCCGAGGTGGAGGCGAAATTCACCAAGCCCTACGCCGCGCTCCTGCAGGCGGGTGTGCCCTTTCATGCGGTGCTTGGCAACCACGACATCCGAACGGGCAACGGCGAACCGCAAATTGCCTACAAGCCCTTTGGCATGAAGGGCCGCTGGTACACGATCCGCCAGGGTCCCGTCGAATTTTTCATGCTGGATACCAACATGAAAGCTCCGTGGCAAGTTCAGATGCCCTGGCTGAAAAAGGCCTTGGCAGCAAGCACGGCTTCCTGGAAAGTGGTGGTGGGTCACCATCCCATCTATTCAGCTGGCGTGTATGGCGATGATCCCAACGCCATTGCCCGTTTAACCCCCGTGTTTGCAAAATATGGGGTGCAGCTTTACATCAATGGCCACGAGCACAATTACGAGCGCACCCAATCCATCAATGGCACCACCTATCTGATCACCGGAGGCGGTGGGGCTTACCTTCGCCCCATCCTCGCCAACGGCCGCAGCGTCAAGGTGTCGAGCAGTTACAGCTTTGTTGAGTTGAGCGTCACCGACAAAACCCTGCGCATCAACGCCTGGACCAACAAGGGCCAATCCCTGGATCAGGCAGTTTTGACCCGCTGATCAGGCCGCACCTGGGTCCATCTCACCAGAGCCCTTCAAAAATGCTTTGGTGCTGTTGGGCCTGGCCATGCAAGGCCTGGATTAGGGCCGTGGCCGGGGGCTGGTCCAAACACGATCTCCAGCTCTCCAGAAGGGTCTTGGCCTCCACCGGAACATCCAACCCCTGGCAGGGGCAGCCGATTGACTTGGCTGCGGCGGCAACCTTGGGGTCATAGCTCAAGGCGACCGTGGGGCTGCCTGAGAGGGCCGCCAAAATCAAGCCGTGGAGTCGCATGGCCAGAACCAGGCCAGCAGAAGTGAACACAGCCATCGCTTCGCGGGGATGGGCTGGCACCACCTCCCGACTTCTGCGTTCGAGTTCCGGGCTGAGGAGTCCCTCGCTGCGCAATTTCCCCAGCAATCCCCGATCCTGTTCCCCATGGAAGGCCAGCCAGATCACCTCCCGGTTTTCCTCCACCGCCAGGGATGACAGGGCTTCCAGGTAGGGGGACCAGGTCTGGTCATCGAGGTGATGGGTGGGCCGGAAACACACCACCAGCGGGCCTTGCTTGCCGCGCCATTGCTGGGGTGCCAGGGCCCAGACGGGATCCGGGGCCACCACCCCCCCTCGTCCCCATTGGGCGGCAAGGGATGCGGAAGCCTGATCCCGCCAGCTGATGGCAGTGGCGAAGGGCAACAGAGCGCGCACCAGGAGCCGACTGCGTCTGCGGCGCAGGGGGCCCAGCCCCTGGCCCCAAAGCAGCACGTGCTTGCCCTGGAGCTTGGCGGCCGTGATCAGCGCTCCGTAATAGAGAAGGCTGCGAAAACTGGTGGCGTCCTGAAGCAGGCTGCCGCCACCCAAGACCAGGGCATCCATGCTTCTCAAGGCATTCAACACCTGGCGGAGCGAGCGCCGGGGCACCGTTGCGACCCCAAATCGTTCGTGTACCTGGCGTTCGTCGAAGGCCGTCACGGTGGGAATTATCCCAGCCGGCAACTGGCCCAAGGCCACCTGCAAGAGGGCGTCATCGCCGAGATTGTGCTCTCCGTAGTAACCACAGAGCAAAACGCGCTTGGCGATTGGCTGGGGCAAGGCAAGACAATAAAGCGTGCCACAAAGCATCGCATTGCTGCGATCACCGGGTCGCCGGATGCCTAAAGCGCACGCGGTATGTGGTGTGGGCTGGGCCGAGATGCTGAATCAGGGCATCACGGGCTTCTTCATGGAGCTCCTCCAGATTGCTGGCCACAATCCGAAGCTTCCGTTCGACCGCCTTTGCCTCAATCCCCTGGGGATGGCAGGGCGCCACATCAAAAATAATCTCGCGCATATCTGGGTGACAGCGTCTTCAGCTTGATGGGCTTTTGGAGCCATGAAGGGGCTGGATCCATACGGAGAACCGGCGCTTGAGGGTCGGTTCTGGCATCTGCCTACCATTGCAATTCCATTGGGCCCTAGCCGTTGCACGCCCTCTCGCTGCCGACCTGGTGGATCCATGTGGCCTCAGTACTGGAGTGGGCGGCGGCCATGCTGGCTGTCCAGCGCTACGGCCAACTCAGGCGCGAGCCAGCTTGGCGATGGCTCGCCCTAGCCATGGTGCCTGCCCTGGGCAGTGCCATGGCCGCCTGCACCTGGCATTTGTTCGACAACACCGCCGACCTCCAGGGCCTCGTGGTCTTTCAGGCTGGCCTCACCGCCTTGGGCAATGGAGCCTTGGCCCTGGCCACCTGGAACCTCTTACGCCTCCAGCGGGGTCTTTCTTGAGAGGTCGACCGTGAGAGGGTTCCCGTGAGTGGCCTGTTGGGTTGGTTCGCGGGGGTGGATCCCAGCCCCCTGTTTGTGTTGTCGCTCATCCCCTATCTGGCTTTTCTGTGGTGGGCCAGGCAGGTCAAGGCCTTCCCCCGGCTAGCCCTACGCGGATTTGAACTCACCCTGCTGTTTGTGGCCGTCACGATTGTGGCTGCGGTAATTGCACAGCTGCATTTCGGCAAACAACTGGCCGATGTGGATCCCCTCCACGGCGGGGCCGAATCATTCCTGACCCTCTCCAACCTTTTGGTGGTGCTCGGCTTTTCTGCCATGGCAGGCAAGCAAAACAACCAATGAACAAGTCTTACGGGGAGAAGCCAGATGCCCAAAGGCCCCGGAGAATGGATTGTCAGGTTTCTGCTCCATGATCGCTCCGCTTTTGGCCTTGGCCCCTGCTTCCATTGCCTGGTCACCGAAGGTGGCCCTGGTGATGATTGTCTGCAACGTGATCGCCATTGCCATTGGCAAGGCCACCATCAAGCATCAAAACGTTGGGCTGAAACTGCCCATTAGCGGCATGTTTGGCGGCATGAGCCACGGCGCCATGCTGGGCAGCCTCAGCCTCGGCCACATGATTGGCATGGGTGCCATCTTGGGCCTGGCAACCCGGGGCGTGGTCTGAGTCCAAGCCGTCTAACCCCTGGGTTGGGAACGGGCGAACAGATAGGGCAAAGCTTTGAGCCCATAGCGCTCAAAGCGATAGTCAAAGAGAAGGGAAGAGATATCCTCTGCCCTTTTTGTTTGCAATCCATTCAGCAGCCGTTCCAGCCGTTGATCGGCATTGGCATCCGCTAAGCCCAGCCAGGTGCGCCGGGCCAAGCGGCCACTCAAGTTCCATCGCCAGCCCAGGGCCTGGCGCAATTGGCTCGGGTAGGCCTCGAGGATTCGATCCGCCTGGCTGGGGCGGTACAGGGCTTCCTGCAACAGGGGTGCTAGTACCCGGCTACTGGTGAGGGCATGGCGAATCCCTTCCCCACCCAGCAGGTTGGCGGTGCTCACCACGTCACCGAGACCAAGGAGCCGTCCTTTTCGATGGGGCTCCCTGCGGCGAACACTGCTGCGTATGCGGCCGCCGTGGCGATCGAGCACCGGGGCGGTCTGGAGATCGGACGCCTTCAACACCTTGGCTAATTCCGCCGTCAAAGGAGGTTGGGATCGGCTTGGATCGCTCACCCGGCAAACGCCCACCTTGAGTTGGTTATGGGCCATGGGGAAAATCCAGCCATACCCCTGCTGCACCCAGGAACTGCCAAGAAAAAAGCTGAGTCGATCACCCCATTTCGGGGCCTGCCCATCGGGCAGCTGCAGCAGCCACTCCACCCCTACCCCTGTAACCAGGGGATCTTGGCGGGAAGCCCTCTCACCGAGCAGGGCCCGACTTTCCCCCGAAGCATCCACCACCCAGTCGCTGGTGATGGTGCGCTGTTGACCGCCGCTTGCTTGCAAGACCGTGGCCATTGTTGATCCGATCAAGGGGCTGGCCGAGCTGGTTTGGGACCCGCATTGCACTGCCCGCCAACCCAGCTGCACCGCTGCCCCCCAGCCCTCGGCCTGGCTCGCTAACCACCGGCGCAGGGCACCAAAATCGAGCACCGCTCCAAGGGGTTGGGCGGCCATCCAGTGGCGGGCCTGGGTGCCTTCTTCGTCCCCGTAGGCCCCTGGACCCACCAATTGCCAACCCCGCCATCGGGCGGCCACAACCTGCTCGGGCAAGCCGAAACGATCCAGGGCCGATAGGGGCAAGGCTGCACTGCTGAACGCGGCATGGTCCAAGTCGCTGAGGCGATCAACGAGCACCACATCCACCCCTGCCTGGGCCAGCAGCCTGGCCAATTCCCCCCCAGATGGCCCTGCCCCCACCACCAAAACCTGGCAGTGGGATTGGAGGGCCTTTGGGGAGGTGTCTAAGGAGAGTGCAACCAGGGTTCTCAGACCGCTATGGCCTGGGCGATGCCAGCCAAAGGGGCCTGAAAAGAACTGCCGTAGCGCTCCAGGATCCGTTTCGCCATCTGGGCCGGGGTGAGGCCTAGGGCTTGCTTGCTTTGGTCGGGTGAGGCGTGGTCTACAAGGACATCGGGGATGCCAATGCGGAACACCGGAACTAACACCTGGTGGTCGTTGAGGGTTTCCACAACGGCAGCGCCAAATCCCCCTGGCAAGGCTCCTTCTTCCATGGTGACCACGCGGCCGATGCGCTGGGCCATGGGCAGGATCAAGGCCTCATCCAATGGACGCAGAAAGCGGGCGTTGATCACGGCAGCCCGAACCCCTTTTTCCTGGAGCAGGCCGGCGGTGGCCATGGCAGGGGCAACCATGGCCCCATAGGCCACGATCAACAGATCATCGCCATCGGTAAGCAGCTCACCGCGACCGATTTCCAGCGGTTCAAAGCCTTCTTCAGCGATAGGGACCCCTTCGCCTTCGCCGCGGGGAATCCGGATGGCAGAGGGTCCGCTGTGGTGGATGGAGGTCACCAACATTCGCTGCAGCTCGGCCTCATCCTTCGGTGCCATCACCGTGAAGTTCGGGATCGAGCGGAAATAGCTGATGTCGTATTGCCCCTGGTGGGTGGGGCCATCGGCCCCCACAATTCCGGCCCGATCGAGCACAAACGTGACCGGCAGGTTCTGGATGCCCACGTCGTGGATGAGCTGGTCGAAGGCCCGCTGTAGAAAGGTGCTGTAAATAGCAACCACGGGTTTCAGACCTTCACATGCCATGCCAGCGGCCATGGTGACGGCGTGCTGCTCGGCGATGCCCACATCGAAATATTGATCGGGGCAGGCCTTCTCCAGGAGGTCGAGACCCGTGCCCGTGGCCATCGCGGCCGTAATCCCCACCACGGTGGGGTCTTGCTCGCAGAGTTTGACCAGGGTCTGGCCGAAGACCTTGCTGTAGCTCGGGGGCTTGGGCTTACTCGAGGGGTAGGCCTTGCCCGTGGCCAAATCAAAAGCTGATTGGGCGTGGTAGCCCACCTGGTCTGCCTCGGCATAGGGGTAGCCCTTGCCCTTGGTGGTGGCCACATGGACCAGGACCGGACCTTCGGTGCGATGGGCCTGCTCGAAGGTGCGCACCATCTCGGCGATGTCGTGGCCATCGATGGGGCCGATATAGGTAAAGCCCAACTCCTCGAACACGGCGCCCACCTTGGGAACGCCCAGGCGCTTCATGCTTTCTTTGAGGTTTTTGAGCTCGGAAGGGAGCTCTCCATGCAGGAAGGGAAGATTTTTGATCGCTTCTTCCGCGTTGCCCTGCAGGAACTGAACCGGTGGGCTCAGCCGCATGCGGTTGAGATAGGTCGACAGGGCGCCCACCGGCGGTGAGATCGACATGTCGTTGTCGTTGAGCACGACCAAAAACTTGGTATTGGGCAAGTGTCCGGCATGGTTGATGGCCTCAAGAGCCATGCCTCCGGTGAGGGCGCCGTCGCCGATCACGGCCACGGATTTGAAGGATTCACCGCGGCGATCCCTGGCCAGGGCCATGCCAAGGGCAGCGGAAATGGAGGTGGAGGCGTGGCCAGCGCCGAAATGGTCAAAACTGCTTTCGCAACGTTTGAGATAGCCCGCCACACCACCCTTCTGGCGGAGGCTGTCGAAATCCTTATACCGGCCGGTCAGCAGTTTGTGGGGGTAGGCCTGGTGGCCCACATCCCAGACGACCTTGTCCTGGTCGAGGTCGAGGGTTTGGTAGAGCGCCAGGGTCAGCTCCACAACCCCCAGACCTGGTCCCAGGTGGCCGCCACTGGTGGATACCACTTCAAGATGGCGTTCGCGCACCTGGCGGGCAATGGCCTCGAGTTCTGCAGTGGTGAGGCCGTGCAGCTGATTCGGATGGCTCAGCTCGCTGAGATGCATGCAGGGCCCTTTTGCTGGGGACCAATCTAGGCCTTACGAGCATCGCGACGGTACGGATTGCGAGACTGGAACCATGAGCCAGGCCACCGCCAGTTATCTGCAACGCATCCTGCGAGCCAGGGTGTACGACGTGGCGATCGAATCACCGCTGGACGAGGCCCCAAACCTGTCGAAACGGCTAGGTAACAGGGTGTTGCTGAAGCGGGAAGATCTGCAACCGGTCTTCAGCTTCAAGTTGAGGGGCGCTTTCAACAAGATGGTGGGCCTCTCCCCAGCGGTGTTGGCCAAGGGGGTGATCGCCGCCAGCGCCGGCAACCATGCCCAAGGGGTGGCCTTGGCTGCCCAGAAGCTCGGCTGCACGGCGGTAATCGTTATGCCGGTAACCACCCCTGAGATGAAGGTGCAGGCCGTTGCGGCCCGGGGTGCCGAGGTGGTGTTGCACGGCGATACCTATGACGATGCTTGCGCCGAAGCCAAACGGCTCGAGCGCGACAGGGAGCTCACCTTCATCCATCCCTTCGACGATCCCGATGTGATCGCCGGTCAGGGAACAATCGCCCTTGAGATCCTGCGCCAATGCGCTGAGCCCCCATCAGCCATCTATGTGGCCGTCGGTGGTGGCGGCCTGATTGCCGGCATCGGTGCCTATGTGAAAGCTCTGTGGCCTGAAGTTCAGGTGATTGGGGTCGAACCCGTTGATGCCGATGCCATGAGCCAATCCTTGGCGGCAGGCCATCGGATCCGCCTCGACCAGGTGGGGCTATTTGCCGATGGAGTTGCCGTTCGGGAAGTGGGGGAACTCACCTTTGATCTGGCCCAGCGCTACGTGGATCGCATGGTGACCGTGGACACCGATGAGATTTGTGCCGCCATCAAAGACGTTTTCCAGGACACCCGATCAATCCTGGAGCCAGCCGGAGCCCTTGCCGTGGCGGGGATGAAGGCGGATGTGATGGCGCGGGGTCTGAAGGACCAAACCCTGGTGGCTGTGGCCTGCGGGGCCAATATGAATTTTGACCGGCTGCGCTTCGTGGCCGAGCGGGCAGAGCTTGGCGAGGAACGCGAAGCCATGCTGGCCGTGGAAATTCCTGAACAGCCCGGAAGTCTGCGTCGTTTCTGCACCCTGCTGGGCCAGCGCAGCCTCACCGAATTCAGCTATCGGTTGGCCGATTCCCAGCGGGCCCACATCTTTGTGGGCGTGCAAACCCAGGGTGAAGGGGATACCGCAGACCTGATTGCCAACTTGGAAGCCGAGGGTTTTCCCTGCCTCAACCTTTCACACAACGAACTGGCCAAATTGCACCTGCGCCACATGGTGGGAGGCCGATTGCCCCGCCCCCACCACCAGGCCGACGAAGGCATGGAGGAGCTGCTCTACAGCTTTGCCTTCCCAGAACGGCCCGGCGCCTTGATGACGTTTGTGACCAGCCTCCATCCCAACTGGAATATCAGCATTTTTCACTACCGAAACCACGGTTCCGATGTGGGCCGGATCGTGGTGGGGGTGCAGGTGCCCGCTGGAGACCAATCCGCCTGGCTCGAATTCCTTCAAGGATTGAGCTACGACTGGGTGGATGAGAGCCAAAACCCTGTCTACAAAATCTTTCTGGGCCCGGTTTCCTAGGCCATGACCGACAAAGCCAACACCGACAAAGCCAACATCGCTAAGCCCGACGTCGAGAAACCCCGGGAAACGGCGGCTTCTGATGCGATTGCTGGCCTGTCGCTACCAGCAAGGATGGAAGCGATTCTCTACCTGAAAGGCCGCCCTCTCACCCTCAGGGAACTGGCAGAGATTGCCGCCATCAACCGGGAGCAGGCCGAGATCGCCCTCATCACCTTGATGGCCGATTACGCCCACCGCGATACCGCCCTTGAAGTGCGCCAGGAGGGTCAGCGCTACAGCCTCCAGCTGCGCGATGGCTTGGGCGATTTGGTGCAAAACCTCTTACCGGTGGATCTCTCCACGGCGGCCCTGCGCACCCTAGCCACCATTGCTTTGAAGAAGCGGATCCTGCAATCCGATCTGGTGGATCTGCGGGGATCCGGTGCCTATGACCACATCAAGGAATTGATTGCCCAAAATTTCATTGAGCGCAAGCGCCAAAGCGAAGGCCGCTCCTTCTGGCTCACCTTGAGTGAGAAATTCCACCGCACCTTTGCCATCAAGACCGATGAAATCCAGCCCCTGCGCAAGTCGCCCGCGGCGGCACCCGCGGCGGCACCGGCCCTTGGGACCGATCCCGACCCTGGAACCGATCCAGACCAATCCCGACCAACCACGGATGATTGGGACAGGGCTGCATAGAGTCTGTCCACCGGAATCGCCTATCCCCTGCTCAAGTCCATGGAAGTTGTTGCCCTCCTTCTGGGTGTGCTGAGCCGCACGCTCGAGATCTATTCCCTGATCCTGCTGGTGCGCGTCCTGCTCAGCTGGTTCCCAAACCTCGACTGGGGCAATCCCTTGCTTGCCACCCTGAGTTCGATCACGGACCCCTATCTCAACGCTTTCCGGGGTTTGATCCCGCCCCTGGGAGGCCTGGATCTCTCCGCCATCCTCGCCTTCCTCGCCTTGAATCTCTCCCAACAGCTACTCGGTAGCGCCAGCATGAGCCTGATGGCTAGCAGCCTCTAAGGCTGCTAGGAGCCCGCAAGGGCTTGCTCAAGGGGAAGCAGCTCATCGTCTTCACCGGCCCGCATGCGAACGGCGGCCTTGAAGCCCCGGGCCTTGACATTTCGAAAACTGATGGGACCAGGGGTTCCTGCAGGCACGGCTAGACGCAGGGCAAAATCCGATTCCCCTGGTGGTACATCGCCAATCGATCCCACCCTGGTGCGGTTCTGGAGAACCGGTTCACCGCTCGAATCCACGATCAGGGCAAACACATCGGTGTCCACCACGGGTTTGTGGCTGGGGTTGGTGACCACCCCACGGAGGGCATAGCAACTCGCCCCGGTGGGACGGCGCAATTCCGGCTGGGCGCCCACATCCTCTAAGGGGCAGGGTTCAAGCACGACCTCCCGAACGGCCAGTTCGGTTGCTAACGCGGTTTGGGGCAAACCAACCAGCGAAACCAAAGCCACAACCAATCCGGCCACAACCCAACCAGCCAGGCGGACCAACCAGGCTCCGTCTGCATGCCAAGACCCCTTCGCGAAAAACCTGATCAACGCAGATCGCCGCTTCCTGAAAGCACGTTACGGGCGGCGCGACTGGCCAGCTTGTCCAGGTTGGCTTGGGCAACATGATCGAGATCCAAGCCCAGCTCGCTGGCCAGTTGGGAGACGTACCAAAGAACGTCGCCCAATTCCAGCTTGAGTCCCTCGATGACCTCGGCGGAGAACTCTCCCCCCTGGTCGCGGATCACCTTTTTCACCTTGTCGGCCACCTCGCCCGATTCTCCGCACAATCCAAGGGTGGGATAAATCGGGTTGCTGCCCGCATTGGGGTAACGGGCCGTCGCCCGCGATTGGTGTTGGTAAGCCTGGAAATCCATCCTTTGACCCGCCCTTATGAGCCCGGATGGTAGTTTCCGGGTTGTCGATAGCATCCGGATGCCGCAGCCCGATCTCATGCGTCGCACCAAGATTGTGGCCACGATTGGGCCCGCCACCGAATCACCGGAAAGGCTCCGGGAATTGATTGCGGCTGGCGCAACCACCTTCCGTCTCAATTTTTCCCACGGCGATCACAGCGAGCACGCCGCCCGGATCACCACGATTCGCCAAGTTGCCGAAGAACTTGGCATCCACGTGGGCATCCTCCAAGATCTCCAAGGCCCGAAGATCCGCCTCGGCCGCTTTGGCGGTGGTCCCATCACCTTGGCCAAGGGCGACCCATTCATCCTCACGTCGCGGGATGTGGCCTGTGATCAAACGATTGCCACAGTCACCTACGGCAGGTTGGCCGATGAAGTAACCCCCGGCAGCCGCATTCTTCTTGACGACGGACGCGTCGAAATGGTGGTCGAGCGCGTCGACAAGGGCCAGCAAACCCTCTATTGCAAGGTGACCGTTGGGGGGGTGCTCTCCAACAACAAGGGCGTCAACTTCCCCGACGTGCAACTCTCAATTCGTGCACTGACGGACAAGGATCGGGTTGACCTGGCCTTTGGCTTGCAGCAGGGGGTCGATTGGGTGGCCTTGAGCTTCGTGCGCAACCCGTCGGACATGCTCGAAATTCGCGAACTGATCCGTAGTCATGGCCACCAGACCCCTGTGGTGGCAAAGATCGAAAAATTTGAAGCCATCGATCAAATCGACGACATCCTTCCCCTCTGTGATGGGGTCATGGTGGCCCGCGGAGACCTGGGTGTGGAAATGCCCGCAGAGGAAGTGCCTCTGCTGCAGAAGGAACTGATCCGCAAGGCCAACAGCCTGGGGATTCCGGTCATCACCGCCACCCAGATGCTCGACTCCATGGTGTCCTGTCCCAGGCCTACCCGGGCCGAAGTCAGCGATGTGGCCAACGCCATCCTCGATGGCACCGA
Organism: Cyanobium sp. NIES-981; assembly: GCA_945896675.1. Lineage (GTDB taxonomy): Bacteria > Cyanobacteriota > Cyanobacteriia > PCC-6307 > Cyanobiaceae > Cyanobium_A. The sequence continues at coordinate 137,542 of CAMDEM010000001.1, forward strand.
TGCGGTGATGCTGTCCAACGAAAGCGCCGTAGGCGACTTCCCGATCGAAGCTGTGGCAACGATGGCCACCATCGCCAAACGAATCGAGCGGGATTACCCCCAACGGGTGCTCGACAGCCACATGGCGTCCAACATCTCCAACGCCATTTGCCAGGCGGTCAGCAGCATCGGCCGCCAACTCAATGCGGCTGCCATCCTGCCCCTCACCAAAAGTGGCAGCACCGCCCGCAGTGTGAGCAAATTCCGGCCCAGCACGCCGATTTTGGCTATCACCAGCGACATCAACGTGGCCCGCAGGCTCCAGATGGTTTGGGGGGTGAATCCCCTGCTGGTGTCAGAGCAGGAAACCCCCAGCCAAACCTTCGCCCTGGCCCTGGGCCAGGCCCAGCAGCAGGGCTTGGTCACCGAGAGCGACCTGGTTGTTTTGACAGCCGGCACCCTCCCTGGAGTGAGTGGTTCGACGGATCTGGTCAAGGTCGGTACGGTCGGCGATTTGCTCGGCCGAACCGCCATGGTGTAGGGCCGAGTCCAACCCCATGGCTTCAAAGCTCCCCCTGAGCGAAACCGTAGGGATGGCATTGAGCACCCTGCGGGCCAATCGGCTGCGCAGCCTGCTCACCATGCTTGGCATCGTGATCGGCAATGCGTCCGTGATCACCCTGGTGGGGGTGGGAAAGGGTGCCCAAAACCTGGCCGAGGGTCAGCTGAGCAACCTCGGCGCCAATGTGTTGTTTGTGGTGCCCGGGAACAATGACACCCGCCGCCAGGGCATTGATTTCCCCAAAAACCTGGTCTTGGAAGACGCCAAGGCCATTGCCGAACAGGTGCCCAGCGTGAAGCGGGTCGCTCCCCAGATCACCCTCAGCGAGGTGGTGCAGGCCGGGGATGTGAGCAGCACGTCCTCAATCGCAGGTGTTACCCCGGAATTTTTGCCGGTGCGCCAATTTGAGATGGCCCAGGGCCGTTTCTTTTCCACGGACGACCTGGACAGTGCCAGCAACGTGGCCGTGGTGGGGCCGGATTTAGCCACCAAGCTGTTTGGTAATCGCTCGGCCATCGGCCGCCAATTGCGCATCCGCAACCAACCCTTTGTGGTGATTGGGGTGTTGGAGCCGAAGGGAGCGGTCTTCGGCCAAAACCAAGACGAAAACGCCTACGTGCCCCTCACCACGATGGTGAGCAAGCTCTCAGGCCGGGATCCCACCTACGGGGTCAGCCTCAACTTCATCAGCGTGGAAGCCCGGGATCAGGCCAGCACTGGTGCGGCCAGTTTCCAGATCACGAACCTCCTGCGCCAACGGCACCGGATCCTGCGGGAGGACGACTTTGCCGTTCGGTCCCAGAAGGATGCCCTGACCATTGTGAGCACCATTACCGGCGGACTCACCTTGATGCTGGCTGCGATCGGTGCCATCTCCCTGCTGGTGGGCGGGATCGGGATCATGAACATCATGTTGGTGTCGGTCAGTGAGCGCACCGAGGAAATTGGACTGCGCAAGGCCCTGGGAGCCCGCAGCAGCGACGTATTGCGCCAATTTTTGGTGGAATCCCTGGTGCTCTCCAGCCTGGGCGGGGTGATTGGCAGTGGCTTAGGCCTGGGTGCGGTGGCCCTGGTGGCGCTGGTGACTCCCCTGCCCGCGAGCATTGGTGCCAGCACCGTGCTAGTCACCGTGGGGCTCTCCGGCTCGATCGGCCTCTTTTTTGGCGTGGTTCCGGCCCGGCGGGCTGCCCGGCTCGACCCAATCGTGGCTTTGCGCAGTCTCTAGGGCGTCGAGCTGATTTCAGCGCTGCCTAAAAAATCGGAAGAAAAGCCGCAGGTTCAAAAACCGTGGCTGTTGTTACCAAGGCCTGATGGGGATGGGTGGGTTCATGGATGGGACTCCCCCTTGGTCATTGCTTGGAGTACGCACCCTGCGGCTATCACAATTCCAGCGATCGAATGGTGATTGTGCGCTGCCTTGGCGCCGGTCATTTTTTTCTGGAGCGGGTGGTTTTCCCGTTTGAGCTATTGAGTTTCGAATGCCCCATGGATTCGGAAATCGAAATTTGGAGCCACAGCCTCGGTGGACCCGAGATGGTCGATTCCTTTCCCTCCAGGGAGCTGGCGATCCACGAGGGGGACTCCTGCGAAGTTGCGAGCTAGCAGGCTGAGCGGCCGTGCCGCGTCGCCGTTACAGTTGTTAAGACTTTTTCTCAGTTATGAACCAGCGCTGGCGCCTGATTGCCCTCTGGCTGTTGCCCCTGGCAGTGGTCGCGTTTTTGGGATGGCAACTGCTCAGCTCTGGTGGAGCCTCCCGACTGAGTCCCGGTGGCGCCAGAAATGCCCCCACTGAGGCCCCCCGCAATGCGGCGGTCGCCCGCATGAGCTATGGCCGGTTCCTGGATTACGTGGATGCCGGCCGGGTGACCTCGGTGGACATCTTTGATGGCGGACGCAGTGCCGTGATCGAGGCGGTGGATCCGGATCTCGACAACCGCGTTCAGCGCTTGCGGGTTGACTTACCTGGGGTTGCCCCTGAGCTGGTGAACAAGCTCAAGGACCAGGGCATCAGCTTTGACATTCACCCTCCCAAGGCTGCCCCTCCGGCTTTGGGTTTGCTGGGGAATTTGCTGTTCCCGCTTCTGCTGATTGGTTCGCTCATTTTCTTGTCCCGTCGCTCCAACGGGATGCCGGGGGGGCCTGGCCAGGCGATGCAGTTCGGCAAGACCAAGGCCCGCTTTGCGATGGAGGCCGAAACGGGGGTCAAATTCGATGACGTTGCCGGCGTTGAGGAGGCCAAAGAGGACCTCCAGGAAGTGGTCACCTTCCTGAAAACCCCTGAGCGCTTCACATCCGTGGGCGCGAAAATTCCCAAGGGCGTTTTGCTGGTCGGTCCCCCTGGAACGGGTAAAACCCTCTTGGCCAAAGCCATTGCTGGAGAGGCCGGTGTGCCCTTCTTCTCCCTCTCGGGTTCCGAGTTTGTGGAAATGTTCGTGGGTGTGGGCGCTTCCCGGGTCCGCGACCTGTTTAAGCGCGCCAAGGAAAACAGCCCCTGCATCATTTTCATCGACGAAATCGATGCGGTTGGCCGCCAGCGGGGCGCCGGTGTGGGCGGTGGTAACGACGAGCGGGAGCAAACCCTCAACCAGCTCCTCACGGAGATGGATGGCTTCGAGGGCAACAGCGGGATCATCATCATCGCGGCCACCAACCGGGCGGACGTGCTCGATTCAGCCCTGTTGCGTCCAGGCCGTTTCGACCGCCAGGTCCAGGTTGATGTGCCCGACATCAAGGGCCGGATCTCGGTGCTCAAGGTGCATGCCCGCAATAAAAAGCTGGCCCCTGATGTGAGCCTGGAGGCAGTGGCCCGCCGCACCCCTGGTTTCTCGGGTGCAGACCTTGCCAACCTGCTCAACGAAGCCGCCATCCTCACGGCCCGCCGCCGCAAGGAGGCCACAACCCTCGCGGAAATTGATGACGCCGTCGATCGGGTCATCGCCGGCATGGAGGGCAAACCCCTCACCGATGGGCGCAGCAAGCGGCTGATTGCCTATCACGAAGTTGGCCATGCCCTGGTGGGCACCCTGGTCAAAGCCCATGACCCGGTCCAAAAGGTCACCTTGATTCCCCGTGGTCAGGCCCAGGGCCTCACCTGGTTTTCCCCCGATGAAGAGCAGATGCTCGTGAGTCGGGCCCAGTTACGGGCCCGCATCATGGGGGCCCTTGGCGGTCGGGCCGCTGAGGACGTGGTCTTTGGTTACGCCGAAGTGACCACTGGAGCCGGAGGCGACATCCAACAGGTGGCCTCCATTGCCCGCCAAATGGTCACCCGCTTCGGCATGAGTGATTTGGGCCAGGTGTCCTTTGAAGCCGGAAACCAGGAGGTCTTCCTGGGCCGCGACCTGATGACCCGCAACGACGGATCCGACCGGCTAGCCAGCAAAATTGACGATGCCGTGCGCGCCATCGTCCAAAGTTGCTACAGCGAAACCGTGGCCTTGGTGGCCGAGCATCGGTCCTGCATGGACCGGGTGGTTGAGCTTCTGATTGAGAAGGAGAGCCTTGATGGCGATGAATTCCGGGCCATCGTGGCCGAATTCGCCACCATCCCTGAGAAGGAGCGGTTCTCTCCCGTCCTTGGCAAGGAGACCAGCCTCAGTTAGCGATCTCCCCCCCAGCCGGCCCTGCCCCGATCAAACGGGGCGAATGGGCCGCTTTTCGATCACCTTGTCGATCAGGCCGTAACCCACCGCCTCAGCTGGCGACATGAAGAAGTCACGGTCGGTGTCTTCCTGGATGCGGGTCAGGGGTTGGCCGGTGCGATCGGCCAGTTCCTGGTTCAGCTTTTGCTTGAGGTAGAGGATTTCATCGGCCTGAATGCGGATGTCGCTGGCCTGGCCCCTGGCCCCGCCCAAGGGCTGGTGGATCATGATCCGCGAATGGGTGAGGCTGCTCCGCTTGCCCTTGGTGCCGGCAGTTAGCAAAAAGGCCCCCATGGAGGCCGCTAGGCCCACACACACGGTTTGCACATCAGGCTTGATGTGCTGCATGGTGTCGAAGATCCCAAGCCCGTCGTACACCGAGCCCCCTGGGGAATTGATGTACATGAAGATGTCCTTATCGGGGTCCTCCGCTTCCAGGAACAGGAGCTGGGCGACCACCCGGTTGGCGGATTCAGCGGTTACGGGCTCACCGAGGAAAATGATCCGTTCCCGCAGCAGGCGCGAATAGATATCAAACGCGCGTTCGCCCCGACCCGACTCTTCAATGACGATCGGGATCATGGGCCAGACAATTGAACTGAGACGATCTTACTGAGCCTGGCCCGCTAGGGTCGCTGCACTTCTGGTTGTTCCGAGTGGGCGTTGCTCTCACCGTTGCCGATAGCAAGCGCGCTTTCCATCAGGCATTCCCTTACGTGATCGCGCCCCTTTACCGGCGCGTGGTGGACGAGCTCCTGGTGGAGCTCCACCTGCTCAGCCATCAGGCTGGCTTTGAACTGGATGCCCTGTTTAGTTGCGGCCTGATCCAGGTCTTCGACGGCTTCACCAAGGGCTACCGCCCCGAACAGCACCGTGAAGGCCTCCTCTCTGCCCTCTGCGCGGCCTCTGGCTTTGATGCCGGGCAACTGCGCCAACAGCGGGATGGGGCCATGGCCGCCATGGGCCACCACAGCGTGGATGAGGTCAAGCAATGGGTGGAGCAGCAGGGCGAGGGAGCGCCCCAGCCGGTTGCCGCAGCCCTAGCAGGCATTCGCCGGCCTGATTTCCACTACTCCAGGCTGATGGCCGTTGGCCTTTTCAGCCTGCTGGAGCAGGCCCAGGGCGCCGATGGCATGGATCCAGCCACCCTGCGCAGCTATGCGCACGATTTGGGAACGGCCATGGGCCTGTTGCGCGATCGCCTCGACAAGGACATCAACCTCTATGCCACCAACCTTGAGAAGTTGGCCCAGGCGGTGGAACTGATGGAGGAAACCGTGGCGGCCGACCGTCGCAAGCGTGAAAAGGCCCAAGCCGAGAAACTGGCTCCCCCCAGCGAGAACACTTCCTCTAGCGAGGTAATCCCTTCTAGCGAGGAAACTCCTTCTAGCGAGACCGCTCCCAATGAAGGGAGCCCCCCAGCTGGCTCAGGGGCTCCCGGCGCTTGATTGAGGCGTTGATGGCCAGCTGGCTGGCCATCTGAACAGGCTTGGGCAAATCCGGTGGTAGCAGGCCTAGGCCAGCCAATTCATTGGGGCGTAGGCGCAAACGCACCAAACCCTTACCCGCCTGTGCCCAATCCGTTTTCGCGGCGCCGTCGGCTTTTAGTCCTGCATCGGCTTTGGGGCCACTGGGGTCAGGTCCAAGAAACAACAGCACCTGGGGTGCACCGCCTGGCTCCCGCAACCAGCGCCAGCCGCCTACCACCTGGCCGTCATCACGGCTCCATTGGGCTGCTGGGAACTTGGCGGATCCCACGGCGCCGGTGGGGCTTTGTAGGGATGGAGTGCCATCCACCATCCCCTGGGCAATTAAGGCGGGGCGAAGGCCTTGTAGCAGGGCTGCCCACTGACGCTGGTTTGAACCCACCGCAAGCCGCAATTCCAATCCCGCCTGGAATGGACCCTTGGGCAGGCGATTGAGTCGCAGGAGGAAGGGCGTTTGGCGAATCAGGGCCAACTGGGGCTGGGCAATGCCATACCGGGCGGCTAAGGGATCCCGAATCAATTGACGGGAGAGCAAACCCTCCAGGAGGGGATCCAGTTCTGGTCCCCGCAGTTCCAGCAGAACGCTGGGCCCAAGGGGAGCCAATGGCGGTTCGGTCTCGCCGGCTTGGGGCCCACCCAAATAGCCCTGGGTCGCGGAAGCCTCTCCCGAGAGAAGCAAGGAGTCTCTCCGCAAGCTAAGGCTGAGGCAACCTTGCTGGACATGCTGAAGTAGCGGCGCCACCGGCCCCACCAGGGCTCCAAGGCCCGCGGGGCTCCAGTAGACCGCCTGTTCCTGCTCAAGCCGTTGGCGGCACCGTTGGAGCAGGCCCTGGCCCTGGCGTTGCTTGAGCTGCAGTTCGTCGCGCAGCAAGCGCTGGGAGAGGGGGTCTGGGGCAACGACCAGCAGGTCATCAACCCGGAGGCTGTTGGGTGGGAGGGCCTGGCGGTACGGCTCAGGCAATAAGGCCCACGGGAAGGCGAGATAGGCAGCACCATCGCCATTCTCGGCCCAAAATTGCCACCAGAGGTGTTGGCGATTCCAAACTTTTCCGGCCAGGGAGGGGCCAAGCCGTTGTTGCCACAGGGGAGGAGCACTAAGGCGGCCCTGGGAGGGGAAACTCTGGATCAGCGCGACTTGGCCGAGCAATCGCTCAAGCCCCTGGGCCCTGGGCCTGGGAATGAGTAACAGAACAATTGCTGGCAGCAGAACCAGGGCTGCAACCGAGCCCGCCGTGGCCCTCAGCTCAAGGGATTGCCAAGCCCGCTTGGTACGAGCCATGGATTGGGAGGTCAAGAACGCCTCGGCTTGGTAGCCGCATGTCGACGGCGACGGTCGCGCCACTCAACGGTGGAGAGGTAGACCACCCCGCCACTCACGAAGACCAGCAACAGGGCTGCCAGGCCCGCAAGCAGCTGGGAATTGGAGAAAGGGAATTCAGCCAAAACAGTTCAACAAGACGGTTTGGCCCAGGTCGATCAGAACTTGATGCTGTTATCGCCGTGGCGGCCCCAGACAACCATGGCGATCGAAAAGGTGAAGAGGGCGGCCAGGGATGCCCAACCGGCGGTGATCAGCATGGATCGCAGTTCAGTTCCTGATGGCACTTTACCTAGTGTGGTGGCCCGTTACCCCTCCAGCGTTGACCAGTTCATCGCCCAGTTCCTCGCCGACCGCCGTTCAGGAGCGCCAACGCGTTCGTCAGACCTACCCCAATTTCAAAGTCGTTGTACTCAACGACGACGTGAACACCTTCCAACACGTGGTGGAGTGCCTGGTTCGTTTTATTCCAGGGATGCAAGCTGATCAGGCCTGGGACTTGGCCCACCAGATCGATTCCGAGGGTTCAGCGGTGGTGTGGTGTGGTCCCCAGGAACAGGCCGAGCTCTACCACCAGCAGTTAGGGGCCGAGGGCCTCACCATGGCCCCCCTCGAACCCGCCTAGGAGAAGCCCATGGGACGGGTGGTGATCACCCACAGCACCTACATCGAAGGATTGATCCCCTTGCTCAAGCGTCTGGCCCAGGTGCCAGGCATCGACACGGTGACACCGGCGGTGATCTGCAGGGTGAAGGGACGAAGTCCGCTGTTGCGGCTGAGGGTGTCAGCCCCGATCACCGGCGGACACAAGCTGGTGGCCCGGCTGGGAACAAGCGCCCAAGAGGTGTTTGTTGTGACCGCCTTGGACAGAGAAGAGCTGCAGGAACGGCTTGATCAGTTGGCCCCATCAGGCCAATGAGAGCGCTCGTTCGTAATCGGCCGGGGCATGAAACAGGGCATAGGCGCCGCCATCGCGAAACCAGGCCTGCTCCGCCAGGGTTACCCCATCGGGGGGCCCACCCCAGCGCTCGCTGAGATAGGCGAGGTAATCCTCGGCGTTGGTTTGGGGGGCCTGCCAATGCACAACCGCAAATTGTTGGGCCCGAACCCGCAAGACCCCTGCAGCGGATTCCTGGATTTCTTCGCTGACAAGGAAGGTGCGAAACCGCCCCAAGGGGATCTCGCCTTCGCTGGCGGTGGTTTCAAGGGGGTACTTGCTCAGATACAAGGCCCTTGCCTTCGGGAAAAGCGGGCTAGGAGCCACTGAAAGCAGGGAGACAAAAGCCTGCTGAAAGGAAGCCATGACAGCTGGAACCAGTTGGGAAAACAACGCCTGGAGTCCACAATGCGGGGACCTCCAAATCGCTGGGATGTCAATTCCTACCACCGAGATCCGCACTGCCATCGGTGATGCCCTGCAGTGGCGCTACGCCACGAAGGTGTTTGATCCGAATCGCAGCATTGAAAGCACCACATGGGCTGCCCTCGAAGACAGCCTGGTGCAAAGCCCTTCCAGCTACGGCCTCCAACCTTGGAAATTCCTGGTGATCACCAACAAGGCCCTCATGGCTGAATTGAGACCCCATTCCTGGAACCAAAGCCAAATCACCGATTGTTCGCACTTGCTGGTGATGCTGGCTGAGCGAACCATCGGCACAGCCGAAGCCGATCGGCTGATCGATTGCATGGCTGCCACCCGGGGCGTGGAGCCTGTATCCCTGGCCTTCTACCGGGGCATGATCGAGAAGGATCTCATCAACGGCCCGCGCAGCCAAACCATTGGCCAATGGGCCAGCAACCAGGTCTATATCGCCCTAGGAACCTTCATGGCCGCTGCAGCCCTACTGGGAGTGGACACCTGCCCGATTGAAGGCTTTTCCCCAGCCGAGTACGACCAGATCCTGAAACTGGAGTCCAGCCCCTACCGCAGTTGTGTGGTTTGCGCAGCTGGATACAGGGATGGCAGCGATAAGTACGCCAGCCTCGCCAAGGTGCGTTACCCGGCCAGTGAGCTGATCGAGCATCTCTGATCGAGAGCTTCTGATCGAAAACCCCTAACCAAAGAGAAATGAGGGTGGAGCCCCCTCCAGAAGGGGGGGCTGAAGAGGGTGGACCGCGGTGCCGTTTTGCCCCAGTATTCGACCTGGCAGAACCAGAAGGGGGGTCAAAGGCGGGGCGCCATTTCCGGCTACAAGGCCGGCTTACTTTGCCGTCGCTGCAGACTCCCCATGTCGAAAGAGAGTCAGATCAGAAAACTGTAAAAGGCAGTCACCAACACAGCAGTCCAAACAAAGCTTAGGCGGATACGGCCAGCAGGGGCCAGATGCGGCGCACCTGCTCCAACCGTTCCATCGCCTGCTTTTGGCGCTGGTCGGCCAGTTCAGCATCGAGCACCAGGGTGATGTGGCCGAGCTTGCGGCCCGGGCTTGATCCCTGTTTGCCGTACCAGTGGACCGTGGCAGCCGGCAACCCAGCGAGGGCTTCCCTTTGGCCGATGTAATCGGATTGGGAGTGCTCAAAACCCAGCAGGTTGACCATCAGAGCACCGGGCACCTTGAGGCCCACCGGCCCCATCTCCATCCCGGCCACAATTCGCACCTGTTGCTCGAACTGGCTGGTCAGGGCAGCTTCGATGGTGACGTGGCCGGAATTGTGGGTCCGGGGCGCGATTTCATTCACCTGCAAGCCCGCGGGTCCGTAGAAGAACTCAATGGAAAGCACGCCCACGTACTGGAGCGAGGTGAGCAGGGAGGCGGCGATATTGCGGGAGAACGCTTGAACCGCATGGGGCACGGAAGCAGGGGCCAGAACCCAATCGCAGACTTGATGGTGCTGGTGGGTTTGCACCAGGGGGTAGCACTGCACGATCCCCTGTTGGTCGCGGCAAGCCAGCTGGGACAGCTCCAGCTCGAAATCAACAAACGATTCAAGGATCCAATCGCTGGGTTCAACCCGGGCGATCAGGGCGTCGAGATCCGCCTGACACTTGAGCAGCGCGGTGCCCTTGCCGTCGTAGCCACCAGTGGAGGCCTTCGCCATCAAGGGAAAGGCCAGGCCTTCAGGCAGCAACCCGTTGGCTGGCAGGTCACCCCAGGTTGGGGTGGGCAGGTGGAGCCGTTGCAAGAGCTGCCGCTGGCTGCGCTTGCACACCAAGGGGGCCAGGGCCTGGAGGCTTGGCGTGAACATCACCCCCTCCATGGCGAGGGGTTCTAGCCCCTGGATGTCGATCCACTCGTTTTCAAAGGTGATCGCATCGCAGCGCTGGGCCAGTTCCCGGGTGGCCGGCAGATCGCGCAAACCGGCCTGCACCACGGAGGCCGCCGATGGGATGGCGGGGTCCGCCGGGCCAGGGGTTTGAACATGCAGGGCAATGCCAAGCTGCTTGGCCGCATCAGCCAACATCCAGGCCAGCTGGCCGCCACCCACAACACCGATGGATTGCCGGGGAGTCAACGGGATGCACGCCAATCATCCAGATTCGCATCCGCCATCCCAGCGGTGCGACCTCGGAGCGTTTTGTCAGGTGAGACCACGGTCGCCAGCAAAGGCAAAGCGAATCAGGCTGAGCACCAAAACAATCAGGAACAGGGCCAATCCCACGGTGCAGGCGTAGCTGATCTCGAGTTCTGAGAAGGCCTGGTCGTACACGTAATACACCAGGGTTCGGGTGGAGTCCGCCGGTCCGCCCTGGGTCATCAGGTAGACCTCCTCAAAGACCTTGGTGGCCGCAATTGCCGAAATCACAGCCACCAGGGTGATGTAAGGCCGCAGCAGGGGCAGGGTGATATCGAGGTGTTTGCGCCAACCCTCACTGCCATCGAGGGAAGCCGCCTCGTAGAGATCGGGCGAGATGCCTTGCAGCCCGGCCAGAAAAATCACCATGTAGTAACCCAATCCCTTCCAGAGGGTCACGAGCATCACCGATGGCAGGGCCAGCCAGGGGGAGGTGAGAAAGCCAATCGGGTTGAAGTGATCCCCCAGCAACGCCAGCAACCAACCATTGATCAATCCGTTTTCGGCATAGAGCCAGCGAAACGCAATCGACGCCACCACGATCGACACGAGCACTGGCGTGTAGAAGGCGGCCCGGAACCAGTGAATTCCAGGCAACTTGCGGTTCACCAGAACGGCCAAAAGCAGGGCCCCGATCACCACCGGCGGAACCACCCCCACCAGATACACGAGTGTGGTGCCGACCACCTTGAAGAACATCGGGTCGGCCAGGAGCCTGCGCACATTCGCCAGGCCCACAAAGCGCAGGGGTTCGCTCACATCCAGGCCCGCCTGGGTGAAGCTCATCACCAGGGCCATCGCCGCCGGGATCAACACGGAGAGGCCCACCAGGAGCAAGGCCGGTAGCAAGAAGCCCCAGGCCGTACGGGTGCGGTGGCTGGAAAGCTGAGTCATGGCTGCAGGTTATGGGCCTGGGCCATGATTTGGCCATGACCATGGCGATGACCGTGACCCCCAGCTTGCAAACCTTTCGTGTGGAGCTCAGCGCCAATCCTTATCCGATCGTGATTGGGGAAGGGGCCTTGGGCCAATTGGGACGCCAGGTTGCAGCCCAGGGGCTGAAACCCGGAACCAAGGTGCTGGTGGTGACCAACCCTGTGGTGAACGCCCACTACGGCGCGGCAGCCCTAGCCAGCCTGGACGAGGCGGGTTTTCTCAGCCAGCTGTTGGTGATCGAAGCCGGCGAGGAGCAAAAAACCCCTGCCACCGTTGCGTTGATCCACAACGCGGCGTTCGAGCAAAAACTGGAGCGGGGTTCGTTGATCGTGGCGCTTGGCGGCGGCGTGGTGGGCGATATGGCCGGATTTGCAGCAGCCAGCTGGCTGCGGGGCATAGCCGTGGTGCAGGTTCCAACCACCCTGCTCGCGATGGTGGATGCCTCCATCGGTGGCAAAACCGGTGTCAACCACCCGGGAGGCAAGAACCTGATTGGTGCCTTCCACCAACCGAAGTTGGTTTTGATCGATCCGCTCACCTTGGTCACGCTCCCGGAGCGGGAATTTCGAGCCGGTATGGCCGAGGTGATCAAGTACGGAGTGATCGGCGATGGGGGGTTGTTCTCAGACTTGGAGGCCGCTGCCCAGGCAGATCCAGCCGGGGGGCTGGCTAGCCGCGGGGCCCTGGGACCCGCCCTGCTGCAACAGATCCTGGAGCGCTCGGCCAAGGCCAAGGCCCGGGTGGTGGCGGCTGACGAGCGGGAGGGGGGGCTGCGGGCAATCCTTAACTACGGCCACACCCTCGGCCATGTGGTCGAGGCCCTCTGCGGCTATGGCACCTACTTGCACGGAGAGGCCGTGGGGATCGGCATGGTGGCAGCTGGAGAACTAGCCCTAGCCATGGGGCTTTGGAGCGCCGAAGATCAAGCCCGTCAGCGGGCGGTCATTGCTGCGGCTGGCCTGCCGATAGCCTGGCCTGAGCTTGATCCCGAAGCCGTGCTGCAGAGCCTCCAAGGTGACAAGAAAGTGCGCGATGGCCAGGTGCGCTTTGTGCTTCCCACGGGCATCGGCAGCGTGGAAATCCGCAACGACGTCAGCGCCAGCACCGTTGTTGCAGCCCTTCAACGGATTTGAGCTCCAAGGCATCTGATCCCTACAGCTTCCTAGGCCGAGATCCGCATCGGCAGGCCGCAGCCATCGCGCTCCAAACCGAGAACCAGGGCCCCCTGCCTAAAGAGGCGCCGGGCACTCCACAGACAGGCGATGGCATCAAGGATGTCATCATCGGCGAGCTGGGATTTGGCCACGCCCGTGCGGATCTTGAGCGCTAATCCTGGAAACTGGGCCTCCACCAAGGCCTGCCTTTGGGCAGCACCGGCTGCTGTTTTCTTGCCGTGGGCCATGGGCTCACCGCCATTCCATTGGCTAAAGGCGAGCTCGGGATGCACTTCATGCACCCGATCACTCCGCCCTGGATCGGCGAGCAACAACTGATCGAGTTGGCGAATTTTGGGCAACAGGTTGTAGGCCTGCTTGCTGAGCTTTCGGCCGGAAGCCGCAAACGAGAGATCGCAGGCTTCGCGGTAATCGACCGCCCCAAGGGCGGCCCGGACCGGCGAGGGAAAGACGCTGCTGCGTCTAGGGCCCAGGAGGGCCCGGGCCTGCTGGTCGCAGGGACGGGGGCCATCGGCAGCGAGGCCCATGGGCATGTCGATCGCGACCAGATCCGCATCAATGAAGCTTGCGGCCTCCAGTTCCAGGCTCCAGCTCAGCTGCTCAAACTCCCCGGAGGGATCGAGCCTGGCGCCCACCACCAGCCAGCCGGCGCGGCAGCCATCCACCCCGAGCAGCCGGGCGAAGGGGGCATCACAGCCGAATTCAAAGCTCACCTGAATCGGGATCTAACGCAACCTCCAGCGTGGAGAGCAGCAGGGCCAGGGCAGCCTGACGCTCCAATTCCAGCCCCGTGACCTGGTCAATCCAGTTTTCACAGAGATCCTGAATCTGCTGAAAGAGCGCGTCGCCGTGGCGCAGGTTGTCCATCACCCGTTCGACGCTGTCGCCATCGGTTTCTGGCGGCAGGGCCACCACATAGCGCCGGCCGTCATCACCGATGTAGGCCAGGTGCCCTTCCCCATCCAAGATCGGCGCCGCATGGGGGGTAATGGGGCGACGCAGCCCATCGGGTTCCATGGGCCCATCGGGTTCGATCGGACTTGTAGCCATCCACACCTCGCAGGGCTATCCCTCTACTAGGGGCAACCAGCACCGTTGCCAACCCACCACGTACCTGCGATCAGGAGCGCTGATCGGTGGGTCGCTCCGGTGCCCCAGGCTTGGGTCTCCGGGTCAGGGCATTGCGGGGTGGATGGCCATCCCCAACCAACAGCTGGTTCTCCCAACGGCCCAGTTGGCGCTCAAGCAGCACCAGGGCTACGGAAACGGCTAGCCCAAGACCCAGGGCGCCCGGGGTGTGCAACCAGACCATGGCCAGCAACACCAGCCAGAGGGCCGGTGTGAACGATCCCCGTAGGCGCCGAATCCGGCGCAGGGCCCCACTGCAGGCCTGGCAGTGGGATGTGTGGGCCCCATAGCGATCCATCAGGGCCTGGCGACCGAGCAGGGGAGGCAGGGGCTGGCCGGGGAAGGGTTCGCCGCCGTAGCGGTTCACCCAATCGTGCAGGGCTTTGACATAGACATCGGCAGCCGTCGGCAGCAAGCAAGCCTTGGTGAAAGCCGCACTGCCGCCCCGTTGGGCTAACGCCCGCTCTTGCCCATGCAAAAACACCTGGTCGTCTTCCAGGATGGTGTGGTTTGCAATGTGCTGGAGCCATGTGGGCCGGAGGCCCAGCAGCAGGCGGGGAATCGGCGAATTGAACTGAAAAGGGAAACGGGCAAACAGGCGGCATTCCCCCCGGCGGGTGGGGGTGGCATAGACAACAGTGAGGAACCTGGCAAAGCCTTTGGCTGTCAGGTCATGCCACATCAAGCAGGGCGCGGCATAGGTGGTGGTCTGGCTGCCCAGGGCACCGCGGCGGGGCCCCTCCTGCCAGAAGGCCGTAAATCCCTCGGGCCCAAAGCTGGTGAGTTCGACCTGGACCGGCGAGGCGTTCTCGCGCCGGCCCACGGTGCGGTGGTGGGTGAAGGGCACGTGGCTCACATCGAGCACGTTCTCCAACAAGGTGAGCGCATCCATGGGCAGATCCCGTTGGATGTCCTGGACCAGCCAACCGGGCTCCCCCACCTCAGGAACGAGCGGGAGGGGGACGGCTGCGGCATGGTCCGCCTGGCCAGCAAAGACAAACAGCAAACCTTGGCAACTCGCCGTGGCGTAGCTGCGGCAGTTGGATCGCAGCGAGGCGGGATCCAACCCAGCCTCCGCTTGGGGAATCGCCGTGCAGCGGCCTTGGCCATCAAAGCTCCAGCCGTGATAAGGGCACTCCAGATCACCCCGGTCATTCAGCCGCCCCTCGCTCAGGGGAACCAGCCGGTGCGGGCAGACATCGGCAAAGGCACGCCAGTCGCTGGCCGTGCGATCCCACCAGAGCACGAGGTTTTGACCCAGCAGCGTGAAGGCTGTGGGCCTGCGTTGGTCCAGGTCGGCCAAGTAGGCCACCGGATACCAGTGCTCACTCCAGCTCATGGCGTTTTGGGCCGAAGCCTGGCATTGGCCGAAAGGCTAAAGACCTGGGCGTGGGGGATCGGGGTAGACATTGCTACAGACACCAGCGGATGCACGGACCAAGGTGGTCCCTAATGGCAAGTCGCCAGAGTCCTCCGCCTCGAGAGCCCATGACCCCATCCCTGGCTTTCCAAACCGATGGAAGCAACGCCAAACCAAACCAAGGGTCCGTGCCCTTGAAGCAGCGGCCGGCCTACCCGCCAGCGAAGATTTAGAGCCACAACATCGGGCTGCTGCCCAGAACATCCTGGCTTGGCCACGTTGAAAGGCCATCAAACAGAAAGCCAAAGATTCCCTTGATTCCTTTGGTGGATTCCAGTTCTTTGTGGGCAGCCCATTCCACGTCTTCCACTTGGCGTTCGTCCAAGCCAAGGGCAGAGACCAGATACCGGTAGGCCTTCTTCTCTTCAGGATTAATCGGCGAGGATTCGCCTGGTTTTTGGCCCACCCGAGCCACCATGTAGGCAAATTTCACTGCCAACAACTTGTCTTCCTCGCTGATCAGCCGAGGAATCACCTCATCGAGGGCGGAGAGATTCATCGCCCAGGCTGATAACTGGCTGGCGGCAGCCTCCAGGCTGGAATCACCAATCTCAAGGGGGAAATAGCGGAAGACAAGATCATCCAGTAATTGCTTTTCTTCGACGCAGATATCGCCATCGGACCAAGCCACACAGCAGGCAATTTTCAAAAGATCCAGGGGCCTTTGTTGGTCTGAATCTGCCGGGATCCCCATGGCTTGGTCGTGGAGCAAGAACCCCATTGTGAGACCCAAGCCGGCCATCCATCTGGCGGGGCCAGTCTTCAGCCTTCCGCTTGCGCTTGGGCCTGCTTCGTCGCCCGAGCGGCCTCGACCGCCGTAACCCCAGCCACCAGCACCAGCCCAGCCAAGCCAATCAACTGGTTCTGCTGCAGCACATCGGGCTGGAGCACGGGATCCACGTCCTGGCCCAACACCGCCCCAAGGACCAACCATGCGGTGCTGGTGGCTGTGGTGATCCAATAGGCCCGCCAACGGCGTTGGTAGATGTAACCGGTGCCCAAACCAGGCACCACGTTGAGCACGACCGCTAACCAAATGCTTGAGGCGGCGAGGATCTGCTGCTTTGTGGGAATCATTTTGGCGAGCGGGCGATGGGGTGATCTTGGCGAACGATCGTCCATGGGGTGGGGGGTTCTCACTCCTAGCCTTGTTATGGCCCCTTCCATTGCCATTGCCAAGGCACGACGCCATGACCCTGCTTGCGGTAACAGGTGCATCCGGAAAGACCGGCTGGCGCGTGGTGCAGGAAGCCCTGCACCGGGGCTATCAGGTGCGCGCGATCGTGCGGCCCCAGTCGACCATCCCAGTCGGGCTCGAGGGTGCCGAGATCTGCCGGTTGGACTTGGGAACCGCCGAAGCGCTGCATGCCGCCTTGGCCGGTTGTGATGGGTTGGTGATCGCCACTGGTGCGCGGCCATCAATTGATCTTTTCGGACCCATGAAGGTGGATGCCTTTGGGGTGCGCGACCAGCTGCGGGCCTGCCAAGCCGTGGGGCTCGAGCGGGTGGTGCTGGTGAGTTCGCTCTGCGCCGGTCGGTGGAAACACCCCCTAAACCTGTTTGGCTTGATCTTGGTCTGGAAGCGCTTAGGGGAGCAGTGGCTCCAGCAGAGCGGCCTGAAGGTCACGGTTGTTCGTCCTGGGGGCCTGAGTGAGAACGAGGCTGGGCTCGATGAGCAAGGGATTCGTTTTACCGGTGCCGATCAGCAGGAAAGCAACAGCATTCCCCGCCGGCTCGTGGCGCGGGTTTGCCTGGATGCCTTCGAATCACCCGCTGCGATTGGTCAAATCATCGAAGTCACCAGCAGTGCGAGTCAGCCGGCCAGCTCCCTTAGCGATTGGTTGGCGGGCCAGGCTCCCGCCTGAAGCGGGGCATCTGGTTTGGCACACCACGGCCAAAGGCCAGCCAGCGAAAATCTCCCAAGGCTCCTGGATCCACAAAGCGAAGCAGGGCCTCGCGCCGGGCGAAAGCTTCCTCCAGGCCACTGGAGGGCAAATTTTGCAGCCCATGGAGCCGCTCTGCCAAGCCCAAGGCCAGCAGTGCTTCCCCCTGGCGGCAGTGGCCCAACGGTTGCCAGCCCGCTGCCTCCGCATCGTTCAGTAGGGAATCGATGCAGAGGTGGGCCGTGAGATCCCAGGTGCCTGGTTCCACCAAGGGGTCGCTGCAGGCTTGTTGCTGGCGATAGGCCATCAGGGTGCCATTGGAGCGCTGGGGGCCGTAGTAGCGCCAGGCCTCCAGGGCGTAGTCCACCACGAGCAAGGTCCCCTGGCTCAGGCCCGCTGCGCAATGGTCCAGCCAAGGCCTGACCGCGCAATGCAACTCCGTGCACCAACCCTCGGGGCGCTGGGGATTCGGCTCCAGGAGTCCCAAGGGCTTGAGCCTGGAGAGCACGGATGGCTCCAGGGGTTCGCCGGGTTCGAGCCGGAGCGAGGGTTCTGCCGCTGCATCGGCGTGGAGCCTTACCAGCTGCTGGCGCCAGGACGTTCCGTCCCACACGATCCGCTCCACCGCCAGGGCATCGAGGACCTCGTGGGCCAGCACAACGCCGCGTACCGGAGCCTGGGCCAACTGCTCAAACGACGACCAGCGCACGGGCAAGGGGCAAGCCCTAAGCACCTGGCGTTGACGAGCGGCCATGCCCGGATTGGGTTCCACCAACACCAGTTCGAGCCGCTTGGCCAGCTCGGGCCAATCCCGTGCCAGCACCAGGGCCAGATCCAAGGCCAACGTTCCCTCGCCGGGACCGCTCTCCACCAGGGCCAGCCGCTCACCTGTGGCCATCGCCTGCTCGGCCAACAGGGGAAGCAACCACTCGACCAGCTGGGGGGCCAAGAGGGCAGAGAAGTCGCCACCCAGCGACGGGGAGGTGACGAAATCCCCCTGGGGACCAATGCGCAGGCGACCCGATCCGTAGGCGCCGTGCTGGGGGTCGTGGAGCACCCAGTCCATGTAGGTAGAGAAGGGGATCTCCCCTCCCTTTGCAAGCAAACGCTCCAGCAGCCAAGGGGGCACAACCGCTGGCTTTACGACCGGATTTGCCGTGGGGTTCGAATCTGGCGGAGAGGGCTGGATCACGGCTGGACCAGGAACTCGGCGAGAATGCCCTCCTATCGAAGCAGCAGCATGGGAAAGGTGGTTAGGGAATGGGGGCGCCTGGGGCTTGGGATCATTGCTGGGCTGCTGGTGGCCTTCACAGGTTTGGCTGCTCCAGCTTTGGCCTACGACAATCCCGACCTCCTGCCCGATACCCCCACCCCGGTGATTGACCTTGCCAAGATCCTGACCGACCCCCAGCGGGAAAGCCTGGAGAACAATCTCAGCAAATTTGAGGCCGAAACTGGCTGGAAATTGCGGGTGCTGACCCAGTACGACCGCACCCCCGGCCAGGCGGTGAAGAGCTTCTGGAATCTCGATGAGCGCAGCCTGCTTCTCGTAGCCGATGAGCGGGGCGGCAACCTGCTCAATTTCAATGTGGGGGAAGCCCTGTTTGCCCTGATGCCGCGCACCTACTGGGTGGAGCTGCAAACCCGCTACGGCAACCAGTACTACGTGAAAGACCACGGCCAGGATGCGGCCATCGTGGACGCCCTTAGCGCCGTGGAAGGCTGCCTGGAACGGGGGGGCTGCCAGGTGGTGCCGGGTCTACCCAGGGAGCAGTGGCTGCTCACCCTGGCCACCTCGATCCTGGGGGGTTTGGTTGTGGGCTTTGCCGCCTACCCCCGAAAGGAGGGTCGCATCGTGGAGTGGACCTGGGTGCTGTTGCTCTCGCCCCTGTGGCTGATTTTGTTTGGGGCCCTAGGCCTGGGGCCAATCCTGACCCGCACCAGTGATCTGTTGCCAGTCTTGCGCAACAGCCTGGGCTTTCTGGGCTCAACCGTGGTGGCCTATCTGCTGGCCCAACAAACGGTGGGCAAACCCAAAAAGGCCCCTTAAGGGCTTAGGGAAGCCGCTGCAGGGCTTCTACTCGACAAAACAGGGAATCGGCAGGCTCACAACTGCTCTTTTGCACCAGGGCGACGGGCTCAAGACCGCGTAATTGGGCCAGGTTGTCTTCGTAGAAGCGCCTGAGCTCGTTGAAACGCCTCACGGGTTGGCCGTAAAAGCTCCGGCCAGCCAGGGTGGGGAAGGATGCCCATTCCGGGGCCAACTTGGCGGCCAGATGGCGCGTAAACAGACCCTGATCAGCCAGGGGCAGGGCCCCCCGGCGCTGAATCAAAAAGATGGCTGCCTGGTCTTGAACCTTCGGACCAAAGGCGGCCAGACCCAGGGTTCTTGAGGCCAAGGACCAGGTGAAAGGCATGAATTGGTAGGCCCCGGCAGCGGCGCTGGCATAGCCCGATTTGCGGATGACCCGGTCGGGATGGCGATCGAGGGACGGCATCAGGCCTCCGCCAAACATGATCCGGTAGCCAATTTGATCACCCCCAGCCCAGGTGCCCTCCGCATAGCGGATGGTATTGAGCAGGGCCCTGCGCTCAGGGGTGATCGCGAAGATCAGCGGAGCAGGCGGGGGCAATCGAAACAGAAGCTCTGTTCTTGTTGTCTCTGTCGTGAGATTCTCTGTCGTGAGCTTCTCGGTCGTGAGCTTCTCGGTACTGAGTTGGTCAGCATTGAATTGTTCAGTATTGGCTTGCTCAGCCTGGGCCTGGGCGGGGGCAGTCCCTAGGCCGTAGGGAGCAAGGGCTGCAACCGTGAAAACAACAAGCGAGCTGAGGCGAGATAAAAGCAAACCGTTCAACAAGCGAAGAACAAAACCCCAACTAAAAAAGCGGCATTAATGCAAATTTGCAGCACTTTATACAGACAAAAACCCTCAGGGGATTCAGCTGTTGTCCCAGATGGGATTAGGGATAGAAAATTGTTAAAAAAGAAAGGTTGGATGTGCCCCCAATGTGCCCATCATCTTCACCAACCACGAGGCGTTCAGTGCCAATCGAAGAATTGGCACCTCGATTGAAGCGCAAAACCATGCCCGTCTGCCACGAATCCGCTGATGGCCTCAGCAGCTTGCTCGCAGCCCCCACCAAGCAAGGGTTGACCCTGGGGAGAAAGCAGGGGTTGGTCAAGTTGCCATTCACCCCGTTGCCATTGCCCCTGGCTCAACAGCCGGTGCTGGCCATGGCGCTGCAGGGCCAGCTCCAGTACGGCCGCCTCGGCAAAGCCGTTGCGGTGGACCACATGGATACCAAGACCTAACTCCAGGGCCTCACAGAAACTGCTGTAACCGGGCTTGGTGATCAGGCGCCGGCAATGGGGCATCACCTCCAAGGGCCGCACCCCCTCGGGCAGGAGCCGGCCATTGGGTGCGAGGGCCAAAGCTGGGTTTGGCCCCACGAACACATGGTCTGGCCAGAGGGCCAGCAATCGGGGATCAAAGTCAATCCCCAACCCACCAAAACTGATCAGAACGCACCGCTCAGGCTCGCCTGGGAGATCCAACTGGCTTGCAAGTTCACCGGCCTGAAGCCGGGGCTTGCCCGCCGTCAGGCCGAGTTGCACTTGGGGAATGCCCCAGGCCATCGGCATGGCCAGGGGGCAGGCCAGAAGCAATTGCCCCTGGCGGTAGAGGCCATGGGCTTGCTGGCTCCAACGCTCAAAGGCTGGCCCCATGGGGCCATAGATGGCATCCCAGCCAAAGCTGGCCAACCAAATCAGGGGGGCGCCCAGGCACTGGGCCAAAAGCGCCGCTGCCGGTGGCACATCACCCAACACCAGGATTGGCTCTCCCTGGGCCCTCAACCAGCAGGCCTCTGCCTCGATTTGGCCTGGAAGCCGCTGCTCCAAGCGCTCCAGGGCCTCCAGGGTGGCCTCCGGATCAGCGCCCAGGGCATCGGCTTGCACCACGCCCACATCCCACTGGCAGGGGCGGTGCTCAAACGGCACCGGGCCCAGGGCCATGGTCAAAAATGGAGGTGATAGGGCGCTCGAGACCACCAGGCGCCAATGGGGTTCAAGCTGGTGCAAGGCGGCCAGAACCGCAGCCGAACGGGACCCATGGCCAAAGCCGTGGGCACTGATGCAGGCAACGATCAGCACAGCGAAAGCTGGGGAGCGTCCAACCGGGCATCAGTGGGCACCTCAAACAGCCGCTCCTCGTAGAGCAACTCGCCGCCCAGGCCGTACCAACGGTGGCTGACGTGGACCAGCTGCTGGCCTGAAAATTCAACCCAACTGAAATGGCGCAGGTCACGACCGGTGGCATCGCTGCCATGGCGGGGCACGCAGGCCGTATTCAAGTAGGCCGTACCGGCCCTGTCGCGGCAGAAGCTCACCCTGTCTCCTTGGCCGCGCCTGAGGGCATGGTGCATGTGGCCAAAGACCACCAGGGGTACTGGGCGATGGCGACGGATCTGCTGAATCGCCAGGGCCAGGTCCTGGTCGCCCCAGTCCATGGCTGGTGGCTTCCAGTCGCGGCCGCAGGGGGCCGTTGCCTCGCTGCCCAGTCCCGTGGGTCCGCTGTGGCCCAAGAGCACAAAGGGGACATCAGAGTCGGCAGCCATGGCTGCCGTGGTGATCCGATCGACCGATTGCTGGAGGGTCACTGGACCAAAGGCAGACAGGGCGGCTTGGGAGAGATGGAAGCCCCCACCCGCTGAAGCCGGCCTGGCCCCAACGACGGCGAGGCCCGGCCATTGGCACAACCCCCAACCGCAGTGGAGGGGGCCGAGGGCCTCAATTTGACGCTGCAGGGTGCGGCCCGAGGAATCCTTTCCGGTGTCGTGGTTGCCCAGAACGCAAGCCACCGGGAGCTTGAGCTGGCGTAACAGGGACGGGATGCGTTGGTGACCGTCGCTGAGATCGCCCACCACCAGGAGCCCATCGGGCTTCAGGATCGCCAGCAAGTTGTGGTCGGAATGGTCCCAAGCACCGTGAAGATCTCCGGCGATGGCGATTCTCAAGTCTGCTAACACCGAATGCCTAGGCTCGTTCCATCCTGCATCAGCTAGGCAACGGTTGATTTTCACCTCTGCCCATCCCCCTCAGCCGAGTTCTGGCCCATCCAGCGGCTGTCCCCCTGCCGCCGAACTCCCAGCTGCCATCGCAGAGCTCAAGCGGCAGCGCAAGGCCGTGATCCTGGCCCATTACTACCAAGAGGGGGCCATCCAGGACATCGCTGATTTCATTGGTGATTCCCTCGAACTCTCCCGTCAGGCCGCCGGCACCGACGCTGAGGTGATCGTGTTTTGCGGGGTTCACTTCATGGCCGAAACGGCCAAAATTTTGAGCCCCGCCAAAACGGTGCTGATCCCCGATCTGGATGCCGGTTGCAGCCTGGCCGATGCCTGTCCGGCCGATGCCTTTGCCGCCTTCAGGGCCGAGCACCCCGACCACATCACTGTGAGCTACATCAATTGTTCCGCCGCCGTGAAGGCCCAGAGCGATCTGATTTGCACCAGCAGCAATGCGGTGGCCCTGGTGAAGCAGCTGCCCGCTGATCGGCCGATCCTGTTTGGCCCCGATCAAAACCTGGGCCGCTGGGTGCAATCCCAAAGTGGCCGGGAGCTCACCCTTTGGCCGGGGAGCTGCATCGTGCACGAAACCTTTAGTGAGCAAGCCTTGCTGCAGTTGAAGCTCGAGCATCCCCAAGCCGAAGTGCTGGCCCATCCGGAATGCCAGCAGCACCTGCTCGATTTAGCCGATTTCATCGGATCAACCAGTGCCCTGTTGCGCCGCTCTGGCGCCAGCTCCGCGTCCAGTTTCATCGTGCTCACGGAGCCGGGCATCCTGCACCAAATGCGTTTGCAGCTTCCGGGAAAGACATTCTTTGAGGTTCCAGGAGCCGACGGCTGCAGCTGCAACGCCTGCCCCTACATGCGCCTCAACACCCTGGAGAAGGTGTGGCACTGCCTGGAAACCCTCTCTCCAGCCATCGAGCTGGAGGAGCAGCTGCGCCTCAATGCCCTGGCACCGATTCAAAAAATGCTGGCCATGAGTGCCTAGACGGCCTTTTCAAGTTTTTTAACGATGAAGGCCATCAGGCCCAGGGAACCAGCCAGGGCAAGCAGCAAGGCAATAGTCATGGCATCGGTGGGGTTGGATCCGAGAATTATCGCCGGAGCCATTGCCAAGTAGCCCCACCGGGTGGCGCCCCGTGCTGATGATGCTTTCAACGTTTTGTTAGCAGCGATGAGCCTCACCCTTTATGGCGGCGCCCGCAGCCGCGCCTCCATGCCCCGCTGGTACATGGAGGAGAGGGGAATTCCCTACACCTGGCATCACGTGGATATGGAAGCAGGTGAGCACAAGCAACCGGCCTTCAAAACCATCAACCCCTTTGCCAAGCTGCCAGCCCTTGTGGACACCAGCCTGCAAACCCCCGGTGGCGGTCCGCTGACCCTGTTCGAAAGCGGAGCCATCCTGTTGCACCTGGCCGATCGCCATGGCCATGAATTCGAGGGCAACGGCGAGGAAGCCACCGCCAAGCGGGCCCTGGCTGCCCAATGGATCCTGTTTGCCAATGCCACCCTGGCCGTGGCCCTGTTTGTGCCTGCAAACCGGGACAAGGAGTTTCCGCGGCTCATGGAGGTGCTGGATGGACAGCTGGCTGAAGGACGGTCGCTGATGGGGGGTGAGCTGGGGAGTTGGGGTGTGGCGGACTGTGCCGTGAATGCCTATTTGGCCTACCTGCCGCTCTTTTTTCCCCAGCTGGACCTGGAGCCCTACCCCCATGTGCGGGCAACGATCACGGCCACCCAGGCGCGCCCTGCCTACCGCAGGGGCATGGGGCTTACTTGACGGCGGGTGCCATCGGCTCCCAACGTGATCTCCTCTGGCCGCTGGCTCAAGCCGCCGTCGTGTCGTGGTAACCCTCCTCCGTGGAAACCCTCACCCCGCTAGCGCCCGAAACCCAAGCCAAGGCCAGCCAGGGCAGTGGTCTTGGGCCAGGCACCCTTGACCTCCGCCAGTTACGACGATCCGCCAAACGGCCCGTTTGGAAGCGCAAACGTTCCCTCATCGTGGCCATTCCAGCTGGGTTCTTGGTCTTCCTGGTTGCCATTGCCCCGCCGTTGCCAGAGGCCAAGCGCCAGGGGGGAGCACCGCTCGTTACCGCCGCCGATGGCCTGCCCTTTCGCTATCTCCCCGATAGCGAAACCTACGCCTTGGATTTTGATCCCCGGGCGGTGAAGATTGATTTGCTGGAGGGTTGGGACCGGGAGCAACAGGCCTTTAAGGACCGCTCGGCCTTGGCCTTTTTCTCTGGGCCGATGTACGAGCGCCAGGTGGATGGGCTGGGCAAGGAGACCACGGTTCCTTTAGGAGATATCAAATTCGGCGACCGCATCTGGCGGGGCCGCAACCGCACGGCGGCTCGGCAACGGGCCTTTATGGGCATCCGCCACGACGGCGGCGTCAGCTTTGGTTACGGAGAACTGACCCCCGCCCGCGCCCAGGAATTCGAGTCCTTCGTGGGGGGGCTGCACAGCCTCTACAACGACCTGGAACAGCCCCCTGCGGCCTACAAAGGCGCCTACAGCATCAGCATGGGGCAGCAGATCCGCTATTTCCTGCCCCGGATTCGCATGGCCTACGGACTGCGTCCCGATGGCCGCATCGAGGTGTTGATGAGCCGAGATGGCCTCACCCTCGAGCAAACCCGCGACCTCGCCCGACGCCGGGGCCTGCGGGCCGCCTATCTGCCTGACCACGCCTCAAAGAGCAGGTTCATCATCCCTGGGGTCAAGGGCTTCAGTGATGCCGATGCCAATTGGATCAGCGGTGGGGCCACCAGCTTTGTGCATGTGCCCTACCTGCTGCGGCTCAGTAGCCGGTCCTCGACCTTGCAGGGCTCACTCCTTACCCAATTGGCCAGCGCCAGCGGCCCCCAGGGCTGCGGCAATCCATTCCAGTGCGGCCAAACCCTGGGGGGCCAACTGGTGGATCGGGCCCTAGCCGGGTTCAACCGGTTGATGGAACGGGGCGTGGAACCCATCGCCCGGCTGATCTGGGCTCCCCGGGGCCGTGATGGTCAAAAACCTGGCGCCAACGCCCCATTTCGGGAAACGCCGATCAGCGCCGATCCCCTGGCGCTTCAACAACGCCAGGCGGAAGCGAACAAAGCTGGAGAAGATTCGGCCCCTGGGATCAACAGCCTCGGCCTACCTGCCGATTTGCCAGCCCCGCTGTTGCTGCCCAACGGTGCCCAACTCGACGCGCCTCCTATCCCCCCAACCGCCAGCGATGGCGATGGAGCAAGCCTGCCCGA
Source organism: Cyanobium sp. NIES-981 (assembly GCA_945896675.1). Taxonomy (GTDB): domain Bacteria; phylum Cyanobacteriota; class Cyanobacteriia; order PCC-6307; family Cyanobiaceae; genus Cyanobium_A. The sequence continues at coordinate 162,905 of CAMDEM010000001.1, forward strand.
GGGCAGCCGAACGGAGACTGACCCTGGCCCCACCGTGGGGGCTCCAAGCCCAGGGGCTCCCCCACCTCCGGCCTTACCAGCGCCGCCCTAAATCCCGGGCCCTAACCCGCTTTCAAGCCCCTCGTTCAGCCTGCAGCGGCAAGGGCACGGACCACGTCGCCCCGGGTCAACACGCCCACGGGGTGTTTCTGGTCGTTGAGCACAAACAGGCGCTGGGTACTGCGCTCATGGAGCAATTTGGCGGCCGAAGGCAGGGAAAGATCGCTGCTGCAGGTGTGGGGCTGGTGGCTCATCACTTCGCCAACGGTGTTGCCCAAGACCTGGTGAACCTGCTTGTCCCACTGGAGGGGATTGCGCAGATAGATCACGGAGTCAAGCAGCATCACGTAGGGGCCCGCATCGAACCCGCTTTCGCGAACCATGAGGTCTTGCTCGGTGAGTTCACCCACCAGCACTCCGTCTCCATCCACCACAGGCAGGGCACTGATGTGGTGGTCGCTCATCAGCTGAACGGCCTGTTGCAGGAGGCTATCCGCCGTCACCGTCAACACCGGGGCTGACATCACTGCGGAAACCGACTGTTGCACCACGGGCCAAGTTGCTGAACTGCAGGCATTCTGGGGCCGAGCCTGGGCAATTGAATGGGGGCCACCAGCATGCGCAAACTCGCCGATGCCCTCACGGTGGGTCGGGCCCTGGTGGGATTGCCGCTTTTGCTAGCGCTGGCAGCCGGCCAGCCAGCCCTGGCCTGGATCTTGCTCGCCCTGGGTGGCCTCAGTGATGCCGCCGATGGTTGGCTGGCCCGCAGGGCCGGTGGCGGATCGGTTTGGGGCGCCAGGCTCGATCCTCTCACCGACAAAATCCTGATCTCCGCTCCCTTGCTCTGGCTTGGGGCCAGTGGGGTCCTACCGCTGTGGGCGGTGTGGCTCCTGCTGGCCCGCGAGCTGCTGATCTCAGGCTGGCGGGCTAACCAAAGCTCAGGAGGCCCGGCATCCCTTGGTGGCAAGGCCAAAACCATTTTGCAATTTGCAGCCCTGCTGCTGTTGCTGTGGCCGGCGAGTTGGGGAGTGGGTCTCGGGATCTCACCAGCCCTGGCGGGCTGGATGCACGGGCTGGGCTGGTGGCTGTTCTGGCCGTCTTTGGGGCTGGCCCTCAGTTCGGCCCTTGGTTATTTGCGCAAAGCTTGAGACCCAGATCCGCTGGCAATCAGCCGAGAAGGGCGCTATCCATGCTGAAATCAACCGGAGTAGGCATGCGCTTGGAGTAGTCGTTGGTGAAGCTGTCGGCCAGGCCGCGATCGAGATCAAAGACCGGTTGCCAAGCCAGCTCCCGCTGCACCCGATGGATGTCGGTCAGGAAATGGGCCAGCCTTAAAGGAAACGCCTTGCGGGCCTTGGGATCCAAACGGGCCGGATCGAAGCTGCGAATCTCCACGGTTGAAGGATCCTTGCCACAGGCCCGGGCCGCGGCTTCCACCAGGCCAAGGAAGGTGATGCCCTGGGCGCCGGTGCAGTTGTAGATGCGATTGGCGGCCGCATCCACCTCGATCGAGCGGGCCATGGCCGTAGCTAAATCCTGAACATGCCCGAGTTGGGTGATGGTGCTGCCATCGCCAGGCAGGGGAATGCTCTGGCCATGGACAATCCGATCAAAGAACCAGCTCTCCACGGGGTTGTAGTTCCCCGGTCCGTAGATGTAGGTGGGCCTGAAACTGGTGAAGGGGATCCCCTGGCTGCGCAGCCAAGCTTCGGTTTCCGCCTTGCCGGCGTGGCGACTTGCGGGATCCGTCGGACTGTCTTCGTGGAGGGGCCACAGGTGGCTGTCGGCATACACACCAGCCGAACTCACATACAGAAACCGGTGGCTTGGGCTGCCCGTGCGCTCAACCACCCCCTTGGAATCCTCCAGGCTGCGGCCGGACGTGTCGGCGATTACGTCAAAGCTGCGGCCGGCAAGCTGCTCCAAGCCAGCGGCACTGGTGCGATCTCCCACCAGGTGTTCCACGCCCGGGGGCACGGGATTCTTCCCCCGGGTGAACAGGGTCAAGTGATGGCCGGCCTGGAGCCAGTGATCCACCAAGGGTTTACCCACAAAGCGGGTCCCGCCCATCACCAGGATCTTCATGGGTGCCAGGCCTTAGCCGCTGAGACTGGAGACCATTCAAAACGTCCAAGGTCCGATGCGGCTCAGCTCCAATTGGACAGCCCAACCGCCCCTGCTCGAGCAGACCTGCGGCTATCGCCACTTTCGCCGCCTCGGCGAACGGGGCAAGGGCCCAGCCAAGGCCCTGGAGCTAGAAGCCGTTCTCAATCGCCGTTTCCGCCTCGTGGTGCTGGTGGTGGAGTTGCGGCAACGGAGCCTCTGGCAGCCTGGCTGGCAGCAGCTGGCCAGACCCATGCAGATCATCCCCGCCATCGACCTGCTGGACGGGCACTGCGTACGGCTACACCAGGGCGACTACGGCCAGGTGACCCGCTTTTCCGATGACCCCGTGGCCCAAGCCCTGGCCTGGCAGGAGCAAGGAGCCCAGCGCTTGCACCTGGTCGACCTGGATGGGGCGAAAAGTGGCGAACCGGTGAACGATGGGGCGGTGAAAGCGATCACCAGTGCCCTTTCCATCCCGGTGCAACTGGGTGGAGGGGTGCGAACGGCTGACCGGGCAGCGGAACTGCTGGGCTGCGGGCTGGATCGGGTCATTTTGGGCACCGTGGCCCTGGAACAGCCCGAACTGGTGGATGAACTGGCCGCCGCCTATCCGGGCAAAATCGTGGTGGGCATTGATGCCAAAAACGGCAAGGTGGCCACCCGGGGCTGGATCGAAGAGAGCAGCACCGAGGCCACGGCCCTGGCCAAGCGGTTCAACACCAGCGGCATTGCAGCGATCATCAGCACCGATATCGCCACCGATGGCACCCTGGCGGGCCCAAACCTGGAGGCCCTACGGGCCATGGCTGAAGCCAGTGCCGTGCCCGTGATTGCCTCCGGCGGCATCGGCAACTTGGAACACCTGCTCTCCCTGCTGGCCCTGGCTCCCTTGGGCATCGAGGGGGTGATCGTGGGCCGGGCCCTCTACGACGGTCGGGTGGATTTGGCTGAAGCTATCCAGGCCATTGGCGATGGGCGGCTCCAGGACCCCATCGACTCGAACCTGGCCTAGGGCCCAGCCAGAGGCACTAAGGAAAACAAACCAGCCAGCTTGCGGCTTGGCCTATAACTAGTCCAAGCCTTCGCAGGTGTGTCGCGTGAGCGCCAGCACCCCATCAACCCAGATCCAGTCGCTAGGCGATTTGCCCACCTCCGTGGACGATGTCTACCGGCGTTGCCGCGATTTGGGCATGCGGTTGAGTCGTCAACGGCGCATGGTGCTCGATCTGCTTTGGGTCGAAAAGAGCCACCTGAGCGCCCGGGACATTTTCGAAAAGCTCAACAATCAAGGACGGAACATTGGACACACCTCGGTGTACCAAAACCTGGAAGCGCTCCAATCCACCGGGGTGATCGAGTGCCTGGACCGGGCCAGCGGCAGGCTCTACGGCTACCGCAGTGATCCCCACAGCCACCTCACCTGCATCGATTCAGGGGCGATCCAGGACCTCGACGTTCAACTTCCCGCCGACTTGTTGGCCCAAATTGAACAGCGAACCGGTTTTGCCATCGAGAGCTACAGCCTCAGCCTGAATGGGCGCCGCCGCCAGGCTTAACCCAGAAGCTGGCCTCGATCACTGCCAGACCCCCTGGAGAAATTGGGACAAGCTGGTTACCTTGGGCCATCCTTTGACCTGGGTGTGTGCCGTCGCAGCTGCTGCTGTTTGCCGAACCGCTGCTGCGCGAGGGGCTAACCCGACTGCTGGAGGCCCCTGAAGCTGGTTATCGCGTGGCTACCAAGCCCGAAGAGCTAACTGGCAAGCCCCAACTGGTGATCTGGCATCCGGGCAGCGTGGCAACCCTGGCCAACCTGGAGCGGGAACTGGAGCAGTTGCGCAGCCGTTGGCACCCCGCTCCGCTCCTGCTGCTGCTTCCCCAGGGCCAGATCCACCCCACAGCCCAGCTGCTGCAGTTGCCGGTGGCCGGCCTCTTGGAAGCGCCTGAACCCCACCAACTGCTGGAGGCGATCGCCACGTTGAGCGCAGGAGGCCGGGTGGTGGCCCTCGCCGATGGCCCGGCCCCAGATCCCTTTGCATTGCCGACGGGCTTGGGTCTTGGCCATCGCTTTCTGCTCAGCGGGCTCAAGCAAATTGATGCTGATCTTGACGGCTGCCGCACCCTGCTCAACCCTCCGCCCCAGGGGGTGATCAGCCTGCTGGTCCTCCAGGGCCGCCTGAGGGAACTGCGGGCAGCACGCCATTGCCTGTTGCTGCTTTGGGGCCCCCTGGACTCCCTGGTGGTAGCAGCTCCGACCGCCTTCTCAAAGCCGTTGCCCCAGGCCCGTTTTGGCACCCAACTGAACCTGCCCTCCCCCAGTGCCGAAGGGATTTGGCATACCCTTCGGGCCCGCCTAGAAGCCGCATCCCAAGGGGCCCTCACCAACCAAAGCGGGCAGCTTCTAGCCCTCCAAGGCCTTGGTGCAGACAGGCGCCGCGACCTCATGCTTGCCCTCCTTGAGCACTGTGACGGGGTTCGCCAACAGTTGGTAGGCGAACACCTTCACGGGCAGCAACTTCAGGCCCGCTGGGACGAGCTCCAACTGGAAATCCGCCAACAGGCCCTCAGGGCCACCAGCAGTCCCTACGTCCAACTGCCCCGCGAAGGGAGCCTCCAGGGGGTGGCTGAGGCCCTGATCCAAGGCAGCGACCTGGCTGGCTCCGACCCCGAACTACCGGAATCCCAGGCCATGCTTGCGGCCCTGGTCCACGGCCAACCCCTCTTGGTGGACGGCCAGTTGGTGCCGGCGGATGAACCCAGGGCAGTGCTCTATCTGGAGCAACTCCTGG
>CAMDEM010000002.1 GCA_945896675.1 Cyanobium sp. NIES-981
GCTTCATCCAGTTGGGCCATGGCCGTTTTGAGGTTTTGGGCCAACTTGTTCGCCTCAGGGCGATCGGCCGGCAGGAGGCGTTGATTGATGTAGCTCATTTCCCGGCCCACTTCCTGCATGGGGCCGTGGATCAGGTTGGCGGTGAACACCCAGTTGCGTTCATTCACGAGCTCGGCCAGTTCGGGCAGCCGGTTTCGGGCAGCGAGGAAGCCTTCGGCCTGGCGCTCAATCAGGGCCATGTCGGCGTCGCTGATGGTGGGGGCCTTCCGGGATTGGCCGCCATCACAGGCCGCGAGCCCGAAGCAGAGCAGGGTCGCGACGCCCAGCAGGGCCAGACGCCGCAGTTGCTGGCTAAGCCCAGAGATCAGCGCAGACACCATCGGAAGCACCAGAGACTCGATTCGTGGAGCGACTTTATCTGCGCTGGAGCTGGAATTGGCTCTGCTGTAGCCGCTTGCAACCTGCCAGTTGAAGGTGCCAGCTGAAGTGTCCCGTTGCACCTGGGGCGCTGGATCTGGTAACAAGCCGCGATCGACCATGCTGGTGGGGAATTCTTTTTGTCGATGAGCTCCCCTACCGCAATCCTGCAGATGATCTGCCCAGATCAGCCCGGGCTGGTGAGGGAGCTCTCGGGTTGGGTGGCATCCAACGGCGGCAACATCGTGCATGCCGATCACCACAGTGATCAGGGCGCTGGGCTGTTCCTCAGCCGGATTGAGTGGGAGTTGGAGGGCTTTGGGTTGCCTCGGGACGCCATTTGCCCCACGGCCCATGCCCTTGCCGAGCGCTTAAAGGGTGAATACAAGGTCAACTTCTCGGATTTCCGCCCGCCGGTGGCGATTTTTGTGAGCAAGCAGGACCACTGTCTCCTCGATCTGCTTTGGCGCACCCGCACCGGGGAGCTGCCGATGCAGGTGCCCTTGGTGATTTCCAATCACCCAGACCTCGCTCCGATGGCCGAGGAGTTTGGGGCCCACTTTGAGCATGTTCCGGTGGATCCTGCATGCAAAGAGCTGGCTGAGGCCCGCCATTTGGAGCTTTTGGCCCACCACGGCATTGAGCTGGTCGTGCTGGCCAAATACATGCAAGTGCTGACGCCGTCGTTTTTGACGGCCTTTGATCCTCCGGATGCCTTTCATCAGGTGATCAACATCCACCACTCCTTTCTGCCAGCCTTCACTGGTGCCAAGCCCTACCACCGGGCCTGGGATCGGGGCGTGAAATTGATTGGGGCCACGGCCCACTACGTGAGTGAGGAACTCGATGGTGGACCGATCATTGCCCAGGAAACGGTGCCGGTGGGCCACCGCGATGGGGTGGAAGATTTAATTCGCAAGGGCCGTGACACCGAACGGCTGGCCCTGGCCCGGGCGGTGCGTTTGCATCTCAAGCGCCAGGTGATGGTCTACGGCAGCCGTACGGCTGTTTTTGATTAGTCCGGTTTTCGCCGGGCTCTCGCCTTTAGCCCAGGGCTTCGCTTTGGTGTTTGGCCAAGGTGCTTTTGGGTAGGGGCCCTTCGAGGTGTTCCCAGGGCAGCACCCGGCTGGGTTTCCAGCTGCTGTGGATCACGTCGTCCCATGCTGGCGGGGCTTCCGCGGGTGTGGGGCTGGTCTCCACTGCTGCCCGATAGGCCTTCTTCCAGCCTCCCAGCGATTCATGGCTGCCCCTGGCGGCGGCGATCACCGGTGCCAAACGGCGATCACTGCGCGATAGCAGCGCCTGGATCACACTCCAGCCATAGCTTTCCGGGCGGAATTCAATGCCCTTGGGCTTGAGCCGTTTGGTTAGAAGCTTCAAGCGTTTTTCCGCTTCCGGCCGCACTCCCTGCCATTGGAAGGGCGTGTGGGCCTTGGGCACAAAGGTGCTCACCCCCAGGGTGAGCCGCAGGCCCGGGGTGGCCTTTTTGAGGGCCAGCAGCAGCTCGGCGGTGGCCTCCACATCGGCCTCTTCTTCGGTGGGTAGGCCGGCCATGCCATAGAGCTTCAGCCCGGTGAGGCCCCCTTCTTTGGCGTAGCGAGCTGCCGCATAGATCTCCTCGGTGCTCAGTTTTTTGTTCACCACCTGGCGCATCCGCTCGCTGCCGCTTTCGATGGCGATCGTCAGCGATTTACTGCCCCGTTTGGCCAGGATCTGAGCCAGCTCAGGCGTCACGGTGGAGGCCCGCACCGAACTCACGCTCACCCGGGTGCCGTCAAACCGGTCGTTGTCGAGCCAGCTCAGCAGATCGCCGAATTGGGGATGTTGGGTCACCGAGGCACCGAGTAGCCCAAGCCGTTGGGTGGCGGTGAGCCCTTTCTCCACCGCCGGGATGAGGCCGTCATCCAGCGATGGGGTACGGAAGGGCAGGGTGAGGTAACTGGCCAAACAGAAGCGGCACAGCTCCGGGCAGCTGCGCACCACCTCCACCATGTGGATGGATGGCCAGGCGGCCTCGGGCGTGATCACGGTGGAGTGGCTGAGGGTGTTGCCTCGCCAGGTTTGTTTGGCCACCGTGGCCGGGATGCCGGCCTCCGTGGGCTCGACGGCCAGCAGTTGGCCATCGGAGCTGTAGCGGGGGGCATAGAGCGACGGCACGTACACCCCCGGCACCTGGGCGAGGCGCCGCAGCCGTTCTTGGCGGGGCGCCGTGCGGTGCTCCTGCAGGGCATCGAGGAAGGCCGGCAGCAACAGCTCGCCATCGCCCAGCAGCACCACATCCAAAAAGGGGGCCAGGGGTTCGGGGTTGGCGGTGAGCACCGGACCCCCGCCAAACACGATCGGGTCGTTGTCGCTGCGCTCGCTTCCCCAAATGGGGATGTGCTGCTGCTCGAGCAGATCCAGCAGTACGGGGCCATCAAGCTCCCAGCTCAGGGAGAGACCAAACAGGTCGAGATTGGGCCCCCGGCCACGCCCGCCGCCATGGGGTGGATCGCCCTGGTCGGTGAACAGGCGGCGCACATCCACATCGGAGCGCTGGGCCAAGGTGGCCCACACCACCTGGTAGCCCAGGCTGGTGATCCCCACGGTGTAGGTGCTGGGAAAGGCCAGCACGGCCCGCAGGGCTCCCGCCTGGGGAGCGGCAGGCTCAAACAGCAGGGTCTCCTGATTCAGTTAGACACTCGCCAACACCTTGGCCCCATCTTCGGTGCTCACCACCCGGCCCGCGTCTTCGAAGCCCTCGAGCTGGTCGAAGTTGAGGTAGCGGTACAGCTCGGCGCCGTTGGGGTCGATCTTTTCAGCGGCAATCGCCAGGTATTGCTCCTTGGTGGGGATGCCGCCCAGCTGGGCGCAAACGGCGGCCAGTTCGGCGCTGCCCAGGTACACCTGGGCGCCATTGCCCAGGCGGTTGTTGAAGTTGCGGGTGCTGGTGGAGAACACGGTGGTGTTGTCCTCCACCCGGGCCTGGTTGCCCATGCAGAGCGAACAGCCGGGCATCTCCATGCGGCTGCCGGCCGCTTCGAAGATGGCGTAGTAGCCCTCCTGTTGGAGCATCTCCTCATCCATGCGGGTGGGGGGGCAGACCCACAGGCGGGCAGCATTTTGGCCCTGGCCTTCCAGCACCTTGGCGGCGGCCCGGTAGTGGCCGATGTTGGTCATGCAGGAGCCGATGAATACCTCATCAACCTTGTTGCCGGCCACCTCTGACAGCAGCCTGACGTTGTCGGGATCGTTGGGGCAGGCCAGGATCGGTTCGGTGATCGCGTCGAGGTCGATCTCGATCACGGCGGCGTAGGCCGCATCGGCATCGGCCTCCAGCAGTACCGGATTGGCGAGCCAGGCCTCCATGGCCTTGATGCGGCGGGCCAGGGTGCGGGGGTCGCTGTAGCCGCGGGCAATCATGTTTTTGAGCAGCGCCACATTGCTGCGCAGGTATTCGGCCACCGTGGCCACCGAGAGCTTGATCGTGCTGCCGGCGCAGGAGCGTTCGGCGGTGGCATCGGTGAGCTCAAAGGCCTGCTCGAGTTTGAGATCGGGCAGCCCCTCGATCTCCATAATCCGGCCGGAAAACACATTTTTCTTGCCGGCCTTCTCCACCGTGAGCAGGCCCTGCTGGATCGCCACGTAGGGAATCGCGTTCACCACATCGCGCAGGGTGACGCCGGGCTGGAGGGAGCCCGAGAACGTCACCAGTACCGATTCCGGCATGTCGAGGGGCATGGCGCCGATGGCGGCGGCAAAGGCCACCAGCCCCGAGCCGGCGGGGAAGGAGATGCCTAGGGGGAAGCGCGTGTGGCTGTCGCCGCCGGTCCCCACGGTGTCGGGCAGGAGCATCCGGTTTAGCCAGCTGTGGATGATGCCGTCGCCGGGCCGCAGGGAAACGCCGCCCCTGGAACTCATGAAGTCGGGCAGTTCGGCGTGGGTTTTGAGGTCGACGGGTTTGGGATAGGCGGCGGTGTGGCAAAAGCTCTGCATCACCAGATCGGCGGAGAAGCCCAGGCAGGCCAGCTCCTTCATCTCGTCGCGGGTCATGGGCCCGGTGGTGTCCTGGGAGCCCACGGTGGTCATCAGCGGTTCGCAGCTGGTGCCGGGGCGTACGCCGGCCAGCCCACAGGCCTTGCCCACCATCTTTTGGGCCAGGGTGAAGCCCTTGCCCGACTCGGCGGGGGCGCTGGGACGGATGAACAGCTCACTGGCGCTCAGCCCCAGCTGGGTGCGCACCTTGTCGGTGAGGGAGCGGCCAATCAGCAGGGGGATGCGGCCCCCGGCGCGCACCTCATCGGTGATGGTGCTGGGCTTGAGCTCAAAGCGGGCCACGATCTCACCGGCCCCCTTTTCGCCGGCGGCGCGCTCCACCGTGCCGGCAAAGGGCCGAATCGTGATCACGTCTCCCGATTGGAGGGCGCTCACATCGCACTCAATCGGCAGGGCGCCGGAGTCTTCGGCGGTGTTGAAAAAGATCGGCGCGATTTTGCTGCCGATCACCACACCGCCACTGCGCTTGTTCGGCACGTGGGGGATGTCGGTGCCGGTATGCCAGAGCACCGAGTTGATGGCCGATTTGCGGGAGCTGCCGGTGCCCACCACATCGCCCACGTAGGCCACGGGATGGCCCTTGGTTTTGAGCTCAGCGATCAGCTCGAGCCCGCCGGGCATGCGGGTTTCCAGCATCGCCGTGGCGTGCAGGGGGATGTCGGGCCTGGTGGTGGCGTGGGTGGCGGGGGAGAGGTCGTCGGTGTTGGTTTCGCCATCCACCTTGAACACCGTCACGGTGATCTCGGCGGGCAGCTCTGGCTTCGCGGTGAACCATGCGCCGGCAGCCCAGCTCTCCACCACCTGCTTGGCGTAGGGGTTGGTTTCGGCCAGGGCCAAAACATCGTTGTAGGAGTCGTACACCAACAGGGTGCGGCTCAGGCCGGTGGCGGCCTCGCTGGCGATGGCCGGATCGGCGCTCTCCAGCAGCTCGATCAGGGCGCCCACGTTGTAGCCGCCGATCATGGTGGCCAGGAGCTTCACCGCCTCGATGGGGCCCAGCAAGGGGCTGGTGGCACTGCCCTTGGCCACCCCAGCCAACCAGCCGGCTTTCACGTAGGCCGCCTCATCCACCCCGGGGGGGATGCGCTCCGAGAGCAGGTGCAGCAGAAAGCTTGCTTCGCCGGCGGGGGGCTGCTCCAGCAGTTCCGTGAGGGCCTGGGCTTGCTCGGCGCTGAGGGGCAGGGCGGGAACCCCCAGGGCCTCTCGCTCCAGGGCCGCTTGGCGGTAGCTGGCAAGAAAAGCGGCTGCAGACATGGCCAAAGACAGCAGGGTGGGCCCCGCAGTACGGACGTTGAATCCATTCTTCTTTGTCGCCAAGCCTCCCTTTGGTGTGTATGGCTGCAAAAGCCCCCCAAGGGCCCCTGGTGCCCGCTGATTAGGGTGGTTTGATCTTGAGCAGCACCGCTAGCCCCAGGCCATGAATTCCGCCACGTCCGATCTCCATGTGGTGGAAACCCGGCCCCTGGTGGCGCCCGCCCTGTTGCACCGCGAACTGCCCCTGGGCGATCGCGCCGCCGCCACCGTGCAGCAGGCGCGCCAGCGCATTCAGGCAATCCTGCATGGCCAGGATTCGCGCCTGCTGGTGATCGTGGGCCCCTGCTCCGTCCACGACGTGGAGGCGGCCAAGGAGTACGCCACTGCCATCGCCCAATCCCAGGCCCTCTATGGGGAGGAGCTGGAAGTGGTGATGCGGGTCTACTTCGAGAAGCCCCGGACCACCGTGGGCTGGAAGGGATTGATCAACGACCCCCATCTGGATGGCAGCTACGACATCAACACCGGCCTCCGCCTGGCCCGGGGCCTGTTGCTGCACCTGGCCGAGTTGGGATTGCCAGCAGCCACTGAGCTGCTCGATCCCGTGGTTCCCCAATACATCGCCGATTTGATCAGCTGGACCGCCATTGGCGCCCGCACCACCGAGAGCCAAACCCACCGGGAAATGGCCTCGGGCCTCTCGATGCCGATTGGCTTCAAGAACGGCACCGATGGCAGTGCGATCACAGCCATCAATGCCATGGAGGCTGCAGCCCGGCCCCACCATTTCCTCGGCATCAATGGCGAGGGCCAGGCGGCCATCGTGACCACCACGGGCAACCCCGATGGCCACCTGGTGCTGCGGGGCGGCAAGGGAGGCACCAACTACCACCCCGAGGCGGTGGCCGAGGCGGCGGCCCAATTGGCCAAGGCCGGGTTGCCAGGGCGCCTGATGGTGGATTGCAGCCATGGCAATTCCAACAAGGACTACCGCCGCCAGGGGGAGGTGGCCCAGCAGGTGGCCGAGCAACTGCGTTCCGGCTCCACCCATGTGATGGGCGTGATGTTGGAAAGCCATCTGGTGGCTGGTAACCAAGCCATCCAGGCCGATCGCTCCCAGCTCACCTATGGCCAGAGCGTCACCGACGCCTGCATTGATCTGGCCACCACCGCCGCCGTGCTTGAGCAGTTGGCCCAGGCGGTGCGCGATGCCCGGGGGGCGCTCTCCCTTTAGGACACCTCCCCTTAGGAGACCTGCGTTTAGGAGCCCGAACTCCAGAGCTGCCAGAGCCATCCGGTGGTGATGGGCACGGTCAAGTTGTCGATGCCGAGGAGCGCCACTTGCTCAAGGGCGGTGGCGATGGCGGCCGTGGCGACCAGGGCCGACAGGCCAGGGCTGGGCAGGCCTTGGACCTGGGCCAGATGCTGCACGAGTAGCAGGGCCCCCAGGCTCCCCGCCGCCATGGCGCCGGTGCCCACCACGGATTTGCGTTGCCCCATCACAGTCCAACTGGGCGACCTGACCACAGGGCCGATTAATCCGGCGAGGCCATCGCCCAGGGCCATCACCAGCACGCCAGCGGCCACCACCGCAGGATGCTGCGGCCAATCCAGGGCCAACAGGGCCGTGATCGAGGCCCCATAGGCCACGGTGCCGTAGCTGGCGCGGCCCACATCCTCAACCGCTGGCAGGATGCGCAGCCGGTGGTTGAGCGCTGCCAACAGGGTGATGGTGCCGGCGGCGGGGATGGCCACCAGCCGATCAATGCCGCAGCCCCAGGCGATCAGTACCACCACGCCGGTGCCGATGTGCACGAGCTTGCGGCTCCATTCCCGTTGGCCGTTCCAGCGCTGACGCACTTGGACGGCCAAGCCAGCCAAAAGGAGCAGCCAGGCCGCTACCGCCGCCGCGCCAAGAAGTTGTTGGGGCCACCAGGCCATCGGCATGGCAATGCCCGCTTGCTTAAGCGGCCTGTTGGACGTTGCTCATGAGGCGCAATTTCATGATGGCCTTGGATTCCAGCTGGCGCACCCGCTCGCGGGACACGTTGATCAGACGGCCGATCTCGGCGAGGGTCAGGGGTTCGGCGCCCTCAAGACCAAAGCGCAGCTTGATGATCTTTTGTTCCCGCTCATTGAGCTGGGCCATCCAGGCGCCCAGGTGCTCCTTTTGCAGGTGCCGGTCCATGGAGTCCATGTGCTGGTTGCTGGCCGGGTCAGCAATCAACTCGCCCAGGGTGCTGCGGTCTTCGTCGCCGCGGGCGTGGGCATCGAGGGATGCGCAGGGGGCGCTTTGGGTGATGAGCTCTTCGAGCTCCTCGGGCTGCATGTCCATGGCGTGGGACAGCTCCAGCCGGTTGGGTTGGCGGCCCAGACGGTGGGACAACTCGCGGCTGATGCGCCGCATCTTCGACAGCTTTTCACTGATGTGAATGGGTAGACGAATGGTGCGAGCACTGTTGTCGATGGCCCGGGTCATGCCCTGGCGAATCCACCAATAGGCATAGGTCGAAAACTTGTAGCCCATGGCGGGGTCAAATTTGTCGACAGCCCGCTCGAGGCCGATGGCACCTTCTTGAACCAGATCGAGTAATTCGAGGCCTTGGTTTTGATACTTCTTGGCCACGCTGACAACGAGGCGCAGGTTGGCGGCCATCATGCGGTCCCGGGCCCGTTGGGCCATGCGCAGTTGGCGTTTGTGCTTGGGGGTGCGCTCTGCGGCGTCAACCTCCAGCAAACGTTTGCCGGCTTGCACATGGTGGGCAAGCTCAATTTCTTCGGCGGCTGTCAGCAGGGGCACCCGTCCAATGGTGCTCAAATACCAGCCAATCGAATCAGCGCTAAGGCGACCACCTTGGCGTGGTCCTGTTGGCTTGGCTGAAGGCTTGGTTGATGGTTTTGCAGAACCATCAAGAGCCATCAACGATGGTCCCGGTTTCTTGACCTTGGGTAGACCAGGGTCAGAAACGGAATGCAAAGGCGTCCCCACACCCTAGCTCCGAATTGATTTGTCTTTAATGTAGCACTACACCTAGGGATGGAAGGTTATGAATTGGAAGACTTCCTGCATCGCTAACGGTGTCAACCGATGCTGCAGATTGGCTGCCTGAGTGTTGGCCTCGGCCGAGTCTTCAGGTTTGGGGCATTAGGCCGCCCCGCCATCGCTTGATCAGAGCCTGTTGCACGAACTGGTTTTCCCCTTCCAATTGTTGTTGGTGGAAGCTGCCATCGGAGGCCATATGCCAGGCCCCGGTGTCTTGTAGATAGAGGTTGAGAAGCTCTTCCAGTTGGCTTCTTAGCTTTGGGTCTTCGATTGGGGCCACGGCTTCGACGCGTCGATCCAGGTTGCGGGCCATCCAATCGGCGCTACCGAAGAACAGCTCTGGGTTGCCGCCATTGGCGAACCAGAACAGGCGTGAATGTTCGAGGAACTGGCCAATCACGCTCACCACTTGGATGTGGTCGCTAATGCCTTCGATGCCGGGGCGCAGGCTGCACATGCCCCGCACGATCAGTTCAATGTGCACGCCGGCCTGGGAGGCTTCGTAGAGCAGGGCAATCAGGCTTGGGTCGGTGAGGGCATTCATTTTCGCCCTGATGTGGCCCCCATCGCCCGCCTGGGCATGGGCGATTTCCCGGCGGATGAGGTCTTGCATGCGGCTGCGCAGGGTGACCGGCGCCACCAGCAATTTGCGGAAGCTCTGTTGCTTCGAAAAGCCGGTGAGGTAATTGAACAGCTCCACCAGGTCGGCGCCGAAGTCGGGGTTGGCGGTCAGCAGGCCCAGGTCTGTGTAGAGCCGTGAGGTTTTGGAGTTGTAGTTGCCAGTGCCGATGTGCACATAGCTGTTGAGACGCTCCTTTTCCTTGCGGACCACCAGCAGGATTTTCGTGTGGGTTTTCAGACCCAGGACGCCGTAGACCACATGGACCCCGGAACTTTCCAGTTGCTTGGCCCACTGGATGTTGTTGTCTTCATCAAAGCGGGCCTTGAGCTCCACCAAGGCCATCACTTGCTTGCCGTTTTCGGCCGCCCGAATCAGGGCCGCCACGATCGGCGAATTGCTGGAGGTGCGGTAGAGCGTCATCTTGATGGCGAGCACCGCCGGGTCATCGGCCGCCTGGTTGAGGAATTCCTCAACGGAGGTGGAGAAGAGGTCGTAGGGGTGCTGCAGGAGGACGTCGCCCCGGCGGATCACCGAGAAGATGCTCTCGAATTCCTCGCTTTTGAGGGAGCCATCTTCCAGCTTGCTTTTTTGGGTGCGGGCCAGGGCGGGGGGGGTGCGGCCCTTGTGGGGCTTGGCCTTCAGGCTGGGCACAGGCAGTGCCATTAATTCCATTAGGTCGTCAAGACCGAGGGGGCCATTGATGCGGTACACGTCTTCCGGTTCCACCGACATGCCCTCCATCAGCACCTGCATCACCGACTCGGGCATTTCGTTGGCGACTTCCAGCCGCACCACTTCTCCGCCCCGGCGGCGTTTGCGCAGCCCCTCCTCCAAGGCCTCCATGAGATCATCGGCCTCCAGTTCGCGGAGCTCGAGATCCGCATCCCGGGTCACGCGGAAGAAGTAATGGCCCTCCACCTCCATGCCTGGGAAGAGCCAGCCCAGGTTGAAGGCCACCACCTGTTCCAAGGGCACGGCGGTGAAGACCGGTGGGGGTTGGCTGCCGCTGAGATCGGCGGGGATTTTGACGAACCGCGGCAGGATTTTTTGCGGCACCTTGACCCGGGCAAATTCCTGCTGGCCGGTTTCTGGATCCCGGATTAGGGCCGCCACGTTGATGCTGAGGTTGCTGACAAACGGGAAGGGATGGGATGGATCCACCGCCAGGGGCGTCAGCACCGGAAAGATGGCCGAGCGGAAGTAATCGTTGACCCAGTCGCGCTGCTTGGCGTTGAGGTTGGCGTAGTCGGTCAGGTTGACGCCGTACTCAGCGAGGTGGGTTTTGAGCGAGTGGCGGTAATGCTCCTGCTGCATGTCCAGCAGCTTGGGCAAGGCGGCCTGGATGGCCTCAATTTGTTGTTGGGGGGTATGGCCGTCGTCGCTGAGGGTGGTGATGCCGGCATCCACCTGGGACTTCAGGGAGGCCACCCTCACCATGAAGAATTCATCGAGGTTGTTGCTGAAGATGGCGCTGAACTTCGCCTGCTCCAGCAAGGGGGTGTGTTCGTTGAGCGCTTGGGCCAGCACCCGGTAGTTGAAGGCAACCCAGCTCAACTCCCGGTTGATGTAGAGCTCGGGATCCACGATCGGTGTAGCGTTAATATCAGTCATAGACTTGAAAGTAGCAACATCATCCTTCAATCTTTTGTGTTGGAGGTACTTGACCGGGCAGGCCACCCGCCACCAAAACGGCAACGCCTGCGAGCAGGCTGATGCCGAGCCAAAAGGGGCTGCTGCTGCCGATGGTGTCGTAGGCGAGGCCCGCCACGGGGGGGCCGATGAAGCTGCCGGCGCTTTGCAGGCCCTGCAGGCTGCCCAGGGCGGCCCCTTGGCCGCTGTCATCGAGGCGCCGGGAGACGAGGCTGCGCAGGCATGGGGTCACCAAGCCGGTGCCGAGGGCCAGGATGGCTACGGCCGAAAATACCACGGTTTGGGCGTTGGCCTTGGTGGCGAGGGTGACCAGCAGGCAGCCGGTTATCACAAAGCCGAGGCCCGCCAGGGTGAGTCGCCATTCGCCAAAGCGTTTGACCAGCGGGCCAATCAGGGCGCCCTGCACCACGGTGGCTACCACCCCCACCACCAAAAAGGCACTGGCGGCCAGGCCGGGTCCCCAATCGAACACCTGTTTGAAATAGAGCACCAGCACGGCGGTAAAGCCGTTGAAGGCCATAAAGAAGAGGAAAAACGCCAGGCAGAGCCGCCGCACCTGGGGGTTGGAGAACACCTTGGCCAGTTGGCTCAAGGGCTGGAGTTCCCGCTTGCGGGGCAGGCTGATGCGGGCCTCGATCGGATGGGTTTCGGGCAGGAGCACCAGCACCAGCACCAGGTTGATCGCGGCGATGCCCGCCGCTACGACCAGGGGCAGGGTCACATTGATGCTGCCGAGCAGGCCGCCCAGGGCTGGCCCCAGGATGAAGCCCAGGCCAAAGGCCACTCCAATGAGGCCAAAGGCTTTGGCCCGCTTTTCCGGTGGTGAGATATCGGCCAGTACGGCCCCGGCGGTGGCGGCGGTGCCCCCGCTCATGCCATCGATTAACCGGGCCGTAAAAAGCAGCGCCAGGGGAATCGTGCTCCCTGCGGCCCAGGGGATCGCTTGCCAGTCGATCGCCACGGTGATCGCAAACAGGCTCAGGCCCAGCAACGATCCAGCCACACACCAGGTGATCACCGGCTTGCGGCCGTAGCGATCACTGAGGGCGCCAATCAGCGGGGTGAAGGCAAATTGGGCGATGGCGTAGCTGCCGGCCAGAAGTCCCAGGGTGCGGCCGTTGCTGGTGAAGCTCGCCAGCAGAAAGGGCAGCAGCGGGAAGACGATGCTCTCCCCGAGCCGGTCATTGAGCAGGGTGAGAAAGGCGCACAGGTAGGTGGAGGGGCGCGGGGTGCTCAAGGTGCGCTCACCTGGGGGCCCTTCACGTTATGGGGTGAGGCTTTCGTAGCCGAGCTGGATGGGAGATCTTCCATGCTGGGGTTTTAGCGGGAGCCATAGGGCCATGGGATCGTCCGAACTCAGCCACCTCAATTCCAAAGGCGAGGTGCACATGGTTGAGGTGGGTGATCGGCCGGTGACCCAGCGTCAGGCAGTGGCTGAAGGGTTCATCACGATGCAGCCGCAGGTGTTGGCGATGGTGATCCAGGGTCAGGCCGCGAAGGGGGATGTGCTCGCCGTGGCTCGGGTGGCGGCGATTCAGGCCGCTAAGCGCACGTGGGAGCTGATACCGCTGTGCCATCCCATTGCCCTAACGGGCCTTGATGTGGCAATCGCCCCAGGCGATTTCGGTGGGTGTCTGCGGATTGAAGTAACGGCTCGCACCAACGGCACCACGGGGGTGGAAATGGAGGCTCTCACCGCCGTGCAGGTGGGTCTGCTGACCATCTACGACATGGTGAAGGCTCTGGATCCGGCCATGTCGATGGGCCCGGTGCGCCTGCTTCGCAAAAGTGGGGGTCGCAACGGTGATTGGCAGAGTGATGGCTGAGCCTTTTGCTGCGGAAGGTTGGCCTCTCGACGAGGCCCGCAGCCGAATCCTGGCGGCGCTTGAACCTTGCCTTGATCAGGAGGTCGTTCCGCTGGTCAAAGGCTTGGGCCGGGTGAGTGCCGAGCCCTTGGTTTCCCAGGCCGCAGTGCCTGGATTTCGTGCTTCGATCATGGATGGCTACGCCATTGCAGGCGATGCAATGCCGACCATCGGTGAGCGTTGGCAGTTGGTTGGTGTGTCCTCCGCGGGGGAACCGTTTGCCGGTTCGCTGGGTGCAGGAGAGGCCATTCGGATCATGACCGGGGCCATGGTTCCCGATGGCAGTGGCCGCGTTTTACCCCAGGAGCTCGTCACCAGACAGGGTGCGAGAGACATTCACCTGCAGCGCGACTGCGGTGGGAATCCGTGGATTCGCCAGCCCACGGAGGAAGCAGCCCCTGGGCAGGTGCTCTTGCCTGCAGGTCAGCGGCTGGGCCCCGCTGATTTAGGCCGGTTGGCAAGCTGCGGGGTGGAATCGCTTGCGGTTACCCCGCAACCTCGGATTGGCTTGCTGATCACTGGTGATGAATTGCTTCCCGCTGGGGCCGAGAGGGCAGCTGGGCAGATCTGGGAGAGCAACAGTGCACTTCTCGAAGCCTTACTACAGCGCCTGGGTTATGCAGTTACTTCCAAGCGCGTGGTGGGCGATCAACCTGAACCGTTGCGCCTGGCCTTGCTGGACTTGGCCCAGGGCTGTGATGTGGTGGTGAGCACGGGCGGCGTGTCGGCCGGCGACAGCGACTGGATCCGCGGACTCGTGGCGGAGCTGGGTGAGGTGTGTTTCTGGAAACTGTTTCTCAAGCCAGGGCGACCCTTTGCCTGGGGCCGGATTGGGAGAACACCATTTTTTGGTCTGCCAGGAAACCCAGTGGCGGCAGCGATCACGGCGTTGCAGCTGCTGTGGCCCGCCTTGCAACACCTGGAGGGAGCAGAGCCCCAGCTCTTGCCGCGCCTGCGGGTGGCCTTGGAGAACGATCTCAAGCGGGGGGCTGGTCGCCCTGAATTGGCTCGGGCCGAGCTGGTGGTTGCCCCCGAGGGCCAGCTGTTGGCTCGTGTGAGCGGCTCCCAGGCGTCCTCACGAATTGGATCACTTCAAGGCGCCGACCTGCTGTTGGAGATTCCGGCCGCGATGGGTTGTGTGGAAGCTGGAACCGAATTGTGGGCCCAGGTGTTGCGACTGCCCATTTTCTAAGCAACCCTCACCACGGGGTATTTCCTTCGATCCAGGTTCCAACGCCTCCACACCACTCCCGTTTCCAGAACGGGGCGTTGTGCTTGAGGGCTTCGAGGAGTTCTTGGCAGCATCGTTGGGCGGGCCCGCGGCGATCTGCCGCGACGGCCACCAGCACAATGGCTTCACCTGGGGCAATCAGGCCCACCCGGTGGTGCACCACCACGGCCCGAACGGCGTGGGACTCCGCGCTGGAGATAGCCAATTGTTCGAGATGGGCTTTGGTCATCCCGGGGTAATGCTCCAGTTCCAGGTGCTCCAACGCCTTCCCGTGGGCGTTGGTGCCGCGGACGCGACCCACAAAGGTGCATTCAGCCGCTGGCAGGGTGCCGTACTGCAACGCCAGGTGTTGTTGCCACCGTTCAAGCGCGATCAGGGGCCTTAGGGATTCCGTCTCCAGCACGACCTGGATCCATGCCCCAGGTTTGGCGATGGCCCCTGTCATCCGCCACTGATCGGGGGCATGAAGGCCACCTCGTCACCCCGGTGTAGGGGCTGATTGGCGGCTGCAAAGTGTTGGTTGACTGCAATGCGGATGCTGCTTGGCATCGGGCCTTGGCCCAAACCTAAGGAGCTCCAAAGATCGGCCGGTGTGCTGCTCGAATCGCAGGGAATAGGCCAGATCCGCTCACTCCAGCCGGCTTGCTCCCGCAGGGAAGCAAACAGCCGCACGGTTAGGCCCTCTGATAAATCCTCGGAGTTTCCCATCAGGATTGGATTGCCGCTTAGGCCCGTTCCACAATGGTTACAGCTGAGCTGGCCGCGTGGGTCTAGGAATTGCCCTGTTGACGGTATCCGATACCCGCACCCTTGAGGACGACCATTCCGGGGCGGCCCTGCAGTTGCGATTAGAGGCCGCTGGACACCACCTGGTGGCACGCACGCTGGTGCCCGATGATCGCTATTGCATCCGGGCCGCAGTGAGCACCTGGATTGCCGATCCTGTGGTACGGGTTGTGATCAGTTCAGGGGGGACGGGTTTGACAGGCCGTGATGGAACTCCCGAAGCGATCGCCCCGTTACTTGACAAGACCATTGAGGGCTTTGGGGAGCTCTTTCGGGTGCTTTCGTTTGAAACGATTGGTACCAGCTCTCTCCAAAGTCGTGCCCTGGCTGGCGTGGCGAATGGAACGGTGATTTTTGTATTGCCGGGATCGCTAGATGCTGTCGAAACGGCTTGGGATCGGCTGATTTGCGCCCAGCTTGATGAGCACACCAAGCCTTGCAATTTGGTACAGTTGCTCCCGCGCCTGAGGGAATGATGAAGGCGTGGATTCCGGGCTCCCTTCCCTATCCCTATCACTGGCTGTAAGAACCAAGTTCGATGACTTTTTTGGTGCTAGCAGCATTAGGTCTGGTCGCATTTTTGTATGCCTCCGTTGGCCATGCAGGGGCATCTGGTTATCTTGCTGTTCTGGCGCTGGCTGGGTTTTCGGGATCAGTCATTAAGCCTATTGCTTTGATTTTGAACGTGGCCGTTGCTTCGGTTGGCGCTTGGCAGTTCATTCGGGCAGGCTATCTTCGCTGGCGCACATTTTGGCCGCTTGTTTTTCTCTCTGTGCCCGCTGCCTATCTCGGTGGCTCTTTGATGCTTCCAACGCCTTGGTTTAATCGACTTGTTGGTCTTGTCCTGGTTGTTTCCAGCATCCGCCTTTTGAAGGATCCCCATGATGCCCAGTCTTTGCGTGAACCCAATATCTCTGTCTTGCTGTTGACGGGAGGCGGGTTAGGTCTGCTGGCCGGCCTCACTGGTACCGGTGGCGGTGTCTTTCTGACTCCTCTGCTGTTGTTTCGCAGATGGTGCACGACCAAGCAAGCTGCTGCCTGTTCGGTGGTGTTCATTCTGCTTAATTCTTTGGCTGGGCTGGCTGGCTATGTCATTGCCCGAGGCGGTCTACTGGCGGGTGCATTGGGTCCCCTTGGGCCGATGATGGCACTCACCGTGCCAGTGGTTTTTGCTGCAGGTGCCTTGGGTGCCCGCTTTGGCAGCCACCATTGGCCGGGGGCGCTACTAAGGCGCCTGTTGGCGATTGTTCTTTTACTTGCAGCAACGAAGTTGCTTGCTCTGCGCATTTAGTGGGGCACTACGAGTGGATTGCTAACCGCCTAAATAGGCCATCTCTGCAGGGGATCGAACGGCAGCATTCGAATGGGCTTGTCCCCTCTCTTCGCTATAGCGATCATGGCGCTTGAGCCACAGCTCGGAGATGGCCTGCCGCAATGCAAAGTGATTGGGATCCTGGTTTAGGTAGGGCTTGAGATCGGTGCCCTCGGCGGCAAACAGGCAGCGATAGGCCATGCCATCGGCGGTGACGCGCAGGCGATTGCAGTCGCCGCAGAACGGCTCGGTTATCGAAGCCACCACGGCTAGGTGGCCCATCCCATCGCGGTAGCGCCAGCGGCTGGCGGTGCTGTGGCTGGTGCGCCCCAAAGGTTCGAGGGGCCATTGCTGGCTAATCCTTGCAACCATTTCTGCGGCAGGCACCACATCGTTTGGAGTCCAGCCATTGCGGGTGCCCACATCCATGGCCTCAATCAGGCGGAGTTCCAACCCTTTGCTACGAGCAAGGGCCGCTAGGGGAACCAGCTGATCGTCGTTCCGACCCCGTTGCATCACCGCATTGAGCTTGAGGGAGCCAGCTTTTGGATCAAACCCCGCTTTCACGGCATGGTCGATGGCGGAGAGCACCCGCTCCAGGACCACCGTTCCCTGGGCTGCGGATTGACCGCCCATGCGTGCGACGCTGGCGCCATCGGTGCCATCCAGGCTGAGGGTGAGCCTGTCCAGGCCCGCTTGGCGCAGCCGCAGGGCCCGCTCGGCCGTGAGCAAAACACCGTTGCTGGTGAGGGCAATCTCTGAAAGGCCCCCGTTGCGCAAGGGCTGCAGCGCCGCAAGCAAGCCTTCCAGGCCGGGATGGAGTAGGGGTTCACCGCCGGTGAGGCGCAGGCTGGTGGCGCCAAGGCTGAGGGCCGCTGAAACGATGGCCAGTCTTTCGGCCTGATTCAGCAGACCCGCTGGCTCCTGGGTGTCTGGCACGCAGTAAGGGCAGGCCAAGTTGCAGCGCGCCGTGAGGGAGAGTCGCAGAACGCCCAGGGGCCGCGCCAGTTGATCCCTAACCGGACTTTGCCTCTCGCCCATGGGTCCAGGTTATGGCGTGAGGGCCTGGAGTTCGGCTGGGGAATTGATGTTGAGGAGCTGGTCGGTGGGTAGGGGCACGCTCCGATAGGGCACCGCGGCCAACCATCCCTTCAGGCTTCTATTGCCCG
Source organism: Cyanobium sp. NIES-981 (assembly GCA_945896675.1). Lineage (GTDB taxonomy): Bacteria > Cyanobacteriota > Cyanobacteriia > PCC-6307 > Cyanobiaceae > Cyanobium_A. The sequence continues at coordinate 17,385 of CAMDEM010000002.1, forward strand.
CGCGAAGGGATTGGCAAAGCGTTTGGTGCAGATGGGCCGATGGGGGGTAGAGGCCAAGCAGGGGCTGGAGTTGGCTGCCATCGCTCGCCAAGGTGATCGTTTGGGGCTCGGCTGCGGCCTCAGCAAGCAGCGTCTCTAGGCCCGTGGGCTCCAGGTTCGGTAGATCCACCGGAGCGACGAACAGATAGTCGTCTGGGTGGGCAGCCATTAAGCGCTCTAAGGCAAGGAGTGGGCCCCCCCGGGGTGCGGGTTCGGCTAGAAGCTGCACACTCCAGCCGTGGATCAGGCCCCAGGCTTCCGCGAGCTGCAGGTGATCTGGATGGCCGCTGATCAGGGTGATCGGAGCACCCACCGTGGCGAGGAGGTCCAGGGTGCGCTCCAGCCAGCGCTGCCCTGCGGGGTTTGTGAGAAGAGCTTTGTCGCAGCCCATGCGCCTGCTTTGGCCGCCGCTCAGCAGGCAGCAGCGCAAGGGTCCTAGTAATCCGTTCTTGGTGGTCAATGGGGTTCTGTTTGGCAATCGGGTTTGGCCTGGATCGAACCGAACTCCCTCAGCCTGATCTGCCTGCAGTTCCTGTAGCGACGGCTGCCGGCCAAGTCCACAGCCCTCCGTAAGGTCCCGCCGATCTCTTGATGGCTCCATGGCGCTGCCTCCCCACACCACCACCCTGCTCGACGCCAAGCGCCACAGCGGACTCAGCTTCTCTGACCTTGCCGCCCGGCTGGGCCAGGACGAGGTGTGGGTTGCCAGCTTGCTCTATGGCCAGGCCACGGCCTCGACTGACCAGGCCCATGCGCTGCTCGAGGCCCTCCAGATCGCCGAGCCGGAGCGGCCTGCCCTGCTGGCTGCCCTCACCATCTTTCCCGTGAAGGGAGCCCTCGATCCGGTGATCCCCACGGATCCGCTGCTTTACCGCTTTTACGAGATCCTGCAGGTTTATGGCCTGCCGCTCAAGGACGTGATCCAGGAGCAGTTCGGCGATGGCATCATGTCGGCGATCGACTTCAGCCTGACGGTGGCCAAACAGGAGGACCCGAAGGGCGATCGGGTGGTGGTGACCATGAACGGCAAGTTTTTGCCCTACCGCAAGTGGTGAAGGGGCTCAGGTTTCTGGTTCCAACAGTCCAAACTCAGCCAGGGCCCGCGGCAGGTTGCGGTGCTCGTGGCCCGGATGGCTGAGCTTCACCAGGGCGAAGCGCTGCAATTCGTCCAGTTCCGCCCAGCCGCCGGTGGCCATCTCCAGGCCCAACTGGGCGCAGGAGGCAGTCAGCTCCTCAGGCACCCGCACGCCTTGCTGCCACGTTTCCCCGCTGGCTCGGGGTAGTTCCTTGGCTTTGCCAGCGCTGAGGGAGGTGGTGCGTTCCAGTAGCTGCTGGCGCAACGCCTCGATGGCTGCGGGGTCGTCGGGCCAGGACAGCAGGCCGCTGCGCTCGCTGTCGCCCAGCTCGCTCCAGTGCTGCAGCTTCAGTTTCACGCCGGCCAGATCGAGCTTGCGCCGCACGGCCATCGGAATGCAGCGCAGGTCGGCGGTGAAGTCGGCCTCGAAGTGGAAGCAGGTGCTAGCCAGGGGAGAGTTCAGGGGAGGTGACGCCACTGGCACCATTTCAGCTGAAGTAGCAACGGCCACAAGCACCGGGTGCCCTGGCTTGATCCAATGGCGCTATGGCCCATGACCCCGCCCGCCCGGCCGCCCAGGCCCAATGCCCCTACTGCGGAGTGGGCTGTGGCTTGGAGCTGAAGCAGCCCCTAGAGCCAGGGGGCCATTGGATTGCCAGGGGTGATCGCCACCATCCGTCCTCCCTTGGACAGGTCTGTGTCAAAGGTGCCACGGTGGGTCAAACCCTGGACCACAACCGCCTCACAACGCCCCTCTGGCGTTCAAGCACCGATCAAGCCTTTGAGCCCATTAGTTGGGAGCGGGCTTTCTCAATTTTGGTGGAGCGGATTCAGGCAACGCTGGCCTCAAAGGGTCCCCAGGCGTTGGCAATTTACGGCTCGGGTCAATTCTTGTCTGAGGATTATTACGTTGCCAACAAGTTGCTGAAAGGTGCTCTTGGCAGCAATAATTTTGATGCGAACTCCAGGCTTTGCATGAGTTCGGCGGTGTCCGGCTACGCCAGGAGCTTGGGCTCAGATGGTCCGCCCTGCTGCTACGACGACCTCGATCTAGCCGACCTTGTTGTTTTGATCGGAACTAACACCGCGGAATGCCACCCGGTGTTATTTCAGCGCCTGTTGAAGCGCAAGCGCAAACAAGGAGATGCCCTTCGCCTAGTGGTTGTCGACCCGCGGGCCACGGCAACTAGTGATGCGGCCGATCTGCATCTTGCGATTCATCCCGGCACCGACCTCGCCCTTCTCTGTGGTGTGGGCCATTTGCTGTTGAGCTATGGCGGGATTGACCAAGCTTTTGTGGACGCCCATACCGAGGGCTTTGCCGAACTCAGGGCCCTTTGGCGTGAATGGACACCGCAACGGGTCAGTGCCCTGTGCGGGATCACAACAGAGCAGCTGGTTCAACTTGCCGATTGGTGGATGGCCAGTGCCCAGGTGCTCAGCCTCTGGTCCATGGGTGTCAACCAAAGCCGGGAGGGAACGGCCACGGTTTCTGGAATCATCAACCTGCACCTCGCTAGCGGTCAGATTGGCCGTGCCGGCGCCGGTCCTTTTTCCCTAACGGGTCAACCCAATGCCATGGGTGGTCGCGAGGTGGGGGGTCTGTCCCAGCTGTTGCCTGGCTATCGCGCGGTGGCCAACCCCGAGCATCGGGCCGCCGTTGAACAGCACTGGGGCTTCCCAACCGGATCGATCAGTGACACCCCTGGTTTGTCCGTGGGTCAGCAGATCGATGCCATGGAACGGGGCGATTTGGATCTCTGGTGGGTGGCTGCCACCAATCCCCTGGTGAGCATGCCGTCGCTGGATCGGGTGCGAGCTGCGGCAGCCCGTTGCCCTCTTGTCGTGTTGACGGAGGCCTATGCCGGCACCGAAACGGAATCGGTGGCCCATTTGCTGTTGCCGGCCGCCCAATGGAGCGAGAAGCAGGGGGTGATGGTGAACTCGGAGCGGCGGGTCACCCTGTGCCAGGCCTTTCGTGAGCCCCCTGGAGAAGCCCGGGCCGATTGGGCCATTTTTGCGGAACTTGGGCGCAGGCTTGGCTTTGAGGAGCAGTTTGGCTATGGATCGTCCGCAGAGGTGTATGCCGAATTCGCCGGCCTCACCGGCGGCAGGGTTTGTGATGTCAGTGGCTTAAGCCATCAGTTGCTTCAAAGCGATGGGCCCCAGCAATGGCCGTTCCCAGCAGGTACTGAAGCTGGGGGTGGGGTGGCACGGCTCTACACAGACCATGCGTTCCCAACGGCGACAGGCCGTGCTCGTTTGCTTGCCGAAGCACCGCTTGGTTTGGCAGAGCCACCCTGTGAGCTGTATCCCCTTGTTCTGACGGTGGGGCGCTATCTGGGGCATTGGCACACAATGACCCGCACGGCCCACGTGAAGCGTTTGGTTAAGCAGCATCCCGAGGCCTTGCTTGAGGTTCACCCCTTGGATGCACGCCGGCACGGCCTTCAGGATGGCCAATGGGCTGAAGTGCGCTCGCGCCGGGCCAGCATTAAGGCCAGGGTCTTGGAAACCGAGCGGATTCGTGAGGGCACGGTGTTCCTTCCCATGCATTGGGGAGCAAGCCAGGCCACACCGTGCGAAGCCAACAGACTCATGCACGAAGAGGCTTGCGTGCATTCTAAGCAGCCTGAATTGAAAGCTAGTGCGGTCACAATTCTGCCAGCTTGATTCATGCTACGCAAGCCGAAATCAATCGCTAGCTCTTCTCCTGAAAATCAAAATTATTACTCAGCAAGTGATAGATAGAGGTCTTAGTTGTCTTCGTGGGCAAAGCGGCGATAGAGGAAGTCGAGGGCATGGTTGCGCAACTGGCCGTAGCGCTCATCGGCTTGAATCACTTCATAGCTGCGGGGCCGCGCGAAAGGCACCTCCATAATTTCGCCAATGGTTGCGGCAGGGCCGTTGGTCATCATCACAACCCGATCTGCAAGGAAGAGGGCCTCGTCGATATCGTGGGTAATCATGAGAACGGTTGGTTTCCGTTCTGCCCAAATCGTGAGAAGTTCCTCTTGAAGCTCTTCTTTGGTAATAGCGTCCAGCGCCCCAAAGGGCTCATCCAGCACCAAAACCTCCGGTTGGACGGCCAGGGCCCTTGCGATCGCGACCCTCTGTCGCATACCGCCTGATAGCTGGGGTGGCTTTTTATGGCGAGCTTCGAGTAATCCAACTAAATCGAGATGGTGTTCGACCACCTGGGCCCCTTCCTTGGCCGATAAATCTGGACGGGCAGCCTTGACGGCAAGGGCAACGTTCTGGTTGACCGTTTGCCACGGCAAGAGGGAATAGTTTTGAAACACCACCATTCGATCCGGGCCCGGTGATTCAATGGCGGCCCCTTGCATGGTGACGCTTCCACTTGTGGGATGAAGGAAGCCTGACACCATATTGAGCAGCGTTGATTTGCCGCAACCTGAATGGCCAATCACGCAAACGAATTCACCGCGACTCACTGTTAGGTTGATGTTTCGTAGGGCCTCAAATTCGCCCGTGCGGCTCTTAAAGACCTGCCCCACTCCTTCAAACTGGAGGAAGGGCCGCTCTTTTCCCGACGACAGTGGGGTGGTAGATGGTGGCAGTTGGGTAGTTTCTGGCATTGGCCTGGTTCAGGCAGTGGGAATCAAAACGGGTTGTTGGCTTGATGCTGCTGGGAGCGCTGCGTGTTCCATGGCTGGAGCCGATCCCTGAAGCTGGGTTTTCAGGTATGGGATGGGTTCGTCCGCGTTGAAGGGAATGCCATCGGCCAGCGCAAAGGCGGCACGCGGTGCAGGCAAGGCCTGGAAGCCTGCTTCGATCAGGGCTTGATCACAGATGTCTGGGCGGTAGGTCAGCGCGAGCAGTTCTTGCCGGTTGGTTGGGAATGGGCACCACCCCCAACGGCTGAACTGGGTGAGGAACCAGGTGCCTTCAGAACGGTTGGGAATGTGGGCCCGATCGACATGGAACTGGTTGAAGCGCAGCAGTTCTGGGCTCGCATCCCCGAGGCCGGTTTTGAACTGCCGTGTCAAGGCAATGGCAGAACGGGTTCCGAGCCATTGGGGTTGGCTTAAAACCCGGGTCATCTCATCGCGCCGGTTGCTGTTGTCACAGCTGGCGGCTGCCTGCATGAGGCCACTGCAAATGGCGACTAGGGCCTCGGGATTAGCAGCGGCCCACGCTTCCGATGTGGTGAGCACTTTTTCAGGATGTCCGCTCCAGATGTCGAGGTCGGTGGCCAACACATACCCCTGCCGATCTTCTACGGCTTCGGCCACCCGATAGCGGCCAGCACAAAATGCATCGATGGCTCCGGTGCGCAGCGCTCCAACCATGGTTAGGGGTGAGAGCATCGTGAAGGCAATGTGCCGTTCAACATTGAGTCCGCCAGCCGTCAACCAGTGACGCAGCAACAGCTCGGCGATGCCGTGATGTTGAGGGATGCCAATGGTGAAGGGTTTGTCCCTGGCTTGAATCCACTCCACCAAGCTCGACCGATCCTTAATCCCCAGATCCAAAAGATGGCGCGCTAGGCAAAGGGCGTTGCCATTCCGGCTGACGGTCATCGGTGTGATGGCTGCCCAGGGGGTTCGTTTTTGACCGGGCTGGTTACCCAGTCCCAAGTTCAGTTGCAAAGGGGTGGTGGCTGAGGTGATAGCCATGTCCAAGCCACCGTCAACCAAGCGTTCCTCGAGTCGACGCCAGTCGGCGAAGGACACGGGGACGACTTGCACGACAGCGGGATCAAACAACTGGCTATCGATCGCCATCGCCAGTGGCGCAACATCGAGGCCTGGGAGGTAACCCAGTCGCACAACTTTGGTTGTGCGGCTGGGAGCGGTAGGCATGGTTGCGGCCACTGCGCTGCGACGTTGCCGTGTTCGCCGTTGTTGCTGCAAAAAACCAATCAGTTCAATCCGTAACTGGTAATAATCTGGATGTTCCATCACTTCGAGCCGTTGCCGGGGCCGTGGGAAGGGCACATTGAGAATTTGACCAATTTCTGCTTCCGGTCCATTGGTGAGCATCACCACCCGATCGGAGAGAAGCAGCGCCTCATCCACGTCATGGGTCACCATCACGGTGGTGACGCCCGCCTCCTGGCAGATCTGCATCAACTGCTGTTGCAGGTTCCCGCGGGTTAGGGCATCCAGGGCTCCGAAGGGTTCATCAAGCAGTAGCAGGCGGGGCTGGATGGCCAGTGCCCTGGCAATGGCGACCCGTTGCTTCATGCCCCCAGACAATTCGCGGGGATACTTTTCGGCAGCGGTACTGAGGCCCACCGTCTTCAATTGCTTGTTAACCAGCTCTCTGCGTTCTTCGCTGGAGAGATGCCGAAGTACGTTCGTTACGGCTAGTTCAATATTTTGTCGAACGGTTTGCCATGGCAAGAGGGAATAGTTTTGAAAGACCACCATCCTGTCGGGTCCAGGGGTGGTGATTTCGCGGCCGTCCATCAAGATTCCACCCTTTGTGGCCACGGTCAGACCTGCCAGTAGATTGAGCAGGGTCGATTTCCCGCAACCTGAATGGCCGATTAGCGATACAAATTCGCCTTCTTTGATCTCAAGGCTAATGTCTTTTAGGGCTACGTATTGACCTCCATCTTGTAAGGCAAAGGATTGGGTGACATTGTCAATGGTGACCATTGAAGTCATCTCAACGCCCTCCACCACTAATGCGATCTCCCACCATCCCCACGAGGCGATCAAGGATCAGGCCAACAACACCCACATAGAAGATGGCCAGGATGATTTGGCTTGTGCTGGTGTCTCCCCCGGCGTTGTATGCATCCCAGATGAAGAAGCCAATTCCGCCATCGGCCTTCAGCATCTCAGCCGCCACAATGGCAAGCCAGGCAAGGCCTACGGAGATGCGCAGACCAGTAAACACGTAAGGGGCTGTAGCGGGCAGCAGGATGTCGCGCAGATAACTGTGTTTGCGCAACCTCAGAACCCGAGCCACATTGGTGTAATCCTGGGGAATTTCGCGGATTCCCACGGCCGTGTTGATGATAATTGGCCAGATTGCTGTGATAAAGATCACGAAGATTGCCGCCGAATCAGCCTGCTGGAGTAGGAGCAGGGAGATCGGTAGCCAGGCCAGGGGCGGCACGGTGCGCAGGACCTGAATCAGGGGATCAAAGCCCCGCCGCAAGAATTCATTCAGGCCAATGGCAAGACCTGCTGCAATGCCTACGATTGCCGCCAGGCTATAGCCAACGACGACCCGTTGAAGGGAGATCAGAATCTGCAGGCCCAATCCCTTTGCCGTGCCGCCATCGTCATAGAAGGGCTGGCTGATGTAGGGCGTCCAGGTTTGGGTTATCACTTGGATGGGCCCGGGAAAGCCATCCGGATTGGGGAGGCACAAGAGCTGCCAGAGGGCCAAGGTCAGGCCGATGCAAACCACTGGTGCTTTGATTTGACGAGCTAAGGGCGAATGCAGCCAAGGAATTCTTGATCGCCTTTGCTTACGGCTTTTGGCGAGGGCGGTGGTCATAAAAGGAGCTCGGTTTCAAAGGAAGAAATAAAGGAGACCCCCGTAGGATCTCCTTAGGATCTGCATCAGCGTCGTCCGCCTTTACTTCATTGCCTTGATCTTTTGGCTGTTGAGGTAGGCCTTGGGATTGTTGGGATCAAACTTGATCCCATCGAAGAAGGTTTCTACGCCTCTCGAATCGCTGGTGGGAATATCGGTGTAGCCGTTGGCCTTTGCGGCCGCTCGCCACAGATCCGATCGGTTCACTTTGTCGACGAGCGCCTTTGTGTTGGTGCTTGAGGGCAAATAACCCCAGCGGATATCTTCTGTGATGAACCAGGCATCGTGGCTCTTGTAGGGGAAGGAGGCGTTGCTGGCCCAGAACTTCATCTTGTAGCGGCTGTTTTTAACCACCTTGCCTGTGCCGTAGTCAATGGTGCCCTGGAGACGGGGCAGCAGGTCATCAACGCTGGCCTTGACGTATTTATCTTGGGCAAGCAGCTTGGCCAACTCAGGAGTGTTGGCTGGGTTGTCGGCCCATTTCTGGGCCTGCTGCACGGCCATCAACAGCCTGAGAGCAGCGTTGGGGTTTTTCTTCACCCAATCAGCCCGCATGGCAAAGGCTTTTTCAGGGTGGTCTCGCCAGAGCTCACCGGTGATGAGAGCCGTGTATCCCAGTTTCTTGTTCACGAGGCGCTCGTTCCATGGCTCACCCACGCAGAAGGTATCCATGGTTCCCGATTGCATGTTTGCAACCATTTGGGGCGGGGGAATCACCACCAGGCTGGCGTCTTTGTTGGGGTTGACTCCGTTGGCGGCCAGCCAATAGCGCATCCACAGATTGTGGGTACCGCCCGGGAACGTCACAGCAGCCTTGAACTTGTCTCCAGTGGCATTCTTCTTGGCCACGGTTTTGACTAGCCCAGGGGCCTTAACGGTGAGCTTGTCGCTCAAGAATTCATTGGATACGGAGATGGCTTGCCCGTTCAAATTCAGCCTGGCCAAGAGGTTCATTGGCACCGGCTTTTTGCTTTTGCTGATTGCCCCAGTGGTCAGCTGGTAGGCCATCGGGCTGAGCAGGTGTGCCCCATCAATCCCTCCACCGGAGCTCCCGAGTTCGAGGTTGTCGCGGGTGACCGCCCAGGAGGTTTGCTTTTTGAGCTCAACCCCGGTCATGCCTTGCTTGGCGAAGAAGCCCTTCTCTTTGGCAACAATCAGCGGAGCGGCATCGGTTAGGGCAATGAAGCCCAGGGTGGCCGAGGTGGTTTCCGGCTTGCCTGGTGCAGCGTGGGCGGCGTTGGTGGTTAGCAGGCTGGCAAGTCCACCCACCTGGAAAGCAAGCACCGCTGTTGTGGTGGCTGTGCGAAGCAGAAATTGGCGGCGTGATGCGTTTGTCATTGGTTAAAACTCCGGTTCGGGGCACGAAATAGCCGCCAGTCCCTCGATGGGTTAGCGGTGCGGAATTTGGGTTGCCTGTTTGATGCCAGCGCAATCACCGGTCACTGAGGGCCTTTTGATCCCCCTCAATGAATTGCGCTGGCGCAAAAGCTCACCAACTTGCTTAGAACAACACACGGCCTTAGCCCGCTCCCGTCGCATTTGCTACAGATCTGCCATTTCTTGCCGCAGCCGTTCGCCGCTGCGGGCCTGCAGCAGTGCCCGGCTTTGCTCCAGCGCCGCTGGTAGCGAGGCGCAAGCAGCGGTCTGCCAGAGGTAGGCGGCCACGTTCCAGGCCAGCCCTTCCGCCAAGGGGCCTTCCCCGGCCAAGGCGGCCAGGGCCTGGTTTTGCCAGGTTTCAAGGCAGACCCAAGCCACTTCATCTGCATCAATGCCGTGGTCGCGGGGGTGCATCAAGATTCGCTCGATCTCACCGTTTTGAACCCTGGCAGTAATCCCTGCCCGGGTTGTGGGGAGGTCGGTGGATCCTTCCAGTCCCTTGACTGTGAGCACATCGGTTTCGCCAAAGGCGCTGAGGGCTTCCCAGGCTCTCTTTTCTGTGGGGGGGTGCACAAAACCGCTGATCAGCAGATGGTCCCCTTGGTGTGGGGTCCACAGCAGCTCCAAGCTGGCCACGGGGGGGCGCTTGCCGATCGCGTCGCGAATAGGAAGAAGGGTTTCGGCTGCGGGAAAGTGATCGGGTTGGTGGGTGAGGGCAAGACCAAACCCGTTGAGCCGCTCTTGGATGGTTTCAAGACTGTGCCCAGACCAGCCAATGCCTATGGACCCAAACAGCTCGGCGAGGGTGATTCCGTATTTCACGGGCATGGGGCTGCCTCCGTGCAGCACCACGGGCAATCCGGTGGAGGCAAGCACGAGAGCCACAAGGGGGACCAAGGGCGCAGTTCGTGACCTGCCGTCGTAGGGAACGCAGAAACAGAGGGCCTTTCGGCCTTGGGTTTTCAGCTTTGGGCCATGGCGCCGATAGCTATCGAGCATCCCGGTGAGCTCAATGGGGGAGGGCCTGCGAATCCGGTGTGCGATCAGGAAGGCCCCCATTTGGGCATCACTCGCTTCTCCAGTGAGCATGAGGTTCATGGCCTCGCATGCCTCGTCTCGATCGAGGCCCGTACTCGTGTGTTCACCGCTGCCCACTTTGGCGATCAGTAGGCGAAATCTCTCCTGGGCCCCACTGAGTTGGCTAGTAGGCCGTTGAACCAACCTTCCGGTAATTGGTAGTGATTGCGACATTGCGGAGGTTGGCGCTCCGGGACGATCACCCGATCTTCCCGTACCGCCATCTCAAGCCCTGTGACCATGGAACCCCTTGCCAAGCTCAGCAAGATCGAACAGGCCAAGGCAGAGCTTTGTGGCCTGGATCTAGCCCCTCGCTTGGCTGAGTTGGCGAGCCAAGGCTGGGAGTCGCTGGATGAGGCCACCCTCACCATCCGGCTGAAATGGCTGGGTATTTTCTTTCGCCCTGTCACTCCCGGGCGATTCATGGTTCGGCTCCGGTTGCCGAATGGGGTGATCCGGGCTGATCAATTGGAGGTACTTGCCGATGCGGTCGACCGTTGTGGGGTGGATGGTTCAGCCGACATCACCACGCGCCAAAATCTGCAGCTGCGTGGGCTGCTTCTTGAGGACATGGCCCCTCTGATGCGGGCGATGGAGCTGGTGGGCCTCACCAGCCGCCAATCGGGCCATGACAACCCCCGCAACATCACCGGCAATCCCCTGGCTGGGATCGATCCCGAGGAAATTGTGGACACCCGCCCCCTGGTGGCAGCGATTCAGGCCGCGCTCCTCGGTCCCGATGGCCCCCGCAACCTGCCACGCAAGTTCAACGTGGCCGTGGGTGGGGCCCCGGACAGTTTCCTATTGCATAACGACCTGGCGTTTCTGCCTGCGTTTCGGGAGGGTCAGCTGGGCTTCACGGTGATGGTGGGAGGTTTCTTCTCGGCCCAGCGCAATGAATTGGCTGTGCCCCTGGGCCTATGGGTGGCTCCAGAGCAACTTCCCGCTTTCACCTTGGCCGTGTTGACCCACTTTGAGCGCCATGGCAATCGGGTGGCGCGCAACAAGAGCCGGCTGATGTATTTGATTGACCAGTTGGGCCTTGAGGCCTATCGGCGAGCGGTGGTTGGGGAACTGGAGGCCCTCAGTGGTGAGGCCTTCCCCCACGACGGCACCCATCTGGTCAACCGGGCTCCCCGCTCCGGGGTCGGTGTCCATGCCCAGGGCCAATTGGGGCTCCACTGGGTTGGCCTCAGCATTCCCACGGGCCGCTTGGATGCCGGCGCGATGGCGGAGCTGGCCAGGCTGGCCCGCTCCTACGGCGATGCGGAGTTGCGGCTGACCGAAGCCCAAAACGTCTTAATCGCCAACGTGCCGACTGATCGATTAGAGGCGTTATTGGCTGAGCCATTACTGGCCCGATTCCGGCCGGATCCGGGGGCCTTGGAAGCGGAGGCCGTGAGCTGCACCGGAAATCGCTACTGCAGCTTTGCCCTGATTCCCACCAAGACCACCGCCCAATCGGTGGTCGCAGAACTCGAAAAGCGCTTGGAGATTCCCCATGCGGTGCGCACCCATTGGACCGGCTGTCCCAATGCCTGCGGCCAACCCTACATGGGAGAGATTGGCTTGATGGGGGCCAAGGCCCGCCACGATGGCGAGATGGTTGAGGCCGCCAAGATTTTTCTCGGGGGTTCGATGGACTGCGATCCCAAGCTGGCTGAGTTGCACGACAAAGGAGTCCCCCTAACCCAATTGGCCGATGTGCTTGAAGACCTTTTGGTTGAGCGTTTCGGTGCCCGGAGGAAGGAGGCCAAGGTCTGAATCGGCTTAGAGAGGTCCTTTGGTGGACCCAGTGCTCCTTTGGTCCCATTCCTTTTCGTGCCAAGCCTGCCTGTTTCCAGCTCCCCCCATCCCTGCGGCCAACCCGTTTTGGCTGACGTTGGCAGCAACGAACGTTGGCAGCAACTTCAGGCATTGAGGAGGCAAACCCTGCCGATTAGCCCCTGGATTGCGGCACTCGAGAGCGGAGCCCTGCCATTGGAAGCGGATCTCGTGGCAGCGCTGGCCACGCGGGTGGATCGCCCAGGGGCTGAGCGGTTGCTGGCGATGGGTGTGGCGGCAGGAGTGGATTGGTTTTGGCAGAGCCTGGCTCGGGAATTGCTTGGCTTGGCTGGCACGGTCCAGGCGGTTTGGCTGGAGCCTTTGCTGGCCTGCGCTGGGCTGGTTTCCCCAGACCAGCACTTGGCTTGGGCCCAGGTGCTTGGCTGCTTCCAGGATCCCCGGGTGGCGGATCAGCTGCGCCGGCTTGGGGTTGGGTCTGGGTGGCAGGAACCCAGCTTGTTGCCGTTGCTCGGCCATCAGCGGCAACCCCAGGATGGAGCCCTCTTGCTCGAGCTGGCTCTTCAGCCCGCGCCCCTGGCGTTGCGTCAGGCGGCCTTGGAGGGGCTGGCTGTGGGTTTGGCGGCATGGCCCGTTGCTCCCCTGCGGGCCGGTCTTGTGCTCTTGGCCCAAGATCTCCATGGCGCCCTGGCCGCCAAAGCAGTGGATCTTTTGGCACGCTTGCCCCAAGGCCAGTCCGCGTTGCGGCGGTTGGGCCGACTTGCTCTCGATACCGAAGTGGCCCAACGCTTACAACGCCGGCTTTGTCCTTCTCCCCTGGTGCTCGTGGTGCATGGGCGCCGCGGCGGGGTGATTCCTGATGAGGTGAGGGCTTTGGCAAGCGCTGTCGAGCAGCGCAGGGGAGCACCTGTGTTGCTCCAAGCCCTTACGGCGGAGCCTCCCCAGGCCAGCGCAGGTTTTTTGAATGCCGCCCAACAGGCGCAGATGGTCACCTTGGTGCCCTTGTTGCTTGTGCCTGGGGGCCATGTGCGGGTCGATTTGAATGCCATCGCCAGGGATTGGCGCCGTCGCTTGGCGTCCCAGCAGGGTGTGTCCCTGCAGCGGCGGTCTTTTTTGGGGGCCTGGCCGGCTTGGCAGCAGTTGTTGGCGGCCCAATTGCGCCAAGTCGCTGGCGGTAGGCCCTGCTGCTGGTTGCACCATCCCTTGGACGGCGAGCTGGCCCATCGCTATGTGGTCCTCTTGAGCCACGTGCTTGGTTACCCGGGGGTGTCCGCTCCATACAGTGCAGCGATGGATCAACTAGGCCCTGTCGCCGCCAACTCGACTGTGGTGCAGCCGCTCACCTTGGCGGCGAACCGCCTTACAGAATCGCTTGAGGCCAGCGTTATGCGGCAGCCAGAGAACGGGTGCGACGGGCGGGTTCAGTTGCTACCACCCCTGCTTCAGCAGCTTGAGGTTCGCGAGTTTCTCCTCACCAGCTTGGAGGCCCTGCCATGACGGCCACTGACGCCGCGATGGCCAACCCTTCGGGCCTGGAGATCCCATTGGGCAAGGTGTATTTGGTGGGGGCTGGCCCTGGTGATCCCGAGCTGCTCACCCTGAAGGCCCATCGCCTGCTGCAGCAGTGCGATGCCCTCGTCTACGACTCCCTTGTGCCCCAGCAGCTGCTGGATCTGGTGGGTGAGGGCTGCGAACTCCATTTTGTGGGCAAGCGCCGGGGCCACCATTCGGTGCCCCAGCCCAGCACCAATGCGGTGTTGGTGGAGCTCGCCAGGCGCCACGCGTGCATCGTGCGACTCAAAGGTGGGGATCCCTTTTTGTTTGGTCGCGGCGGCGAAGAAGCGGCCCATCTGGCCCGCCATGGGGTGAAGGCGGAGGTGGTGCCTGGGGTGACGGCCGGCATCGCCGCCCCCGCCTATGTGGGCATCCCTGTGACCCACCGCAAGGCCGGATCCAGCGTCACCTTTGTGACCGGCCACGAGGAAATCGACAAGGCCCGCCCGGGGGTGGATTGGCGCGGCCTTGCCCAAAGCAGCGACGGACTCGTCATCTACATGGGCTTGCACAACCTGCGGCGCATCGCCGAAGAGTTGGTGGCTGGGGGCCTGTCTGGGGCGACGCCGGCGGCGGTGATTCAGCAGGGCACGGTGAAAGGCCAGCGCCACCTGGTGTGTGCCCTCGGAGAGCTCGCCGATCGGGCTGAAGCGGAGGCCTTCGCGTCTCCCTCGATCGTGGTGGTGGGCCAGATGGTGGCGGAGCGGGTTGAGGGGGTGGCACCGGAGCCCGCCGATGTGGAGATGCCCATTCCCTTTTGATCGAGTCCGCGGTGCCTGTCCAAAGCGGTATCGGTGGGGCACGCAATCTGCAGGTCAATCGCTGAACTGGTCTGCGTATCCGGGTGTTTCGTAGCTCTCGCAACGCTTTTTGCCCCGGCGGCTCGGTTCACTGGAGTCACTACCCGGGCGTCTTGCTTGCGCCAGTTCCCATGTCGTCTTCCGCCTCCGGGGCCGCCATCGGCCGTTCGCCGATGTTTGAGCTGATTCCCTACGAGAAGTTTCGCGATACCCCCGCCGTTCGCTTCTTCGACATCACGGTTGCGGAATCCAATGCCCGGGATCTGGTGATCCACTCAGGCCCAGCCATCAGTCCGCCGGATGAGGAGAAGACCGGCGCTTGGCAGTTCTATTTGCACCCCCACCAGGAAGACAACCTGCTGGCCCTTGGGGGTGGTCGCACCTTTTATTTGGTCAATTTGGGTTGGAATTATCCATATCACATTGTTCGCCTCGAAACCGGAGGCGACATCCTGCGCATCCCTCCTGGCACCTTCCACCGGTCGGTGTCTGACCCCGACGGCTCCGTGGTGCTCAACCAGGCCGTGCGCGATCCCGGTGCGAGTGTGGTGCGGGAATTTCGCGTCTACAACAGCCGCCGGATCCCCCGGCTGTTTGCCACCACCTTCAAGACCGCGCCCTTGCCCAAGCTGCATGGGGTGAGCTGGTAGCTAGCCCAGCCGCAAATCCACGGTGCAGGCCCCTGGGCGCGCCCCGCGCCAGGGACGGGGCTCTGGAGAGTTGGGGCTGGTGGGATCGCTGGAAGGGGCCGAGGGCTGTAAAGCCTGGCTCTCAAATCCTGTGGTTTCGTTGGGCAGGGTCCATTGGGCGATGGCCTGGCCCTGGTGGCGATCGATCAGCTGGAGATCCAGGGGAAGGTGGTTGGCGATGCAGGGGTGGAGGCAGGGATAGAGGGCTTCCTGGCGGTAGCGCACGGCTACCGGCTGGTGATCATCCAGCGTTAGGGGCCGGCCATTGAGCAGGAGGCCATAGCGCTTTCGGAAGGCCCCAGTGCTGATCACCTCAAAGCGCCGCAGGGAGCTATCCACAAAGCGGCTGGTGCTGCCGCCTTCCACGGGGGTGTCGCACAGCAGCGGCCAGGGTTCAAGGGCGCGGCGAATCTCGAGGGTTGCCGTTGGGTCGGTTGGATCGCTCCAGCCGAGCAGTGTTGGAAAGCGCCACTCCCAGATGGCCTGGAAGATCGGGCGCTCCAGCGGATAGCCGGCCTGCTCGAGCTCATCGAGCACCTGGCCTAAATCGAGCCACAACTGGCTGGGCAGGAGCCATTGGTCGTGCAATGTCTCACCCCAGGGTTTGAGGTCAGGGTGCCTGTTGCTTGGATCCAGCAGGTGCACCGCCAGGGCCCGCCAGAGCAGGGCCACGGCGGAGGCCCACTGGTGCTTCGGGAAGGTTTCCAGGGCCCGAAATTCGATCAGCCCCTGGCAGCCGGCTGGCCAGGCCGGGTTCCAGAACTTGTCGAGGCTGATCTCACTGCGGTGGGTGTTGCCGCTTTTGTCGGCATGGAGATGGCGCAGGGTTTCGCTGATGGCGATGCGTTGATCGCCGGCGGGCAAGCCTTCGAGCACGCCATGGGCCAGCTCCAAATCCAGCCAAGCGGCACTGCCCTCATCGGGCCGGGGTGCCTGGGAGGCGGGTCCTACGGAGTTGCCAGAAAACAGGTAGGCCAGGCTTGGGTGGTGCTGCCAGTAGCGCAGGATCCCCACCAGCCAGGCCGGCCGGCCGAAGAAGGGGTTCTCCTCCAGGCTGGGACCGCCCCAGAGCAGGTGGTTGCCGCCGCCGCTGCCCTCGGTGCGCTCCCCCTGTTGCTTCCAGGAGCGCAGGCCCACGGCCTCGCCCGCTTCCTCCAAGGCCCCCATCCAGCCGGCGTAGTCGGCCCAGCTGTGGCATACAGGCAGGTTCACTTCCAGCACGCCGGGGTCGGCGGTGAGCCCCAGCACCTGCCAGGCCCCATCGGTATCGAGGGGCAGCACCCCACTGAGCTCCGGTTGGCTCCAGGCCGCCGAAGCCTGGGCAATGACGCCCAGCAGGCTTTCCAGGGGTTGGCGGGCCAGGGGTGGCAGGAACAGGCTCCAGTCCTGCGGCCCCACCTCCAAGGTGAGCACCTGCCGCAGCACCCCCTCGGGGAAGTGGGCCAGGGGCAGGCGCAAACCGGCGGGACCAGGGGCGCCGATGAGCTCCTGCATGGGTTCCGCCAGGGGCCAGGCCGCCGCCTGCCAGCCCAGGGGGTGGCTGGAACTGGCTTCGTCATGGTGGCAGAGCGGTGCGGCCCAAACCTGGCGATCTGGATCGAGGGGATCGCGCAGGGGCAAGGGCTGGAGCAGGCAGCCCAAGCCCTCGCCAATGGCGGCCAGCAGGCCCGGGGCTTCGCTGGCAGTGAGGGCGCGCCGGTCAGGTGGGCCCTGGGGCCAGTGCACGATGGGGGTTCCATCGGCGCCTGTGATCAGCCGCAGGGCCCAGCGGGGATTCACTTCGCCGTCGTAGCGCTTGCCGGGGCAATAGATCAGCGTGCTGCCAGGCCAGACCCTTTGCTCCAGTTCCCGGCCGAGGGCTTTGGCATAGCGCAACTTGGTGGGGCCATCGGCCGCCACGCTCCACTCGGCCCCCTCTGGTTCCACGGGCACGTAGGTGGGTTCTCCGCCAAAGGTGAGGCGGATGCCGGCCTCATGAAGCCGTTGCTCCAGAAGGGCGGCGGTGGCTTGATTGATGGAGCTCGGCATGGTTGGTTAGCTCCCAGGGATGAGCTGGTGGCTGGTGGCGCTGAGCACTTCGGCTTCGATGCTCCACTCGAAGGTGCTTTCGACCCCTGGTGGTCCAGAGAAGCTGCCCGTGATGGCCGCGGTGAGGTCGGATTTTGATGAGGTGGCAATCGGGATGTAGCGCTCGTCCACGGCCCCCTTGCCGCTGGCATCGAACCCGCGCCAGCCGGCCCCCTGGAGATACACCTCGGTCCAGGCGTGCAGGTCGTAGCGCTCGGGTTTGGGCTCCACCAGGTGGTAACCACTCACAAAGCGGGCCGGCAGCCCGACGCAGCGGCAGCACTCGATCATCAGCATGGCGAGATCGCGGCACGAACCCACCCGCTCCTTGAGGGTGCGGCTGGCCGGCCAGGCGGGGCCGATGTGGCGTTGGGTGTATTTGACCCGGTCTTGGATGATTTCGATCAGCTGTTGCAGGAAGGTGAGGCTGCGCTGATCGCTGCCCATCAGGGCCTCATGGGCAAGATCCACGGCGGCAGCGTCGTGCTGACCGTTGGGCAGCCAGCCCTGCAAGTTGCTCATCAGATCGGGGTTGAGGCGACCGATCGGGATCGGGAGGCGGGCCATCTCCTCATCAAGGCAGGCCTCCATCAGGGGTGCCGTGAAGGTTTCCACCTCGGAGTTGGCAACCACCCGGAACAGCTCGGTTTCCCCGAGGAAGCGGGCCCGGGTGATGGTGTCACCGCCGGCGGCGATCAGATCAAACAGCTGGCTTGGATCGGGGCTTACCTCCAGGCGGTAGTCGATCAGCCGCTGGAAGCCATGGGGCCGGGGCCGCAGGCAAAAGCGGTGGGGCCCCAGCAGGACCGGCGCGCTGTAGCGATAGGTGAAGGTGTGGGTTACGCGGGCACGCATGGAAGCTCTGCGCTGGATGGGGCGATGTTGGCAGCGATGTTGGCTGCGACGAAATAGCGCTGTTCGATCAGTTCATGCAGCCGGTTGAAATCGCTCTGCAAGTCGTCGATCGATTCGTGCAAGCCACTGTTGACCAGGGTATCGATGCTGGTGTAACTCCAGCGGGCCAGGGTGAGGCCGCTCTGGCACTCGATCTGGTCGGGGTCTCCGGGCACCGATTCGCCCTTGATGATCTTCAAGGTTTCGTGGATGCGCTCTAGGCAGTAGCGCACCGAGCGGGGAAAGATCGGATTGAGCAGCAGGAAGGCCGCCACGGCCTTGGGCTCGATCGCCTGTTGGCGCGATTGGCGGAACATTTGATAGGCCCCGGCGCTGCGCAGTAGGGAGATCCACTGCAGTTCATCCAGCACTCCGCCCACTTCATCGGGGGATGGCAGCAGCAGGAAGTACTTCACATCGAGGATGCGGCTGGTTTTATCCGCCCGCTCCAGCAGGCGGCCAAGCCGGCTGAATTGCCAGGAGAGGTCGCGACTCAAGGTGGCATCGGTGATCCCGTAAAAGAGTTGGCAGGCGCGGCGAATATCCCGTAGTTGTTCTTGGCCGGGCTGGTTCCAGAAGGTCTCGTTCTCGAGAAGGGTCCAATAGATGTCGTTGAGTTGCTCCCACATCTCGGTGGTGATCACTTCGCGAATTTGGCGCGCGTTTTCGCGGGCAAAGGCAATGCAATTGATGATGCTGTTGGGGTTGTCCTCGTTGCGTACCAAGAAGGTCACCACGTCTTGGGGGGTGGCCGACGGGTGAAGCTTGTCGAACAATTCTCGATCACCACTGGCTTCGATCAGGGGCAGCCAGGGTTCGGCGCTGCCGGGGGGGCAGTCGAGGGCCATGGCCTCGCTCACCTCCACAAAGCGGGAAATGTTCTCCGCCCGCTCTACGTAGCGGTTGATCCAGTACAGGGATTCGGCAACCCGGCTCAGCATGGGACCACCTCCCGACTCGGGGTTTCATCAACAATCCAGGTGTCTTTGCAGCCACCCCCCTGGGAGGAATTCACCACCAGGGATCCCCGGCGCAGGGCGACCCGGGTTAGGCCCCCAGGGCTGACCCACGCCCCCTTGCCCCTCAGCACGTAGGGCCGGAGATCCACGTGGCAGGGGTAGAGCTCCCCTTGGCTCAGGGAGGGGACGGTGGACAACTCCAGGGTGGGTTGGGCGATGTAGTTGCGGGGGTTGGCCTTGATCTTGTCGGCGAATTCGGCGATCTCAGCGCTGCTGGCATGGGGGCCGATCAACATCCCGTAGCCCCCGGCTTCGGCCACCGCCTTCACCACCAGGTCGCCCAGGTGGGCCAGCACGTAGGCCTGGTCGTCGGGCCGGGCGCAGAGGTAGGTGGGCACGTTCTCGATGATCGGTTCTTCGCCCAGGTAGTAGCGGATCATGTCCGGCACATACGCGTAGATCAGCTTGTCGTCGGCCACGCCGGTGCCGGGGGCATTGGCAATGGCTACCCGGCCGGCGCGGTAGGCCTCCATCAAGCCCCGCACCCCGAGCACCGAATCGCTGCGGAAGAGGGCCGGATCGAGGAAGTCGTCGTCGATGCGGCGGTAGATCACATCAACGGGCTCCAGGCCACCGGTGCTGCGCATCCAGACCCGATCGTCCTGGCAGACCAGATCGCGACCCTCCACCAGCTGGATCCCCATCTGTTGGGCGAGGTAGCTGTGCTCGAAATAGGCGCTGTTGAACACCCCCGGGGTGAGCAGCACCACCTTGGGGCTGTCGGTCCAGGGGGCCAGCTCCCGCAGGGTTTGCAGCAGGTGGGATGGATAGTCGTCGATCGGTTGCACGGTGCGCCCGGCAAACAGGCTCGGGAACATCCGCTTCATCACGCGGCGGCTTTCGAGGAAATAGGCCACCCCCGAAGGGCAGCGCAGGTTGTCTTCGAGCACCCTCCAGGCCCCTTGGCCATCCCGCACCAAATCCAGCCCGGAGATGTGGCACCACTTGCCCAAGGGGGGCTTGAAACCTTGCATCTGGGGCCGCCAGCCCTGGGATGTTTCGATGTCTTCGCGGGGAATGACCCTGTCATTGAGAATTTTTTGGTCGCCATAGATGTCGCCGAGGAAGCGATCAATGGCTTCGAGGCGTTGGATCAGGCCCCGCTCCAGGCGCTGCCAATCGGCCATGCCAATCAGCCGGGGCAGGGGATCAAAGGGCAGGATCCGCTCCACGCCCTTGTTGCCCGAATCGTTGAGGCGAAAGGTGGCCCCCAGGCGTTTCAGCAGGATGCCCGCCGCGGCATGGTTGCGATTGAGTTCATCCAGGCCCAGTTGTCCCAGGGACGAGACAAGCGGCTGCAGGCTGCTGCGCGGCTCATCGTTGGCTGTGAAATATTCGTCGTAGCCCCGATTGGGCCTGTACTCGGTGAACATTCCCAGCTCTTGCGCTGGGGGGATCTTGCCCAGCAAACCAGTTCTTCTCCGGTCATGGTTGCTACGAAAGCGTGAGCTGGTGGCCTTGATGGTTGGTTGCGATTGGCGATCAATTGCGCCTTTGTCTCTTATTCTTAAGCTTGATTTATTTGGATTTCATGCGGGTTCCTTTCATCCGGACGTCCTTTGCTGCAGCCCTGGCCTTGACTGCTACGGCGACGGCTGCAGTGACGGTTGGAGCCCAGTCAGCAGGGGCCCAAACCTGTCAGTTTCTGGCCCCTGTGGGTGGGGATAGCACTACCAATATCGTCACCAAAACCATCAGCGCCGGCGCCGTATTGCCCTTTAGCCATCCGAACTGGAACACCGATTTCTTTGTGACGGCGCCCTACAGCACCTACAAGTTTTTCTTCACCGCCAATTCGTCCGTGAGTGCCACCTACCCGGTGGAGGGCTTCCTGAAGTTCACCGATGGCACCGCCTTTCAGGTCATCAACGAACCCTCCTTTGCACCGCCCACGGGCACGGGCCGCCAATGGGGCCCTTTCCCCACATACCCCGGCAAGGTGGTTTCCCAGGTGAATTTCAGGATTGGAGCTTCAGCTGATCAAGCAGCCACCGGTTTCACCTACCGGATCTCCGTGCAGGGCTGCAACTAAAGCAGGCTCCGCCACAGGGCCTCGGCATCCGGGGCGATCGGCAGGGCCGTTGGGCCCAGATGGCTGATCGCCCTGCAGCCCAGGCTGTTGATTAAGAGGGCACCAGAGCTGCCCATTAGGGCGGTCTCGTCGAGGTTCTGCTCTCGGGCAATTCCCAGAACCAGGGCCCGTTGCCGCATGATCCCCGGCAGGCAGCCGCTGCTTAGGGGCGGGGTGATCCAGCCCGATCCCGAGCCAGATCCCGATCGCACCATCAGGTTGGTGGTGGTGCCGCAGCTGAGCTCGCCATTGCTGCTCGGCAGGAGGGCGTCATCGGAACCGGCTGCTTGCGCTTGGCGGCGGGCCTGAATCGAGGGCCCATAGGCAAAGGTTTTGCACTGGCTCAGCAGACTGGTGGCACAACGCCTTTCGGTGGGGCTCACGATCACCCGCACCGGGTCGAAATTGGGCTGGTGGGGGTTGAGTTGCAGCCAAAAGCGGTGGGCTCGGCTTGCCTCGGCTGGCGGGATGGCGATTCCCCTGCCACTCGTCCCATTGCCACCGTTTCCCCGGCTCCAATTGAGCCGGAGGGCGCCGCTGCTGATGCCGCTGCGGCTGATGGCCCCTTGAATCAGGGGCTCCACGGTTGCTTCGTCGGGCGGCTTGGCCAAGCCGAGTAGGGCGGCCGAGTGGTGCCAACGGCCCAGGTGCTCGGCCAGTAAGCGGGGCTGGCCATCGAGGATCAACACGGTTTCAAACAATCCATCGGCGAGCAGCAGGCCCCGCTCGTTGATCGGCAGGGTCAGCTCGTTTGGGGAGCCCCACTGGCCATGGGGGCCGGGATCGTTGATCCAGGCGATCGCCTCCGCTTCTCTCATGCCAAGGCCTCCAGCAGGGGTTGGAGTTTCCAGCCCATCTCCTCGGCTTCGGCGGCTGGATCGGAGTCGGTCACGATGCCGCAGCCGGCGTGCACCCGCAGCCGTTGGTCCTTGATCAGCACCGAGCGGATCAGGATGTTGCTGTCGAAGCTCCCATCGGGGCCCAGCCAAAACAGGGAGCCGCAATAGGGACCGCGGGCCACAGGCTCCAGCTCCGCCAGGCGCTGGCAGGCGCGAATCTTGGGCGCCCCCGTGATCGAGCCCCCCGGCCAGGTGGCGCGCAGCAGGTCCACCACCCCTTGGCCTGGTTGCAGCATCCCTTCCACCACCGAGGTGAGGTGATGCACGTGCCGGTAGCTCTCCAACCCCACCAACTGGGGCACCTGAATCGATCCGCTCTGGCAGACCCGGCCCAGGTCATTGCGCAGCAGATCCACGATCATCACGTTCTCAGCCCGGTCTTTGGGGCTGGTGATCAGTTGGGCGGCTTCCGCCGCATCGGCTTGCGGGTCCTGCTGGCGGGGCCGGGTGCCCTTGATCGGCCGCGTTTCCACCAGGCCCTTGCCATCCACCTTCAGGAACCGTTCTGGGGAGCTGGACAGCACGGCCTCCCCCTTGGCAGGGCCTGCGGCGATGGCTAGGCCGCCAAAGGGGGCCGGGCAGCTGTGGCGCAGGCGCAGGTAGAGGTCCAGGGCATCGGGGGCCGAGGGCGTGTTGGCTTCGCAGCAGGCGGTGAGGTTGGCCTGGAAAATATCGCCTTGGTCGATCCAATGGCGGATCTGGGCAACCTGCTCGGCAAACCGGCTGGAGCTCGTGTGCCAGGTCCAGGCGTCGAGGGGAATGGCCCCATCTCTAGGAGTTGCCGTACCAGGGGTTGCAGTTCCAGGCCCAGCCTGGGTTGCTGCCATGGCTGTGATCAAGCCAGCCATCTCCTCCAACCGCTGGGGTGTGGAGCCTTCCAGCCAAAGGGTTTGGCTCTGGTGATCCATCACCACGATCGGGTCGAACCGGGCCGCCCAAAGCACGGCCATGTCGCTGTCGGCCCAATGGTGGCCAGGCTCCACCCAGGCCCCTGCCTCGTAGGCCAACCAGCCCATCCATTGCCCGCCGCTGGCCTCGATGGCGGCCAGCGCCGCAAACGGATCGCTCGCTCCTGGGGTGCCGGGTAGGCCGCGGCACACCTGTTGCTCCAGGGGATGGACGCCGATCCGGCTCCACCGGCCCAGGTCGGAGCCATCGCCATCGAGCCATACCAGCCCCTCGGCGCCGAAGTGGTGGGCCAGCTGCCGCACCAGATGGGCCGGTTCACACCAGGGCAGGGGGCGCCGGATGGGGCTTGGCTTGGTCAATGGCTTTGCAGGGTCAATGGCTGGACAGTGCCCCACTGGCGAGTTCGGGGTGGCCCGCCTCGATTAGCGCCGCATCGCGGATCCGGCAGCTGTCGCAGATCCCGCAGGCCTGGTCGCCGCCGCTGTAGCAACTCCAGGTGGCGTCGATGGGCACGTTTAAGCGCAGGGCCTCTCTCACGATCTCGGTTTTGCTCCAAAGCACCAGGGGTGCCCACAGCTGGGCCCCGTGGCCCTCGCGGCCGCTTTTGCTGGCCAGATCGGCCAGGGCCTGGAAGGCGCTGAGGTAGTCGGGGCGGCAGTCGGGGTAACCGGAATAGTCGATGGCATTCACGCCGAGCACCAGCTTGGTGGCCCCCCGGGCCTCCGCCAGGCTCAGGCCTAGGGCGATGAACACCGTGTTGCGCCCGGGCACATAGGTGCTGGGGATCACGCCGCTTTGGACACCATCGGTGGGCACGGCGATGGCCTGGTCGGTGAGGGAAGAGCCGCCCCAGCTGGCCAGGTTGACGGCGATGGTGTGGTGCTCGGCCAGCTGCAGGGCTTGGGCAACGGCCTTGGCTGCGACCAGTTCCCGCCGGTGCCGCTGGCCGTAATCAAAGGAGAGGCCAATCACGGCATAACCCGCCTCCATCGCCAGAGCTGCGGCCGTGGCGGAGTCCAGTCCGCCGGACAACAGGGCAATCGCAGTGGGTTGGGGTGTGGGCAAGGGACTGGCAGTTGCCGGATCAATGGCAAAAGGCTGCCAGATCACCGTCAAGATGGGGTGAAACCGATGGTTTGGCTGTGAGTGTGCGTCTGAGGGTCTTCCCTGGTCTTGCCGTTGCCGCCCTGGCTGCTCCCCTGGCTGCCGTCTTGGGTGCCGTCGTGGCTGCGCCTGGGGCCCGGGCCATTCCGCGCCTGGATCTCAGCCCCTTCCCCCCAGCCGCTCCTGGGGAAACCCGTTGGGTGATTCAGCTGCCAGGCCTGCTTCCTTCCTCCAGCGATCAGGCCATCTCCGGGAACCCCCGCGATTGGCGGGTGCAGGTGATCGTGGGCCAGCTGGCCAAGGTGGACTGCAACATGCATAGCTTTTCTGCCCAACTCCGCATCGAGAAGGGCAAGGCAGATCCGGTTGTTCCCTATCTGCGGGTGAGCGATGTGGGTCCGATGGCCTCCACCCGCATGGCTTGTCCCGCCGGTGAGCCCCTGCAAGAGAAGTTTGTGGCGATGGCGGGCCGGCCGTTTGTGATGCCTTACAACGTCAGTCGGCCGATCGTGGTTTACGCCCCGAAGCCCCTTGTGGTGCGCTGGCGGCTCTGGAAGGCCGAGACGCAGGAGCGGCCCGCGGGCAGCTTTTAAGCGGGCCCTTCAACGACCCGACCCTCAGCGCACCCCGAGCCATTTGTGGCTTTGCAGGCTGAGCCGCCATTGGGGGTGCTGACGCACAAAATCGATCGCCAGGTTTTGGCCCCCGGGGCTCTGCCAGCCGGGTTGGAGGAGGAGCTCGGGGCCTGATCCAGGCTTGGCTTGATGGGCTTTGGCTTTCTGGGCAGAGGTGGCCATGGTTTCTGCAAAGGCCAGATCGCTGGCGGTGTGAACGATCACCTTCAGCTCATCACAGGCCGCCAGCAGCTCTGGGCAGGGCGGGCGATGGGGTTTTGGGGAGAGGGTGATCCAGGCAAACTGGCCGCTCAGGCCATCCACGCCACTGGTTTCCAGGTGCAAAGGGATGGGCTGACCCTGGTGATTGAGCACCTGGGCCGTGAGGGTGGCGCAGAGGCCGTCGAGGTTGTGGTGCAGGGGTTCGCCGCCGGTGATCACCACAAAGGCGGCCCCGGCTTGGGCGGCGCTTCGCGCCTCGGCAGCAAGGTCTTCTACGGGGCGTAGGGGGTGCGCCTGCTCGGGCCAGGAGTGTTTGGTGTCGCACCAGCTGCAGCCCACCCGGCAGCCGCCCAGGCGAATGAAGAAGGCACTGCGGCCGGCATGGAGCCCTTCCCCTTGCAGGGAATGGAAGGTTTCTACGACGGGTAGGGCGTCCCTTGCGGGCAGGGAACTAGACGCTGGAGGGGCTGGCACTGGCACTGGTGCTTGGGCTTTGCTGCGCTTGCTGGGTGCGGAGCGCTTCTTGCGGCGACCTGGGCAGCCGTTGTTGGGCGGCTTCGGCCAAACCCCGGAAGAGGGGGTGGGGCTTGCCAGGCCGGGATAGGAATTCCGGGTGGTACTGGCAGGCGGTGAAGAAGGGGTGATCCTTTAATTCGATCAGTTCCACCAGGCGGCCATCGGGGGAGGTGCCACTGATCTCGTAGCCCGATTCCAGGAACAGGTTGCGATAGGCGTTGTTGAACTCGTAGCGGTGCCGGTGGCGTTCATACACCACCTCCTCGGCATAGAGGCGATGTCCCATGGTGCCTGGGGTGAGCCGGCAGGGATAGACGCCCAGGCGCATGGTGCCGCCCAGGTCGACCACATCCTGTTGCTCGGGCAGCAGGTGAATCACGGGATGGGCCGCTTCGGGATCGAGTTCAGCACTGGTGGCCCCGGTGAGACCGGCTTGGTTGCGGGCCCACTCGATCACGGCGCACTGCATCCCCAGGCACAGGCCCAAAAAGGGCACCCGTTGCTCCCGGGCCCAGCGGATCGCCGCCACCTTGCCATCGACGCCCCGGTGGCCAAAGCCGCCGGGCACCACCACCGCATCCATGCCGGCCAGCAGGGTTTCGGCGCCCTGGGTTTCGATTTGCTCGGCGCAGATCCAATGCAGGTCGAGGGAAGCATCCACATCCAGGCAGGCATGGCGCAGGGCTTCCACCACCGAGAGGTAGGCATCGTTGAGCTGCACGTATTTGCCCACCAATGCCACCTTGATGGCCGGGCCGGGGTTGCGCAGCTTGGTCACCAGCTTTTCCCAGCCCACCATGTCGCTGGGGTGGTTGGGGAGGTTGAGCACATCCAGCACCTCATGGCAGAGGTGGGCCTGCTCCATGGCCAGGGGCACCGCGTAGATGCTGTCGGCATCAAGGGCTTCGATCACCGCCTTGGTGGGGACCCCGCAGAAGCCGCCGATCTTGGCCTTGAGGTCATCGCTGATGGGCCGATCGCTGCGGCACACCAGGACATCGGGCTGGATGCCGATGGAGCGCAGCTCCTTGACCGAGTGCTGGGTGGGCTTGGTTTTCAGCTCCCCCGAGGTGCCAATAAAGGGCAGCAGGGTCACGTGCACGTAGGCCAGGTCCTGGCGGCCCACATCGCCGCGAAATTCCCGGATCGCCTCTAGGAACGGCAGGGATTCGATGTCGCCCACGGTGCCGCCGATCTCGGTGATCACCACATCGGCGTTGCTGTTGGCCGCCACCCGCTTGATGCGTTCGCGGATTTCGCCGGTGATGTGGGGAATCACCTGCACGGTGCCGCCGTTGTAATCGCCGCGGCGCTCCTTGTTGATCACCGATTGGTAGATCGATCCGGTGGTCACGCTGTTGAGGCGCGACATGGCGGTGTCGGTAAACCGCTCGTAGTGGCCCAGGTCGAGGTCGGTTTCAGCCCCGTCTTCGGTCACGAAGACTTCGCCGTGTTGGTACGGGCTCATCGTGCCCGGATCCACGTTGAGGTAGGGGTCCAGCTTGAGGATCGAAACGCTGTACCCGCGCGACTTCAGCAGCCTTCCCAAGCTGGCCGCCACGATGCCTTTGCCGATGCTGGAGACCACACCGCCGGTAACAAAGACAAATTTGCTCATGGCGCATCGGCTGATTCTTCAATCTACCGATAGCCACCAAGGGGGCTTCTGGCTTGACCTTCAGCGGGGCTTCAGGCTTCCAGCAGGCTGCGCAGCATCCAGGCGGTTTTTTCGTGGATCTGCAGCCGCTGGGTGAGCAGGTCGGCCGTGGGCTGGTCGTTGGCGTCGTTCACCAGGGTGAACAGGCCGCGGGCGGTGCGGGCGACGGCTTCATGGCCCATCACCAGCTCCCGCACCATGGCCAGGGCATTGGGTACGCCTTCAGTTTCCTGGATCGAGGCCAGGGCCGCAAAGTTGGCACCGCCAAAGGGGGCCGGGCAGCCCAGGGCCCGGATGCGTTCGGCGATCACATCGAGGGCGGTCCAGAGCTCGGTGTACTGGTTCATGAACATCAAATGGAGCGTGTTGAACATCGGTCCAGTCACGTTCCAGTGGAAGCCGTGGGTTTTGCCATAGAGCACGTAGCTATCGGCCAGCACCCTGCCCAGGCCAGCGGCGATCTCCTGGCGCTGAGCCTGGGAGATGCCGATGTCGATCGTGCCCATGGTGATGGTCTCGATCTCAAGGCTGCCGGTGGCGCTGGTCATGGTTGGTGAGGGGCGATGGAACGGGTTTTGGCGGGAATTTAGGCCTCTTCGTCTTCCCAGGTGCTGGCCACATGCAGCTCGTCGAGTTGCTTGGCGGCGACCCCCCCTGGGGCACCGGTCATCAGGCAGCGGGCCTGCTGGGTTTTGGGGAAGGCAATGGTGTCGCGGATGGAGTCTTCGCCGGCGAGCAACATCACCATCCGGTCGATGCCGAAGGCCAGGCCGCCGTGGGGAGGGGCGCCCATGTCCAGGGCGTCCATCAGGAAGCCGAACTGCTGATTGGCCTCTTCTAACGGCAGGCCAATGGTTTGGAGCACCTGGCGCTGCAGATCCGAGTTGTGGATGCGCAGGGAGCCTCCGCCCAGTTCCAGGCCATTGAGCACCAGGTCGTAGGCCTGGGCGCGGGCGGTGGGCAGGGTGGCGGCCCATTGGCTGGGGTCGTCGCCCAGGTCGCCTGGGTTGGGGGCGCAGAAGGGATGGTGCAGGGCCTCGAGCCGGTTCTCCTCGGCGTTGAACTCGAACATCGGGAAATCCACCACCCACAGGAAGTTCCAGGTGCTGTTCTCCTTGTCGGGGGTGACCAGATTCAGCTCCCGGGCCAGGTATTGGCGCACCCGATCGAGGGCCTTGTTCACTGTGGCCGTGTCGCCGGCGCCAAACAGCAGCAGGGTGCCCGGTTGGGCGCCGGTGCGCTCCAGCAGTTCGGCCTTGATCGCCTCCGAGAGGTTGTCTTTGATGGCGCCGATGGTGTCGACCTCACCGCCATCCCGCACCCGGATGAAGGCCAGCCCCCCCGCGCCCGCGGCCTGGGCTTCGCTGAACACATCGCCGCCGGGCTTGATCCGCACGTTGCTGATCGCCTCATTGCCGCCGGCCACGGCGATGCACTTCACCGAGCCCCCCGAGGCCACCGCGCCGGAGAAGACCTTGAAGCCCATGTCTTTGACCAGGTCGCTCACGGTGGTGAGTTCCATGCCGTAGCGGGTGTCGGGCCGATCGGTGCCGAAGCGATCCATGGCCTCATGCCAGGTGAGGCGTGGGAAGGGCCTGGGCAGATCAACCCCTTTGACGGCCTTCCAGATGCTGGCGATCAGGGTTTCGTTGAGCTCGAGGATCTGCTCTTGATCCATGAAGCTCATCTCGATATCCAGCTGGGTGAATTCCGGCTGGCGATCGGCCCGGAGGTCTTCATCGCGGAAGCAGCGGGCCACCTGGTAGTAGCGCTCGATGCCGCCCACCATCAGGAGCTGCTTGAACAGCTGGGGGGATTGGGGCAGGGCAAACCATTCGCCGCCGCACACCCGCGACGGCACCAGGTAGTCGCGGGCGCCTTCCGGGGTGGAGCGGGTGAGGACGGGGGTTTCCACCTCGATGAAGCCCTGGTCCTCCAGGTGGCGGCGGGCGGCCTGGATGGTTTGGGCCCGCAGCCGCAGGTTGCCGTTCATGCGCTCGCGGCGCAGATCCAAATAGCGGTGGCGTAGGCGTAGTTCTTCGCGCACCTGTTCGTCGTCGTGCACCGACACCTGGAAGGGCAGGTTGCCGCGCACGCTGTTGAGCACCGTGATGGAGCTGGCCAGCACCTCGATGTGGCCCGTGGCCAGGCGGTCGTTGATCGATTCGGCGGGCCGATTGCGCACCTTGCCCTCCACCTGGAGCACGGTTTCGTTGCGCAGGTGTTCTGCGACGGCGAAGGCTTCAGCGCTCAGGTCGGGGTCCACCGTGATCTGCACGCTGCCGCTGCGGTCGCGCAGGTCGATGAAGATCACCCCACCGTGGTCGCGGCGCCGATCCACCCAGCCGCAGAGCTGGACCGCTTGGCCGCTGGATTCACTGCGCAGATCACCGCACCCGTGGCTGCGCATGGAAAATCCCTAGAAGTCTTCAGGGATTTTCCCATGCGAACCCGCGGGATTTAGGCCCGCCGGTAGAAGGGGCGCTTCACCACCACGGCAGGCTCCGACTTGCCGCGGATCTGCACGGCCAGCTCCGTACCCAGTTTCGAGGCGGCAGGGGGCACATAGGCCAGGGCAATCGCTTCCCCCAGGCTGGGCGACCAGGTGCCACTGGTCACTTCTCCCACCACCTGATCGTTGTGCAGCACGGGGTAGCCATGGCGGGCAATGGCGCGGCCCTGGAGCTTGAGACCCACAAGCCGTTTACCCACCCCCTCGGCGGTTTGGCGCTCGAGCACCTCGCGGCCGATGAAGGGCTTGGGCATCTCCAGGTGCACCAGCCAGCCCAGACCGGCTTCCAGGGGGGTGGTGCTGGCATCCATCTCCTGGCCATAGAGGTGCATGGCCGCTTCCAGGCGCAGGGTGTCGCGGGCCCCCAGGCCGCAGGGGGTCACCCCCTCACCGAGCAGTTGCTGCCAAAGGGCCAGGCCTGCGGCGCGATCCAGCAGCAGTTCGCAGCCGTCTTCACCGGTGTAGCCGGTGCGTCCCACAAACGCCTGGGCCCCCGCAGCGGCCCCTTGGGCCGTGCCGTTGAGGTTCAGATCGCGGTGGCCAAAGCGGGGTAAGCCGCTGAGGTTTGTGCCGCTGAGGGCTTCCAGCCTGGCCATGGCTTCGGGCCCTTGCAGCGCCAGCAAGACGCCATCGCCCTTGCGATCGGCAATCGTGATGCCGGCCGGTTCGAGCTGGCTGCGCAGCCAGGCGGTGTCGGCGTCAGCGCAGGCCGCATTGATCACCAGCAGCAGTTCGGCTTGGCCATCCCTCTGGCCCCGGTCGTAGACGATCAGATCGTCGCGGATGCCCCCGGCTGCGTTGAGGAGCACGGTGTAGCAGGCCTCCCCAGGGCCGATGCGGAACAGGTCGGTGGGCACCAGGGCCTGGAGGGCATCCTTGGGACCAGCACCTCGCAGGGTGATCACCCCCATGTGGGAGATATCGAACACACCGCAGCTGCTGCGCACGGCCTGGTGCTCGGCGACCAGGCCGGCAAATTGCACGGCCATCTCCCAGCCGGCAAAGGGCACCATCCGCCCGCCGGAGGCTTGGGCGGCTTCAAAAAGGGGCGTTCGCTGGAGGGGCCCCGCAGAGGGATCGGCCAAGGGGCAAGGCAGGCGGCATGGCCTGGATCCTATGGAGACGGGCCAGATGTGCCCATGGGCTGGGAGGTGAACTTCGGAGGTGAACGTCCGGCCGGATTCGGGGGAAAACCTAAGTTTTCAAAGGATGTTGCAGCAGACGCGCAGCATGTTTGCTCTTTTGAAGCGATCCACACCCTGGGGGTGGCCATGGGCGTTGTAAAAAGGAGCATCACAAATCACTCTTCGGAGCCGCCTCTATTGGTCACAGCACTCGCAATCACCCCCCCCATTGAGTTGATGGCGGCCCAGGTCGACTGTGAGGTGCTCACCTTGCCTACCGGCGCCAAGCTGTTTTCCCGGGGTGCCCCCGCGGATTCCATCTACGCGGTGCGGCGAGGGATCGTTGAGGTGGTGGGCGAAGGCGGCGAGAAGCTCTGCTACCGCCCCGGCGAGTTTTTGAGCTACCAGGACATCGTTTGGTTTGTGGGCACCTATCGCAACGAGGCGTTTGCCCGCACCCCCGTGGAAGTTCTGCGCCTGGAGCGGCTCCGCTTTTTAAACCTGCTCCACAACCATCCGACCCTGGCGGTGTTGTTGATCAGCCAGCAACATGAGCGCCTGAGGGAGCAGCGCACCAGCGGCACCTGCTGCTACTGAGTAGGCCTCTCCCGGTTGCTCTTTAGGGAGTTTGCTCAGGCCGTCAGGGCGCGCTCCACGTAGGCAGGAATGGCGTTGAAGGCCCCCTGCTGCCAGCGGGGCGACCAAATCTCACAGCCACTGGCTACGGCCGCGGCGCGCTCGCTGTTTGGCTCGAGGTAACGACGGCCGTCCGTGGCGGCGAACGTCCAACTCCACCAGCCACTGGGATACATGGGCACCCAGCCGTAGAGGGGATCGGCATGGCCGAACACCTCCCGGATCAGGCGCACGGTGTCGATGTGCACCTGGCGGAAGGCTTCTGGGGATTCGCTTTGGGTGGCAAACACGCCACCGGGTTTGAGGATGCGGCGGCAGTGCTCAAAGAAGGCGCGGTTGAACAGGCCCTCAGCCGGTCCGGCGGGATCGGAGCCATCCACCAGCACCACGTCGTAGCTGGCATCCGCGGCGGCGGCGGCCCAGGCGATGCCGTCCCCCACGGTGAGATGGAAGCGGGGATCGTTCCAGCAGCCACCGCCAATCGAGGGCAGGTACTGCTGGCTCCACTCAACCACCAGGCCGTCGATTTCGACCATGTCCAGGTGCTCGACCCCGGGGTGCCTGAGGCACTCGCGGGCGGTGCCGCCGTCGCCCCCGCCGATCACCAGCACCCGGGCCAGGCTTTCAGCGCTGCAGAGGGCGGGGTGAACGATGGCTTCGTGGTAGTGGCGTTCCTGGCGCTCGGCGGTCATCCAGCAGCCATCCAGCAGCAGCCCTTTGCC
Source organism: Cyanobium sp. NIES-981 (assembly GCA_945896675.1). GTDB lineage: Bacteria > Cyanobacteriota > Cyanobacteriia > PCC-6307 > Cyanobiaceae > Cyanobium_A. The sequence goes on from CAMDEM010000002.1 coordinate 49,263, forward strand.
GTAGCGGACGCTGTCGATGATCGTCACCTTCTGGAAGGGGGAGTCCTGTTCGGCGATCACCGTGCCCTCGAGGCCATAGCGCACGCCATCGAAGGTTTCATCGATCCAGCCCATCGCCCTTGCAGTAGCTGCCTCCAGCTAAGCGCTTCGGGGGTGTAGCGCCCAAGACATCGCCCTGGCAGGCTCAAGCCATGGCAGCTGGGCGACCCATCGGTGATCTGCACGTGAGCGCCGCCGTGGTGATCCCAGCGGCGGAGTTGCAGTGGCGATTTTCCAGGGCTTCCGGGCCAGGGGGTCAGAACGTCAACAAGGTGGAGACCGCCGTCGAGCTGGGCTTTGATCTGGAAGGCACCAGCGCCATCGGCCCGTTCCAAAAACAACGGCTGCTGGAGCGGCTGGGATCCCGGTGCGTGGCTGGTTGCCTGCGGGTTGCGGTCTCCGAGCATCGCTCCCAGTACCAGAACCGCGAGCTCGCCATGCAGCGCCTGGGCGATCTACTGCGGGAGGGGTTGAAGCCGCCTCCAAAGCTTCGCAAGCCCACCAAGCCCACCCGGGGGGCCGTGAAGCGGCGTGTTGACGCAAAGAAGCAAAAAAGTCAGGTCAAACAGGCCAGGCAACGTCCTCGCTCCATGGACGATTAGGACCTGCCCAGGCTGGTCCCATGAGACATGGAGAGAAGAATAAAATCAGTAAAGTAATGAGGGATACATTGAGATGCATTCTTGGGCACGCTTTGCCCTGTGGGGATGTCGCTGGAGTAGGTAAAAATATTGTGATAAATTTATTGTCTATGCCAGTCTGTTGTGCAAGAGTTGCAGTCTGAATTTGCGTCTCGAGAAAAAGTTCTTATCGGTTCAGAAGAGTGGTGTAATTGGCCCAATGCTGGCCTCCATGCCATCCGGGCCAGGGTTGACTCAGGTGCCAAGACTTCAAGTATTCATGCGATCAATATTTCGACGTTCCAACGCGGTGGCAAGGATTGGGTGCGCTTTGGTGTGCCCCCTTTTCAAGGGAACAAAAGAATTGTGCTTTACCATGAGTCAGAGATTTTAGAATTTCGCAGGATAAGGAGTAGTAGCGGTTCGACTGAGTCGAGGTGTGTCATCAAAGAGCTCGTATCAATTGGAAATTATAAATTTGAGATCGAAATTACCCTTGCCAATAGGGACGCGATGGGCTATCGCATGCTGCTTGGTCGTGAAGCCATTGTCGATCGCTTTGTCGTCGACCCATCGGAGTCTTTCCTGCATGGAAATTATGACCAAGAGGCATTAAAGAAGCTCTATCGTCAGCCTGCACCTGGATCTAGGGGTTTGAATATCGGAGTCTTGGCCAGTAATCCAAAGCTTTACAGTAATCGACGTCTGATTGAGGCTGGGGAAGAGCGCGGTCACAATATGCGCTTTTTAAGTGTCAAGGACTGCTATATGCGACTCGATCATCTTCGACCCCAAATCCATGGTCGAGGCGGGGATGCGGTCGAGGGCTTGGATGCAATTATTCCCCGGCTACGGCCAAGCGTTACTTTTTATGGATGTGCGCTCGTTAGGCAGTTCAGCGCCCTAGGTGTGCCGTCTTTAAATAGCTCGGATGCCATCGCTGCCTCCAGAGACAAGTTATTCGCGTCTCAGTTGTTTATTCGCAATGGCTTGAGTATGCCGCTCACGGGTTTCGCCCACTCTCCGTTGGACACGAAAGAGCTGATTGACATGGTTGGGGGAGCTCCATTGATTGTGAAGCTTTTGGTGGGTACGAAGGGTCAGGGCGTGATCTTGGCTGAAACAAACAAGGCCGCAGAAGGTGTTATCAATACAATGAAAAGCTTGAATGCAAATCTATTGGTTCAGGAATTTATTCGTGAAGCCAATGGCAGCGATCTTCGCTGCTTTGTCGTTGGAGGAAAAGTGGTAGCGGCTATTGAGAGAACGGCTGCCCCCGGAGACTACAGAGCGAATCTGCATCAAGGCGGTGTCGCAAGAAAAGTCCGACTTGATTCTGGGGAGCGCAAGCTTGCCATAGCAGCATCGAGGGCATTGGGGTTAACCGTTTGTGGCGTTGATATCATCCGATCGAGTCGGGGTCCTTTGTTGCTTGAGGTCAATTCAAGTCCCGGACTAGAGGGCATCGAAAAGGCAACTGAAAAAAATGTTGCCGGATCAATCATTGAGGAGCTGGAGCGCCAGCTGGGCTGGAATGCATCGACGAAGAACTTGCCGTCCCAACTTTCAACTTAAGTTTTCAACTGGTTCGGCCCCTTGCTTCCGCTTTAATTTGGGCCTTGGCCTGCTGCCAGAGGCCCTCCAGATCGCGGATGCTTTGGCCCTTCAGGTCGCCACCGAGGGCGGCTTCGACCCGGGAAAAGCGGTCGAGGAAGCGGTGGTTTGTGCCATCGAGGCCTGCTTCGGGGCAGATCTGGCACCAGCGGGCCACGTTCACCAGGGTGAACAGCAGATCCCCCAACTCCTCCTGGGCATGGGCCCGATTGCCGGTAGCCCGGGCTTCATCGACCGCCTCTTTGAGCTCCTCGAGCTCCTCGTGCACTTTCTCCCACACCCCATCGAGGTCGTCCCACTCAAACCCTGCTGCGGCAGCTTTTTTGGAGATCGCCATCGCGCCGGCCAGGGCGCCCTGGCCGCGCACCTTGCGGGCGAGTTGGTCTGACAGGGGGCTCGCCGATGGTGTTGCTGGATGGGTTTCGGTTGCACCAGAGCGAGTGGTTTTCTGTTGCTGCTCTTCGGCCTTGATGGCCTCCCAGGTTTCCTGCACCGCGGCGACGTCCTTGGCTTGGCCCCCGGCAAAGACATGGGGGTGGCGGCAGACCAGCTTGCGACTGATGGCGCGGCTGATCGAGGCCAAATCAAAGCGGCCCTGCTCCCGGGCGATTTGGGCGTGGAGCACCACTTGCAGCAGGAGGTCACCGAGTTCCTCTTCCAGGTGGCCATCGTCGCCGTGGCGAATGGCATCGGCCACTTCATGGGCCTCTTCAATGACGTAGGGCACTAGGGAGGCATGGGTTTGCTCCAGGTCCCAGGGGCAGCCCGTTTGGGGATCCCGCAGGCGGGCCACCACTTCAACGAGCTCGCTGAGAGCTTCCAGGCTGGCGGCGGAAGCGGTGCTTTGGAAACCGTGATCGTGGGGTGCGCCCATGGTGGTGTGAACCGGCTGGGTTCACCTTCTCACTTTGGGCCTGCGTTTGCGCCGACCCCGGGGCCTGAGGGCTCGTAGCAGCCTGGGCAGGCGGGGCATGGGATCGCCGTCTTGCACCAGGTGCAGCCAGCTGCTGGCCTCAATGCCCACGGCCGCACTGACGATCAGGGGAGCGTGCTGTTGCCAGAGTTGGGCGGCACCGCGCAGGAGCATCTGGGGTGGCGGGGTACCCATGGGTTGGAGGCAGGCGCTCACCAGCAAGACCATCCCGGCCAAATAGGCCAAGCGCAAGCTGCTGCCCAGCAGGGGGCTATGGGAGAAGAGGGAGCGGTGGCTCAGGGTGCGGCGATAGGGCCACCACAGCAGCTTCAAGACCCCCCAACGGCGGGTGGCATTGGAGCGGGTGTCCAAATCCGGGGAGAGCAGGAGCCCGCCGATCAGAAAGCCCAGGCCGCCACTGATGGCGCCACTGGGGCCCAGCCAGGGCCACCAGAGCAGGGCAAACGGCAGGCCCAGGACCCAGGTGGCGCGGTCGTGTTGGCGGCCGCTAGCCATTCACCTTGGCAAGAACACGCTCGGCTAGGGCCCCGGTTGGCCGCAGGCGCTGGCCGGTGCCATCTCCGGGGCGCCAGCGGCGGTTGATCCAGTAGTACTGCTCGGCGTAGGCGTTGATCCAGGGTTCTTGCCAGCGGCCCAGGGCCCCAGCCCTCTCTTGGAGGTCTGTGGCCGACTTGGTGGGGTGGAGGGGTTTGCCGCAGATGAAACGAAAGCGCCCATCGTCTTCGCGCACATGGGCGACGGGAAAGAGGGGGCAACCTGCTTTTTGGGAGAGGGCTAGGGGGCCTTTGGCTACGTGGGTCGTCAGGCCGAGGAAGTCGGCTTGCAGGTCGTTGGAGAAGGGGTAGAGGTCAGTCATCATCACCAGGCTTCGACCCGCGCTCAAGCTTTTCAGCATTGCTTTTGCATTGGCTTGGGGAATCCAATGGCAATGGCTATTGCTGCTTCTGGCCCGATTGAGGAGTCGATCCGTGTAGGGGTTGTGGGCTGGTCGATAGATCACTGAGAGATTGGGGAGATGGGCACTCAGCCAGCGCAAGCCGATATCCCAGCAACCCAGGTGAAGTGATCCCACAATCAATCCTTTGCCTTCTTTGTGGAGTCGAAATAGCTCATCGAGTCCATCGCCTTCGGCAAGGATCTGGCGATCATCTACGGGCTGGATAATCGACTCCAGGCAGGAGAGAAAGAAGCTTTCAAGGGATCGGACCGCCACGCGCTGACGTTGTTCATCGGTGAGTTGATGGCCGTAAACGCGAACCAGATTGGTTGCGGCGGTATCAAGGCGCTTTGCCAGGAGCGGTTGGGCTACGACCCTGGCAGCGTGAATCCCACGCCGGATGGTCTTGTGGGAACGTCCCTGAAGAACCATCAGGAGCAGTCGGGTGGTCCAGGCCTCTCCCTGCCAGCGCAAGTGCCGAAACCATTCAGAAGCCTTTAGGGAGGGGTTTCGAGCCATCAAAACGTGGTGTAAGGTTCTGATCACGCCCGATTAGCTCAGCGGTAGAGCGCCTGCCTTACAAGCAGGACGTCGCTGGTTCGAACCCGGCATCGGGCATAGCATAGTTTGCCAAGCATTCGTGATGCCTGCTCCCCAGTCGATCACGAACAAAGGTGCGTATTGGCTTGGTCGCTGCTTGAAGCTTTTGGGTAATGTCCTTAAGTTTTGCTCAAGACTTTTATATTTTGTAGTCCCTTGGCTACGTTTTAGGCTGCCCTCAGAGGCTAAGCCGCTGTCGGAAAGGTTTGATCTTCGCAAGCCTAGAATTACACGCATTTTGTGGCAAACAAATTATACGAATAGGGTGTCGCTACCCGTTAAGTTGAATTATCTTTGCAACAGGTTGCTTTCTGCTTCGTATCGATATCGCTTTGTATCAGATGCGGAGATTCTTGAGTTTGTTGAGGCGGAGTTTCCAGGCAGGATTTCTAATTGCTATAAGCGGCTCGCCATCGGAGCAGCTAAGGCTGATCTGTGGAGGTTGCTTGTCCTCTATCGATACGGTGGAGTGTATATCGACATCGATGGACATTTGGCATGGCCACTGGGCTGGACGCTGAGATCGAATCCCTCAGAGCTCTTTGTTAAGTCAAAAGATTCCCGATATACCAATTTTTTCATGGCAAGTGAGCCGGGCAATGGGCTGATCTTGCAATTGATTGAGGAGGCCATCCGAAGAATTGAGTCGCCAACAACAAACAATGTCTACCATTTGACTGGCCCAGGCCTTATGGATGATTTGTTTGTAGAAGGTGTTTGCTCGGTTGCGAGAGTCGAAGAGGTGTGTATGCAGGGAAATTTTACAAATAAGTTTTTTCAGTATATTGACAAGCCTGGTGGTGACTGGGTGACTGCAAAAAAGACGATCTCAGCCGTGACTCCCCTATAGAAATTGCCCCATGCGGTTGTTGCGCATGGGGCAATTTGTCGATCGAATCCCCCTAGCCTTCGGGAAAGAGCAGGGCGGCCAGTTCGTCGGCATCCACGTCATAGACCCGGGCCAGGCTGGTTTCGATGGCGCTGGTCACTTCTCCAGGTAGGAATCGCATGGCATTGAGGGCATCGTCGGCGATGTCATCGGTCAGCAGGGTTTCTCCCCCCAGCTTTTCGTCATTGATCACGGCCATCACCCAGCTCTGATAGGCGTACACCAGATCAGAGAACTCCAGGTCGGGGTCGTTGAAATCGAGGGCCATGGCGGCCTGCTCCTGTGGGGTGTACCGGTAGTTTGCCGGGTGGATAGCGATGCTGCACCCCGCTTGGTCAGGATGGGGCTCTTTGCTGGCGGCAGCGATGGCCCAATCCCCTGTGGGGTCGAAGGATTCGACGCCTTTGGATCCCAGCCGCCTGCAGGCCACCCTGTTTGATTTCGCCATCGCCGAACTGGTGCGGCAGCACCGGGACAGCTTTCAGCCCCTTTGGACAACTGAGAGCTGGGCCAAATTTCTGATCTGGCTGGCCCTCAATTGCGGTTGTTCCGGGGATCAGCAGGGGCTGGAGGCTTTCGCCATGGCCCTGGGCCCGGTGATGACCGGCCGCATGCGTCGGGTGTTTTTTGAGCGGGAGCTGGAGGATCTGGATCTCCAGGTGATGGCCGATCCCGCCGAACAAAAGGTTTTGGTGCTGCCCATGGGGCCGACCTTGGGCGCCATGGATCCCGTTGGAGTGGCCCAGGCTCTCAAGCGGGTGGGGCTGATGGATCGAATATCTGCTGATTCGAGTGCCTGGCAGCAACTCGATGCGGTGGTGGCGATTCCCTGGGATGGGTCCTCTTTTGAGAGCATGGGTCCGAAGCCCTGAGCTCTCGCTGTGACCGACCTGGCTAAGACCTACGACCCCGCCGGCACCGAGAGCCGTTGGCAGCAGGCCTGGGAAAGCGCTGGTGCCTTCCATCCCGATCCGGCGGCGGAGGGTGAACCTTTCTCTGTGGTGATCCCACCCCCCAACGTGACCGGCAGCCTGCACATGGGCCATGCCTTCAATACGGCCCTCATCGACACGATCGTGCGCTTCCAGCGCCTGCGCGGCAAGAACGTGCTCTGCCTGCCTGGCACCGACCATGCGTCGATTGCCGTGCAGACCATTCTTGAAAGGCAGCTCAAGGCCGAGGGCAAAACCAAGGATGATTTGGGCCGGGCTGCTTTCCTGGAAAAAGCTTGGCAGTGGAAGGCCGAGAGCGGCGGCACGATCGTGGGCCAGCTGCGCCGCCTGGGCTACTCGGTCGATTGGCAGCGGGAGCGGTTCACCCTGGATGCCGGCTGCAGTGAGGCCGTGATTGAGGCCTTTGTGCGCCTCCACGAGCAGGGCCTGATTTACCGCGGTGAATACCTGGTCAACTGGTGTCCCGCTTCAGGGTCTGCGGTGAGCGACCTGGAGGTAGAGATGAAGGAGGTGGACGGCCACCTTTGGCATTTCCGCTATCCCCTCAGCACCCCCAGCGCGGATGGCCGCACCCACCTCGAGGTGGCTACTACCCGCCCGGAAACCCTGCTCGGCGATACCGGCGTGGCTGTGAACCCGGGCGATCCCCGCTATGCCCAACTGGTGGGCAAGAGCTTGACGCTGCCGCTGGTGGGCCGGGAGATTCCGATCGTGGCTGATGCCCACGTGGATGCCGACTTCGGCACGGGCTGCGTGAAGGTGACCCCCGCCCATGACCCCAACGATTTCGCCATTGGCCAGCGCCACCAGCTGCCGCTGATCACGGTGATGGCGAAGGACGGCACCATGAACGAAGCGGCTGGCCGGTTCCAGGGCTTGGATCGCTTTGAGGCCCGCAAAGCCGTGGTGGCGGCGATGGAGGCCGAGGGCTTTCTGGTCAAGGTGGAGCCCTATCGGCACAGCGTGCCTTTCTCCGATCGGGGCAAGGTGCCGGTGGAGCCCCTGCTCTCCACCCAGTGGTTTGTCAAAACCGAGCCCCTAGCCGCCCGCTGCCGCGAGGTCTTGGAGCAGCAAGACCCCCGCTTTGTGCCGGAGCGCTGGAGCAAGGTCTACCGCGATTGGCTCACCGACATTCGCGACTGGTGCATCAGCCGCCAGCTCTGGTGGGGCCATCGCATCCCGGCCTGGTTTGTGGTGAGCGAAACCGGTGGCGAGATCACCGACACCACCCCCTACGTGGTGGCCCGCAACGAGGCCGAAGCCCGTGCTGAGGCAGAAGCCCAGTTCGGTGCTGGCCCTGGCCCATCGGCAGACGCCCAGCCCCTGGTGCTCGAGCAGGACCCGGACGCCCTCGACACCTGGTTTTCCAGTGGCCTCTGGCCCTTCTCCACCCTCGGCTGGCCAGACGATCAGGCCGCCGATCTGCAGCGCTGGTATCCGACCAGCGTGCTGGTGACGGGCTTCGACATCATCTTTTTCTGGGTGGCCCGGATGACGATGATGGCTGGCGCCTTAATGGCTGGGCGGGAAGACCCTGGAATCCCCTGGATTCCGTTCCAAGACGTCTACATCCACGGCCTGGTGCGGGATGAGAACAACCGCAAGATGAGCAAATCGGCGGGCAATGGCATTGATCCGCTGCTGTTGATCGAGCGCTACGGCGCCGATGCCCTGCGCTTTGCCCTGGTGCGGGAGGTGGCCGGAGCCGGCCAGGACATCCGCCTCGACTACGACCGCGAATCGGACACATCCGCCACGGTGGAGGGCTCCCGCAACTTTGCCAACAAGCTCTGGAACGCCACCCGCTTCGCCCTGATGAACCTGGGCGGCGAGACCCCCGCCAGCCTGGGTGAGCCCGATCCTGAGGCCCTGCAGCTGGCCGACCGCTGGATCCTGTCGCGCCTGGCCCGGGTGAACGGTGAAACCTCCGAGCGCTACGGCTCCTATGGCCTGGGAGAGGCGGCCAAGGGCCTCTATGAGTTCGCCTGGAATGAGGTGTGTGACTGGACGATCGAGTTGCTCAAGCGGCGGCTCAACCCCGGAGATAACCCGAGTCCTCAAGCCCTGGCCGACCAGCGGGTGGCCCGCCAGGTTTTGGCCAAGGTGCTCAACGCCCTGCTGGTGATGCTGCATCCGCTGATGCCCCACTTGAGCGAAGAGCTCTGGCACGGCCTCACCACCGAGCCCGACACCACCTTTCTGGCGTTGCAGAGCTGGCCCAGCCTGGATGGGGCGGCCCTCGACGACCAACTGGAGGCTCAGTTCGCCGAGCTGATCGAGGCCATTCGGGTGGTGCGCAACCTGCGGGCTGTGGCCGGTCTCAAGCCGGCCCAACCCGTGCCCGTGCAGTTCGTCACCGGCCGCGGCGATCTGGCAGCGCTGCTGCTGCAAGCCACCGCTGACATCACCGCCCTCACCCGGGCTGAAAGCGTCACGGTGCTCTCTACCGCTGAACCTGGCCAGCGCTGCCTGGCCGGCGTGAGCGGCGAGCTGCAGGTGCTGTTGCCCATTGAGGGCCTGGTGGATCTCGAGGCGCTCAAGGGACGCCTGGAGAAGGATTTGGCGAAGGCGGAGAAGGAGATGGCTGGCCTTTCAGGGCGCCTGGCCAATCCCAACTTCGCCAGCAAAGCCCCCCCGGAGGTGGTGGTGGAATGCCAGGCCAACTTGGCGGAGGCCCAAGCCCAGGCCGCTTTGGCCCGTAAGCGTTTGGCGGATCTGGGCTAGACCCGTTCCCTCGGCTTCGCCATCCATGGATCTCCATCCTTCGCTCTGGCTGGAGCAGGTGCTGCCTGCCCTGCGCTCACCCCTTGGCATTGCGGCGTTTGTGCCCCTCTATGCCCTCTGGGTCACCCTGCTGTTGCCAGGGGTGTGGGCATCGATGGTGGCCGGGGCCCTCTATGGCACCTGGGGGGGCAGCTTTCTGGTGTTTTTGGGGGCCTGTCTGGGGGCCGAGGCGGCCTTCCTCTTGGGTCGCACCTGGCTTCGGGATTGGGCGCGCCGGCGGCTGCTGGCCTTCCCCAAGCTCCAGGCCATCGAGCAAGGTGTTAGCCGGGAGGGCTTGAAGTTGGTGTTACTCACCCGGCTCTCGCCAGCGTTCCCCTTCAGCCTGCTCAACTTCGCCTATGGCCTGAGCGAGGTGAGCCTGCGGGATTACACCCTGGGCCTGATCGGCATCATCCCGGGCACCATTTTGTTTTGTGGCCTCGGCGCCTTGGCGGGCGATGTGGCCCGCTTTGGGGAGGTGCTTTCGGGTCAGGCGGACCCAGCAACCTGGGCCTTGCGGGTGGTGGGCTTGCTGGCCACGGTGGCGTCGGTGTGGCTGGTGGGCCGGGCCGCCCAGCGGGCCATCAAGGGCGGGGAGCTGGATTGACCAGCCCAAAGCTGATAAGGATGCCGTTTCGAACGTCCCTGAAGCGTTCGTTTCAGACTGCTGATGACTACCAGGGCGTACACCAGCAGGGAGCCCAGCACGGCGAAGGCCTACGGGATGTTGATCACCGCTGTGAGGGTGAGGCTTGAGCTTGGATGCGCCCATCTCAGCGGCCAGAAGGCTGGGGAAGGGGCCAATCGCGGATCGCCGCAATCAGCACAAACCAGGCCAGTCGCAGGCGGGCGCCAGCTCCGGGGCGGCCAGCGAGCTCGGCGTATTTGGCGCGGCCGCATTCGGTTTTGATCCAGTTGGGGGCGGCCGGTTTGGGAGCTTCCATGGCTCCATCGTGGCGCGTGATGGCTCTACTGTGCCAAAAGGAGCCGGTGGCACCGGGCGGCTCCAGTGACCAATCCGGAGTGCGGCATTGATGCCCCCAGATCTGGCCAGTCGGATGGCTGAGCACCTTGCCCTGGTGTCTCTGGCGATGGCGATCGGGTTGGTATTCGCCATCCCGCTGGGGGTGCTGGCTGCCCGCAGGCCCGTGTTGGCACGGTTTGCCTTAGCCACGGCCAATGGGCTTCAGACCATCCCCTCGCTGGCCCTGTTTGGTGTTCTGCTCACGGTGCCGTTCCTGGGGGGCATCGGCCCAGCTCCGGCCGTTGTTGCCCTGGGCATCTACGCCCTGTTGCCTTTGCTGCGCACCACGGTGATCGGCCTACAGGGTGTGCCTGCCGGCCTCGTGCAAGCAGGCCTAGCCCTGGGGCTGAACCGCCGCCAGGTGCTCTGGACGATCGAGTTTCCTTTGGCCTGGCCGGTGCTGCTCACCGGCATTCGTCTGGCCACCGTGGGCAGTGTGGGCCTGGCCACCGTTGCGGCGGCGATTGGGGCCGGCGGCCTTGGGGTCTTTATCTTTAGGGGTATCGCCACGGTGGACCATGGCCTGATCTTGGCGGGGGCCCTCCCAGCCGCAGCCCTGGCCCTGTTGCTGGATGGTCTGTTGGGCCTGGATCTGGGTATGGGAGGGCGGCGTTTGCTGGCCTGGTTGACCAGCCATCGCGGGTGGCGATGGTCAGTGCCGGTTCGGGTGCGGCCCCTGGTCCTGGTCCCTGTCCCGCTGGTGGCCTTGTTGCTGATGGTTTTGCTGTTGATCGCCTTGCTGCTGGGGCCCCATCAGGCCAAGACAGTGATCACGATCGGCTCGAAGAATTTCACCGAGCAGGTGATTCTGGGGGAATTCTTGTCGCAGCAAATTGAGAACAATACCCCCCTAAAGGTGAAGCGACAATTTGATCTTGGTGGCACCTTTGTGCTCCACGAAGCGGTGCGCCGTGGCCAGGTGGACGGCTATGTCGAGTACACCGGCACCGCGTGGACCGCGATCCTCAAGCGACCTCCCATCAGTGATGCCCAGCGAGTGTGGAAGGAGACGGCGAAGCGGTATCAAAGCCAGTTCGATCTGACCGTCTTTCCTTCGTTGGGTTTCGATAATACCTTTGCGATTCTGGTGCGCACAGGTGATGCCCAGCGGCACCAACTCCAGACAATCAGCGACCTGCTGCCCTTGGCCCTAACCTGGCGGGCGGGCTTTGGCTTTGAGTTCCTGAATCGTCAGGATGGCTACCGGGGGTTGTCCCAGCGCTATGGCTTGGTGTTTCGCATGCCGCCGCGGGAAATGGATCTGGGTTTGACCTACCGGGCCTTGGCGGATGGCCAGGTGGATGTGATTGCCGGCAATGCCACGGATGGACAAATCACCTCCCTCAATCTCACCCATCTCGTTGATGAGCGCCACTATTTCCCGCCCTACCAGGCGGTGCCGGTGTTCAACAGCGCCAGCCTGCGGAGCCATCCCCAGCTGGTGGGGGTGCTCAAGTCCCTGGCTGGGACTTTGGATGCGGCCACGTTGCGTGAACTCAACCGCCAGGTGGACCTGGAGCACCGTCAGCCCGCGGAGGTGGTGAGGACTTACCTGCGTCGAGCAGCTCCACCAGCCCGGCTTCATCCAGCACCGCCACCCCCAGCTCCTGGGCCTTGGTGAGTTTGCTGCCGGCTTCATCGCCGGCCACCACGTAGCTGGTCTTTTTGCTGACCGAGCCACTCACCTTGCCCCCTGCGGCTTCGATCAAACCCTGGGCGTCCCTGCGGCTCAAGGTTGGCAAGGTTCCTGTGATCACGAAGGTTTTGCCCGCAAGAGCTCCCGTGCCATCGCCGCCAAGGCTTGCCCCAGCCCGTTCGGCGTCGCTGGCGGCTAGGGCCAAGCCCAGGCTGTTGAGCTGCTCCACAAGCCCTTGGTTGGCGGGGGTGGCAAACCACTGCTGAAGGGATTGGGCGATTTCAGGGCCAATGCCAAACACCGCCGTGATGCTCTCCGGGCTTTCCGTGGCGGCCACGGCCAGATCTGCGGCGCTGGCAAATGCTTTGGCGAGGGCTTTGGCATTGACTTCGCCCACGTGGTGGATGCCCAGGCCATAGAGCTGCCGGTGCCAGCTCTGCTGCTTGGAGGCTTCTAGGGCCGCCATCAACTTGATGGCAGAGGTGTCGCCCATGCGCTCCAGGCTGGAGAGCAGGGCCCCATCCAGGCGGTAGAGATCGGCGATGGAGCCCACCAGGCCCCGATCCACCAGCTGGCCAATCAATTTGCTGCCCAGGCCATCGACATCCAGGGCCCCCTTGCCCACCCAGTGGCGCAGGGTGCCCCGCAGGATCGCCGGACAGCTGCTATTCACGCACCGGGTTGCGGCTTCGCCCTGCTCGCGCACCAGCTCCGAGCCGCATTCCGGGCAGCGGCTGGGCAACTCCAGCCGTTCGGCGCCAGCAGGCCGCAGCTCCGTCACCACCCGCACCACCTCGGGGATGATCTCGCCGGCCTTGCGTACCACGATGGTGTCGCCGCCGCAGAGGTCCAGTTCGGCCAGCCGATCAGCGTTGTGCAGGGTGGCCCGGCCCACCGTGGTGCCGGCCAGGGGGATGGGTTCAAATTCGGCCACCGGCGTGACCACCCCCGTGCGGCCCACCTGGCAACTGAGGCGCAGCAGTTTGCTGGGGGCTTCTTCAGCGGCGTATTTCAGGGCGATTGCCCAGCGGGGGGCTTTTTGGGTGAAACCTGCGGTGTCCTGCAGGCGCAGGTCGTTGAGTTTCACCACCACGCCGTCGGTGGCGTAGGGCAGTTGCCTGCGGCCTTCATCCCATTGGGCAAAGAAGGTTTCGATGGCGGCCAGGCCCTCGCCCAGCTGGGCGTTGGGGTTCACCTTGAACCCTGCCGCCTTGAGCCACTCCAGCGCTTCCCATTGGCTGGCAGGCCCGCCGGGCCCGGGGGGGAGGTGCAGGGTGTAGGCGAAGAAATCCAGGCGCCTGGAGGCCACCACCTTGGGGTCGAGCTGGCGCAGGGTGCCGGCGCAGGCGTTGCGGGGGTTGGCAAACGGGGCCTCTCCACGGGCGGCCCGCTCGGTGTTGATGGCCGCAAAGGTGGCGTCGGGAATGAAGGCCTCACCGCGCACCTCCACCCACTCCGGGGGGTTGTCGAGCTGGAGACGCAACGGCACCGCCCCAATCGTGCGCACGTTGGCGGTGATTTCCTCCCCCCTTTCCCCATCGCCGCGGGTGGCGGCCCGCACCAACAGCCCGCGCTCATAGCTCAGGGCTAGGGCGTTGCCATCGATCTTGAGTTCGGCAACCAGCGCCAGGGATGGCAGCGCTTCTGTGTCTGCCGGAGGGCGATCGAGGGCGTTCAACAGCCGGCGATACCAGCTCTCCAGCTCTTCGACGCTGAAGGCGTTGTCGAGGCTGAGCAGGCCAATGCGGTGGGCCACGTTGGTGAACCCCTCCGCCGGGCTGCCGCCCACCCGCTGGGTGGGGCTATCGGCAGTCACCAGCTCAGGATGGGCCGCTTCGAGTTCTAGAAGCTCCCGGTAGAGCCGGTCGTACACCGGATCCTCCATCTCGGGAGCATCCAGCACGTAGTAGGCGTGGGCGGCCCCGGTGAGCAGCCGGCGCAGCTCCCTGAGCCGTTCGTTGGCGGACGCCATGGGGAAGCCCAGTTGCGTCTGCATCGCCAAGATCGCTTCAGGCAGCAGCCAACTTGGTGATGCGCTCGACGCGCCACTGTTCTTCCACCTTCACGAAGGTGAAATCCAAGGGCAGCTCTTCGGTGCCATCGGATTTGAGCTTCACCGTGAGCATGATCAGCTTGTCCTCCATGCGGGGCCTGCCGGATTTCAGGTTCCGGTACTTGTTCAGCTGCAGCCCAGCGAGGAAGCGGATGAACTGCTGACGGTTGACGTGGGACCGGTAGTTCTTGGTGGTGAGCAGGTAGGCCCCATCCACTTGGCCGCTCGCCACCTGGGTGAAGAACTGCTTGATCAGCGGGTTGATGCCCCGGGCACTGAGCACCAGCTTCAACGCCGAGATCGTCCAGTACAGGAGCAGGGCCCCGGCGCCGGCCATCAGGGCCTTGGTGCCGATATCGCGGGTCAGACCCCAATCCATTGCGGTTGCTGCTGCTCTGTGAGCTTCGGAGTCTGACTGACCACGTTCGCGAATTGGGGCTTCTTTGCAAAGGCCGCCACAATGCGCCGATCCGCTGGCTTGCCCCCATCGTGCCCCTGGAGCCCCTGCTGCCCCTGTTTCACCGCTTGGACCGGGAGCATTTCGAAAGCGCCCTGGCGCCCGGGGGCATCGCCATGGTGGAGGTGCGCTGGAGTGATGGCCGCATGCGCCGTACGGCGGGGTTATACCGAAGCGGGCGCTACCCGGATGGGCGCGATCTCTGCGAAATCGTGCTGTCGCGGCCCCTGCTGGAACCCCTGCCCAGGGAGGCCACCCTCAGCACCCTCTGCCACGAAATGATCCATGCCTGGCTGGATCGGGTGGCGGGAGTTCGGGAAGTGCACGGCCCCCAATTCCGGGCCCGCATGGCCGCCATCAACGGCAGCCAAACCGGTTTTGAGGTGAGCCTGCGCCACCGCTATCCGGTGCCCGCCAATGCCAGCCGCTGGCTTGCCCGCTGCCCCACCTGTGGAATCTCAGCGTCCTATCAACGGCGCATGAAAGGCCTGGCCTGCAAGGTCTGTTGCCTGCGTTTCCATGGCGGCCGCTGGAACGCCAGTTGCCTGTTGGAATTTGAGCAGGCGGCTTAGGGTCGGATCCATCTGTGGGGGCATAGGGGGTCAAGGCCGATGGATGTGTTCCTTTGGACCCTGGAATTCGGGGGCCTCTCGATTGCCCTGGTGGGCATGGCTCGGGAGCAATGGTTGGCAGCCCAGCGCCGATTGGCGACCCAGCGTCGATAGGTTTGGTTGATGGGCGAATCCTGGTCTGAGTACGACAGCACCCCTCCCCGCGAACGCCCCAGGCGCGGCCCTGACCCCCTGGAGCAGGGCTTTGATCGCTTGGTGAGCGCAGGGCGCCAGCTGGTGGATGGGGTTTCTGGGGCCCGCCCGGGATCACGCACCGCCGCGAGGGGGGCTCAACCGGGGGGAGAAGACCGCAGGCCAGGGCTGGATCGGTTGGGCCGCTGGGTGGAGGACAAACTCGATTGGATCCTCGATGAGGACGAGGATTGGCGCGAACCGTGGCAGGAGCCTGCACCGCGGCAAAGCGTGCCCCGGGAACCTGTTCAGCGAGAAAATGTTCGGCAGGTGAAACCGGCTGGGCGTCGCCCCCTGGAGGCGATCTCCCGCCGGGGGAGGCCTGGAGATGGTGGGGCTCCCCTAGAGGATTGGCCCGACGACGCCAGTTTTTCAATCCCCCGTTGGCAGCGCCAGCCAGCCGCGCCCCAACCCCCAGCGCTTCAGCCGCCAACGGTTGATGCTCCCGACCCCCAGCCGTCAGCTACCGGTGGTCGCCCCTTGCCCCGTTCCACCCGACGCCGCAGGGCCTAGCCAGGTTTCAAGTGCTGGCGAAAAAACCTCACGAATCACGGTGAGCTCTTTTCCGCCGCGAAAAAAGCGGTAATGGCGGCTCCAAAACGGTCCTGGATAGCCAAATCGCTCCGCCAGCCAAGGGGCCTCCACCTGGGCAAGCCCATCCACCTCGCGAAACAGCTCGGCGCGCTTGCTCGTGAGGCTCCGCCAGATGGGTTGGTCCTTTTGGCGCAGGTGCTCTTCTGCCTGCGCTTGGTTCCACCAACTTTCGGCCCAGGCCAAGGTTTGCTCGCCGCAGCGCAGCCACACCTGGCGGCGGAGCAAGGGTGGCTCCAGTTCGGAGATTTCTTCCGGGGGTGGGCTAGCTAGGCCGCCTGAGCCCTCCGGGCAGACGATCGAATCGGGCCCCATGGCAATCAATTCGATTTCCACGGGAATGCCGCTCAGGCATTCGAGGTGGCGGGTGGGGCTGCCATCGCCCAAGAGCAGCAGGCGCCAGGGGCCCCGCAGGCCATTGCCGGCCTGGCCTTGCAAGACATCTGCTTTGCTGGCTTGCCAGCAGGTCTGGGGGGACTTGATCGGGCCAGCCGTCACCAGTTCGCCTATCCCGAAACGGATAGGCCAAGCCTAGAAACCCTATGGTGCTGCCAGGCGGTAGGAGCTGCGTTTTGGCTTGGAAGCGCCCCTTGCGCTGGCCTGGAAGCCGGAAGCCATCGCAGGGTGGTTTGGCCGATGTCGTTGTTCCCAATTTTCACCGCCGTTACACGGGCGTTTCGGCCACCATTCAGGCCCTCGTGCCCTGCCAACGCCGGAGCCGTCAGGTTGGCCTCTGGGATTGGGGCGGCCTGCCGCTGCTGGCTGAGTTCAGCTGGATCGATCTGCTGCGCCATGGTTGGGATAGGCCCCTTCTTGGCAGGCATCGCATTTGGCATGCCAGGCGCGATCTTGAGATCGTGATGGGCTTGGTCCTCAAGCATGGGCTTCGTCAGCCATGGAAGGTGGTCTTCACCTCGGCAGCTCCCAAGCGTCCTGGGGTGTGGCTGCAATGGTTGCTTGGAGCCTGTGATGCGGTGATTGCCACGTCCGAACGGTCGGCGGCGTTTTTGCCGAGGTGCACCACCGTCATCTACCACGGAGTGGATACCCACTTCTATTGCCCCGGTGAGCGCTCGATGGGGGTACCCCAGAATTCTTATCTGATTGGTGCTTTTGGCCGCATTCGGCCCAGCAAGGGGACTGACTTGCTGGTCAGCGCCTTGGTTGAGGTGTTGCCCGAGTATCCACAGTTCTCGGCTTTTTTTACAGGCCTATGCAAGCCTAGGGAGCAGGCCTACCTTGAATCTATGCAGGCCAAGATCAACAAGGCTGGCCTGGCAGAAAGAATCAAGTTTTTGGGTGATCTTGACCGGGAATCGGTAAGGAAGCTTTATCAGCAGGCCACTCTCTGTGTGGCAGCCTCGAGGAGTGAGGGCTTTGGGCTCACTCCCCTCGAGGCCATGGCATCGGGTTGTGCCGTGCTCACATCCGATGCAGGAGTTTGGCCCAGGGTGGTGGATTCGGTTGTCGGTCTTCGCTTTGAAACGGGTCGATTGGATGATTTGATTGACAAACTGCGCGTGCTCTTGGCTGAGCCTGGGAAGCTCTTGGAGTTGGGAAGGAAGGGGCGCGAGCGCGCAGTTGCGAAGCATTCTTTGGAGCAAGAAGCTGATGCCATTCATCGCCTCTATTTGGATTTGGGAGGGGCTGCTATTTCGCCATGAAAGAGACCCCAAGGCTTTACTGTGACATCACTGAGCTTTACGCCGGATCCCTGGGTCGCGGCGGATTTTATGGCATCGCGCGGGTTGTTGCTGAAATCGCCCTGGAGCTTGATGTACTGGTTCCAGATACCTACTATGTGGTCTTTTCGGCCTCGTTAAATCGCTTTTTTCGTGTCCAGTTCCAGCGTCAGCAGCTGCTTCTCGGGCGGCCAGCCAGTTTTGGCTTCAATCTTGATCGACTTGTTTTTGCCTTCGATCAGCAGTGCAGCCGCTGGTTGGAGTCGTTGCCAGCTGGTGTTGCCGCCTGGCTGAAGGCCCGCCTGCGTTGGCTGGCAACCCGTCTGAACAGGGGCTCGTTTGCCCCATTGGCCCCTGGCCTTGTCTTCTCTGCAGCCAGGCCAAAGTTCATTTCGCGCTATTCCAGGGCTTTACAAGCGCAACAGTTGGAATTGGCCAGCTTGTTGCATGATTTTTTCCCCTTACTTGATGGAAACGATCGACCGCGGCAAGCCTTTGTGGATGGCTTTGCAGTAGATAATCGCTTGGTTTTGGAGTCGTCTGCTGTTGTGATAGCCAACTCCCATTTCACCCGGGATTGCTTGTTGCAGCTTCAGGATGCAGGTCAATTGCCCATGCATCGCAAGTTGGCCGTTGCCCAGCTTGCCCATGAATGCCGATCACCCCAGGTTTTGTCAGGTCACGGCCAAGTAGGGCTAGAAGCCGCCCCGTTGGCCAAGGAAGCTTCTCCCTTTCTCCTGGCGGTGGGTTGTCGCCCAGGGCGTAAAAATCTTCAGTTGATTTTGGAGGCCCTCTTGCTCGTCCACCAGGGGAACGGGGCGGCAGGGAGTTCCGCCGTCATGCCCAGGCTTGTGCTGGCTGGAGCGGTGCGGGGTTCGATCAATCGCTCGATCGACAATCCACGCTTCGCATCAGTGCGCTCCTCCATTCAACTGATTGCCAGTCCTCGTCAAGATGAGTTGATTCGCCTGTATCAACGGGCCAGGGCCACAGTGTTGCCAAGTTTTAGTGAGGGCTGGGGTTTGCCCGCATCGGAATCCCTGTGGTTTGGAACACCGGTACTGGTTTCTGATACACCTGTCATGCGGGAGGTTTGCGGAAATCTTGGCTTGTATTTCTCGCCTGAACGGCCCGAGGAGTTGGCCCAATGCATCATCCAGATTTGTCGTGATCAAGTCTTTTATGAGGCGCAACAACAGTTGATTGTTGCTGCGAAGCCAACCCTGCGACGGTGGGCAGATACCGCCAGGGATGTATACAGCGCCTTTTGATGCTATGACAATTTCTCTCGCCATTGTGAAACAGAAGTATTCAGCATTCGGTGGGGCTGAAAAGGTCATTAGTGCTGCTGTTGAGGCCTTTGAGAAGAGTGAAGATGTCCGTGTTTCCATCCTTGCTCGATCATGGTCTGACGGCACGGTGGCTGCATTTCCTCGTTGTGAGGTTGTCCGGTGTAACCCTCCCTATGTTGGTAGGGCATGGCGGGAGCGTTCTTTTGTTTGGTCAGTCTCCAGGTATTTGAAGCACTACGATCTTGTTCAGGCCCATGAATCGTTGCCTGGAGCCCATATTTACCGTGCAGGATCTGGCTTGCATCAGCAGTGGTTGAAGCAAATGACCCGTGGTCTTCCGGAGAAGCAGTGTCAGCGCGTATTTTCAGCGAAGAAAAATCGTGTCACGATGCAACTCGAACGCTCCATGTTTGAGCATTCGGCCCTAAGGGCTGTGATTGCGAATTCCCCAATGGTGGTTAGAGATATTGCTGAAATCTACCCAGATTTTGATCAGTCACGGGTTCATTTGATTTGGAATGGGGTTAACCATGCCAAGTTCTCACCCGAGTTGCGGTTGAGTAGGCGAGTGGTTAATCGCCAGGTCCTTCAGCTTGGAACCAATGATAGGGCGTTGTTGTTATTGGGATCTGGCTGGCAGCGCAAGGGTGTTGAAATTGCCCTTCGAGCCTTGGTTCAACTTCCATCTAACGTTTGCCTCTTGGTCGCGGGTAAGGAATCGAGACCAGGGCGCTACCAGCAACTGGCCCATGAGCTTGGTATTGATGATGGGCGGCTTCGTTGGATTGGCCCCACGAGTGAGCCTTTGAATCTCTATGCAGCAGCGGATGTTTTTCTTTTGCCCTCTCTGTACGACCAAATGCCCAATGCTTCCTTGGAAGCAATGGCGTGTGGATTGCCCCTGGTGGTGAGTTCTACCTCAGGCACCCGTGACTTGATTCATGATGGTGAAGAGGGTTTCGTCAGGGATTGGTGGCAGCCGGATGATTGGGTCGATCCCATTCTTCAGTGCTTGGACTCTGCAGAGTCCATGGGCCTGCGCGCCCACCAGGCTGTACTTCCCCTCAGCTTTGAACGTATGATCCAAGAATGGCGCCATCTTTATGGCACCTTGTTAGAGCCTGGTTGAAGTCTTTGCCACCCTCTGCCTGTTGATGCCCTATTCCATCGTTCACACGGAATCGTCTGTTGGTTGGGGAGGGCAGGAAATTCGCGTATTACGTGAATCCAAAGCTTTTTTAGACAGGGGCCACCAGGTCACAGTTCTAGCGCCTGCCGAAGCGGAGATTGCCAAGCGCGCTTCCGACTTTGGGGTCCCAATTTGCCGGGTTCCAATTTTTCACCGTAATTTTCATGCCTTCTGGTCGTTGCGGAAAGCGCTGAAACGACTTAAGCCAGATCTTGTTAATACCCATAGTTCGACCGATAGCTGGCTTGTGGCGGCTGTTTGTTTTTCGATAAGACATCCACCAAAGGTAGTCAGAACCCGCCATATTTGCTCCCAGCCCAGTCGAAGTATCACGACACGCTGGCTGTATAACAAGGCTGCCCAGAAGGTTGTAACCACGGGCGAGGCGATTCGTGCTCAGATCTTGAAACTTGGAATTCCTGCAGACCACGTTGTATCAATTCCTACGGGCATTAATCCTGATTCCTATCCTCCAGGGTCCAAGAATGAGGCTAAGTTGTGTTTGGAGCTATCTGGTCTCACTGTTATTGGTGTTGTTGCCACCATCCGATCATGGAAAGGACATCGGGTGTTGATTGAGGCTCTCAAGGACCTTCCTTCAAGTGACTATCGACTGCTCTTTGTGGGCGATGGACCGATTCGTAGAGCGCTTCAAGAGGAGTTGCATGCTGCCGGCTTAGCAGATTTGGTGTTGTTTGCGGGCCATCAAAATGATGTTCTTCCTTGGTTACATGCTATGGATATCTTCGTCTTACCATCCTATGCAAATGAGGGTATCTCCCAGGCCCTGGTTCAGGCGATGATGGCCGGCATACCTGTGGTGACGACGACGGCAGGGGCTATTACCGAGGTTGCAAAGCATGGCGAGACAGCTCTTGTTGTAGAGCCAAACGACTGCCAGGCCCTGCGCAAGGCTATTGCGACACTTCTGGACGATCCACAATTGGCACGAAAACTTGCAACATCAGCCAGGCAGTTCGTGCTTGAGCACCATAGTGAAGCTGCCATGGTGGAGAGGATGGATGCGGTCTTCCAGCAACTTCAACCCCTATCCGGCAAGCGCTAATGGCACAGCATGATGGCTTGTCGGCAATCTTAATTGCTAAAAACGCCTCAAAGACGATTGTAGAGACTCTCGCATCGCTTGGATTTTGCGATGCGATTATTGTGCTTGATTCAGGAAGTCAGGATGACACCGTCTCTATCGCGCGCGCTCTTGGAGCCAAGGTTGTCGAAACAGATTGGTTAGGTTACGGCATTCAAAAACAGCGTGCACTCAGTTTTGTTGAGACAACCTGGGCTCTTTCCATTGACTGTGATGAGGTGATTTCGGGCGATTTAAGAGCTGAAATCTTGAAGACACTTCAGTATCCTGAGTTTAGTGTTTATCGCATGCCTCGACTTAATCACCTTTGCCGCAGACCTGTGCGATGTGCTGGTTGGTATCCCGATTATGTGGAACGGCTTTTTCGGGTTGGTGCTGCACAATTTTGTGATTCCTTGGTGCATGAGGCTTTAAATCATTCGTGCCCTAGTGGAACCTTGAGGGCCCCTTTGTTGCATTATACTTATGATAGTTTAGATTCTGCGATCGATAAGCTCAATCGCTATTCAACTTTGGCAGCAGTTGGGATGGGAAGGCGTGGCCGTAAAGTTGGGAGCTGGACCCCTCCTGCGCGCCTGCTATATCGCTTTTTTTCTGCATATGTGCTGCGGGGTGGGTGGCTCGGTGGTCTCGATGGTTTTACCGTTTCGCTACTTCAGGCAGTAGAGGTTTATTTTAAGTACTTGAAGGCTCTTGATTAGCTTCTATCCTTTTTGAGAACAAACCTAATTAGTTGTTGTCGTCGATCGAGAGTCGTTGTTGCTGGCCACTTCGCTCGATTATGGCGCTATTCCCATTAACCGCTTTAAGTCGCCAGTTGCTTGTACCGATAGTTTCCCCGGAATTTACGCTCGTTGAGCTCCCTCCCCATTGAAAAATAGCCGATCCGATTGTTCCTGCTCCCTGGATCACTCCCACCAGCTTTGGTAGTGGTTTGTCTCCGATTTTGGACGGTTTTAAGACCGTTGTGCTTGCTGTGCTGATTGGCATGCTGGATGAGGATGCTCCAATCAGCGGAACTTTTAGGAGTTCTGGTCTATTTCCCGTCGATTGGGGGAGTTTGGCAAGTTCCTCGATCCATTCTTCGCGTGGGGGAGGGGGAGGATTGGTGCTGGTTGTCCGGTTTCCGCTTTCTGATATGTTTTCTCCGTTTGATTGAGTTGGCTGTTCCTTTTGTCGCAATAGGCTTAGGAGCCTAAGATTGCTTTCCTGTCCTACTTGGTAGTGTTGTTTGTTGCTTAGTAGGATTGTTGACAGCATGAGAGTCGTCAGGCTTCCTGCTGCAAGGGCAAGCCATATCTTGATTGTCAGCCTTGTGGTCCACTCAATTTTGTGCGTATTTTCTTTGCTCCGATCTTGTCCGAGAGTTATACAGTCGACAAATTCTACATCTGTAAAAGGTTTTGAGCTTTGAGTGCTCCTATTCCTGTGCTGCTGATCAAAAATCCTGTTTAGCATCTGTTCTGCTTTAAGTTCCCAGAACAAACGCGATTTTGCTCCTTGCTTGGGATTTCTTATGGGTTCGCTATCTCTCTGAGCTTGCACGGCTGCTCTTTTGGCTTTCAGCCAAGGGTATCGCTTGTTTGCCTTGCTGAGGAGGTGCGCCTGCGATCCAATTCCATCCAAAGAAGCAAGGCCGCTGAATCGGCTTTGCTGACGCCTGGGATTCGGCTTGCTTGACCCAGGGTTTGGGGCTGTACCTTGGAAAGCTTTTCTCTAGCTTCTTTTGATAGTGTGGTGATTGACTCGTAGTCAACAAACGCTGGCATTTGGCGGTTTGTTTCTTTTTTTATGCGTTCTACCTGTTGCCTTTGCCTTGCTAGATAGCCGCTGTATTTGATGTCAATTTCAACAGCTTCGCGTACGTCTTTTGGCATGGCGCTATCAATTAAACCATGGCAAGCTAAATCGGCACTGTGTATTCCTGGCCTGCGTAGTAGTTCGGTTAACGTGATTGATCCTTTTATGCCTGCATTTTTTTCTGCCAACACTTTTTTTGCTACGGGATCACTTTCCTTTAGCCTCGTATTATTTAGCCGATTTTTTTCTGCTTCAATCGCTTCTTGTTTGGCGCTATAGGTTAACCAGCGGGTGTCGTCGATTAGGCCGAGTTCTCGTCCTAAGGGTGTTAATCGTCTGTCTGCATTGTCCCCTCTGAGGAGCAGCCTGTATTCGCTTCGACTCGTTAATACCCGATAGGGTTCCCGAAGATCCTGGTTCACCAGATCATCGATCATCGTTCCAATATAGCTGTCTTCCCTGGGAAAGTAAACAGCTTTTTCTCCCTTGATATAGCGGACTGCGTTGAGTCCGGCCACTAAGCCTTGGGCAGCTGCCTCTTCGTAGCCGGTGGTTCCATTCAGTTGACCAGCTGAAAATAGGCCAGCAACCCTTTTTGTTTCCAGGTTTGGTTTGAGTTGGGTGGCCGGGAGATAGTCGTAGTCAACGGCATAGGCTGGCCGCAGCATCACACATTTTTCTAATCCTGGGAGTGTTCGCAGTAGTTCTAGTTGTAATTGTTCTGGTAGCCCCGTAGAAAATCCCTGCACGTAGATTTCAGGTGTATCTCGTCCTTCCGGCTCGAGGAAGATCTGATGGCTATTTTTGTCGCTAAAACGAACTACTTTGTCTTCGATTGATGGGCAATAGCGTGGGCCTGCGCTATCGACAAAACCTCCGTAAATTGGTGTTAGGTGAAGGTTTTCCTTGATCAGTGCATGGGTCGCCAGGGTTGTACGGGTGATGTGGCATGCCATCTGTTCGCCGCTCACCCAAGCCGAAGGATCAAAGGAGAAGAACCGATCGGCCGCATCACTGGGTTGTTCTTCTAGTTGGTCGAGAGCGATGCTGCGCCGGTCCACCCGGGCAGGGGTTCCCGTTTTCAGGCGTCCCATTGTAAATCCAAGTTCTCGTAGCGCTTTGGTTAAGCCCTCTGCTGCTTGCTCACCTGCGCGCCCGGCGGCCATCGAGCGTGATCCTACCCAGATCTTTCCTCCTAGGAATGTGCCAGCGGTCAGGATCACTGCCAACGCGCCATAGGTGCTGCCAAAGTAGGTGTGGATGCCTGTGACCGTTGCTTGAGCTTGGCCGTTGTTTGGTCCTTTGGATTCTCCTTCGATCTTGAGGCCAGTGACCATGGCTTCACGCAGGGCCAGATTGGGGGTCCCTTGTAGAAGTTGCAGCATCTGCCGTGCGTATTGGCGCTTGTCCGTTTGGGCGCGTAGCGCCCAAACGGCAGGACCTCGGCTGCCATTCAGTAAGCGTTTCTGCAGGGCGGTGGCGTCGGCGAGCCGGCCGATCACGCCTCCAAGGGCATCGACCTCATGGACTAATTGGCTTTTGGCGGGGCCCCCAACGGCTGGGTTGCAGGGCTGCCAGGCAATCCGATCAAGGTTGAGCGTAAACAGGCCCGTTGAAAGCCCAAGCCGCGCGCTCGTCAAAGCAGCTTCGCAGCCGGCGTGCCCCCCCCCGACGACGATCACGTCGAAGGATTCTGTGGGGAGTGTCACTGATTTCATGGTTTTAATCTATTGCCTAGGTGGACGGTGGTTGTTGGTATAAGATTAGAATACTATTTGCCCCATTATGCGGAAAAGCTTTTATTTCCCGTTTCTTGTATTTTGCTTCTATTGTTTTCTCTTAATTTTGCCGGGAGCGTATAGCTTATTGGCTGTCTTGCTTGGGACAGTTTCGATCGCAGTTTTGCTTTTCTTAAGGCCGCTAGCTTTTCCCAGTTCAGATCGTCTTTTTGCTTTATTTCTAGCTCTCTATCCATTGTTGATGATTCCCTCCTTGCTGTTCAAGGGAGGCACTTGGGATTTCTTTGATTATCCGGTAAGGGCTTTGCTGTTCATACCCTTGATTATTGCTTTACGTTCTTTGGCTAATGCAGGTGAATTTCAAAAAGCCTTGCTTCTTGGATGTAACGTTGGTGGAATCCTTTCGGCTTTGTTCTGTTTAAAGCTTGTTTTGCTTGACAATGTAGTGGGGGTGGGCTTACCTGTTGCGGCTTCGATTGCCTATGGGCAGATTGCAGCTATTATGGGGTTAATTTCCTTTTCTTTCTTGTTCAAGGAGGCTCTGCCGGTAAGAAGGGTTATTGCATGGCTTGGTTTTTTCGGATCGGTCTTCACAGTAACTGCATCCAGCTCTACGGGTGCCCTCCTGGGTTTTGTCTTTGGGTTAATGGCTCTTGTGCTATTCCACTTGAAAGACCATCTGAATCGCTTTCACATCTTTGGAGTTTTTGTAGCTGCTTTGTTGGCAGTAGTAGTTTTGTTACCGCTGGTCTTTGTTGATCTACCGAGAATTATTTCTGAAGTCCAGAGCTATAAAACTGGAGCTCAGGTGTTCACGAGTCAGGGTCAGCGTCTTCTTCTCTGGGGCATGGCAATTAAAGAAATCTTTATGTCACCTGTTTTTGGTATTGGACCTGGGAATTTCGATGCCGTGATGCATCGATACTGTGCAGTTAATCCATGTACGAGTGATTTCAGTGGTTTTCATGGTGTTCACAATCAATTCCTTGATAGTGGAATGAATGCTGGCATGGTTGGCCTTTTGGGACTAATGCTGTCTTACTTGGGACCTGTGTTTCTCTTTGTTAGACGCATTTCAAGCCCACTCTCTTCTTGTTGTTCATCGGAAGCTGCAAGAGCCGGGGTGGCTGTGATTCTTGCTGGTATGGTTTCTGGCCTTTCCCAAGTTTTGTATGGACACAATATTTCAGTGCTCTCCTATTTTCTGACGATTACTTTTTTGTGGTATTTGGCAAGCCAACCACCGTTTTCATCGACTAGATTTGGCAAGGGTTAATACGTTCTTGAAGTAATCTGCAAATATCGATCCGCCCAAACGATTCGAAGTCGCGTTTGTGGGAGACCCCGGAAATATGGATGAAGGTTTCTTCGATTAATTGCAATGACCACCTTGAGTCTATCGTGTTAGTTTTAAAAAATTCTTGAGCACTTATTGTTCGATATTTTGTCTCGGCGATGTCAGAAGCGGCCAGGTGCTTGTAGACGCTTGCCCAATTCTTGCCTCCGGTGTCGAGTCCATGGAGTGCATCGGGTAAAAAGTTGAAGTTGAAGCTGTCAAGCCCTTGGCCTGAACGGCTCGCGAAAAAAACAAAGCCTGCCCAGATATTCATCGCTAGACTATTTTCAATCCAGGATGATTTTGGAATGCCGAATGCAAATGCGTCCGACATGTGATTGGGACGACAGGGTTTTATCGGATAGCAGTCATGGTCGATAAATCCTACTCTTTCAAGGTGATTTAGCTTTGCGACGACGTTTCTCCACGTCCAGTTGAGTGCGAGTCCATGGGAACGGCTCGGGTGGTTGACCGGGTTCTTGGGAAGTTTAATGTAAGCGATGTTTTTTGTTTCACAGGTTCTGCGGATTTCCTTGGAAGCCACGGGATTGTTGCTGTTGTCTGCTACTAGTAGGCTTGTTTCTGCGCAATAGTGCCCCCAGCTGTCGATTAGTAAATCGATGGTCCACGGTGTATTAAAGGCTATGGTGATGCACAATTCTTTTTCGGCTGAACTGTTTAAATACTCTACAGTTGGCCTTGCTGAATGGGTTGCCTTGCGTGCATAGAAATAATTTCTGGCTTGATTTCTGGCTTCTTTGAGTTTGTAGTATAGGGTTCTCGTTTTAGTCTGTTTTATTTTTCCCATGGGAGTGAATCGGCCAAGCCTTTCCGGTGTGATTGATTTGTTCTTCCGGCTAGGGAGCCGCTAGGTTCCTAAACCTGGTGAACTGTGGCTCAAATAGTAGCTTTACGGTGCCCACGGGTCCATTGCGGTGTTTGGTCACAATCACCTCAGTGATTCCGCGATCAGGGGTTTCGGGGTTGTAGTACTCGTCCCTGTAAATCATCAGAACCAGGTCGGCGTCTTGTTCGATCGAGCCCGATTCCCTCAGGTCGCTGAGCATGGGCCGTTTGTTCGTGCGGGATTCCACGCCGCGGCTGAGCTGGGAGAGGGCAATGACGGGAACGTTGAGCTCGCGGGCCATGCCCTTGAGGCCCCTCGTGATCCTGGATAGTTCCTGGACCCGGTTGTCAGGTGTCGTGCCCTCCATCAGTTGGAGGTAGTCGATCACGATTAGCCCCAGCTCCTTGCCCTGTTCAGCCATTAGGCGCCGGCAGAGGGAGCGCATTTCTAGGACGCCTGAGTTGGGTTTGTCATCGATGAAAAGTGGCAGTTGGCCGAGGCTATTGATGCCTTGACCCAGCAATGGCCATTCCTCTTGTTGCAGCCTGCCCGTGCGGAGCCGGCCGCTTTCAATTCCCACTTCCATGGAGAGCAGGCGGTAGGTGAGCTGTTCCTTGCTCATCTCCAGGCTGAATACACAGACCGGCAGTTGGTGGAGCTGGGCCACGTTCTTGGCAATGTTCAACACGATCGATGTCTTCCCCATCGCCGGCCGGCCGGCCACGATGATTAGATCGCTGCGCTGGAGCCCCTGGGTGATGGCATCGAGGTCATAAAAGTTGCAGGGAATGCCTGCTACGGCGGTTCCAAGCGACCGGCTCTCGATTTCGTTGAAGGTGCTGGTGAGGATTTCAGCGGTGGGCGTCAGGCCCACAATCGGCTTTTCCTGGCTAATGGCAAAGATCTTTTGCTCTGCTTCATCCAGTACCTGCTCCATAGGCTTGGCTTGATCAAAGCCGAGCTGAATCACTTCGTTGCCCGATTTGATCAGTTGACGCCGTAAAAACTTGTCCATCACCAGCCGTGCCACCTGGTCGATGGCTGCGGTGGAGAGGGTGCGTTCCACCAATTCCATCAGCCGGCTGCTGCCGCCCACCTTCTCCAGTTGACCGGTATCGGCCAGCCAGGCACACATGGCGGTGAGATCGGTCGGCTTGCCCTGGCTGTGCAGCATCAGGGCAGTGCGATAGATCTCGCGGTGGGCTCCGAGGTAAAAGGCGTCCGGCTGCAGCACATCCGCCACCCGGCCGATGGCGTCAGGATCCAGCAGGATCCCCCCGAGTACGGCCTCTTCCGCCTCCAGATTCTGGGGCGGAACCGAATCCGGTAGTGCCTCAAAAGAGGCCTCGTCTCTCCGACCCCGCTGGTTGGAGCGTTGCTTGGAGCGGTCCTCGATGGGCTCGTCCTGGGGGCGGGGCGTGCTCACCATGGCTTGGGGGTGGTCATGGTGATTGGGCCAACCCCTTTCAAGCGGGCTGCGTCAGTGTGAGGCTAATCAGCGGGGCTTTCCTAGGAATGGGGCCCGCTTTCGCAGCTGGCGAATTTAGTGGCTGGTGACTTCGAGGTTGATTTCGGCAGTCACTTCGGGGTGCAGTTTGACCTGAACCTTGTAGGAGCCGGTGCGGTGAATTTCGGGAACGGTGATGTTGCGGCGATCGACCTCTTTCTTGGTGGCAGCTTCAATGGCTTCGGCCACGTCTCCGTTGGTCACCGTGCCGAACAGCACGTCGTCGCCACCGGTTTGCTTCTTAACGGTGAAGCGGCCAATGGTGTCGAGGGCGGTGCGGAAGGCCACGGCCTCTGCCTTGAGAGCAGCCTGGCGCTCGGCCTCTTTGGCGCGCCGTGCCTCCACTTGGCGCAGAACAGCCGATGTGACTGCTTGGGCCTTGCCTGTAGGGAGCAGGAAGTTCCGGGCGTAACCAGGGGCGACTTCGATGAGGTCGCCGTCCTTGCCCAGGCTGAGAACGTCTTCGTTGAGGACGACTTGTACGCGCTTCGCCATGGCTTAAGGGGGGGACGACGTCGAAAGGGATCTAAAAGGATGGGCGGGGCACCGATTCAGGGCGCCCATTTCACAACCGATCTGCAACCTTACGCCACGGCCTTTGCAGAGAGAGCCTTGGCCCGTCTGGGGCTGCGACGGCCGTTGGGATTGGCTGCGGCCGGTAGTCGCACTTGGGTGGCAAGGCCCAGGGCGTGCATCAATTGGATGTGCATCCAGGTGAGATCGATTTGGCGCCCAAAGCCATGGCGGGCCGAATGGGGGAAGGCGTGGTGGTTGTTGTGCCAGCCCTCGCCGAAGGTTAGGGCTGCAACCCAGGCGTTATTGCGGGAGCTATCGCCGCTGTTGTGGGGCGCATCACCCCAGTAGTGCGTTACCGAATTCACCAGCCAGGTGCAGTGGTAGACGAGCATCAGGCGCAGGGGGATACCCCAGAGCACCAGGGCCCAGCCGCCGGCTCCAGTCACCGTTCCAATCCAGAACAGCAGTCCGGCTAGCGGCACTTGCAGCAGCAGGAAGTTGTTGTTCAACCAGCGGTAGTAGGGGTCTTTGGCCAGGTCACCGGTCAGCTGGGGTACCGCTTGCATGGCGGGGATGTCTTCAAACATCCAGCCCATGTGGGACCACCACAGGCCTTTGAGGCTGGTGTGATGATCAACATCCGTATCGGAAAACTTGTGGTGATGGCGGTGCAGGCCCACCCAGTCGAGGGGGCCTTGCTGGCAGCTGATCGCGCCACAGGTGGCGAAAAACCGTTCCAGCCAATGGGGGACCTGGAAGGACCGATGGCTCAGTAGCCGGTGATAGCCGATGGTCACGCCCAGGCAGGCGGTGACCCAATAGAGCACCAAGACGGTAACGATCGCTTGCCAGCTCCAGAACTGGGGCAACAAGGCAATCAGGGCGAGTCCATGGATGGCGGCCATGAAGCCAAGGGTTGCCCAATTGACGCTCTTGCGGCCTGGATGGACCGGGCCGCCGCCGCTGGGGTTGCCATGCAGGGCCTCGGCCCGGCGTTTGCCGCGTTCGCCGCCGTTGATGAAGGCGGGGCGGCGGGTGCCAGCACTGGCCGGCCGAACTGGATTGGCTGTAGCGGCCATGGCGGACCGACTCCTGATTGATCGATAGAATAGTACCAATACGGATGCTGATCGGGTGGGTTATCGGGAAGAAATCGCATCGGGTCGGGTTGCGTTTGCCCATCTGATCAAGGTGTGGCATGAGCGCAATGGCTGGAGCCATCGGGTGTTGCCAGCCCTGGCCGAGGCCCTTGATTTGGGCCGGGTGCACAACTCCCAGCTCTCGATGCTGCGCAACGGCAAGCTCGCGGCGCCAGGGCCTGAGGTGTTTTTGGCCCTGGGGCGCATCAATCAGCTGCTGGCAGCTGAGGTCCGGGCGGGTTCCGTGGGTGACGGGTTGCGGCGTCGACTAGCCAGTCAGCCCGAGTTGATTGCGGCCCTTGAGGCCTCGGCCCAGCCGGTGCAGGACGAGGGCTCTCCCGTGCTGGGACCTGGCGACCTGATGGAGGTGTTTGTCGGCCTGCGTCTCCCCCCGGTTGCGTTTGATTTACGCATTGCCGATGGTGAGGCTGGTTGCTTGAGCGCTGCCCTGGCGATGGTATTCACGGCTGGCCGGCCCTGGCGGCTCTGCAGGGACCAGGTGCTTGCGGCCTATCCCCCAGAGAAACGCCAGCGGCGGGAGCGTTTTGCCGACGTGATGGCGGGTCAGGCGGATTACTCCGGCTCTGAATTGGATAGTGAATTGCCGGATCTCAGGCGCACTTTGGCGGCCCTTGGCGCTGCAGGAGAGGGCGAATTGGAAGCGGATCAGTTTCTCGATCTGCTGCGGCAGAGGGCGCGGCTGCTAGGCATGGCCAGTGGGTCCACAGGAAGCGACGATTTGGCGGCGGCGATACGCCAGGAGCTGGGCCGGCCGTTCAACAGCATCGAGGGGCCAGGGAGCCCCAGCAGCTAGGCCCCAGCTTTGTAGCTCGCAACCCTCACCTTTTTGGCCAGGCCCAGGGCCCGCAGCACTTTGATGTGTTGCCAGGTGATGTCGAACTCAAACCAGCGCAGGCCGTGGCGAGCCGAATGGGGGAAGGCATGGTGGTTGTTATGCCACCCCTCCCCAAAGGCCAGGAGCCCCACCCACCAGCAATTGCGGGAGAGGTCTGGGGAGTCGAAATTGCGGTAACCAACGGCGTGGGTGGCCGAATTCACCAGCCAGGTCACGTGATACACGATCACCAGGCGTAGGGGGATTGCCCAGAGCACCAGGCCCAGGCCACCGCCATGCACTCCGGCCGCTTCGCCATACCAGTAGAGGCCCAGGGCCAGGGGCAGCTGCACCAGCAGGAACCACCGATCCAGCCAGCGATAGAGGGGATCTTTTTGCAGATCCCCGGTCAGCCGGCCCACGTGTTGGAGGGCAGGGATCTCGTGGAGCATCCAGCCGCTATGGGCCCACCACAGACCCCGCCCAGCATCGTGGTGATCGTTGGGTTGGTCTGAAAACTTGTGGTGATGGCGGTGGAGACCGACCCACTCGATGGGTCCGCTCTGGCAGGCCAGGGCCCCCATCAGCACCAAGATCCGCTCCACCCACTTGGGGGCGACAAAGCTGCGGTGGGTGACGAGGCGGTGCAGCCCCAGGGTGACGCCCAACACCGTGATCCAGTAGAGAACTGCCAGGGCTACCACCGCTTGCCAGCTCCAAAAGCGGGGCAAGAGGGCAAACACAGCGCCCACATGCATCACAAGCATGAAGGTGGTGGTGCCGAATTTGAATTTGCGCTGCCGGGGCGGAAGCGGGGTTCTGCGCTCCTGGACAGCATCCCGCATGCGGGACTCCTGGGATGCGTTGGGCCGATCGACCCTCAGTAGTTGGGCCTGTAGGTCGGACGCAGGGCTTTTGGAGCTCAAAACCAAGGAATCTCCGGTGGCGCGTTTGCCAAGGTCGATGCCTTGGGCCAGCACTCAGTAACGGCAAAAAATCTAGGTGGAACCGGGTCGACTTCGCCTGAAGGGCACCATGGGGCCAGCTGGGCGGCCTCGCCATGACCGTTTCCGCTTGGGCGGCTGATCAGGTGGCAGCTGCCACAGGGCGGATTCAGCACCTTGCCGAGGGGCATACGGCCCAGGTGCGCCATCGGTTAGCGCGGGTGTTGGATGCCTTTGCGGCGGAACGGTTGGGCACCCAACACTTCGCCTCGGTGAGTGGCTACGGCCACGGGGATCAGGGCCGCGAGGTCTTGGATCGGGTGTTTGCCCGGGTGCTCCAGGCCGAGGCGGCCGCCGTGCGGCTCCAATTTGTGAGCGGAACCCATGCCATCGCCTCGGCCATGTTTGGGGTGCTGCGCCCCGGGGATCGGCTGTTGGCCATTACCGGCCGCCCCTACGACACCCTGGAAGAGGTGATTGGGATCCGGGGCAGCGGCCAGGGCTCGTTGGCCGAGTTTGGCGTTGCCTATGCCGAGCTTCCCCTCGATGCCCAGGGTCTTGTCGATCGCCCTGCCCTGAAGGAGGCCCTAGCCCAGCCAACCCGCATGGTGTTGATCCAGCGCAGCTGTGGCTACAGCTGGCGGCCCTCCCTGGGGGTGGATGACATTGGGGAGCTCTGCGAGCTCGTCAAAGCCATCCAGCCGGGTTGTGTGTGTTTTGTCGACAATTGCTACGGAGAGTTGGTGCAGGCCCAGGAGCCCCCGGCGGTGGGCGCTGATCTGATTGCCGGCTCCCTGATCAAAAACCTGGGCGGCACCATTGCGCCAACGGGCGGTTATGTGGCGGGCCGGGCCGATTTGGTGGAGATGGCCTGCTGCCGGCTCACGGCCCCTGGCATTGGCTCGGAGGGTGGTACCGGTTTTGATTTGCACCGGTTGCTCTTCCAAGGGCTGTTTTTGGCGCCCCAGATGGTGGCGGAAGCCTTGATCAGTGCGGAGTTGCTGGCAGAGGTGTTTGCCAATTTGGGTTTTGCGGTGCATCCCCAGGCCGGTGCGGTGCGCAGTGATGTGATTCAGGCCATTCGCTTGGGGGCCCCTGAGCCCTTGAAGGCGGTGTGCCGGGCGTTTCAAGCGGCGTCCCCCGTGGGGGCCTATCTCGATCCTGTGCCAGCTCCGATGCCTGGTTATGCCAGTGAATTGGTGATGGCGGGGGGCACGTTCATCGATGGCAGCACCAGTGAATTTTCGGCCGATGCCCCCCTGCGGGAGCCCTACGTGCTTTATGCCCAAGGCGGCACCCACCACGCCCATGCGGAGCTGGCCCTGGAGCGGGCGCTGGTGGCCTTGGAGGAAACGGGAGCAATTCAGGCAAACTGAGTCCACCCAGTGGCTGGCCGATGGCGTCCAATTTCCCGAGCGACTGCCGCTACGCCGATAGCCATGAATATGTGCGGCCTGAGGGTGGCCGGCTGCGGTTGGGCCTGAGTTCCTTTGCCATTGATCAGCTCGGCGACATCGTTTTTGTGGAGTTGCCCGAGGTGGGATCCCGGCTCACTGCGGGCCAGAGCTTTGGCAGTGTCGAATCGGTGAAAGCGGTGGAAGATCTGCTGTCGCCGATCACAGGGGTTGTCGAGGCCAGGAACGCGTCGGTGTTGGCGAGTCCCGAAGAACTGCAAAACGACCCCTATGGGGAAGGTTGGTTGTTGGTGATTCAGCCCAGCGATCCAGCGGAGCTGGACGGCTTGATGGATGCGGAGCGTTATGGCGCCAAGGTGCAAGGCGCTTGATGTCAGCTGCTCCCCCCACATTTGAGGCCCGTCACCTGGGGCCTTCCCAGGATGACCAGCGTCAGATGCTGGCTGAGTTGGGTGCGACCAGCCTCGAGGATTTGGCCAGCCAAATTGTGCCGGCTGAGATCTTGCTTCCCCCTGGGGAGGCGCTGGCTGGCTTGCCCGAGCCCTGCGGGGAAGCCCAGGCTTTGGCCGAATTAGCCCAGATTGGGGCCCAAAACCAGGTGGTGCGCAGCCTGATTGGCCAGGGCTACTACGGCACCGCAACCCCGGCGGTGATCCAGCGCCATGTGTTCGAGAACCCTGCCTGGTACACGGCCTACACCCCCTACCAAGCTGAAATTGCCCAGGGCCGGCTGGAGGCCCTGCTCAATTTTCAAACCCTGATCAGCGAGCTGACCGGGCTGCCGATTGCCAATGCTTCGTTGCTCGATGAGGCCACCGCCGCCGCTGAGGCGATGGCCATGGCCCGGTCGGTGGGCAAGCGGCCCCAGGCCCATCGTTTTTTGGTGGATCGGGCCGTGTTCCCCCAAACCCTGGCGGTGCTCCAGACCCGCGCCGAGCCCCTGGGGATTGCGCTGGAGTTGATCGATGCCCAGGCCCTGGCGGCCTCGGGGACTGCAGCCAGGACGTTGGCTGGGGATGTTTTTGGGCTGTTGCTGCAGCTGCCTGGGGTTGGGGGCGCTTTGTGGGATCCCTCATCGCTCCTGGCTGCGGCGCGGGCAGCTGGGGTGATCACAGCTGTGGCGATCGATCCATTGGCCCAGGTGTTGCTCCAGCCGGTGGGGGAGCTGGGGGCGGATATCGCCGTGGGCAGCACCCAGCGCTTTGGGGTGCCCATGGGTTTTGGGGGCCCCCACGCGGCGTTCTTTGCCACCACCGAGGCCTTTAAGCGCCAGATTCCCGGCCGCCTGGTGGGTCAGTCCCTCGATGCGGAAGGTCAGGGCGCCCTGCGCTTGGCCCTCCAGACCCGCGAGCAGCACATCCGCCGCGACAAGGCCACCAGCAACATCTGTACGGCCCAGGTGCTCCTGGCTGTGATGGCCGGTTTCTATGCGGTGCACCACGGCCCCGATGGTTTGACCGCCATCGCCCAGCGGTTGCTGGCCCTGCGCTGCGCCTTGGCCGCGGGCCTGGGGGCTTTGGGCCTGGCGGTGGAGCCTGGACCTGGTTTTGACACCCTCAGCCTGCCCACGGCCCATCCCAATGAGCTCGTGGCCAGGGCCTTGGCCGGTGGTTTCAATCTCCGCCCAGGGGACGCGGCCGTGGGCATCAGCCTCGATGAGCTGAGTTCCCTTGAGGAGTTGCAAGCCCTGTTGGCGGCCTTGGCCGATGGTCCAGGCCAGGCAGCCCAAGCCCAAGGTGTCTGCATGGAGGCCTGGCATCAGGTGAGCCTGGAAGAGGCTTGGTCGGAGCTGCCGTTGCGCCAGGGGCCATGGCTGGGCCAGGCCGTGTTTCACCACTACCGCAGTGAAACCGAACTTCTGCGCTACATCCAACGGCTGGTCAGCAAGGACCTCTCCTTGGTGCACGGCATGATCCCGCTGGGCAGCTGCACGATGAAGCTGAACGCGGCGGCGGAACTGGCGCCCGTGAGTTGGCCGGTGTTTAGCCAGTTGCATCCCTTTGCCCCCCCGGCCCAGGCGGCCGGTTTCCAGCGGTTGGCGGCTGATTTGGAGCGCTGGCTTGCGGCGATCACCGGCTTTGCAGCCGTGTCGCTCCAGCCCAATGCCGGATCCCAAGGGGAATACGCCGGGCTTTTGGCGATTCGGGCCTGGCATCGCAGCCGCAATCAGGCGCACCGTCGGGTGTGCCTGATCCCCACCAGTGCCCATGGCACCAACCCCGCCAGTGCGGTGATGGCGGGCATGCAAGTGGTGCCGGTTGCCTGTGATGGGGACGGCAACATCGATTGGGCTGATCTCGAAGCCCAGGCCCAGGCCCACGCCGAGCATTTGGCGGCCCTGATGGTCACCTATCCCTCCACCCACGGGGTCTTTGAGGCTGGAATCACCAGAATTTGTGCCCTGGTGCACGGCCATGGCGGCCAGGTGTATCTCGATGGGGCCAACCTCAATGCCCAGGTTGGCTTGTGCAAGCCGGGTTTGTATGGCGCCGATGTCTGCCACCTCAACCTGCACAAGACCTTCTGTATTCCCCATGGCGGTGGCGGTCCGGGGGTGGGACCGATTGCGGTGGCTGAGCACTTGGTGCCCTTCTTGCCTGGATCGGTTGGTGATCCCCTCGGAGATGGGGCAGGTCAGGTGTCGGCGGCCCCCTTGGGCAGCGCCAGCATCCTGCCGATCAGTTGGATGTACATCCGCATGATGGGCGGCAGGGGCTTGCGCACGGCCAGTCAGGTGGCCTTGCTGGCGGCCAACCTGATTGCCCAGCGCCTCGATCCCCATTTCCCGGTGCTGTTTCGCGGCGCCCATGGCCGGGTGGCCCACGAGTGCATCCTTGATTTGCGGCCGTTGAAGCGGGCCGTGGGCCTGGAGGTCGACGACCTGGCCAAACGGTTGATGGATTTTGGTTTCCATGCCCCCACCGTCAGCTGGCCGGTGGCCGGCACGGTGATGGTCGAGCCCACCGAGAGTGAGTCCTTGGCGGAGATTGATCGCTTTTGTGCAGCGATGGTGGCGATTCGGGCCGAGGCGGCTGCGATCGAGGCAGGGGAGCTGGATCCCGTCAACAACCCGCTGAAGCGAGCTCCCCATACCCTGGCTGCGGTGACGGCCGATGGTTGGGATCGGCCCTACAGCCGGAGCCAAGCCGCATTCCCGGCCGGTGATGGTCAAAGAAGCAACAAGTTTTGGCCTGCAGTTGCCCGCATTGACAATGCTTACGGCGATCGCAATTTGGTGTGCACATGTCCCTCAGTTGGGGAACTGGCCCAGCAAAGCCTTGCGCCGACTGCCAATTAGGCAGTTTGTGACGCACAATGGGGTGAGATTCAAATAGGTAAAGCCCAGCATTTTTGCTTCGGGCCTTGCTTTTTAAATCCAAATTGCTTCAAAGGTTGTCCATGGGCGATTGCTTTTGGCACCATTCCAGCAGCTTCGCCATTCATCGTTTGGGGATCATGAACGGCACCAACAACGGCTCTGGTAGCAAGGGTTCTGCCACCAAGGGGCCTGACCAATCCGTCAAGACCACGTCTACCGTTCGGGTCGAAGGCACCAATGTGGTGCGGGTGCCCTTCGGTGTCCGCCAATCGCGCCGGGTGAAGCCCCAGCGCCCGGACCATTGGGCCACCCTGGTGCTGCCTTTCCACCTTGGTGGCCAGCCAACCCCTCCACCGCAGGCGGCCTAGGGCTTGGCGCCGCTCAGGCGGCCAGCAGGGCTGGCGGGCAATAGGGAATGAAGTTGGCCTTGCGGGTTTGGCAAATCGGACAAATCCACGACTCCGGAATGGATTCAAAAGGAGTGCCGGCGGCGATTCCTGAATCTGGATCCCCCTTGGTGGGGTCGTAAATCATCGAGCAAACTCTGCAAATCCACAGCCCCGGGGTGGGTGTGGCGGCATCGCCAGCGCTGCCTTTGCCTTGGAGGGCCTCCAGGGCGACGCCGTAGCGATCGGCGTGGTGGTGCTCAATGGGTACGAGGAAGCCGAAGTTGCTGGCGGCTTTGCGGAAGATCCCTGCGTGGGCTTTGGATTCGGAGATTTGCTCCTGGAATTCGGCGCTGGCCCCGGTGTCGCGATCGCGCTCGGCCTGGTCTGCAAAGTCCGGATACATGGTTGTGTATTCGTAGGTCTCCCCTTCGATCGCCAGCTCCAGACAGCGGCTCAAGATCGCCGCTTTTTCTGCCTCAGAGAGTGCCTCGGGATCGCTGATCACCAAGTCAGGGTGCAGCAGGCGGAAGTGGGCAAAGGCGTGCTCCGTTTCCTGGTGGGCGGTCTCTTTGAACAGGCGGGCCAGGTCCTTGTTGCCGAGCTGTTGGGCGACGTCAGCAAAAAAAAGATATTTGCGGTTGGCCATGCTTTCCCCGCCAAACGCGGCTTCGAGGTTGGCGGCGGTGTTGGGCTTGGAGAGGTCCATGGCAGCGGTGGTCAACCCGGAAACTATAGGCTAAGTCGGAGTGGGTATGAGTTAGTAGTTGGCGCCGCTGCGGCGCTGGTGCACGGCGGTGGCTCCGCTGGCATCCAGGACCCCGCCAGCATCCACCTGGGCATAGATCAGCCAGTGGTCGCCGCACTCCATGCGCTGTTTCACCGTGCACTCCAGCCACGCCAGGCCTTCGGAAAGGATCGGTTGACCCCCTGGGGTCGACTCCAGCTCCAGGCCAGCAAAGCGATCGGCCCCTGGGGCAAAGGGTTGGAGGAATTGCTTCATCGCCCCGGTTTCTCGACCTGCCGCCAGCACGTTGAGGGCGAAGCCATCGCCGATGTGCAGAAGCGCTTCCACGGCCCGATCTTTGGCCACCGCCACGGTGAGCCCAGGTGGGGCAAAGCTGGCCTGGCTGACCCAGCTGGCCACCATGGCGCCACTGAGGCGGGATTCAGGCTCTCCTTTGCAGGTGGTGAGTACGCAGAGGGATCCCAAGACGCGGCCCAGGGCTTGAATGGCGGGGTTGCTGCGGCTTTCGCTGAGGCCGCCACCGGCGCTGCGGCGCTGTTGTTTGCGCTGGTCTGCTAGCAGGCTGCGGCCCAGGGACGTGCCGGTTTCCTCAATGGTTTTGAGGGTGGTGGCGTCCGGGCTGAACTTCACCTTGATGGGTTCAAAGGCAAAGCGGAAGCCGCCATCGCGCAATTTGCTCTCGAGCAGGTCGAGGGCTTCACCGCTCCAGCCAAAGCTGCCAAACACGCCCACCGGCTTGCTGCGATCCCCTTCAGCCAGAAGGGTACCCAGGGCTGACACGATCGGTGTGGGGGCATGGCCCCCCAGGGTTGGCGATCCAATCAAGATGGCATCACAGCTGCGAATGGCGGTGAGCAGTTGCTCTGCGCCACTGAATTCGCAGTTGATGCTCTCTACCCTTACGCCCGTGCGCGAAACGCCTTGGGCCAGGCCATCGGCAATGGCGGCCGTGTTGCCGTAGGCGCTGGCAAACAGCAACGCCACCGAGAGCTTTGAGCGCTGCTGGCCTTCACCCCAGCGGCGGTAGTCGTTGAGCAGGCTGCGCCAGCTGTCGGCGATGGCCGGACCATGGCCCGGTGCGATGGTGCGGATGTCGAGCTCCTCGAGCCGCTCCACCACCGTTTCCACCTGCCGTGCCATCGGGGCCATCAGGCAGTCGTAGAAATAGCGGCGGTCTTCTTCGGTGCTGCTGCGGTTGGCTTCGGCGAAGGCTTCGCTGCAGAGGTGGGCGGAGAAAAACTTGCCGCTCATCAACAGGCCCGTGCTCTCCTCAAACGCCATCAGGCCCCCAGGCCAGCGCGGGGTGGGGGTGGGCAACAGGGTGATCCTGTGGCCATCGCCCAGCTGGCGGCTCACTTCCTGCTTCACCACATCGAGGGGCGGCAAGGCGGGCACCGGTGGGGTTGGGGCTTCGTTTGCCTCGCTGCCAGGGGGGGCGGGTTTGCGTTGGCTCCAAAGCTCGCCGAGCAGCTTGGCTCCCGTATTGGAGGCCACCAGCATCAGGGCTGGCCAATGGCTGGCGAGTTGGCGCAGCATCGCCACCCGGTTGGGATTGACATGGCCCACCACCACCTTCAGGGCCGCGGTGGCGGGCACCAATGCTTTGAGCTGATCGAGAAAGGGTGCTGCAAACGATTCCCCGGGGGGAAAGAGCAGCACCGGCGGCACGGCCTGGCCCGCCGGCGTGACCCCTTCGCTGAACAGGAAGCTGTTGGCGCTCGTGCCCCGCTCGAGGCCGTACTCGAGCTCGAAGCGCAGGCGGTTGGGGCTCAGGCAGCGCAGACAGATCAGCCCTGGCTCGATCGGCAGCACAACCACCCGGCGCCCAAGGGCGGCGGCATCGCTGGCTTCTGAAGCGAGCACGGCCATTAGTAGTGGTTGCCTACCTTGCGGTGGTGTACGGCGGTAGACGACTCGGTGTCGGAGACGTTGCCCTGCTCCACCTCGGCATAGATGATCCAGTGGTCGGGCCCTTCCAGCCGCTGAACCACGCGGCAGCCCAGGAAGGCCAGGGCATCCCCAAGCACGGGGCCACCGCTGGCAGCCCCATCGAGGGTGGTCACCCCGGCGAAACGGTCGGCGCCGGGGGGGAAGCGCTTGAGGAAATGGCGCATCAGGTCTTGGTGGTTGTCTTCCCGCAGGATGTTCAGCACGAAGCGATCATCCACTTGCATCAGGGCCTCAATGGCCCGGTCTTTGGCGACGGCCACGGTGATGCCAGGGGGATTGAAGCTGGCCTGACTGACCCAGCTGGCCACCATGGCGCTGCTGCGGGTGCCGTCGTCGTCGGTTTGGCGCGCCGTCACCACATACAGCCCGCCGGATAGGCGCCCAAGGGCCCGATCGAGATCGCCATCGAGGGCCTTCATCGCGGCAATGGTTTTGGCTTTGGTCAGCAATTGGCCCAGATCGGTGCCGGCTTCGTCGCAGCGTTGGTAGTCGCTGCCTGCGGGTACTTGGCGAATGCGGAGCGGTTCAAAGGCTTCTTTCTGACCCAGGCCGCGCAGTTGGGAGGCCACGGTGTCGATCGGTTCGTCATTGCCCCCAAAGGCGTCGTAGCAAGCCACCCATTGCTTGGGCTTGAGGGCGGCGAGCAAGGTGCCAACGGACGCTTGCATGTCGGCATCGGCCTTGGCCGGCCAGGTGGGCACCACCACAGCATCGGCCTCGCCAATTAAGGCGCTGAGTTCCTGGGCATCGGTGGCCCGCAGATCCACCAACTGCACCTGGGCCCCGGCCTTACTGATGCCGCGGGCGATGGCCTGGCTGAGGCGGTCGCAGAATCCGTATTGGCTCACGTAGCAAACGGCTGCGTAGCTCTCGCCTTTGCTGCGATCACTGCTCCAGGTTCGGTAGTCCTCCACCCATAGGCCCAGGTGATGGCGCAGCAGGGGGCCGTGGCCCACGGCAATGGTGTTGATCTCAGGCAGCCCATCCATGCGTTTGAGGGCCTGCAGCACGCTGCGGGCGTTGGGACCCATCAAACAGTCGTAGTAGAAACGGTAGTCCGGGGCGATCGCCCCTGGATCGCTGTCAAACAGCTCATCGCTGCAGTAATGCAGGCCGAAGGCATCACAGGTGTAGAGGATGCCGGTGCCGTGGTCGAAGGAAAAGATGGTGTCGGGCCAGTGGAGATTTGGCGCGCTCAGAAACTCAAAGCGGTGCTCCACGCCGCTGTCTGGATTGACGCCCAGCTCTAGGGTGTCGCCGCTTTTTACCGCCCTTGATTGGAAGGGCCGGTGCACCTGGTCCTCCAGGAACTGGATGGCCACCT
The DNA here is from genome assembly GCA_945896675.1 of Cyanobium sp. NIES-981. Lineage (GTDB taxonomy): Bacteria > Cyanobacteriota > Cyanobacteriia > PCC-6307 > Cyanobiaceae > Cyanobium_A. Next base: position 90,249 of record CAMDEM010000002.1, read on the forward strand.
TGGAACCCACAATCTCCATGGCGGGGTTCAGGTCGATCAGATGGCCAATCAACCCCGAGTGGTCGGGTTCGGTGTGGGAAACGATCAAATAATCGATCGCCACCGGGTCGATCTGGCTTTGCAGAAGCGGTAGCCAGGTGGTTTCAAATTTGAGATGGCTGGTGTCGATCAGCGCTGTCTTGGCTCCCCTGATCAAAAAGGCGTTGTAGGTGGTGCCGTTGCGCAGGCCAAATTCGATGTCGAAGCGGCTGCGGTCCCAGTCGAGGGAGCGGATTGTGGTGGTGTCGGTGGCAATCGACTCGCACTGAAGGCCCAGGCGCGGGCTAGGGAGTTGCGGGTTTGGGTTGGCGCTGGCCATGGCACCCCATCAGGGACCCTGACTGTAGGTAGGACCGGTGCTGGGTTGGTACAAAAAAGCCCGGCTCCATGGCCGGGCTCTGACTCTCGTGTCTCAGCTGCTCAGCCTTCGACCTGCACCTGAACGGTGGTGAGGGTTTGGGCTTTGGCGGCGCTCACCGTGAGGAGGCCGTCGCGGTAGTGGGCCTCGATGGCATCGCGGTTGATGCCAGCGGGGAAGCGGAAGCTGCGGCTCCAGGTGCCGTAGCGGAACTCACTGAGCAAGGGGCTCGAGTCGCCGGGGGCGGGTTCGGCCTGGGGGTTGGGGCGTTCGGCACTGATCACCAGGGAGCGATCGGTGGCTTTGACATCGATGCTGGATTTGTCGACGCCGGGCAGCTCGAGGGCAATGGTGTAAGCCTCGGCTGTTTCCCGCACTTCGGCGCTGGGCACGCGCTCGGCCGTTTGCAATTGCTGCTCGAGTTTGCGGAATAGATCCGACTGCAGTTGATCGAAAGAGGATTGGCGCAGGGTCAGCATGGTGAGAACTCCGGTTGGAAGTTGCGGGAGTCACCCGCAACGCCAATGTGCTGCGGCTTTTGGATGGCGTGCAGGGCGAGAACCGGCCGTTTTGGTACGGCCCTTACGGCCGAGTTCGGTTGCTACGACAGGGATGGTGGGAGAACCGAAGGGAGCTCTGATTTGTCAATTGTTCATTTGGTAATGGCTGTAAGCCCAAATCTCAGCCCAAGGACTACGGCGTGAAGGCGATTCTTTGCGCCCAGGTTGCCGAGTAGGCGCTTGGTATAGGTCTTGGCAGTTTCTTCGCTAATCTGCAATGTGGCCGAGATCTCGCGATTGTTCATGCCATCGGCAAGACAGTTGAGAATTTGATAATCTCTTTCCTTGAGCTGGAGATCAGAGCTTGTTTCGCATTGGGCGCGAATCCGCTCGCTGCGGTAGCGATGACCTCCGGCGGCTGCGATCACGGCTTGTTGTAATACGCCTTTGCCTTCGAAGGCCTCTTGAATATAAAAGATGCCATCGATCCAATCGGCGTTCGTTACGCGCGCATCGGCCTGGGGGCCAGTGCAAAACAGTAATATTTTCGTGCGGGGGTGTTTTGTTTTGAATGCTTTTGCCAGGCTGAAGCCATCGCTATCGACAAGTTCGTCACTGCAGACCAGAAAGCCTGGAGACTTGGTCGGAAAGGCCTCAAGGCAGCTTTTAGCGTCAGTGCCGATATAATGAAGGCACGATGGATTGGTGAAACTATAGATAAGTGGCAGCAGATTGGTTTCTTTGCCGATGGCAAGGGCAATGCTGAGATCAAGTCCGCTCGACAGGATCGCCCTGCGCATGATCCTGCGGCGTTCCAGCAGAATAGGCATCCTGTCGGTGAGATTCATGCCGCTTCTGCTGTTCGTGGGATCGTAGGAAGTTTTCTTCTTTCTTGAAGGAGTTTTGACGGCGTCTTCCCAAGGGCGGGATGGTGCGCGACAACCCCTTCCGGCACTTTCGGGCAGGCGAGTTCACCAGGTATCCCCTTTTTGGGATTGGTGGAGAGGGGTTGCCGCTTGTAAAACCTTTTCACTTGATTCTGCGCAGTGGCTACGTCTGTTCTGATTGGTGGTAATTCCGCACTGAAGTTGCTGCTCGGTGGTTCAACCTGGGCAGGGGGCTTAACGGCCAACCTCACGATCACCAATAGCGGCACGGCGCCCTTGGCCGACTGGAGCCTGTCGTTTGAAAGTGACGTACAGATCACAGGAGCACCCTGGGGGCTCAGCTTCACGGTGGGCAAGTTGCCCAACGGGCACTACGCCTACACCTTGACCGGTAGGGATTGGGGAGCAGCTCTGGCTCCTGGTGCCAGTGTGACCGTGGGGTTCAATGCAACCCAGGCATCCACAGCAAGCACGGGAACGCTGCAGCCCTCCACCCTGTTTGCCACGAGCCCGCTTGCGCTCGTGGTTCAGTCAGGCCCGAGTAATCCCGTTGCGCCGACTGCTCCCGTGCTGGCCCCGGTGGTTGCGCCGGTGGTTGTTCCGGTGGCTGTGCCGCCTGGAGCGGGCCAAGGTTCTGTTGTGTCAGGTTCTGTTGGCTCAGGGTCTGCTGGCTCAGGTGAGGTGAACCCCATCGCCTTTGCCGTGAAGGGAGGTGGACAGAATTATGCGGAAGCGTTGCAGAAGTCGTTTCTCTTCTATGAAGCACAGCGCTCCGGCAACCTCGATGAAGCCACGAATCGAATTGATTGGCGCGGAGATTCAGGGCTGAATGATGGTGCCGATGGTGTTTGTTTTGGTGATAACACCACGGCAAATCTTCAGGCCGGTTTAAAGCTTGATCTCACTGGGGGCTATCACGATGCAGGTGATTACGGCAAATTCGGGCTCCCCTTGGCCTCCAGTCTCACGAATCTGGCCTGGGGAGGCTTGCAATTTTCCAAGGGCTATGGGGCGGCCGCTCAAACGGATGAACTGCTGGCCGCTGTCAAATGGGGTACGGATTATCTCCTGAAATGCAATGTGCTCGATGCTTCTGGTAAAACAGCATTTTTTGTGGCTCAGGTTGGGGATCCCAATGCGGACCATGAGCTTTGGAAATCCGCTGAGTCGGAAACAATTCTGCGACCAGTCTTGGCTGTGACTGCTGCTAAGCCGGGTTCTGATGTGGCGGGTGGTAGCGCTGCTGCCTTGGCTTCCGCATCGATTCTGTTTCGTCAAAATGGCGACAAAGTGTATGCGGATCAACTGCTCAAGAGCGCTGTAGCCCTATACGACTTTGCCGATCGGAACCGCGGTAAATACTCCGATTCGATTCCCTCAATCCAAAACTTCTATAACTCCTACAGCGGCTATTACGATGAATTGGCGAATGGGGCGGTGTGGCTTTCAAAGGCGGTGACTGCCGGTGGGGGTGATGGGTCTGGCTATCTTGCCAAGGCCCTCAATCTATACAATACGAACATTGGCGGTTTGAATAAGGGTTGGACAGGTAATTGGGACGATGCTTCCTATGCAACGGCCGTCTTGCTCGCTCAGCAGACGGGATCCAGTGCGATTAAGCAGCAGGTGGAGGGCTGGCTGAATAACTGGGTATCGGGCGGTAACGGAGTCTCGATTACGAGCGGTGGCTTGCGCTGGGTCAGCCAGTGGGGTTCGCTGCGGTATGCAGCTAACACGGCATTTTTGGCTGACGTCTATGCGGCAAGTGTCAATGATCCCAATGGAGCCTATACGGCTCTTGCCCAGGGCACCCTCGACTACATCCTTGGTGCCAATCCACGCAATTCGAGCTATTTGGTTGGCTACGGAAACAATTTTCCCCAGCAGCCCCATAGCCGCGAGGCTTCTGGTGTGGGCTGGGATGGATTCAACAATGGCTTGCCAAATGCCCACATCAATTTTGGCGCTTTGGTGGGTGGTCCAGGTAAGGCGGATGACACTGCGTATACGGATCTTCGCAGTGATTATGTTTCCAACGAAGTGGCCTTGGATTACAACGCCGGACTCGCGGGTGCCTTTGCCCGAAGTGTGGAGCTGAAAGGCGGCGTGGCCCTGACGGACCAGGAGTTGGATGCACTGCCTGGCATCACCGTGCGTTCGTCTTCTGGTGTTACGCCAGCACCAACACCTTCACCAACACCGGTAACGCCTGCCGTCGTTGTGAACCAAGGTGCAGCTGTCGCGGCGATCAGCGGTTCAGCAGCTGTGGGCACCGCATTGAAGGCATTGATCTCTAGCGCCGACCCCGATGGCAACGGCAGTGGCGGTTTTGTTTACCAATGGCAGGCCTCCAGTGATGGGGGAAAAGCATGGAGCTCGATTGCAGGTGCGACTGCTTCCACCTACGCCGTGGACCATGGGCAGGAGGGGAAGGCGATTCAGGTGAAGGTGGCCTACACCGATGCCAAAAACTTTGCCGAATCCATCTCCTCGGCGTCGGTTTTGGTTCCCTTTGTAAATGATGGGAAGGCTGGATTTGGCATTGGCGGAACCCCTGCTGTTGGCCAGATCCTCTCCCCGATTCTGACGTCGTCGGATCCTGATGGGGACGGAGTCTTTGCCTACCAATGGCAGTCGCAGGTGGGAGGTACCTCAACGTGGTTGGCGATTAATGGAGCAACGGCAGCCAACTTTCAAGCGACGACTGCCCAGCAGGGCCAAAGCCTGCGGCTTCAGGTTGCTTACCAGGACCGGCAGGGTTTTGCCGAAACCGTCACCACCGGCTCAGTGGCGATACCCGTGCCAGCCCAAGGGCCAACCACCCTTCCGGGTAAGGCTGCTGCGATTTTTGACCCGGGTGGGTCGATCAAGCCGTCGATTCCAATCCCCAGCTCTGCCGATCTCAAGGTGGGGGTGTCTGGCTCCATTTGGTACCAAGGGTTGACGGCCCAGATCACTGTGACCAATACAGGAGCATCAGCCTTAAACACCTGGAGCCTCAGTTTTGAAACCACCCATGTGCTCAGTGGTTCGCCATGGGGCTGCACGGTGACGCAAACCAATCTGGGCGGAGGGGTCTATCGCACCACCTTGAGTGGGGCTGGCTGGGGCGCGAGTTTGGCGGCTGGGGCCTCTGTCTCCGTGGGCTTTAACGCCACCCAGGGCATCAGCTTGGGAGAGAACGGCAGTCTCACGGGCCCTGGGTTGTTTTCCACGAGCTCCGCCCAATTGGGAGCCACAGCAGGCAATCCCAACTACATCAGCGGGAATGGCACGGCCAATGTGCTCAAAAGTGGCAGTGGTGCCGACCTCTTGACGGGGCTTGGGGGACCTGATGTGTTCCAGGTGTTGAGCCGCCCCGCTTCTCTTTTAGCCAGCCCCGATCGGATCACTGACTTCGCCATTGGTATTGACAGTTTGGATGGCCCTACTTCGGTAGCGGCTGCTCAAGTTGCCAACCTCGGAGCCGTCACCTCCTTGAACGAGGCGGGTGTGGCTGGCCAGCTCACTGGATCCACATTCCTGGCCCAGCAGGCGGCCACTTTCTCCTTCGGGGTTGGTCCCACGGCCCGCACCTTCGTTGCGTTCAACGACGGGGTGGCGGGCTTCCAAGCGGCCACCGATGGGGTGCTGGAGATCACCGGCTACAGCGGTGATCTGAGGAATCTCTCGGTTCTTTAATCGGGGGCGCCGGCGTGGGGCGCCTTAATCGATCTATAACCACCACCAGCTGCTGAAGCAGGCGGCTTGGCCGCAGGCTTGGCCCGCTGGCTCTACGAGGGTCCAGAGGCGGGCGTTGTTGATCTGGAAGCGGCGGCCATGGCGGTTGATGCGGATGCCGCGGTAGCCCTTGAAGGAGGTTTCTTGTTGGGCTGCGGTCAGGGCGGTTTGGCGGCTCGCTCGCTCGCTGGGCTCGGCGGTGAGCTGGGAGGGCATGCCCACCATCTCGCCCCAGCGGCGGTCCCAGAGGTTGAGGGCGGCCCGATTGGCATAGATCAGCCGGGGCCCGTCGCCTTGATCGAGGGGGCTGCCGTCATGGGCCAGCACCACAATTGGCGCTGCAAAGAGCTCCTTGGCCCATTGCTCGCCGTTGGCATCGCCGGCGAGCCCGGTGACGAGAGGCTGCCCGAAGCCTGTCTGGTAAGAGCTGATGAGTCGCGATGCGACCGCTTGCGCGTCGCCAGTCAGCCAGGGCTCAGGCCCCATCAGCTCGGGCTGTCGTCGTCAGCACCAGTGCCATTCCCCGTGCCCATGGCCTTGGCCATGGCCAGGGTGGCCATGAGCTGGCCGTGGCCCTTGAGCTGGTCAAGAAAGCGGCCATTGGCCTCCGGGAAGCGCCCGTCTTCGGCGAGGGGGATGGGGCCGGCCGCATCGAGGCCCGTATCGCCCTCCATGGCTGGCGCGATCACCACCAGCTCCGGATCAAGGGCTGCCCCATAACGCCACCACCGGTTCGGATCCTTGATGGCGGGATGCACCGGTTGGGGGGGCTCTGGGGCGTCCGCTATGGCTCCTTTTTTGGCGGCAGCCTTCTTGGCCAGGGCTTGCTTCGCCAAGGCCTGGCGGCGGCGCACGGCGAGATCGGCCAGCAGTTGGGCCCGGGTGCGGCCCCGCATTTGGAACAGCACGAAGGGGTCTTCGCTGAAGCGATCGCCCATCAGGTAGTAGACGGCGCTGATGTGCTTGCAGGGGTTGGCCTTATCCGGGCAGCTGCATTCGCTGCGCACCTCTTGCAATTTGAACGGAAACAGCCGTTTGCCGCTCGCGGCGAAGGCCCGTTCGATGTCTTGGGGCATCACCCCCGCCAGCAGTTGGGCCGACCAACGGGCCTTTTGGGTGAGGGCGTCAAGCACGTAGCCCCAGTCGTCGTCGTTGAGCACATCGAGCCAGAGCTTCACCTTGTAGGGATCGGGGTCGGTGCCCTGCACCCGCGCATGCACCCGGCGCCCTTCAAAACGAATCGAGGTGACGTTGCCGGAACGGGCGTAATCCCAGGCGCGTTCGAGCCGTTTTTTGAAGTGGTAGCCATTGATCAGCTCCATCCACTGCTCGACCCACCAGGGCTGCTGGCCCAGGCCCTGGTCGCCCAATTGGGTGGTGATCGGGTTGGAGAGGCTGTTCATGGAAAGGGGGAGCCAACGCGCTCGATGTGATCCTTGAGCCCCTGGTGCCGCAGCGATTCCCAGTGGGTCACATCGAACTGATAGGGGGTGGGTAGCTGGTCGAGGGCCTCGAGCAGTTGCCCACTGCAGTCGTCTGATGCACTGAAGGCTAGATCGATGTCGGAGCCGCGCCAGTGGCGGCCCATGGCCCGGGAGCCGTAGAGCTTGACCCAGCGGATCTGGGGAAAGTGCCCGAGACAGCCGCGGATGTCGCTCACCGTGCGCTCTGGCAGGCCGTGGTTGGTGGGGGTCATGGCTGGCGCTCTTGCAGGCTCTGCTGCAGCCATTGCAATTCCTGCCAGTAGTGCAGGCAAATCAAGTCGGCGGCCTGCCTCGCCCGGGCCTGGTCGTAGGTGTGGGCCATCAGGTTGCGCTGCTCGAGCATGTCGATCCAGAGCTGGCCGTTTTCAATTAGGCCTGTGGCAAAGGCCTGTTTGAGCACCTCCCGCGGCAGTTTCACGTCGAGGCCATTCCAGGCCAGCAGATCCTTGAGGGTTTTCCAACTGAGCTCGAAACTGAATTCGTAGGCCTTGATCAGGGCAATCACGATCAGCTCGTTGGCCGGGTCGCGCCGATGTTCGGCAATGGCGGCCTGGAGCTGGCCCAAGGCCTTTTGCAGGTTGGCGAAGCGCTGCTGCCAGCGGATGTCTGAAGAGCTGGCTGGATTGGTCGCCATGGCCTAGTCCTCCTCGAGGGCGACCAGGTCGCGCAGTTGGCTCACTTCCAGGCCGCCGAGCCACTCCTCTCCCGAGCCCACGATTTCAGCAGCGAGCTTGGATTTTTCGCGGATCATGCGGTCGATCTTCTCTTCGACCGAACCGCTGGTGATGAATTTGTGCACCATCACCCGATTTTGTTGGCCAATCCGATAGGCCCGGTCGGTGGCCTGGTTTTCCACGGCGGGGTTCCACCAGCGATCGATGTGGAACACATGGCTGGCCCGGGTGAGGTTGAGGCCCACGCCACCGGCCTTGAGCGACAGCAGGAACAGCTGGGGGCCGCGGGGGTCATCCTGGAAGCGATCGACCATGGCCTGGCGCTCGTTTTTGCTGGTGCTGCCGTAGAGGAACGGCACCTCCTGGCGCCACTTGCGCTCCAGGTAGGCCTTGAGCAGGTGGCCCCATTCGGCGAATTGGGTGAACAGCAGGGCCCGATCCCCCGCCTCGATCACCTCTTCGAGAATTTCCTCCAGCCGCTGCACCTTGGCGCTGCGACTGGAAAAGCCGGTGGCGCTATGGGCGGCAGCGTCGGCGTCTTCCTTGAGGGCGAGGGCGGGATGGTTGCAGATTTGTTTGAGCTTGGTGAGCAAGGCCAGCACTTGGCCATGGCTTTGACCCAGGGGTGCCCGGGCAATCGCATCGAGGCTGGCTTCGACCGTCTTGTTGTAGAGCTTTTTCTGCTCGGGGCTGAGGCCCACCCATTCGCTCAATTCCACCTTCTCGGGCAGGTCGGAAATGATCGATTTGTCGGTTTTGAGACGCCGCAGGATGAAGGGCCCCACCCGGGCCTTGAGGTCGCGCAGGGAGGCCATATCGCCATAGCGCTCAATGGGCAGGCGATAGCGCTGGCGGAAGAACGGTTCATCGCCAAGCACCTTGGGATTGAGGAAATCCATCAGGGCCCAGAGCTCGCTGACGCGGTTCTCCACCGGGGTGCCGGTGAGGGCAATCCGAAAACGGCTGAGTTTGCCGGGCCGGGCCAGATCCCTCGCGGCCATGGATTGCTTGGCGGTTGGGGTCTTGATGGCCTGGGCTTCATCAATCACCACCCCCTGCCAATCAACGCTTTCGAGCAGCTCGCTATCGCGCTGCAGTAGGCCGTAGCTGGTGAGCATCAGATCCACACCTTTCAGGGCTTTTTTGAGCGCTTCTGGGCTGGAGGGCCGCCTCGGGCCGTAGTGCTCGTGCACGCCGAGTTCGGGGGTGAAGCCCGCCGCTTCCCGTTTCCAGTTGGTGAGTACGGAGGTGGGAGCCACCAACAACACCGGCCGTTTGAGTTCGTCTTCGGCCTTGAGGTGCTGCAGGAAGGCCAGCAGTTGGATGGTTTTGCCCAGGCCCATGTCATCGGCCAGGCACGCCCCCTGATCAAAGCGGTGCAGGAAGGCCAGCCAGCCCAGGCCCCGCTCCTGGTAGGGCCGCAATTGGCCGGAAAAGCCTTCGGGTGCGGGTAGGGGGTCAGGGGCTTTTTGCTGGTGGTACTGCTCCAGCACGGCCTGGAGGCGGGGGCCGCCTTCAAAGCGGTGCACCGGCAGGCGCATCAGGGTGTCGCCACCGGTGGCGGTGAGCCGCAGGGCGTCATCGAGGCTCAGGCCAGGTTTGGCGCTGCAGAAGCGCTCGGCATATTTGAGGTCGGCGGGCCGCAGTTCGATCCAGGCCCCTTTATGTTGCACCAGGGGGCTGCGCTTGGCCGAGAGCCGCTCGAGGTCCTTGAGGCTCAAGGTGACGCCGCCGATCATGAACTCCCACTTCCAATCCAGGCTTTCGCCGAGGGTGAAACCGCGGGATTTGGTGGGCAGTTCGGCTTCGATGGCCAGGCCCAGGCGACTGGCCAGGCCGCCGCCGAGGCTGGGGGGCAGCACCACACCCACGCCCACGTCCCGGAGTTGGCTGGCGGCGGTGCGCACCAGCACAAAGGCTTCAGCTGGGGTGAGTTGCATGGCCTCCGGGGTGGAGGCATCAATCCCCCGGGCAATCGGTTCAAACACTGTGAGGGCCCGGCCCATGCCTTCGAGAAACAGTTCGCTGGGGATGGCTACGGCCACTTCACCCATTTGCAGGCCCCGATCTCCCACCGCCCAAACGGCACTGGCTGGCACCCGCAGGCTGGGATCGGCTTCGGCTTGCAGGCCAAAGCGCAACTCCCAGAGCTCTTCGCCTTCAGCCGGGGTGAACAGTTCGAGATAGGCCCTGGCGGGGGCCACCTTGCCGGCCACTGCTTCGCGCCAATGGTGGGTGGCGATGGAAAGACGCTCGCTGTCTTCTTCGCTGAGGCTGAGGTTGCCATCGCCCTTGCCCAGGGCTTTTTGCCAGGCCGCCAGGAGGGGATCGAGGCCGTCGTTCGACGGCTGATAGCCCGCCCGGAGCTGGCCATCGAGCAGGGCCTCCAGCAGGCTTGCGACCCGCAGGCGGCCGCTGCCAGGCCGGCGGCAGGCCAGGGATGGATCGCCCGTGAGGCCCGCTGCCAGGGCACAGGTGGCCACCTGGGGCAGGCCGGTGGCCAGCTCCTCAAGACGGCGCCTGTCGTCTTCCCGGTTGACCAGCGGTAGCCAGCGGGCCTTGCCAGCTTCGATTTGGGGCAGCCAACGGCCCCGGGCAATCAGGCTCAGGGCCCAGCGCTGCAGGTGGGTCCACCAGCGCAGGTCATCGGCCATTTCGGGATGGTCGCCGGCCAGGGGCAGTCCACTGAGCCATTCAGCGGCGCTGGCCGGATCGAGGGCCCAGCCATCCACTTGCCAGGGCCACCACTCCGGTTCCTTGGGGATGGGTTCACCGGCTTGCAGGGGCAAGCCGGTCCACTGGCCAGCTTGTTTGGTTTTGCCTTTGGCGGCCTGGTGGCGACTGGGCAAACTGAGGGTGGCCCGGGCAGGCCTGAGGGCCTCCGACCACAGGTGGTTGTCGTCCAACCAGGTGGCGAGGTCGTCCTCGTTGAGGGCGAGCGGGTGTTCGGGGGCTTCGCGTTCCGGTGTGGCGGGGGTGGCAACGCGCCAGGTGTCAGCCCATAGAAAAAGCCTGCCTCCCGAGCCTTCGGGGGGAAACAGCCAAGTGGCATGCAACAGGCTCATGAAGCCGGCGTCAGGGCCGTGGTGCGGGGAGGAGGCGTGGGGCCAGGTGCTGCAAGGAATGCAGTGCCAAAGCACTGCCAATGAGCGGCAACCAGAGCGGCAACCAAAACGGCAGCCACCCGCGGATCGACACCATCATCACTGTTAATGGGTTTTGGGCCAGGTCACCGGCCCAGCCTGGGGGCAGTTCGCTGGCTGCCCCCAGGCTGCGGATCCCGCAGACGGCGCCCACCAAGCCCGCTTGCAGATGGCCGTCGTCGGGATCCACCCGCTGCAGGTGGAACGCCAAAAGGCCATAGAAAAACCCGCATCCACCGGAGCGCAGGGCTGGCTCCAGCCCAGCAACGAACGATCCCGATGCCAGCCAGGTCCAGCCCGCTTGGAGGCCTAGGGCCGTGACTCCAGCGGTGAGGGCCCAGCTGATCGATTGCAACCGCATCTCGGTGCTGGTAACGGCCAGCGAGGCCTGTGCTGGGCGATCATGCCCTTTCCAGGGTTGTTCTGCTGCATCGGGCCATGGCTGCTGACTTTTCTTCGACAAACCAGCCTGCCCCTCGCCCCGTAGCTGGGCCCCGGAGTGGGGCCGAGATCCGAGCCGCCTTTCTGCGCTTTTACGAGGAGCGGGGCCACCGGCCCATGGCCAGCGCTTCGCTGGTGCCGGAGGACCCCACGGTGCTGCTCACCATTGCCGGCATGTTGCCGTTTAAGCCGGTGTTCCTGGGGCAGGTGGAACGGCCCGCTCCCCGGGCCACCAGCTCCCAGAAGTGCATCCGAACCAACGACATCGAGAACGTGGGCCGCACGGCGCGCCATCACACGTTTTTTGAGATGCTCGGCAACTTTTCCTTTGGCGATTACTTCAAGGAGCAGGCCATCCAGTGGGCTTGGGAGCTAAGCACCGGTGTCTTTGGCTTGAGCCCCCAAAACCTGGTAGTGAGTGTCTTCCGCGACGACGACGAGGCCGCCTTGATTTGGCGCGACACCGTGGGGGTGACCCCCAAGCGGATCATCCGGATGGATGAGGCCGACAACTTTTGGGCTTCGGGGCCCACGGGCCCCTGTGGTCCCTGCTCGGAGATCTATTACGACTTCAAGCCGGAACTGGGCGATGACGGCATTGATCTGGAGGACGACAGCCGTTTTATCGAGTTCTACAACCTCGTTTTTATGCAGTACAACCGCGACGCCGGGGGCAACCTCACGCCGTTGGCGAACCGCAATATCGATACCGGCATGGGCCTGGAGCGGATGGCCCAGATCGTCCAGGCCGTGCCGAATAACTACGAGACCGATCTCATCTACCCGCTGATTGAAACGGCGGGGGCGCTGGCGGGGGTCGACTACCGGAGCCTCGACGACAAGGGCAAGACCTCACTGAAGGTGATTGGCGACCACAGCCGGGCCATCACCCAACTGATTTGCGATGGTGTGACCGCCAGCAACCTGGGTCGCGGTTACATCCTGAGGCGGCTGTTGCGGCGGGTGGTGCGCCATGGCCGGCTCCTGGGCATCGACAAGCCGTTTTTGCCCGCCATGGGTGAGGCGTCGATTGCCCTGATGGCTTCGGCCTATCCCCAGTTGCTGGAGCGCCGGGACGTGATCCTGGCCGAGCTGGAGCGCGAGGAAGCGCGCTTCCTGGAAACCCTGGAGCGGGGTGAAAAGCTGCTGGCCGATGTGCTGGCCGCCAAGCCAGAGCAAATTTCCGGCGAGCAGGCCTTCGAGCTTTACGACACCTACGGTTTCCCCCTGGAGCTCACCGAGGAGATCGCCGAGGAGCATGGCTTGGGTGTTGACCTGGCTGGCTTTGGGGCGGCGATGGAGGCCCAGCGCCAGCGGGCCAAGGCGGCGGCGGTGAGCATTGATCTCACCCTGCAGGGGGCGATTGAGCAGATGGCCTCGGAGCTTGGGGCCACGGCTTTTAAGGGCTATGGGGCGCTTGAGCACCCCAGCTGCGTGCTGGCCCTGGTGGTGAATGGGGAGCCGGCTGGGCGCGCTGAAGCTGGTGATTTGGTGCAGTTGGTGCTGGATTCCACCCCCTTTTATGGGGAAGGCGGCGGCCAGGTGGGCGATCGGGGCGTGCTCTCTGGGGCGGGCTCGGGGGCGCAAGGCGACGGGCTGCTTGTTGAGATTGCCTCGGTGAGCCGCAACCGCAGCGTGTTTGTGCACAACGGCCGGGTGGAGCGCGGCAGCCTGGCGGTTGGGGATGTGCTGCAGGCCCAGGTGGACCGGGCATGCCGGCGCCGGGCCCAGGCGAACCACACCGCAACCCACCTGCTCCAATCGGCCCTGAAGCAGGTGGTGGATCCCGGGATTGGCCAGGCCGGTTCGCTAGTGGATTTTGATCGTTTGCGCTTCGACTTCCACTGCCCCCGGGCGGTGACTGCGGCCGAGATCGGCCAGATCGAAGCCTTGATCAATGGTTGGATCGGCGATGCCCATGCCCTGGAGGTCCAGGAGATGGCGATCGACCAGGCCAAGGCTGCTGGTGCTGTGGCCATGTTTGGCGAGAAGTACGACGAGGTGGTGCGGGTGGTGGATGTGCCGGGCGTTTCGATGGAGCTCTGCGGCGGCACCCATGTGGCCAACACCGCTGAGATCGGCCTGTTCAAGATCATTGGCGAATCAGGGGTGGCGGCTGGCATTCGCCGCATTGAGGCGGTGGCAGGACCCGCCGTGCTCGCCTATCTCAACGAACGCGATGCGGTGGTGAAGGTGCTGGGCGATCGCTTCAAGGCCCAGCCCGCGGAAATCCTCGATCGCGTCAGTGCCCTGCAGGACGAACTCAAGGCCACCAGTAAGGCCTTGGCCTCCGCCCGGGAAGAGTTGGCTTTGGCGAAATCTGCGGCGTTGGCGTCCCAGGCCGAGTCGATTGGCTCTGGCGAAGGCGCCTTTGCCCTGTTGGTGGCTCGCCTGGATGGGGTAGACGGTGGGGGCCTCCAGAGTGCGGCCCAGCAACTCGCGGATCAGTTGGGAGCTGGTGCTGCGGTAGTGCTGGGCGGCCTGCCCGACCCCGCTGATTTGGCCAAGGTGATCCTGGTGGCGGCTTTCGGTAAGGCCGTGATCGCCAAGGGCCTCAAGGCCGGGACGTTCATCGGTGGGGTGGCGAAGGCCTGCGGCGGCGGCGGCGGCGGCCGGCCCAACCTGGCCCAGGCGGGCGGGCGCGATGGGGCAGCCCTCGATGGGGCCCTCGAAGCTGCAAACCAAGATTTGAAAGTGTCACTCGCGTCACCGAGCCCTGGGGCCGCCGGTAATTGAGGGTTGGTTGATGTGTTGTTTTGTTTAGGGCTTAGGCATGCTGTCGATGAAGTGTTGCCTTGGGCAATGGCTTCAATTCGAGTAATGTTTGGCAACTTCTCATCGTTTCATGGCAATCACTCCCCGGGCATCCAAAAGGTTTTTGCATCTTCTGGAGTCTCGATTTGAGGGAGCCTTGTGGAGACTGCGATTGATCGCAATCTTGCCTGTCGTGATGACGGCGATCAGTAGCTTTGCGACCTTTATTTTGGGCACAAAGGAAACGCTTTACTCGCTGAATTTGATGGTGCATGGTGGCAGCGATAAGCAATATGTCGCAAAAGTGCTAGGTGGTTTTGTGGGTGGAGTTGATTTGTATTTGGTTGGCATTGCCCTATTGATTTTCAGCTATGGAACCTATGAGTTGTTGATTTCTGCGATTGATCCTGCCAGGGAGGGGGAGCACGCAAGGTTTACGGGGGTGCTTGATGTTGATAATCTTGATGATTTAAAAGAAAAGCTTGTCAAGGTTCTTGTAGTTGCTTTATTGGTCTTTGCGTTTAAATCAATGATTGCTTTGCCTATCACTGATGGGTTGAGCTTGCTCTATTACAGCCTGTCGCTTTTGTTGCTCTCTTCATGTGCCTTCTTGATGGGTAAGTTGGGCCATGAAAAGGGTTGAGTCTTAAGCGTCTTCAGTTTCTGACAGTATCTTCTTTCTGGCTCTATTTAGCCCCGCAGGCATGGCTTAGCCCTGGAGACCTGGCTTAGGCCTGCAGACCTGGCTTAGGCCTGCAGATACGTGGTTTGCCGGAGACTGGTCTCCAGGTGGTCCATCAGCCTGCGGGCATCGCTGATCTTGAGGTCACCCCTTTGGATGGCGGCTTCACTGGCGACCCGGAGGCGTTCCAGCAGGAGCTCGGGGTTGTGTTCCATGGCTTCCAGCACCTCTGCATTGGTGTTGCCCCGCACTACGTGGTCCAGCTGGTAACCGCCGTCATGGGTGAGCCGAATGTGCACGGCGTTGGTCGTACCAAACAGGTTGTGCAGGTTGCCCATCACTTCCTGGTAGGCCCCGCCGAGGAACATGCCGATCCAGTAGGGCTCGCCTGGTTGAAGCGGATGGAGTTCTAAGAGGGGTTTGGCCTGGCCCTGGCCAATGAACCGGGCCAGTTTGCCGTCGGAGTCGCAGGTGAGGTCAGCAAAGTGGCCCAGTTGGGTGGGCGCTTCATCCAGCCGGTGGATGGGCATCACGGGAAACAGCTGTTCGATCGCCCAGGTGTCGGGGGCGGAGCGGAACACCGAGAGATTGGCGTAATAGGTGCTGGCTAGGGCAGCGCTGAGGGCCTTGAGTTCCTCGGCGATGGGCCCTGTTGCTGGTAGCCGCTCCACGATGGCTTCGGCGCAGGCCCAGGTGAGCTGTTCGGCCACAGCCCGATCCGGGAGGCTGAGGTAGCCCAAGCGGAAGGCGGAGAGGGCGTCGTCCTTGAACTTGATGGCGTCGTTCCACGCTTCCTGCAGCCCTTCGCTGGTGCGTTCCGGCGCTTTGGTGTCGCCGTTGGCGCCATGGCCCAGGGCCGTAATCCCCGCCAAGGTCTCGCGCAGGTTGCGAACGATCAGGGGTTCGCTGTCGCGGGTTGGGGGAACGGCACCGGGTACCGAGCTGCTGCCCAGCACATCGAACACCAAAACCGAAAAGTGGCTGGCGATGGCGCGGCCGCTTTCGCTCACCAGGGTTGGCACGGTGATGCCATTGGGTTCACAACATTCCCGCACCGTGGCCACGACGTCGTTGGCGTAGTTCTGGAGGGAGTAGTTGGTGGAGGCTGCTGTGGCGGTGCGGCTGCCGTCGTAGTCGATGCCCAGGCCGCCGCCCACATCCAAGTAACCCATGGGCGCGCCGAGTTGGGCCAGTTGGACATAGATCTGTCCGGCTTCCTGCAGGGCGTCCTTGAGCACCGCGATGTCGTTGATTTGACTGCCCACGTGGAAGTGGAGCAGGCGTAGATCGCCCAAGAGATCGGCCTCGCGCAGGGCCTCCACCGTGGCGAGCACGTCGGGAATCGACAGGCCAAATTTGGCCTTGTCGCCCACGGAGCTGCCCCAGCGGCCGGTGCTGCGCGCGGAGAGCTTGGCGCGGATGCCAATGAAGGGTGCTGCCCCGAGTTCGCGGCTGGCCCTGATGATGCGCTCCACCTCATCGGCTTGTTCGATCACCACCACCGGTTGGCGGCCGAGGCGGCGGGCCAGGATTGCGGTTTCGATGTAGCGCTGGTCTTTGTAGCCGTTGCAGATCAGGAGGGCTTCGGGGTCTTCGATCAGCGAGAGGGCAATCAGCAATTCGGCTTTGCTGCCGGCTTCGAGGCCGAAATGCCAGCGCTTGCCGCTTTCCACCAGCTCTTCCACCACGTGGCGCTGCTGGTTGCACTTCACCGGGAACACGCCCTGGTAGTTGCCGCTGTAGCCGTAGTGCTCCATGGCCCGTTCAAAGGCCCCATGCAGGCGCTCGAGCCGGTCTTCGAGGATGTCGTCGAAGCGGAGCAGGAGCGGTAGGCCGAGGTTGCGCCCCTGCAGGCCCTGCACCAACTCCACCAGATCGAGGCCGGTTGTCCCCTTCCCCTCGGGGTGAACGACCACATGGCCGCGCCCGTTCACCGTGAAATAGGGATCGCCCCAGCGGTCCAATCCATAGAGGGCCGCACTGTCGGCCACGCTCCAGGAGCCCCGGGTGGTGGGTTGGGCGAGCACCATCGGGCCTGGTGAGAAGAAGCGCAAATCTAAGGAAGCCTGGCCTGTTAGCCGGCGGCTGTGCTTGCCAACCGGCAGGGCCGCCGCTGACGATGGTCGCGATGAACTGTTTGTTGCTTTCTCTTCATGGCTGCTGAACGCTCGTTTATTGCCATCAAGCCCGACGGTGTTCAGCGCGGTTTGGTGGGAGAAATCCTCGGCCGCTTTGAGCGCAAGGGCTTCAAGCTCGTGGGCCTCAAGCAGCTCACACCCAGCCGGGAGCTCGCCGAAAACCACTACGGGGTGCACAGCGAGCGTCCCTTCTTTGCCGGCCTGGTGGACTTCATCACCAGTGGCCCCGTGGTGGCGATGGTGTGGGAAGGGGATGGCGTGATTGCCAGCGCCCGCAAGCTGATCGGAGCCACCAAACCCCTGGAAGCTGAACCCGGCACGATCCGTGGTGATTTGGCGGTGAACATCGGCCGCAACGTGATCCACGGCTCCGATGCTCCTGAAACCGCCGAGTTCGAGATCGGCCTCTGGTTCCAGGCCTCCGAGCTGAGCGATTGGGCCCCTGCCGACCAGGCCTGGCGCAGCGAAGGCTGAGTCGCTACGGCCTAGCCAGCGCGAAACCTGGTCCAGCGAAAGGCGTTGAGCCATCGCTCTGCCTCCCCAGCGGGGAGGCTTTTTTGTGGGTTGTTCCCCTGTGGATTGTTCACCGTGATGGCATCGGCCACCAGCTCGGCGGTGATGGCGGCGAGCAGCACCCCATTGCGGTGGTGGCCGCAGGCCAGCCATAGCCCTGGGATCGGCCCTGGCCCGAGCAGGGGTCCTTCGTCGGGGGTGCAGGGCCGAAAGCCCCACCAGCGTTCCATGGGGGGCCAGTGGCTTGCCTCTGGCAACAGGGCGGCGATGCCTGCTTGTAATTGGCGTTGGCCGTCGGGGGTGAGGCCCTCGGCAAAGCCCGCGTGGGCCTCACTGGTGGCCCCGACCACCAGGAGCCCGTCTTCCCGGGGCACCAGGTAGGTGCCGGGGCCAAAGATCACCCGTTGGAGGGCCTGCCTGGGCCCCTGCAGGGAGAGCATCTGGCCCTTTACCGGCTTAATGGGCAGCTCGGGCAATAGCTGGCTGCTCCAGGCGCCACAGGTGAGTACGGCCCGCTGGCAGTCGAGCAGGTGCTCCTCGCCCTCCGCCGTTTGCAGCCGCACGCCGCTGAGGGCGCCAACGGCGTCCCGCCCCAGGGAGTGCACCTCGGTTCCCTCTTGGAATTGCACGCCCAGGGCGGTGCAGGCCCGTTCCAGGGCTCGCATCAATTGCCGTCGGTTGTCGATTTGGCCGTCCTGGCGAAACAGCAGCCCGGCGGTCCAGGTCGGACCAATGCCGGGTACCTCCCGCTCCAGGCCCATCCGATCGAGCCGATCGCCAAAGCCGGCGGTGGGATAGGCATCCCGATCGGCTGCTGAGGCGAAAGGCACAACGATGCCGCAGGCCCTGAGGCCACAGCTCAAACCGCTGTCGGTTTCGATTTGCCCCACCCAGGCGGGGATGCGCTCCAGGCTGCGCTGCCCCAGGTGCAGCAGGTTGCCGCTGAGCCCTTCTGCGTGGGGGGCGAGCATGCCGGCGGCCACAAACCCGGCGGCTTCATTGCGGCGCCGGCTGAGCACCGTCACCGCTTCGCCGCGGCGCGCCAGCTGGTGGGCGATCGCCAGGCCCATCAGCCCGCCACCCAGGATGAAGACAGGTTGGGTGGCTGTTGCCGCCATGGCCCGGGGGGATTGCTGCGTCAATGACTCAGTGTTTCAGCTCGGGAGACGCCGTCCCAGCCCAGGAAGCGCTGTTTCGGCGAAGAGAAGCGGGCCCTTGTCCATAGGATCAGGCCACGCAACGGCGATTGGAGATCTCAAATGGCGGGCGCAGCACCAGCTCAGGCGGCATGGGAGGCCGTGATTGGCCTCGAAACCCACGTGCAGCTGGGCACCGACAGCAAGATTTTTACCAACGCGTCCACCACTTTCGGTGACCAGCCCAACACCCACATTGACCCGGTGGTGTGTGGCTTGCCGGGCACCTTGCCGGTGCTGAACCAAAAGGTGCTCGAGTATGCGGTGAAGGCCGCCATGGCCTTGAACTTGAAGGTTGCTGAGCACAGCAAGTTCGACCGCAAGCAGTACTTCTATCCCGACCTGCCCAAGAACTACCAGATCTCCCAGTTCGACGAACCGATCGCCGAGGACGGCTGGATTGAGGTGGAGGTGGCCGAAAAAGGCAAGGAGACTTACCTCAAAACCATCGGCATTGAGCGGCTCCACATGGAGGAGGACGCCGGCAAGCTTGTGCATGCCGGCAGCGATCGCCTGGCCGGTTCCACCCATTCGCTGGTGGATTACAACCGCGCCGGCGTGGCCCTGGCCGAGATCGTGTCCAAGCCTGATTTGCGCACCGGCCGCGAAGCGGCCGAGTACGCCTCAGAGATCCGGCGGATCATGCGGTATCTGGGCGTGAGCGACGGAAACATGCAGGAGGGCTCCCTGCGCTGCGACGTGAACATCTCCGTGCGCCGGGGCCCCGATGCCCCCTTCGGCACCAAGGTAGAGATCAAGAACATGAACTCCTTCTCGGCGATCCAGAAGGCGTGCGACTACGAAATCCATCGCCAAATCAAGGCCTATGAGGCCGGCGAGCCGATTGTTCAAGAAACCCGCCTCTGGGATGAGGGCAAGCAGCTCACCAAGAGCATGCGCAGCAAGGAGGGCGCCAGCGATTACCGCTATTTCCCCGATCCCGATTTGGGCCCCATTGAGGTGAGTGAGGAGCAACGGGAGGGTTGGCGCGCCCAGCTGCCCGAGCTGCCCGCCGCCAAGCGGCACCGCTATGCCGAGGAACTGGGCCTTTCGATCTACGACGCCCGGGTGCTCACCGATGAGCGGGCCATGGCCGAGTATTTCGAAGCCACCATTGCCGCCGGCGCCGATGCCAAGGCTGCGGCCAACTGGGTGCAGGGCGACATCGCCGCCTACGTGAATGCCAACAGGCTTTCGATCGCAGACTTGCCCCTCAAGCCCACCCAGCTCGCCGAGATGGTGCAGCTGATCGAAGGCGGCAAGATCAGCGGCAAGATCGCTAAGGAGATCCTGCCCGAGCTGCTGGAGCAGGGCGGGTCACCCGCCGCGATCGTGGAGGCCAAGGGTCTCGGCATGATCAGCGATCCGGCCGCGATCACGGCCATCGTGGAGGCGTTGCTCGCTGCCCACCCCGAGGAGGTGGAAGCCTTCAGGGGCGGCAAAACCAAGCTGCAGGGCTTCTTCGTGGGCCAGCTGATGAAGCAGACCGGCGGCAAGGCCGACCCCAAATTGGCCAACCAGATCCTGATCCAGAAGCTCAACGGCTAGGGGCTAGGGGCTTTCTGGGGTGCGGTTGCTGCTGTGTCTCCTTCAACGGCTTCCGCAGCAGCCGCAACGGCCTGCTTGAGCTCTTCAGGATTGCCCCGGTTGCTGATCGTTCGATCAGCCAGCAGCCGTTTGCGCCCCAGGGGCCACTGGGCGTTGATGCGCCCCTGGGCCTCGACTTGGGTGAGCCCATTGCGGGCCATCAGCCGCGCCAGCTGTTGATGCTCGTCGCAGTCGACGAGCCAGACCTCGCTGCAGAGGCCTTCAAGGCCGGCCTCAAACAGCAGCGGAATCATTAAGACCACCGCTGGGGGGCTGGCCCCCACCGGCTGTGCGGCCAGGGTTGTGAGCTCTTGTTCAAAGCGCTGGCGCACCAGCGGATGCACCAGTTGCTCGAGCCAGTGGCGTTCGGCTGAATCGCCAAACACGATGTGCCCCAGGGCGGGTCGATCGAGGGTTCCATAGCGCTCGAGCACCAACCGGGCCCCTTCCGTGCCTGGGGCCAGGGCCTGGCGGGCAAACAGATCCGCATCCAGCACGGGCAAGCCATGGTGTTCCTGCAGCAGCTGTCCCACCGTGCTTTTGCCTGTGGCAATGCCGCCGGTCAGGCCGATGCGCCGTTGGGGCCCTTGCCAGCGGGACCCTGGCCAGCTGGGCGATTCAGCCATGGGGTGTGGTCTGGGGGGCAGGCGTTATCCGATGCTCAGGTTCGCAGCATGTGCGTCCTGTGACCCATCCCTGGCTTCCAATTTCCGGTGGGGTGAGCGCCCCCGAGGGGTTCCTCGCCGCAGGCACCACGGCCGGCCTCAAGGCTTCGGGCAAGCCGGATTTGGCGTTGATCGTGGCTCCGGAAGGTGCCGTCTGCGCCGGCACGTTCACCACCTCGGTGGTGCGGGCCGCCTGCGTGGATCTCTGTGCCGAGCGGCTGCAATCTGCGGGCGGCCGGGCCCGGGCGGTGCTCACTAACTCCGGCCAGGCCAATGCCTGCACGGGCGATCGGGGCCTGATCGACAGCCTGCGGGCCACCCAGGCCGTGGCCGATTTATTGGGGCTGGCGGCCGAGGAGGTGCTGATTTGCTCCACCGGGGTGATTGGCGTGCCCATCCCCATGGACACCCTGATTGGCGGGTTGGATCCGTTGGTGGAATCCCTCAGCTCCGAAGGGGGGCAGGCGGCTGCCACCGCCATCCTCACCACGGATTTGGTCGACAAACAAATCGCCCTGGAAGCGGAGCTGGGCGGCCGCCGGGTGCGGATTGGCGGCATTGCCAAGGGCTCGGGAATGATCCACCCGGATATGGCCACGATGCTCGGCTACTTGAGCTGTGATGCCGGTGTGCCCGCTGATCTTTGGCAGGCCATGGTGCGGCGGGCGGTGCAGCGCTCCTTCAATGCGATCACGGTGGACGGCGACACCAGCACCAACGACTGCTACCTGGCCTTTGCAGCTGGCGAGCCCCTGGGCCCCGAGCACTTTGAAGCGTTGGAGCTCGGCCTGACGGCGGTGTCGCAACACCTGGCCAAGGCGATCGCCCGCGATGGCGAGGGAGCCACCTGCCTGATCGAGGTGCAGGTGGAAGGTGCAACGAGCGAGGCCGAAGCGATCAGCATCGCCCGCACGATCTGCGGCTCCTCCCTGGTGAAATGCGCCATCCATGGCTGCGATCCCAACTGGGGCCGGATTGTGGCGGCGGCGGGCCGGGCTGGGGTGGCCTTTGATCCAGAAGCTGTGGCCCTTTGGCTCGGGGGTTTTCAGTTGATGCAGGGCGGCGAACCCCTGGCCTTTGATCGCGCCGGCGCATCCAGCTACCTGCGGGGGCGTCAGGCCGGGGCCTATCTCCAGGACGACACCGTGGCGATTCGCCTGGCGGTGGGCGATGGGCCGGGCCGTGGCCGCGCCTGGGGGTGCGACCTCTCGGATCGATACATCCGCATCAACGCCGATTACACGACGTAGCCTCCAGGTCGATGGCCAAATCCCAATCCAAAGCTTCGGGCCCACCTCAGCCTGGGGCCAAGATCCAGTCGATCCCCAGGTTCCGTTGGCAGGGACCTGTGGTGGCAGGGCTGTGCTTTGGCTTGGGCTATGGGATCACCCAGCGGCTGCTGAGCTTGCAGCTGCCCACCTTTGTGCAATTGGGCCAGGGTTTCGAGCTCCGCGCCTTTCCCGGTACGGCGTTGCAGAGTCTCAGGCTGAAGTTCGGAACCGAGGCCCAGCCGATTCGAGGCGATCTGGAAGGGGAGCCGCTGGATCCGGAATCCAAGGCCCCAGACCCCAGTGGTGAGCTTGCTAAAGATGGCCTAGCAGAAGCGGAGACCCCTCCACAGAACGGGCCGAAGTCCGCCAACCTGGAACCAATGGATGGCCTGGCCCCGCCCGAACCCCTGCTCCCGCCGCCGCCTGCGTCTCCGCGCCCTGCCCCCGCTCCTGCCCCCAAGCCCTAATGCCTGCGCCCCAAATCCTTGTTCAGGCTGTCCTGCAGAGACTCGGTGTTCGGGTCGGCAGTGGTTTGGCGGATGCAGCCGCCCAGCTTTCGCTTTTGGCCCAGGATGCGCCTGAAAAGTTGGTCCAGGAGATCCAGCTCTTTTGGGAGGAAGTGGAGCTCGAAGCTGATCGCCTGGAGCACGGCGACGACGGCAGCGTTGCCGATGTGGTGATGACCCATCCGTCAGCGCCAGAGGGTGCCCCCAACACGGCTGATCCCCAAGTTCAGATTGATGCGCTTAGGGCCCAGGTGGCCTCCCTGGTCAGCCGCTTAGATCAGGCTTCCCAGGCTTCCCAGTCGTCTTCTCCGCTCCAGTCGTCGTGATGGTGGGGCATTTGGCTGTCCTGCGGCCCCTGCGCATTTGGTGGGTGGCGGCGGCCCGGGTGGTGGGCCTTTGGTGGGACGGCCTGGCTTGGACCTACCCCAGGGGTGTGAGTCCAGAGCGGCAAGCCCGCCGGCGGTCTCGCCGGGCCCGCTGGATCACGCGCCAATTTCTGGCCTTGGGCTCCGCTTTTATCAAGTTGGGCCAGTTGCTTTCAGCCAGGCCCGATGTGCTGCCGGCTGAATTGGTGGAGGAGCTGGCGCGCTTGCAAGACCAGGTGCCGGCCTTCGGTTTCGACGTGGTGCAAGGGCTGCTCGAGCAGGAACTGGGTGACCGCTGCGCTGAGATTGTTGACCTGGAGGAAATCCCCCTCGGTGCCGCCAGCTTGGCCCAGGTGCATCGCGCCAGCCTGCGGAGCGGTAGGCAGGTGGTGCTCAAGGTGCAACGCCCTGGCCTGGAGAGGGTGTTTCGCTCCGATTTGGAGGTGTTGCAGCAGCTCGCGGCTGTGGTGCAGCGCCATCCCCGTTGGGGCAGGGGCCGGGATTGGGTGGGCATTGCCCAGGAGTGCCGCCGGGTGCTCCTGCGGGAGCTCGATTTCAGGCTGGAAGCCGAACATGCCGCCCGCTTTCGCCAGCAATTTTTGGACGATCCCGGCATCCGGGTACCCGGGGTGATCTGGGAATTGAGCTCCCGGCGGGTGCTCTGCCTGGATTACCTACCGGGGATCAAGATCACCGATCGCCCAGCCCTGATTGAAGCGGGCATTAACCCAGCGTTGGTGGCCGAGAAGGGGGCGGCCAGCTACCTCCAGCAGCTGGTGCGGTTTGGTTTTTTCCATGCCGATCCCCATCCTGGCAACCTCGCAGTGGCCGCTGATGGGGCCCTGATCTACTACGACTTCGGGATGATGGGGCAGCTGTCCAGCCGGCTGCGCGGTCGCCTGGGGGCCATGGTGCGGGCGGCCGCATCCCGCGATGCCAGTGGTTTGGTGGAGGAGTTGCAGGCCGCCGGGGTGATCGCCCCAGGCGTCGAGCTTGGGCCTGTTCGGCGCTTGGTGCGGGTGATGCTCAATGAGGCGCTGACGCCCCCGTTCTCCTCCAACGTGCTCGAGAAGCTGTCAGGCGACCTCTACGACCTCGTTTACGGCCAGCCGTTTCGCCTGCCACCAGAACTCATCTTTGTGATGCGGGCCCTCTCCACCTTTGAGGGGGTCGGCCGCACCTTGGATCCCGGCTTTAGTTTGGTAGCGATTGCTCGCCCTTACCTGCTGCCTCTCATGACATCCAGTGGTGGCGGTGCCAACGATCTGCTCAACGAACTCTCGCGCCAGGCCGCGGAAGTGGGCAGCCGGGCCCTGGGTATCCCCAAGCGCCTGGATGAAAGCCTGGCCCGCATTGAACAGGGGGATTTGCAGGTGCAGATCCGCGCCGGGGAAACCGATCGCCTGCTGAGGCGGATGGCCATTAGCCAGCAAAGTGTCGGTCAATCGGTGCTCTTGGGTGCCCTCGCCATCGCTTCGGCCCTGTTGGCGGCCAGCAGTAGGCCAGCCCTGGTGGCCATCCCCCTGGTGGCAACCTTGCCGGTGGGCTTGGGCTGGTTAAAACTCCAGGCCAAACTGAAGCGCGATGGCCGGCTGGATCAAGTAGGGGCCCAGAAGCCCTAGGCCTTACCGCGCGGGCCCCGGTCTTCGGCGCCCGCATAGATCGCCTGGCTACCCAGCTCGTCTTCGATGCGAAGCAGCTGGTTGTATTTGGCCACCCGATCGGAGCGGCTCAGGGAGCCGGTCTTGATTTGGCCAGCCCTGGTCGCCACGGCCAGATCGGCAATGGTGGTGTCTTCGGTTTCGCCGGAGCGGTGGCTGATCACGCTGGTGTAGCCGGCACGGCCTGCCAGGTCGATCGCCTGGAGGGTTTCGGTAAGCGATCCGATTTGGTTCACCTTGATCAGGATCGAGTTGGCCACGCCCAGGTCAATGCCCCGTTGCAGCCGGGCCGTGTTGGTCACGAACAGGTCGTCGCCCACCAGCTGCACGGTTGCACCCAGTTTTTGGGTGAGCAGGGCCCAGCCCTCCCAGTCGTCTTCGGCGATGCCGTCTTCGATCGACACGATCGGGAAGCGGCTCACCAGGTGGGCGAGTTGGTCCACCATTTCGGCACTGGTGTAGCTACCCCCACCAAAGTTGTAGCGGCCGTCTTTGAAGAACTCGGTGCTGGCCACATCGAGGGCCAGGGAGATCTGGTCGCCCGCCCGGTAGCCC
Source organism: Cyanobium sp. NIES-981 (assembly GCA_945896675.1). GTDB lineage: Bacteria > Cyanobacteriota > Cyanobacteriia > PCC-6307 > Cyanobiaceae > Cyanobium_A. The sequence goes on from CAMDEM010000002.1 coordinate 115,388, forward strand.
GCTTTTTCGATGGCTTGGATCAGCAGGTCACCGGCGGCGGCGTTGCTGGCCAGGTCGGGGGCAAAGCCGCCTTCGTCGCCCACCGAGGTGGAAAGGCCCTGGTCGTGGAGCAGGCCCTTGAGGGTGTGGAACACTTCGGCGCCCATGCGCAGGGCTTCCCGGAAGCTGTTGGCCCCATGGGGCACCAGCATGAATTCCTGGAAATCCATGTTGTTGGAAGCGTGGGCGCCGCCATTGATGACGTTCATCAAGGGCACCGGCAGCAGGTTGGCCATGGGCCCACCCAGGTAGCGGTAGAGGGGCAGGCCCACGCCATTGGCGGCAGCCCGGGCGGTGGCCAGGCTCACGGCGAGTACCGCATTGGCCCCCAGGCTCGACTTGTTATCACTGCCATCCAGCTCAGCCATGGCGCCGTCCACGGCTCCCTGGTCGAGGGCGCTCAGGCCGCAAAGGGCTGGGGCAATCCGCTCTTCGATGTTGTTGACGGCCTGGGTGACGCCCTTGCCGAAGTAACGGCTGCCGCCATCGCGAAGTTCGTGGGCTTCGTGGGCGCCGGTGCTGGCCCCGCTGGGCACGATGGCCCGTCCGCTGGCCCCACCTTCGAGCAACACTTCGGCTTCAACGGTGGGGGTTCCGCGGGAATCGAGGACCTCCCTGGCCACAACGGTGTCAATTACAAGGTCGAGGGAGTCGAACACGAAGGTGCGCCGTCTAGTTGTCTTTCCGGGGATCCTATGGGGCACCCCTGCCCTCTTCGTTGTGCCAACGGGCACTGCTCGCGCCTTAGCTGACCAGAATGGGGCCACGATCTTGGCCCGCTCCCTCGCCCATGCGATTGCTGCACACCATGCTCCGGGTGGGAAATCTGGAGCGCTCCCTCACCTTCTATACCGAGGTGTTGGGGATGCGCTTGTTGCGCCGTAAGGACTATCCCGAGGGCCGGTTCACCTTGGCCTTTGTGGGCTACGGCGATGAAAGCACCACCGCCGTGCTGGAGCTCACCCACAACTGGGACACCAGCAGCTACGAGATCGGCACGGGCTATGGCCACATTGCCCTTGGTGTCGACGACATCCAGGCGACCTGCGAGGCCATGGCGGCCAAGGGTGGTCGGGTGGTGCGTCCCCCTGGGGCGATGAAGCACGGCACCACGGTGATTGCCTTTGTGGAGGATCCCGATGGCTACAAGGTGGAATTGATTCAACTGGCTTCCCGCGCTTGAGGTTGGACAGCGATGGTTTTTGAGCAAGCAGCCCGGGCAACCCCCTCAGCCAGCCTCACCAGCAACCCAGAGCACTTCAGCGAGGACGCCTGGGAGCTCCTGTTGGCCTCCCAGGACATAGCCCGCCGCTGGCGGCACGGGGCCATGGATGTGGAGCACCTGTTGCAAACGTTCCTCGGGGATCGGCGCTTCGGCCCATGGGTTCAGTCCTTACCCATCGATACCGATCGCCTCCTGGATCGGTTGGAGGCCTTCTGCGTCGAGCAGCCCCCAAGCACCAGTCACGACCTCTACATCGGAGATGCCCTGGAGGATCTGCTGGAGGATGCGGATCGACGCCGGGCAGCCTGGGGATCTCGGTTGCTCGATATTCCCCACCTGCTGGTGGCGTTGCTCGATGAACCCAGGATCGGTGCAGCCCTGTTGCAAGGGGAGGGCTTGACCGAGGCGGCGTTGCTCCAAGCTGTGCGCCGCCCAGCCCAACCCCAACCCCAATCCCAATCCCAGCCCAAACCCCAAACCGAGGCCCCTGCCCCTGCCATCGAGGCGGCGGCCAGCCCCAGCCCAGCAGCGCCCAGCCCAAGGGCTGTCAGGGGGCCATCGTTGGGAGCCTCTCGGACGGCATCCAGGGAGCCGGAGGCGGAAGCGTTCCGTTTGGAACCCGAGCCCGATCAAGACGGTGCGTTGAGCACCTACGGCCGCGATCTCACCGCCGCGGCCAGGGCCGGGGAGCTCGATCCCGTGGTGGGTCGTGATCAGGAGATTCGCCTGCTAATTCAGGTGCTCTCGCGCCGCAGCAAAAACAATCCGGTTCTGATCGGCGAGCCGGGCGTGGGCAAAACGGCCGTGGCGGAGTTGTTGGCCCAGCGCATGGTGGCCGGCGAAGTGCCCGATTCCCTCAAGGGTTTGCGGCTGGTGGCCCTGGATCTGGGAGCGCTGGTAGCAGGGGCAAAATTTCGCGGCCAATTCGAAGAGCGGCTGCGGGGGGTGCTGCAGGAGGTGCGGGAGGCCGAGACCGGTGTGGTGCTGTTTATCGATGAACTCCACACCGTGGTCAACAGCGAGCGTTCCGGAGCTGATGCCAGCAGCGTGCTCAAGCCGGCCCTGGCCCGGGGCGATCTGCGCTGCATTGGGGCTACGACCCCTGAGGATTACCGCCGCACGGTGGAAAAGGATCCCGCCCTGGAGCGCCGCTTCCAGCAGGTGCTGATCAAGGAGCCGGGCCCCGACACCAGTGTCGAAATCCTGAGGGGCCTCAAGGAGCGCTACGAGTTGCACCACGGCGTGGCGATTACCGACCAAGCCCTGGTGGCGGCCGCTCGCCTGGCGGATCGCTACATCACCGACCGCTGTCTGCCCGATTCCGCCATTGATCTGGTGGACCAGGCCGCGGCGAATCTGCGCATGGAGGCCACCTCCAAGCCCCAGCGGATTGAAACGGCAGAAGCCGATCTGCGTCGGGTGGAATTGGCCCTGCTATCGGCGGAGGCGGCCCCTGAAGCCGAACGGGTGCAACTCCAGGAGCAACGCCGTCAGGCCACCGACGCCTTGCACCAGTTGCAGGCCCGCTGGCAGGTGGAGCGGGACCGCTTGGCTGAGTTGCGCAGTTTGCTGCAACAGGACGAAGACCTGCGCCATGCCATCGCGGAGGCGGAGCGGGAGGGCGATTTGGAGCAGGCGGCCCAACTCCAATACGACCAACTGCATGGCCTGCAGGAGCGGCGCGACGCCCTGGAAGCGGAGCTGCGCGCTGATGAGCAAAGCCGGGAATCCCTGCTGCGGGAGCAGGTGGAAGCTGGCGACATCGCCGATGTGGTGGCCCGCTGGACGGGCATTCCCGTGCAGCGGCTGTTGGCGGGTGAGCGGCAAAAGCTGCTGGAGCTCGAAGCCCGGCTTTCTGAGCGGGTGATTGGCCAGCCGGAGGCGGTGGCTGCCGTGGCAGCGGCGATTCGGCGGGCCCGGGCGGGGATGCAGTCGCCGCGCCGGCCCGTGGGGTCCTTCTTGTTTTTGGGTCCTACCGGAGTCGGTAAAACCGAGTTGGCGAAGGCCTTGGCGGGCTCGCTCTTTGATGAGGAAGACGCCCTGGTGCGTCTCGACATGAGCGAATACATGGAGCGCAATGCCGTGGCCCGGTTGGTGGGGGCACCTCCTGGCTATGTGGGCTACGAGGAGGGCGGCCAGCTCACCGAGGCAGTGCGGCGCCGGCCCTATGCCGTGGTGCTGCTCGATGAGGTGGAGAAGGCCCACCCCGAGGTGTTCAACCTGCTGCTGCAGGTGCTCGATGACGGCCGACTCACCGATTCCCAAGGCCGCACCGTGGACTTCCGCCACACGGTGGTGATCATGACCAGCAACCTGGCCAGCCGCGCCATTCTCGACAGGGCGCGGGCCGCCCACGGGGCGCCGGATGGGGCCTCTGGCATGAAAGATTCACCCCCAGATTCACCCCCAGTTGATGCCGACAAGGTTCTGGACCAGGCCTTGGATCAGGCGATTGAACGGGCCCTGGCCTCCCACTTCAGACCCGAATTCCTCAACCGCATCGACGAGGTGATTCGCTTCCGGCCCCTAGAGCTCGCGGATCTCCAGCGGATTGTGCGCTTGCAATTGGCCGAGCTGGGTGGGCTTTTGGCCGAGCAACACCTGGTGCTTGAGGTGGATGAGGCGGTGGTTCAGTCCCTGGTGGAACAGGGGTACGAGCCGGAATACGGGGCCCGGCCCCTGCGCCGGGTGGTGCGCCGTCAAATTGAAAATCCCCTGGCCACCGAGCTCCTGGCCGAGCACTTCAGTGGCGCCAAGGGCGTGCGGGTTGAGCTGGCCGAGCCGCTGCGCTTTGTTCCCGTTCTTTGAGCGGGTAACGACGTCCGGTAGGGTGTTCGTTTGCAGGTGCGCGGACGCCCCCGTGCGCGAGCGCTAGTGGACACCGATCTCCCTTCTGGGGGCCCATCCGACGGGTCCCCATCCGACGAGCCAGCTCCCCAATCCCAAGCCCAGCTGGGCTTTGCGGCCGCCACGATGGCGGAATTGCGCAAAGTGGTTTGGCCCAGCCGCCAACAACTCTTCAGTGAGTCGGTGGCTGTAATCCTGATGGTGAGCCTCTCGGCTGCTGCCATTGCCGCCGTTGATCGTTTCTACCGCTGGGGTGCCTCCCAGGTGTTCCGCTGAGTCTTTCCTTTCTGTGAGCCCCGTGTCCGAGACCCCAACCGACCTTTCCCTGGACTCTGCGGAAGTGCTGGATCTAGCCGCCGCCGATGGGGATTCCCCTTTGGAGGATGGCGATGCCCCCTTGGCGGATCCGGTCGCAGCCGCAGCCGAAGCAGGGGAGAAGCGCCAGGTGGCCCGCTGGTATGCCGTGCAGGTGGCGTCCAGCTGTGAGAAGAAGGTGAAGGCCACCTTGGAGCAGCGGGCCGTGACCCTGGGCGTGGATAGCAAGATTTTGGATATCGAGATCCCCCAGACTCCTGGGGTGAAACTCAAAAAAGATGGCTCCCGCCAATCCACGGAAGAAAAGGTCTTCCCGGGTTACGTGCTGGTGCGGATGGTCCTCGACGAGGACACGATGATGGCGGTGCGCAGCACCCCCAACGTCATCAACTTTGTGGGCGCTGAGGAGCGCCGGGCCACGGCCAAGGCCCGCGGCCATATCAAGCCCCGCCCCCTGAGCCGCCAGGAAGTGGACCGCATCTTCAAGCGGGCCGCCGAGAAGAAGGCCGTCGTTAAGGTCGACCTTGCTGAAGGTGACCAGATCATGGTGACCGCTGGACCCTTCAAGGATTTCCAGGGCGAAGTGATCGAAGTGTCCGGCGAGCGCAACAAGCTCAAGGCCTTGCTTTCAATTTTTGGCCGGGAAACCCCGGTCGAATTGGAGTTTTCCCAGATCAGCAAACAGAGCTAGGCCAGGGCCTTGCTCAGCGGCCGTCTCCCTGCGGAGGGCGGCCGTTTCCTGAACGTTCCTTCCCCAAGGGACGATCCGCAGTCCCGCCCAGTAGCCCGAGACGATGGCCAAGAAAGTCGTTGCTGTTATCAAGCTGGCCCTCAATGCCGGCAAAGCCAACCCCGCACCTCCCGTGGGCCCTGCCCTCGGTCAGCACGGGGTCAACATCATGGCGTTCTGCAAGGAGTACAACGCTCGGACGCAGGACAAGGCTGGCTATGTGATCCCGGTAGAGATTTCGGTCTTTGAAGACCGCAGCTTTACCTTCATCACCAAAACCCCTCCCGCATCCGTGCTGATTTCCAAAGCAGCCGGTATCGAGAAGGGTGCCGCCACCTCCTCCAAGGGATCTGTTGGCGCCATCAGCCGCGCCCAGCTCGAGGAGATCGCCAAGACCAAGCTGCCCGATCTCAACTGCTCAAGCATTGATTCGGCCATGCGCATCATCGAAGGCACCGCCCGCAACATGGGCGTCGCCGTTAACGATTAGTCCATTTCCTGTCCACCCCGCTGGGGGAGATCACAGCGGCCCTGAACCGGCCCTTCCCTGATCGCTTGCACCCCATTCCTAACCATGCCAAAAATTTCCAAGCGTTTCTCTGCCCTGGTCACCAAGGTCGAGGACCGCGTCTACGCCCCTACCGAGGCCATTGAGTTGGTCAAGGCCAACGCCAACGCCAAGTTCGATGAAACGATCGAGGCCCACGTGCGTCTCGGCATTGATCCGAAGTACACCGACCAGCAACTGCGCACGACCGTGGCCCTTCCCCACGGAACAGGCCAGGCGATCCGTATCGCTGTGATCGCCCGTGGTGAAGCCGTTGCCGCTGCAAAAGCGGCCGGTGCCGACCTCGCCGGTGACGACGACCTGGTGGATCAGATCGCCAAGGGTGAGATGGAATTCGATCTCCTGATTGCCACCCCCGACATGATGCCCAAGGTGGCCAAGTTGGGCCGGGTGCTCGGTCCCCGCGGTTTGATGCCCAACCCCAAGGCGGGCACCGTGACCACCGACTTGGCTGGGGCCATCAACGAATTCAAGGCCGGCAAACTGGAATTCCGGGCCGATCGCACCGGCATCGTCCACGTGCGTTTTGGTAAAGCCAGCTTCGATGAAGCCAAGCTGCTGGACAACCTCAAGGCCCTGCAAGAAACCATCGACCGCAACAAGCCCAGTGGTGCCAAAGGGCGTTACTGGAGGAGCCTGTATGTGACTTCCACCATGGGTCCGTCGGTCCAGGTTGATTTCTCTGCCCTGCAAGACATCAAGCAGGACTCCTGATCCAGGTTCTCTACACCACGGTTTCCCACAGTGGTGTAAATTGGTCGACTGGCTAACGCCAGAAGGGCACGCGCCCAACCCAAGACAGCAGGTTGTCTCGGTGATCCGGTTTCCGGAACGCCATGTACATAAGCCCTGCCGAGGTCCACGCGACAGGTTTTAGCTCCCTCGGACTTCCCTAACGGATGGCCGATCGGGTGCGGAGCATGCAGCGGCCTCGAAGCACGGTCGAAGGCTGTCCCCCCGGGACTGTCCCCAAGACTGGGTTTGTTGGGGCCGCGTTCCCGGCTTGTTCCCCCGATCCGTTCCAAACCTATGGGCCGCACGCTGGAGAACAAGCAACAGATCGTCGAAGAGCTCAAAGGGCTTCTCGGCGAGGCCGAAATGGCACTGGTTCTTGATTTCAAGGGCCTTTCCATCAAGGAAATGACTGATCTGCGGACCCGTCTGCAGGCCAGCAACGGTGTGTGCAAGGTGACCAAAAACACCTTGATGCGCCGTGCCATTGATGGCAACAGTGCCTGGGCGAATCTCGATTCCCTGCTCACCGGTACCAACGCTTTCGTCCTTGTTAAGGGCGATGTCGGTGGTGCGGTGAAAGCCGTGCAGTCCTTCCAGAAGGACACGAAGAAATCGGAAGTCAAGGGTGGTCTTTTCGAAGGCCAACTCCTGTCCCAATCCGATATCAAGGCCATCGGGGATCTGCCCTCCAAGGAGGTGCTCATGGCGCAGATCGCAGGTGCGATCAACGCCGTGGCTACCAAGCTGGCCGTGGGCATCAACGAGGTTCCGTCCGGTCTTGCCCGGGCTCTTAAGCAGCACGCCGAAGGCGGTGCTAACTGATCGCTTTAGGCGATTTCGAGCTCCCTCGATCCGACTGTCTCCCAACAGATCTGTTGCTGATTCCCAACCATGTCTGCTACTACCGACCAAATTCTCGAGTCACTGAAGACTCTCTCCCTGCTTGAAGCTTCCGAGCTTGTGAAGCAGATCGAAGAGGCCTTCGGTGTGTCCGCTGCTGCTTCTGCTGGCGTGATGATGGCGGCTGCCCCTGCGGCTGCCGCTGAAGCCGTCGAAGAGAAGACCGAATTCGATGTCATCCTCGATGGCTTCGACCCTACGGCCAAGATCAAGGTGCTGAAGGCTGTCCGCGAGGCCACTGGCCTCGGCCTGGGCGAAGCCAAAGCTCTTGTGGAAGCTGCTCCCACCCCAATCAAGGAAGGCATCCCCAAAGGCGATGCCGAAGCCATCAAGAAGGCCGTGGAAGAAGTGGGCGGCAAGGTCTCCATCAAATGATGGCCCTGGTCAGGCTTCGGCCTGGCCGCCCCCCTTCAAGTCAGCCGGTTCCCGCGGGGACCGGCTTTTTTACTGGCCAATAAAAAAGCCCCGCCAAAGGCAGGGCTCGAGAGTTAGAACGGTTTCCGGGAGTCTGTCCTCGTTTCGACCCCAGAAAGTCGTTCTGCACTCCTCACACAAATAAAATCTAAAGGGTGGGGTAAGGGGCTAACCCGGGAGCGGGACCTGTCTGGCAACTGTCACTCCCGGTAGGGAATCACCTGGAGGGCAACAACGTCGCCCGGTCGCAGGCGGCTGGTTTGCTCGGGGCCGGTTTGCAGGGGGACTGGCTGCACCGGTGGTGGCGGCAGGGGCGTGGGGTCCCAGCTGGCGGCCTTGGCGAGGGGCACCAGGGCGCCAACCCCGATGGTCAGGGCAGCGACAACTCGACTGGCCAAGACGCTGTGGGTACCGACTCGCCACGGGCCGACTCGGTAAGTTCGGGGGGCGCAGGGTTCAGTGGCTCCGGCCATGGTTCCGGCTCCAGGCCCGGCTGGGCTTCGGGGTTTGCAGTGTTATCTAACGAACCTTGGGGGGTTGTCCAGTGGCCGCTGAGCCGGTGAGGGTTGTGGCAGCGGCCTGTGATGGGGCCTGCAGTGGCAATCCGGGCCCAGGGGGCTGGGGTGCCTTGCTGCGTTTTGAAGATGGTTCGGTGCAGGAGTTTGGTGGGGCCGATCCAGCGACCACCAACAACCGCATGGAGCTCACGGCGGCGCTAGCGCTATTGGAGGCCCTCAAGGCCATGCCGCGCCACCCCGATTTAGCGATTCGGACCGACAGCAAATATCTGATCGATGGCTTTAGCAAGTGGATTCAGGGCTGGAAACGCAAGGGCTGGCGTACCGCTTCCGGGAGTCCGGTGCTGAACCGCGATCTCTGGGAGCTGCTCGACCAAGCCCGATTGGGCGGCGTGCCCCTCATCCATGTGAAGGGCCATAGCGGTGATCCCGATAACGACCGTTGTGACGTGATTGCGGTGGCCTTCTCTAGGGGTCAGAAGCCTTCCCTGGCGGCAGGAGGTGTTGGTTCTATCGCTCGCCCTGGTGATGCGGCTCCGCCTGCTGATCCAGCTCCCGGGTCTGATTTGGCACCGGCTTCCCTGCGGCAGTTGCTCACCCGCCTGGAGCTGGCTGATCGGCTAGCGGAGCGCGACTATGGCTTGAGCCTGGTGGAACTGGCCCAGCTGGTGGAGATGCCCTTGAAGCAACTGGAGGGCAAAACCGAGGCCTGGACTTGGCGGGATTGGTTGGTGCAGCCCGCCGATGGGGGGCGTTGGCGTTTGGCCCGTGCCGCGGGAGGATTGGGGCTAAGGGAGTAGGTCGGCGAGATGGCCAACGGCGCGCGTTCAACCGGCATGCTCTACGAGCGTTTTGTGGGCCCCCTCTTGGCGTCCGATGGGGGCGCCGATGCGGAGCAGCTCAGCCAGCTCACCCTCACGGCCTTGGGCCAGGCCTCCTTGCGGCGGAGCTGGCCCCTGGTCAGTGGTTCCCTGGCGGGCCTGGCCGCGGAGTTGCAACGGCCCGATCCCCGGCTGGAGCAAACCCTGTTTGGCTGTCGGTTCAGCAATCCGGTGGGCTTGGCAGCTGGGTTCGATAAGAACGCCGTGGCGGCTGGGATTTGGCATTGCTTTGGTTTTGGCTTTGCCGAGCTGGGCACGGTCACTTGGCACGCCCAGGCGGGCAATCCCAAGCCGCGGCTGTTTCGCTTGGCGGCCGAGCGGGCAGCGCTCAACCGGATGGGCTTTAACAACACCGGTGCCCAGGCGGTCAAGCGCACCTTGGAGCGCCAGCACTTGGCGCCCCCGGGCCAGCGGCCGGCGGTGCTTGGCATCAATCTCGGCAAATCCAAGATCACCAGCCTTGATCTCGCCCCAGACGACTACGCCTCATCGCTCGAACTCTTGGCCCCCCTGGCCGATTACGCGGTGATCAATGTGAGTTCGCCGAACACGCCCGGGCTGCGGGACCTGCAGGAGGAGGTGCTGCTGCGCCGGCTTGTGGAGCGCCTCAGGCGGCTTACGGCGTGCCCTCCCCTGCTGGTGAAGATCGCCCCCGATCTCGAAGATGACGCCATTGACGCGATCGCGCGGATGGCCTACGAGGAGGGGCTTGCCGGGGTGATTGCTGTCAATACCAGCATCAATCGCTTCGGTTTGGAGAACCGCCCCATTGTTCAAACGGGCGGCACGTTGGCCACGGAGGCCGGTGGCCTCAGTGGTGCTCCGCTGCGCGGCAGGGCCCTGGAAGTGCTGCGCCGCTTGCGGGCCACGGCTGGCCCCGCCCTGCCCTTGATCGGGGTGGGCGGGATTGATTCGCCCCAGAGCGCCTGGGAGCGGATCACGGCGGGGGCTTCCTTGGTGCAGCTCTACACCGGTTGGATTTACCAGGGCCCGGTTTTAGTGCCCCAGATCCTCGAAGCTTTCAGCCGCCAACTGGATCGCCATGGGCTTGCCCACATCGGTGAGGCCGTGGGCTCTGGATTGCCATGGCGGGATTGAGAGTCGCCGTGTGGGCCCCCCTGCGATGACGTCCGCGATCCAAGTGGGGGAGATTCCAGCCCTGATCCAGGAACGGCTTCGCCAGCTGCGGCACCAACTCTTTCCCCAGAGGCTGCGCCTGCAGATTGACGACCATGGGCTCAGCGCCCAGCTGCTGACTAGGGGCAAGACCCCCCTGCCCCCTCCCGTGCAGGTGCCCTTGCCGGCTGGGATTTGCCGTCAAGGGATTCCCCAGAACGGAGCCGCCTTGGGAGATTTCATCGGGGATTGGCTGCTGGAGCTGGGGCTGGTCGCTTGCCAGGTGGAGGCGGTTTTGCCCGGGGCTGTTTGCCAATGGCGCGTTGTGACCTGGCCCTTTGATGACCAACCCGACGACCCCCTCCAGGCCCTGCGCCAGCTCCAGATTGACCTGGGGGAATCCCTGAAGCTCGAGCAGTCGTACTTGGGCTGGCAGCCCCTGCCGCCGGGCCCTGGGGCCCAGGCGCGCACCTTGCTGGTGGCGGCCCCCAAGCCCGTGGTTCAGGCCTGGCAGGAGGTGTTCGTGGTGGCGGGGGTGAGCTTTCAGCGCCTGATCCCGGCCCAGGTGCAGCAGTGGAGGGCCCTCCAGCCGCTGTGGGGCGACGACCCCAGGTCCGAGCATTGGTTTCTTGAACTTGGCGTCGAGGGCAGCCGCCTGTGGCTGGTGGTGGATGGGGTTCCCGTGGCGGATTGGCCCTTGCCCGCCTGCCCTCCTGGGGCCGGCCCAGATCCCGCCTGGGCCGAGGCCTTGACCCGTTGCCAGTTGTTTTGGCGCCAGCAGGCTGGGCTCCACCGGCAGCAGGACTCGCCTGCAGCCCAGCGCTGGTTCTGGTACGGCCGGCCTGAATCGGGTGGCTCTGAGCTTTGGGAGCAGCCCTTGTGGGAGCAGTCCTTGGCGGACCTGGTGCAGCCCTGGCCCCTGGAGCGGGTTTCCTTAACCGATCGGGTGCCGCCATCTGATCCGCTGCCTGGCTGGGATTCCGCCGCCCCCGGGCTGGATCTGCTCCAGGAAACCAGGGCTGATCAGCCGGGCCAGGCGGGCCAGGCCGCAGGGGCCGCGGATTGGCAGCCACCCCTGCGGCGGGGCGCGGCCATCGGCGCTGCCTTGGTGGCGGCGATGGGGCTGGCGGCTGGCGGTTTGGTGGCGATTCAGGTGGACAACCAGGCCGAGATTGACCGCCTGCTGCCGGTGCAGGCCCTGGCTGATGGCTTGCAGGCCAGGCTTCAAAGCGAGCGGCGGCGGCTGCGCCTGCTGCAGCGGGGCAACCAGGCCTTGGCCGATGGTTTGGTGGCGGTGCGATCGGGTTCGGCCCTACTGGAGGATCTGCGCCGCCGCACCCCGGCTGGGGTGCAATTCACGGAGCTGAAGGTGGAGCCTGCCCTGCTCCAACTCAAGGGGAGGGCCACCGATCCCCAGGCCTTTGCCAGGATCAATGCCCTGCAGCTGGCTCTGCAGGCGTCGCCCTTGTTCCAGCCCCAAGGGGTGCAGTTGGTCAAGGCGAACCGGGATGAGGCCCCGTCTGGCGCTGGAACAGCAGCAGGCGCGGGGGTGCGGGGGCGCCAACCGGTGGTGTTTGAGCTCACGGCGGCGTTTGCGGACCGCCCAGCCCTGTTGGATGGGGAGCAGTTGCGGGCGTTGGGGGCCGATGGCATGGCCCAGCGCCTGCTGTTGCTTCAAAGGGCGGGGGTGCTGCCATGACGCCCCTGGAACGGGCAGCATTTTGGTTGCCCCTGTCGGTGGGCGCCCTGGTGGCGGCCTTGGTGGGGGGCGGACTGGTGGCCCCCCAGTGGCAGCAATGGCAGGAGGGGCAAGCCCGGCTGGAGGCCTTGCGGGCCAGCGAATCCCAGGTGCCCTTGCTCAGGCGCCAGTTGGCGGTGCAATTGGAGCAGCAGGCCAAGGCGGAGCACCAGCAGGAGCTCTTGGTGCAACTGATTGGGGGCACGGGCGATCTGGCCACCGTGTTGGCCCAGGTGGATCGGGTGGCAGGGCTGACGGGCGTGCAGCTGGACCTTTACGAACCCCAGGGGGCCGCCCCAGAGCCCCCGGCCAAAGCTGGGGCAGGTGCCCAGGACAAGCCCGCGCCACCCCCGCCAGACCCCCTGGCGGTGGAAGACCTCGAGCGGCAAACCGTGTTGCTCGCCGCCAAGGGCAGCTTCCCCCAGGTGTTGGACTTTTTACGGCGGATGGAACGGCTGAACCTGTTGGTGGTCCAGAGCGACCTGCAACTTGTGCTGGATGACCTCAAAAATGGCGCCCCGGCAACGCCGGCCCCTGCGGCGGCTCCCCCTGGCCCGCAAGCCCCCCAGCCGGCCCAGGGCAAGCAGCCCGCCTTGCCCAACGGGCCCACCAAGGTGGTGCTCAAGCTGAATGTGTCCCTCTATGGCCGGGCGCTGCGGCCAGCGACAGCTCCCAAGAGCACTCTGGCTGCTCCGGGTTAGCAGCGATACCATCCGGCCATCAAGGTGGGTTTGCGGTGCAACGCGTTTCAGGCTGGTCCCATCGGCTTTTCGTGGCTGCCACTACTACTACTGCTGCTGCCACGGTTTCCACCGCTGCGCTGGTTTCCACCGTTGCATTGGTGGGGGGGGCTGGTGGCTCCGCCTTGGCCCAGGGTCGTCTGCAAACCCCGCCGCCGGTGCCAGGCGTAGAGGGTTCATCCGGTGCAGGCCCGAGTGCCGGATTGGTCCAATTGGCGGTGCGGCGGTTGCCCGATGGGGTGGAGTTGGTGATTAGCGGCACGGGAGCGGCCCCCCAGCTGCGCCAGAGCGTCGATGGCAGCCGCTGGCAGGGGCAGATCCTCACCAGCCAACCCGGGGCTTTGCGCTTTGGTGCCCAGCGGTTGTCGATGCCGGAATTGGGGCTGCAACTGGTGAGCCTGCAGGGCTCAGGCAGCGCCTACCAACTCGAGATCCTGACCGCCAATGGCATGCCGTCGCGGCGGCCCACGGTGAGTGCCGATGGTCAGAATTTGATCCTCACCTTTGCAGCGCCTGCCCAGGTGGTGCAGCAGACGGCCCGGCTCAATCTCAGCCAACCCGGCAGCATTCCCCTCCCCAGTGAGGTGCCCGCCCTCAGGCCCCGGGCCGTGGCGCCTCCCCTGGGGGACATGGCCGTGGGCTCGATGCTGTTGCGCAACCCGTCGCTGCTGCAGGTGAAGGGTCCGCGGGTCACCTTGACCTTGAAAAATGCCCCCGCTAAGGATGCCTTAATGGCGTTGGCCCAGATCGGCGGCTATGGCTTTGTGTATGTGGATAGCGACGGGGGTGCTGCCGCGGCGGCGGTGGGGGCCAATACCCCAGGGGTTGCCGGTGCCGGGGCGAGCAGTCGGTTGGTCACGATCTCCTTTCGGAACGAAACCTATGCCCGGGCCCTGAATTCCGTGTTGCTGGCTTCGGGCTTGCAGGGGAGGGTTGATGGAAATCTGATCATGGCCGGCCCCAGCATTGCGGGCAGAAGCTTTGCTCCCCAGCTCTCCAAGGTGTATCGCCTCAATCAGGTGTCACCGAATTCGGCGGCTGATTATCTCGCCAATTTGGGGGCCACGGTCTCCAAGATCAACACCATCACCACCTCCGTCACCCAGGGGGTGGCCCAGGCGGCGGCGGTGTCCTCGGCGCCGAGTTCCCAAACCACCCAGTCCACGGAGCAGACCACGGTGGAATCCTTTGGGGCCAAACAGGGTCCCTTGCTGGGCCTCCAGGCCACCACCGATCCCCGGCTGGGCACGGTCACCTTGATTGGCGATGCCCCGTTGATTGCGGTTGCTGAGCATTACCTGCGGCAGTTGGATCTCAGGCAACGTCAAGTGGCGCTGTCGGTAAAAATTCTGGATGTCAATCTCGACAATGACACCTCTATTGCCAATAGCTTCGCGTTTAAATTCGGCAATAATTATATTGTTAATGATTCGGGTAAATTCCTGGGGTCTTTTGGCAATGGTTACCCAGCAACTGGTGTCGAACCTAAGATTAATCAGCCAAGCGAGGGGCAGTTTATTGATTATTTGAGGGCGCAAATTGTTTCGACGAGTACGAAATTACTTGCTTCTCCAACCCTCATCCTTTCGGAGAATTCTGAGACAATTGCTGGTGGGGCTGAGGTGGCTGCGGCCACCGGCGCTGGTGGGGCAGGCGGTGCAAGTAGCGCCCTGTCTACCGCTTCGATTGGGCGGCCCCGGGCGAACGAGTCATTTGTGACCGTGGGCACCAATGTGGTGACGGCCTATACGTCGAATCAGGCTACGGGCGGTAATACGGGTGGCGTGATTACTTGCACGCCGAGCTTTGGGGTTTCCGGGCTCACCTTGGGGGCCCGGGTCTCGAAGATTGATGACAATGGCTTTGTCACATTTACGCTATCACCTGCCGTATCTGCTGTCACGGGCAATCCGGTCTCTGTCCAAGGATGTGGATCAATCAATATTCTGAGTGTGCGCCGTTTGGATACCGGAACCGTGCGGGTGCGTGATGGACAGACGCTAATTCTTACGGGGGTTATTTCTGATCAGGACATTGCCACGGTGACCAAGTGGCCAATCCTTGGTGATATTCCTTTGATTGGTCAGTTCTTCCGCTCCTCGGGAAGAAATCGGGCAAAGCGTGAGCTCGTGATTATGGTGACCCCCAAGGTGATCAACGATGAATCCGGTGGGGTGTATGGCTATGGCTACCAGCCCGCCTCCGTGCCGGCCCGCCAGTGGCTGGGTCAGGGGGCGCCATAGGGTTGGTCATAGGCCCCTAAAGACCGATCGGAAGCAAGGCTTTCACCGCTAGGGGGCCGAGCAGCTGGAGAACCGCGCCGGCGGCCCCCAGGAACTGGCTGCCCATGCCGTTGGCGCTCGCCTCCTTGGCGGCTGGCTGGGTCAGGCGGTTGGCGGCATCCCGCAATTGCTTGGCGATCGGTGCTTCGCCCTGGTGGTCGTAAAGCGTGGCGGCATAGCGGAAGTCATTGGCGGCGAGGTCGTCCTTGCCCTGCTGGCCGCGGCTGATCCCCCGTGCAACCCAGCTCACGGCGGCCTCGGGTTGCCGGCGGATGGCGTCGCTAAACCAGCTCTCCGCTGCCGGTGCTTCGCCGGCTTGGTGGGCCTGCACGCCGGCATTGTGCAGTTGGCCGTAGCTCAACTGGGCTTTGGCAATGCCCTTGGCCTGCTGCCAGTGGGCGTTGGCGAGGGCGTTTTGGTCGAGCAGGGCACCGGTGAGGTCGGCCTGGCGAAGATCGCTGCCCGCAAGCAGGGCACCCCGTAAATCGGCGCCGCGTAGGGAGGCTGCCACCAAGCTGGTGAATTGCAGATTTGCTCCGCCCAGGTTTGCCCCATCCAGTTGGGCTTGGCTGAGATTGGCCCGCTGGAGTTGGGCGCCGCGCAGATCGGCATCGCGCAGATTGGCCAGCACCAGATCCGCGTCGCTGAGATGGCAGCCCCTGCAACGGCCTGACGCGAGCAGCCGCACCAAGGCTTCAGGCCCCGCCCAGGCCGCCTCCATGGGCAGCAGGGCTAGGGCCACGGCCAGTCGCAGGGCCCCTCGACTTGGACGTCCCATCAAAGTGAGCCTGGGGCCGGGCCTGCGCATGGTCGTCTTTTAACGCCTCTGGGCTTCCCTGGCGACTGGATGGCTAGGGCTGGCTTCGTAGCCTGCTGCGATGGCTGCTGCTGTGAGTCCTGTTGCTGTGATTCCTGAGTGCCACGGCGGCAACGTGGCGTCGGCGGCCCAGCGCTTGGGCTGTCAACCGGCCGACGTTCTCGATGCCAGTGCGTCCCTGGTGCCCTTTGCCCCTTCCGTGCGGATGGCTGCTGCCTTAATGGCTGCCGCCTTTGGTTCGGCCCGGCGGGTCTATCCCGACCGGGGCTACGCAGGCTTTTGTGTGGCTGCTGCCCGTCTGCATGGTCTGCCCACCGGCGCCGTCCTGGCGGGCAATGGCGCCTCAGAGCTGTTGACCTGGGCCGCGCGGGACGCGGCAGCGGCCGGGCAAAGCGTGGTCTTTCAGCCCGGTTTTGCCGACTACGGCCGGGCCCTGCGCTGCTGGGGTGGGGCCGTACTTCCCCAGCCCCTGGAGCTGGAATGGTCGGCCGGCTTCCCCCAACCCTTGCCAGCGCCGGCCCCGGGGGCGGTTTTGTGGATCACCAACCCCCACAATCCCACCGGTCGCCTCTGGAGTTGCGCTTCCCTCGAGCCCCTGCTGGAGCGGTATCGACTGGTGATCTGCGATGAGGCCTTTTTGCCGCTGGTGCCTGGTGGGGAAGCCCAGTCGCTGATTCCCTGGATCAGTCGCTATCCCAACTTGATCGTGATTCGCAGCCTCACCAAGCTCTACGGGGTGGCGGGTTTGCGCTTGGGCTATGCCTTGGCGAGTCCGGAGCGGCTCAAGCGCTGGGCGAGCTGGCGGGATCCCTGGCCGGTGAATGGCCTGGCGGCGAGCTTGGGGGAAGGGGTTTTGTCGAATCGCCAGCGCTATGGCCGCTGGTGCGGCCGGGCCCAGGCCTGGGTTGCCTCAGAAGGGGCTTGGCTGGCTGGGCAGTTGGCCCGCTTGCCTGGTTTGGTGCCGATGCCCTCGGCGGCCAACTACCTCCTGATCCGCTCCAGCCAATCCCTGCAGCCCCTGAGGGAAGCCCTGGAGCAGCGGCACCGGATCCTGCTGAGGGATTGCCGTTCCTTCCCTGAACTCGGTGCGAATTGGTTGCGCCTGGGCTACCAATCCCGCCGCAACAATCGGCGCCTGGTGGCGGCCCTGGCCGAGGAAGGGGGGCGGCTGGGGTTGTCTTAAGGGGCTGAGCTCTGGGGCACCAGTTGCTGGATCAGCTGGGCCAGCTGTTGATCGGCCTTGGCCTGGGCGAGTTGCTGCATGCCGGCCCCCATGTCCACGAGGGGATCGGCTGGGAGGGCGGCCCCGCGCAGCCGGGGGCCAAGCAGGCGCCAGAGGGTGCGCCCCAGGCCGGGAGCTTCTGGGCCGTGTTGGTGCACGATCACGGCCGCACCGAGGGCGGCTGCAGCGGCGGCATTGGCCTCCTGGTGTTGGTCGGCGGCAGCGGGATAGGGCACCAGAATGGCTGGGGTGCCGCAGACGGCCAGTTCACTCAAGCTGCCGGCTCCGGAGCGGCTGATGGCCAGGTCTGCGTGTTGCAGCAGCGCTGGGATCTCGTCGGAGAAGGGGCGTTCCACCACCCCAGCGAGGGTGTTTTGGCCGGCTTCGGGGTCGTTGTTGCCGGTGAGATGCACCACCCGAACCCCATGGGCCACCAGAGCCTGGAACAGGGGCCGCACCATGCGGTTAAGGCCCACGGCCCCCTGGCTGCCGCCCATCACCACCAGCAGGGGTCCCTTGCCCTCGGGCACCCAGGGGGGCAGGTCCGTTGGGTTAAAAAACTCTCGCCGCACCGGGGTGCCCGTGACCACGGGCCGGCATCCCCGGAGCCGCTGGGCTGCCTGGGGGAGGCCGATCGCCAGGAGGGTGCAATGGCGGCCCAGGAGCCTGGTCACCTTGCCTGGCATGGCATTGCTTTCGTGCAGCACCACAGGCACCCCGCACCAGCGGGCCGCCAAAATTGCCGGGGCGGCGATGTAGCCACCGGTGCTGAACACCGCGGTGATGCTCTCCCGGCGAATCAGGCGCCGCACGGCTTGGATCGCCTGGAGTAACTGGAGCAGGTTGAGCAACTGACGCCAACCCCTGCCCTGGAGGCCACCGCAGCGCACGGTGTGGAGGGGGTAGCTCTTGGGCACCAGCTGCCGCTCGAGTCGATCGGGCACCCCCAGCCACTGCACCTGCCAGCTTTTGGGCATGGCCTCGGCTACGGCGAGGGCCGGAAAGAGGTGGCCACCGGTTCCGCTTGCAGCAATTAAGAGCCGGGGCATCGGCAAAGCCTGGGGGCCGGACTAACTTAAAAGCCGTTTCACCAGGCTCGATGCCGCGTTTTCGCTTGGGTTCCTGGTTCCGCATGCGGGCCTGGACGACGGCCGTGCTGGCCCTGGGGGCTTCCGGGCTCCTGCCCTCTCCCTGGACTGCAGCCGCCGCAGCGGCCCAGGCGCCCACAGCGCTCCAGTTGCAGGCCCTCGAGCGGGCGTTCAACGGCCGCGGCGAGCTCTCGGCGGTTTTGGAGGCTGGACCTGGTTTGGATCCCACCTTGGTGGGGTTGCGGCGGCGCAGCCTGCTGAAGGACTTCCCCGATGCCCAATGGCTGGTGAGTCCTGGGACTCCCCTCAAAGATGGCACTGCAACCACCCAAATCAAGGTGGTGGGCAGTCGCAAGCAGGGTTCCCATACCTATGCCTTTGAGGCGGTGCAGCTGCTTGCCCTCAGCAGTGATGGTGCTCGGATTAATAGCCAAAGGGTGATCAAGGAGCAATCCCTGCTCCATTCCGCCGGCGTTCTGTTGCCCGTCAGCCTGCTGATCCCCGATGCGGTCCTCACGGGCCAGCGCTACGACGTGGATGTGGTGTTTGACGATCCGCTCAATGGGGCCGTTCTCGCTGGGGGGCTATCGGCCCTCACCGACGTCCAGGTGAACACCCTGGCCAGTCCCAGCCTCCAGCTTGGTGCCCTGGGAGGTGGAGGGTTGTTTAAAACCGTCCAAGCCCCGCTTACCCCTGGCAACCAAACCTGGGCTGTGCTGCTGGTGCACCCCAAGGGGATTGTGACCGCCACTAAGCGGGTGCGGGTGGTGGCAGACCAGGCGGGGCTGACTCCCTAGGGGAACCGCCTGGGCAGCGAGGGCATTTGCCTCAGTCAGATCTGGTCACACCTGCAAGGTGATTCAGGAGCATTTCAGCCGGCTGCAGCCGTGAGGATGCGTTCGTCAGGTCCTCACCATCCTTCCGAACCATCCATGGGTTTACGCAACTCCAAACCCCTTGCAGCTTTCAGCGCCGCCTTGCTGCTGGGTGGCGCCGCTCTCACGGGCATGGCGCTCACTGGTAAAGCGCTCACTGGAACACCAGCCTTGGCCGAACCGACCACGGCCCCCTGGTCTGGCCAGGGCAGCGACCAGGTCCAAAAACTCAAGAGCCAGCGGCTCAAGGCCTTCACAGCGATGGGCCCCGCCCAGCGCCAAGGGTTTTTCCAGGCCCAACGCAGCCTGGAAGAGCGTTTTTATAGCCAGCGCTTGAGCCAGCTCAACCGGAGTGAGCGGTGCCTCGATCAGGCCCGTGGCCAGAGTGCCGTCGACACCTGCCTCCAAACCGCCCAGCAAGCCCGCCGGGACTTGCGCCGCCAGGAAATGGCGGAGTGGCAGGCCGTCAACCAGCGCTTTGGCCTGCCTACCCCCCAAGGGCGTGGGAACAAGCAGAAGGGTTGGGGCGAGCAGCCCAAGCCCGGTATCTGAACCTGCCAATCCAAAAGGGCCCCTTCCGGGGCCCTGTATCAGGCCTCGTCGAGGGCCGCCACGCCGGGCAGCACCTTGCCTTCGAGCAACTCCAGGCTGGCGCCACCGCCGGTGGAGATGTGGCTCATCTTGTCGGCCACGCCCACCTTCTCCACGGCAGCCACGGAGTCACCACCACCAAT
This sequence comes from Cyanobium sp. NIES-981, assembly GCA_945896675.1. Taxonomy (GTDB): domain Bacteria; phylum Cyanobacteriota; class Cyanobacteriia; order PCC-6307; family Cyanobiaceae; genus Cyanobium_A. Next base: position 135,172 of record CAMDEM010000002.1, read on the forward strand.
GATCGTGCAGCAGCCCTTGGCGCTGAGGTCGGCGAGGGTGTGGGCGATGCCGTTGGTGCCTGCAGCGAAGGCGTCGAACTCGAACACGCCCATGGGGCCGTTCCAGATCACGGTCTTGCAGTCGGCCAGGGCGTCCTGGAAAGCCTTGATCGAATCGGGGCCGATATCCAGGCCCATCCAGCCTTCGGGGATGGCGTCGATGGCCACGGTCTGACTGTTGGCGTCAGGGGCGAAGTTGTCGGCTAGCACCACGTCGGTGGGCAGCAGCAGCTGCACGCCCTTGGCGGCGGCTTTGGCTTCGAGTTCCTTGGCCAGTTCCAGCTTGTCTTCTTCGACCAGGCTCTTGCCCACGGCCAGGCCCCGGGCTTTGTAGAAGGTGAAGATCATGCCGCCGCCGATCAGCACCTTGTCGCACTTGTCGATCAGGGCCTCGAGCACGCCGATCTTGGAGCTCACCTTGGAGCCGCCCACGATGGCGGCCAGGGGGCGCTTGGGCTCATCGATGGCGCCCTGCAGGTACTGCAGTTCCTTCTCCATCAGCAGCCCGGCTACGCTGGGGCTCAGGTACTGGGTCACGCCTTCGGTGGAGGCATGGGCCCGGTGGGCGGCGCCAAAGGCGTCGTTGACATAGACGTCCGCCAGGGCGGCGAGTTGCTTGGCAAAGCCTTCGTCGTTGGCCTCTTCTTCGGCGAAGAAGCGCACGTTTTCGAGCAGGACCACACCGCCTTCGGCCAGGGCGGCCACCTTGGCTTCTGCATCGGGGCCGATGCAGCTGTCGGTCTTCGTCACCGGTTTGCCCAGCAGGTCACCCAGGCGGGCTGCCACGGGGGTGAGCCGCATGGATTCGTTGACTTGGCCCTTGGGCCGGCCGAAGTGGGCCGCCAGGATCACCTTGGCGCCATGGCCGGTGAGGTGGTTGATGGTGGGCAGGGCGGCCCGGATCCGGGTGTCATCGGTGATGGCACCGGCGTCATCGAGCGGTACGTTGAAGTCGACCCGCACCAGCACCCGCTTGCCGCGGAGTTCATCAGCCGACAGGCTGGCCAGGGATCGCTTCGCCATGGGGCTTCGCTCAAGCTAAAGGAGCGGCGAGGATAACCCCCCGGCTTCGGATACCCCCCAAGTTTGGCGAGTGGCCGCATTTGCAAGCCCTACCCAGACTGGGTTTCATGACCGGTCTGGGGCAGTCCTACCCCCGTTGTTTGCCATGTTTGCCAGCGTTCTTTTCCCCATCGATCGCAGCCGCCAGGCGCGGGAAACGGCAGCAGTGGCCTTGCAGCTGGTGCAGCAGCACAACAGTCAGTTGGTGCTGTTGTCGGTGGTGGAGCCCGATCAAGACGATCCAGGCGAGGTGGCCCGCCTGCTGCAGGAGGCCAAGGCCAGTTTTGAGCAGGCCGGCGTTGCCTGTCAGGTGATCGAGAGGGAGGGCAAGCCCGCCTTCGTGATCGGTGATGTGGCGGATGAAATCAATGCGGATGTCATCGTGATGGGAACGCGCGGTATCACCCTGGAGAACGACCACGAGAGCACAGCGGCCAGGGTGATCCAATTAGCGCCCTGCCCGGTGTTGGTGGTGCCTTGATGGATCTCCCTGCGCTGCCGCTCCAACTCCGCGTCAATGCGCCGGCCATTCAGTGGTATCCAGGCCACATCGCCAAGGCTGAGCGTTCTCTCAACGCCAATCTCGCCAAGGTGGATTTGGTGATTGAGGTGCGCGATGCCCGCATTCCCTTGGCCACGGGCCATCCCCGCTTGCAGCGCTGGATCCAGGGCAAGCAGCACCTGCTGGTGATCAACCGCCTCGACATGGTCCCGGTCCCTGTGCGCGCCGCCTGGGACGCCTGGTTCCGCGCCCAGGGCCAAACCCCCTGGTGGTGCGATGCCAAGACAGGCACCGGGGTGAAGCAACTCCAGCAGGCCGCCATTCGGGCCGGCAGTGCCCTCAATGAACGGCGCCGGGGGCGGGGGATGAAGCCCCGGCCGGTGCGGGCCTTGATGCTGGGTTTCCCCAATGTGGGCAAGTCGGCTTTGATCAACCGGCTGGTGCGCCAGAAGGTGGTGGACAGCGCCCGCCGGGCCGGGGTTACCCGCACCTTGCGCTGGGTGCGCCTGGGCCAGGACCTCGACCTGCTCGATGCCCCTGGGGTGCTGCCGCCCAGGCTGGACGACCAGCAGGCGGCCCTGCGCCTGGCCCTCTGCGATGACATCGGCCAGGCGGCCTATGACACCGAAGCGGCAGCCCTGGCCTTTGTGCAGCTGTTGGTGTTGCTCGAAGGGGTGCCCCAGTCGGGGGTTCCGGTGGGCCTGTTGGAGAAGCGCTATGGGGTGGCTTTGGGCTCCCTGCCAGGCGGTGGCCCCGACCGGGAGAGCTGGCTGCTGGCCGCGGCTGAGCGCCATAGCAGCGGCGACACCCTGCGCATGGCCACCAAGCTCCTCGACGACTATCGCCGCTCGGCGCTGGGGGCCATTGCCCTCGAATTCCCGACTACGCCGGTTCCGGCCCCCGCCCCAGCCCCCGCCCCTGCGAGTTCAGAAGAAGCGTCAACGTCATGACGGCCTTTGGTGAAGGCGAGGGGGAGCTGCTGACCCTCCACTACCCCAAGCCCTTGCCGATGCGGCTCGATCGCTGGCTGGTGGCCCAGCGGCCTGAGCAGAGCCGGGCCCGCATTCAGAAGTTCATCGATGCCGGCTACGTGCGGGTGAATGGGGTGATGGGCCGCGCCAAGACACCCCTGCGCCCGGGCGATGAGGTGCAGCTTTGGATGCCCCCTCCCGAGCCCCTTCCCTATTTGCTCGCCGAGGACATCCCCCTGGATGTGCTGTTTGAAGACCGGCATCTGATCGTGCTCAACAAGCCCGCTGGCCTCACGGTGCACCCGGCCCCCGGCAACAAGGACGGCACCTTGGTGAATGCGTTGCTGCACCACTGCCCCGATTTGCCAGGCATTGGTGGGGAGATGCGCCCCGGCATCGTCCATCGCCTCGATAAGGACACCACCGGCTGCATCGTGGTGGCCAAAAGCCAGGAAGCCCTGGTGAAGCTGCAGGTGCAAATCCAGAAGCGCATCGCGTCCCGCCAGTACCTGGCGGTGATCCATGGGGTACCCAAGGCCGACGAGGGCACGGTGATTGGTGCCATTGGTCGACACCCCATCGATCGCAAGAAATACGCGGTGGTCAGTGAGGGCGGTCGTCATGCCTGCACCCACTGGAAGCTGGTGGAGCGGTTGGGGGATTACTCCTTGCTGCGCTTCAAGCTCGACACGGGGCGCACCCACCAGATCCGGGTGCACTGTGCCCACCTGGGCCACCCGATCGTGGGGGATGTCACCTACAGCCGCTGCCGCAAATTGCCGCTGGAGCTTCCTGGTCAGGCCCTGCATGCCGTGCACTTGGGTCTGGACCATCCGATCAGTGGCGAGCGGCTGGTGTTTGAGGCGCCCTTGCCGGAGACGTTTGAGCGCTTGCTGGCTGTGCTCCGGCGCCGCCTGCAAACTGGAGCAGTCACTTCTCCAGGGCCCCTTGCCATGGCAGAACAAAATCTGCACGCCTTCATTGCAGCGGTGCGAAAGGATCCGGCTTTGCAGGAGCAGCTCTCCACCACGGCCGCCGCTGATGCCGATGAGGTGGCGGCGATCGCCCGGGCCTCTGGCTTTGCGTTGGGCCCGAAAGACCTGGTGAACCACGCCGACGGGGCTCTGGTGGAATACCAAGATGAGGATTACTTCATGAAGCCCCGCTGGTGGGAACTGGTCGGCTGAGCGAGGCCAGAGCTGGCAAGAGCTAGGCCAATGCTGGTAGGCGTGGGCAGGCCTCCACCAAGGTTTTGGTGATGGCGGCCTTCGGGTGGCTCAGCAGTTCGTAGCCGGGGCCCTCTTCCACAATTTTGCCGCCCTCCAGCACGATCACCCGGTGGCAAAAACCACTGGCCACGGAGAGGTCGTGGGTCACAAACAGCATCCCCAGGCCGAGTTGGTGTTGCAGCTTCCGCAACAGGGCCAGGACCTCGGCCTGCACTTCGGCATCGAGCATGCTCACGCTTTCATCGCAGAGCAGCACCTGGGGTTTGAGGATCAGGGCCCGGGCGATGGACACCCGTTGCTGTTGGCCGCCCGAGAGCTGGCGGGGCAATCGCTGTTCAAAGGCTTCTGGCGGCTCCAGGCCTACGGCCCCCAACCAGTGGCGGGCCCGTTCGCGGGCTTGGCGGCGGCTCGCTAAGCCATGGATCAGCAGGGGGTCGGCGATGGCATCGCCCACGGTCATCTGGGGGTTGAGGCAGGCCAGGGGGTCTTGAAACACCATCTGCATGCGGCGGCGTTCCTGCCGGAGGGCGGCCCCTTTGAGGCGGCGTAAGTCTTGGCCTTCGAGCCTCACGCTGCCGCCCCGCACTGGCGTGAGGCCCATCAGGGCGCGGCACAGGGTGCTTTTGCCGCAACCCGAAGCCCCCACCAGCCCGATGGTTTCCCCGCGCTGCAACCGCAAACTCACCCCATCCACCGCCGGCAGCCAGCGCCGTTGCCACGGGAGGGAGGGCAGGGGATGCCAGCAGCGCAACGCTTCAATCTCCAGGAGCACAGGAGCAGCGGCCGGGGCTTGGCCCTGGGCGCCTTCCCGCTCCCGCGCCTTGGCGACCAACCGTTGGGCCAGGCCGGATTGGGGGGCGGTGAGGAGCTGGTGGGCGTTGGCTTGCTCGACCCGTTTCCCCTGGTCGAGCACGGCGATTTGATCGCACCAGCGGCCGGCCATGGCTAGGTCGTGGCTGATCAGCAGCAAGGCGCTGCCGGCTTCCGCGCAGAGTTCCCGCAGTTCGGCCATCACTTGGCCGGCCACGGCCACATCCAGGCTGGTGGTGGGTTCGTCGGCGATCACCAGATCGGGCTCGAGGGCCATGGCCAGGGCAATGGCCAGCCGTTGACGCATGCCGCCGCTGAATTCATGGGGGTAGCTGCCGTAGCGCGTTGGGCTGATCCCCACCCGCTCCAGGAGCTCGGTGGCCCGGCTTTGAATGCGCTTGTGGCGCCAGCTCGAGCGATGGGCCTCGAGGGTGTCGGCCAGATGGTCACCAATGGTGAG
>CAMDEM010000003.1 GCA_945896675.1 Cyanobium sp. NIES-981
CTGGCTTGGCTTGGTGCCCAGCTGCTGCTCAAGCTCCTGCTCCTGCTCCTCAATCGCCATCAGCTCCTGCACCTGACGGCCCAACGTGATCTCCTGCTCATGGCTCAGCAGCGGCACCCGGCCGATATCACGCAAATACGAACGCACCAGGTCGCCGCCACCCTGGGAAGCACCGCCAAGGGAATTACCACCGAGGGAAGCGCCACCCAGGGAGGAACCGTCAGGGCCAAGAACAGGCAGCGATGACATGGTTGCGGGGTTACGAAACACCTAGGTTTCGCAACTCTACATCGGTTTTTCGGGGCAGCTTTGGGGCAGCTGCGCAGCACCTCGCATCCCACCATGGGGGGATGGCGGCAGAACGACTCCAAAAAGTGATGGCCGCCGCGGGCCTCTGCTCCCGCCGCCGCGCCGAAGAGCTGCTGCGGGCTGGCTTGGTCAAAGTGAATGGCGCCCCCGCGCAGTTGGGAGATCGGGCCGATCCAAGCCGCGACCACATCGATGTGGACGGCCAACCCCTCGCCCACCGTCCGGAGCCCTTGGTCTTGCTATTGAACAAGCCGTCGGAAGTGCTGTGCAGCTGCCAAGACCCCGAGGGGCGTGCCACCGTTTTGGACCTATTGCCAGCGGAATTGGCCCAGGGGCAGGGGCTGCACCCCGTGGGCCGTTTGGATTTCGAGAGCAGAGGGGCTCTGCTGATCAGCAACCAAGGCGATCTAACCCTCAAGCTCACTCACCCGCGCTACAGCCACCGCAAGACCTACCGGGTCTGGCTCCGCGGCAGACCTAGGCCAGGCCAACTCAAGCGCTGGGCCGAAGGGCTGCCCCTGGATGGCAAACCCAGCCAGCCGGTTGCCATCGCCACCGTGGACCAGGGGGCCGATGCCACCTGCCTGGAGCTGGTGATGGGGGAGGGCCGCAACCGCCAAATACGGCGCACGGCGGCCACCCTGGGCTTCACCGTGCTGGATCTCCAGCGGGTGGCCATCGGTCCCATCGGGCTCGATGACCTCCCCGAGGGGCGCTGGCGACGCCTGGACCAGCGGGAATGGCGTGCCCTAACCCGAGATGGCGACCCTTAGCCGAGAATGGTTACCAGTAGCCAACCCGTTCTGAGCAGACCCACCGCCCGCTTGCGAGAGCTCTTGGGTCGCTGGTGGCGTCCCAAGAGGACCGATGGCGCCGCGTTCAACCCGGCAGAAGAGCTGGATGGGCTGAAGACAGCCGGGGAACGGTTGCGCCGGGCCCGCGAGGCCCAGGGCTTGAATCTGCGCCAACTGGCCCTTGCCACCCGCATCAGCTCGCCGGTGATCGAGGCCCTCGAGCGCGGCTGGCGCGATCGCCTGCCTGAGGCCACCTACCTGCGCACCATGCTGCCCTTGCTGGAAGCCCAGCTGGGCTTGCCGGCGGGTTGCCTGGATGGGGCCCTGCCTTCCAGGGACCCCCAACCGACCGATCGCCGCCAGCGGCTGGTGCTGCGCTTCACGCCAGGTTCCATCGATGTGTTCAGCACCTGGCAGGGGACCTGGCTGTATGCGGGGCTGTGCCTGGCCCTGCTCTACGGGGTCAACCTCCAACAACAACAGCTCGCCAGCGCTGGCCTTCTCGCCCTGTATCCAGTGCCCCCCCTGCCGCCCGGCAGCCTCAAGCCCAACGCCAGCGAAGAGCCGCAAACAAGCAACGCCCCCAACGCAACGGAAACCAAGGCGCAATTGGAGCGGGATTACCCCAACCTGCGCCCCCTCGACCTGGCAGCCAAAGGCCAGGCTCTCAGCCTGCTCAGCGCAAGCCCATCCAGCCCGGTCGCATCGGAAACCGGGCAGTTGCTGATTCGCCTGGACCAGCCAAGCGCGGTGAGCCTGCAAGACAGCAGGGGGCTGCGAACCAACCTCCAGGCGGGCAAAGGCGAACTGGTGCTGCCCTTGACCAGCCCCTTCCGCCTCAGCATCGACCCCTCGCCCAAGGGAGCTTCCGCCGTGGAATGGAATGGGGCGCTGCTGGCCCCCCTAAAGGGGAAACCCAATCAGTTCGCGCTGCCGCGGCCATAGCGATGGGCCATGGCGCCGTAGCCCGCCAGGGGACCCTCGAGGTGGGCAATGGATTGCTCCAGCCGCCAGGTCCAGTTGCCTGAACTGGTGCCCGGGGTATTGAAGCGGGCCCGATCGTCCAGCTCCAAAAGATCCTGCAACGGCACTACTGCCAGATCGGCGGAGCTGCCCAAGGCAAGCTCCAACAACTGCCAAGCGGGGGCGGTGATTGGCGCTCCCACGACCTCTTCCACCCGGGCACGGGAGGCGTCATCGAGGCTCTGCCACCAACCCACCGTGGTGGCGTTGTCGTGGGTGCCGGTGTAAACCACCCAACGGGGCCCCCGAATGTTGGCGGGCAGGTAGGGATTGGCGGGATCGCCATCAAAGGCGAACTGCAGGATCTTCATCCCCGGCAGCCGGAAGCCATCCCGCAGAGCTTCCACCGGTGGCGTAATCACGCCGAGATCTTCGGCGATCAGGGGCAAGCGGCATCCCCAGCCCAGCCAGAGCAGGCCCAGCAAGGGCCATCCCGGGGAGCGGCGCCAATGGCCGTGCTCGGCGGTGGGTGCCGAGCCAGGCACACACCAGAAGGCCTCAAGGGCTCGGAAATGGTCGAGCCGCACCAGATCAAACAGGGAGAGTTGGCGCCTCAGGCGCTGCAGCCACCAACGGAACCCCGACCGCCAATGGCATCCCCAGCGGTACACCGGGGTGCCCCAGAGCTGGCCCGTGGCGGAAAAGTAATCCGGGGGAACACCGCTTTGCTGGGTGAGCTGGCCGGCCCCTGTCAGGGAAAACAAGGCGGGGCGACTCCAGACATCGGCGCTGTCATGGGCCACGTAAAAGGGCAAATCGCCCACCACTTGCACCCCTTGGCGGTTGGCCTGGCACCGCAGGTGCTCCCATTGCCGCTGGAGATGCCACTGGAGCAGGGCTTGCTCCAGCAACGGTATGGCCTGCTGCTGCTCGAGCTGGCGTAGGGCAGGGCCCTGGTGCTGGGCCAGGGGCCTGGGCCAGTCCCACCAGGGCTGGTTGGCGTAGATCCGGCGGATCACCATGAAACGGCAGTGATCCTTCAACCAATGGCGCTGCTGGCGGCACCAGCGATCGAAGGCTTGGTGCGCACTGGCGGGCTGATCGGGCCAGCATTGGGCAAGGGCCTGCCCCAAGGCTTCGGAGCGCCGGGGCATCAACTCCAGGGCCATCGCCCCACCCACCGGGGCTGGGGGCAAGGGCTCAAAAGCCACCTCGTAAACCGCTTGATCCAGGAAACCATCGGCCACCAGGGCTTCGGCATCGAGCAGCCAGGGGTTAAGCGCAGACCCGCTGGGGGAGCTGTAGGGAGAACCGGTGGAATCGGTGGGCGCCAAGGGCAGCAGTTGCCAGACGCCTACACCGGAGCAGGCCAACAGGTTGACCCAGTCGTGGGCGGCCTGGCCGAAGGTGCCACAGCCGCCAGCTCCAGGCAGGGCCGTGGGGTGGAGCAGCACACCGCTGGTCCTGCTGCTAGGGGATTTCATGGGGACGGGAGCCGGTAGCGGCTGATGATTTTCTTAGCGAAAGCAGGGATATGGGCATCCGCCTTCTCCGGGTGGTTGCGCCGCACCCAAAGGGCATTGCGGGTGAAGTGGGAATCAATCGAAAAGCGGCCATATTCCAAGCCCTGGGGCCCAACCCTCTTCACGATGAAACCCACCAGCTCGGCGAGCCACATCGGCAATTTGACGGCCTTGTCGTAGGCATCGATGCCCTGCTGGACCGCCGCCTGGCGCTTGCCCCGACTGGTGACAGGGGCGACATCCAATTCAGCCTCGACCATATCGAGGAGCTCCTGGCCCTTGGGATTGCGCACCGTTAGCCACTGGCGACCGAAGGAGGCCCCCATGTAGCCCACCACCAAATCAGCCCCGGCATTGGTGTAGTCAAAGCAGCTCAAGCAACTGGGCGCGAACACGTCCTTGAGCTTGGGGGTGTCGAGGCCAAAAAACGGCACCGTTTCGGTGCTGCCGTCGGAATGGCGGAAATGGATGCGGAAATCCTGCATGAACTCGTAGTGCACCACCGTTGCCGGCGAGCGGCTGGCGCTCTCCAGGAATGTCTGCAATCCGTCGCGGCTGACGTTGTCCACGCAGGGCAAACCCAGCACATAGAGCTTCTCCAAGGGCAGGGTGGCCTCCACCGCGCGAAGGGCCTGGATCTGGCAGCCAACCCCAATGGCCATCAAGCGCCGGATCCCACTGCCGGGCAACTGCTCCAGCACTTCCAAGTTTGAAGAAAGGGTGGGCTTGTTCACCCGGGCTGCCAGCACCTCCCCAGGGGTGCGGGCCAGCACCGGCACCGGGGTAAAGCGATCGTCGGGGCTCTGACCCACGCACAACACCGCATCCACCAGGCCGGTTTCCAGGGCCCTAACCCCAATCCGGCTGACAATCCCCGTCCACTGGGCGCCCTCGATGGGCTGGCGGAGGCGCGCGCTGAGCATGCGCTCGCTAACGCCGAAATAGAGCTCGTCTTCGTTGTTGAGGTCGCGGGAGCGGCCATGGACCCGCTCCTCCATCGCCTCAAACTGCTGGTTCAAAAAGGCACAGGCCTGGCGCACATAGGCCACCCAGCGGCTATCGCAAAGCCCGCACTGGCTGCAGAGGTCCTTGGCCGGATAGACACTGCCCTTTGCCAAGGGTTTGGCCCGCTCATGGGGAGCAATCGAAACCATCGGGGCCCTATTCACACCGCAACGCTATCGGGTGCCACCAACGGAGTTGGGCCAAAGTGGTCGCTTCTGTCGTTGCTCGGGCGCGTCACACCCCATGGCCCAACGCCCCACACCCGCCAAAAAGCCAGTGCCCTCGCGGCGTAAGCGGGTAGCCCTTCGCCTTGGGGCAGCGGGCCTGGGCCTGGCCGGTGGCCTCGCACTCCTCGGCCAGATCTGGCCTGAAGCCGATCGCAGCCAGGAAGCTCCGAAGACCCTCACCGCCGCCGACCTGGCCAAGGCGCCCACCCGATCGATCACGGTGCTGGTGATTGGGGTGGATTCAGACCGGCTTAAGGATCCCCTCAACGGAGCCGCCCCCCTGGGGCCTGCCAACAACGACGGCCTGTTGCTCCTGCGCATCAACCCCTCGGGGCCGCTCCAGGCGCTCACCATCCCCACCAGCCTGGCGGTGCGACTCCCTGGCCAACGGGCCCTACAACCCCTCGGGAAGCTTTATCGCATCGGTGGTCCTGCCCTGACCGCCGATGCGGTGCGGGAATTGGTGGGTTTGCCTTCGGAGCAACCCGAGCGCTACGTGGTGATCAGCCGCGCAGGCTTGAGGGAGCTGGTGGATGGCCTCGGTGGGGTGAACGCCAATCCAGCCATGGAAATGCGCTACAGCGACAAACGCCAAAACCTGGCCATCAAGCTGGATGGCGGCCTGCAGAAACTCCAGGGCCGCCAAATCGAACAGCTGGCCCGATTCCGCGATCCGCTCCATCCCGACGACAGCCGCCAGGACAACCAGCAAGAAGTGGCCAGAAGCCTGCTCCGGGAGTTGGCCATCCCTGAACAGCTGGGACGCGTCCCAGGCCTGGTGCGCAATGGGCAGGGCCAGGTGACGACCAATTTGAGCGAGGCGGAGATCCTCAGCCTGCTGGCCGCAGGATTAGCCCAACCGGACACGGTGCAATTCAGCAGCATTCCCCTGGCACCGCTCAACAGCCCACCGCTCAACAGCTCAGCGGTTCAAAACCCACCGCTTGACAACCCAAAGCAACGCCCAGGTGGATTGGCCACCAAGGGGACGCCGCTGCGTCATATCGCCAGCGATGCCCCTAGCCCCCTATGGCCCACCAACCCCTAGTCGCCCTTACCTAGGAGAGTCGGCTGCGCAGCGCCAAATCCAGGGCCGATCGCACCTGGCAGGCTCGTTCAGAGGAGATTTGCCCAGAGGAGATTTTCTCAGCCTGGAGGGCACCGAGCCAGGGCAAACCATCGCGGCGGCGCTCCGCCGATGCCCAGGGTTCTCCCCACTGGACCAGCCCCACCAGAGGCACCTGCCAGTTTTTCAACAGGGATGTCATGGCGGCAGGGAGCCCACTCTCAAGTTGGTCGGCACTGAACACCAGCACCGCCGGTTGGCGCCAGGCCCCCAGGGCCTCTGCCCAGTGGCCACCGCAGACCAGGGGCAACCCAGGATCCAGGGGCAGGCCTAGCAAAGCGGGCCTGGGCCCTGGAGCTGGCTCCCCAATTGGGGGCTGGAGCTGCTGGAGGGCGCTGTTGGGATCGTCTCCAGGGCCCAGGTGCTGCCAGCGATCGTCCCAGGTCCATTGGAGCGCCCGGGCCAAAGGCTCAGCCAAATCCCCATGAAGGGCCTTCACCTGGGCTGCGGGTCCCGCACTGAGTACCACCAAAAGGGTCATCGCTGTTTCTGGTGAAGGGGCCGGCACGCTTCTACCATCGGGTTTAAGCCGACGCCCCCCCGCCCGTCGTGACCAGTTTCTTGACTGCTGATCGGCTCGCCAACGAGGGCCAGCAGCCCCAGGCCAACCACGACACCCGGCGATTGCGGTTGTTTAGTGGCACCTCCAACCAAGAGCTAGCCAAGGAAATTGGGGCCTACCTGGGCGTGCCCGATGGCCCCAGGGTGATCAAGCGCTTTGCCGATGGCGAGCTGTACATCCAAATCCAGGAATCAATCCGCGGCTGCGATGTCTTCCTGATCCAGCCCACCTGTGCTCCGGTGAACGATCACCTGATGGAGCTGTTGATCATGGTGGATGCCTGCAAACGCGCCTCGGCGCGCCAGGTCACCGCTGTGGTGCCCTACTACGGCTACGCCCGGGCCGACCGCAAGACCGCTGGGCGCGAATCGATTACCGCCAAATTGGTGGCCAACCTGCTGGCCAAATCGGGGGTGGATCGCGTGCTGGCCATGGACCTGCACTCGGCCCAGATCCAGGGTTACTTCGACATTCCGTGCGATCACATCTACGGATCCCCTGTCTTGGTGGATTACCTCAACACCCGCAACCTGGGTGAGCTGGTGGTGGTGTCTCCGGATGTGGGCGGGGTAGCCCGGGCCCGGGCCTTCGCCAAACAATTGGGCGATGCCCCCCTGGCGATCATCGACAAGCGCCGCTCGGCCCACAATGTGGCCGAAAGCCTCACCGTGATTGGTGATGTGGCGGGCAAAACGGCTGTGTTGATCGACGACATGATCGATACCGGGGGCACCATCTACCAGGGGGCCAAGTTGCTGCGCAAGCAAGGGGCAGCCCGGGTGCTGGCCTGCGCCACCCACGCTGTCTTTTCACCCCCGGCCATCGAACGGCTCTCCGAACCGGGATTGTTTGAGGAGGTGATTGTCACCAACAGCATTCCGATGCCCGAAGAACGGAGCTTCCCCCAGCTGCAGGTGCTCTCCGTGGCCAAGATGCTGGGCGAGGCCATCTGGCGGATCCATCAAGAGAGCTCCGTGAGCTCGATGTTCCGTTAATCGCCCGCAAACCCGTGGCATTGCCTAGAAGAAAGCGGCTGCTGGGAAAGCGGCTCCTGGCCACCCTTGGCGCATCCACCCTGGGCATGGCCAGCCTGCTGGGTTGTGCCGCTGCCTGGGGCCAGTCCAGGCGGGTTGGCGTTTGGCTCACCAACAGCCCAAGCCCGCTCTACTACGACAACGCCAGGATTGACCAGGCCGTGGGCGAGCTCGCCGAAGCCGGCTTCAACACCCTTTACCCCAACGTGTGGAGCCGGGGAACCACCTTCCACCGCTCCGCCTTTGCCCCCATCGAGCCGGCCCTGGCCCAATCCCAGGCCAACAGCGGCGGCGGCAAGGCCCTCGATCCGATTTGCCGCATGACGGCAGCGGCCCATCGGCGCGGCATGCAGGTGATTCCTTGGTTTGAGTACGGATTGATGGAACCGGCCGATGCCGCCGTAGTGCAGCAACACCCCGACTGGATCCTGCAGGCCAGCGATGGCTCCAGCAGCGTGAGCATGCATGGCAAGGCGATGGTGTGGCTCAATCCCGCCCATCCAGGCGTGCGCCAACGCTTGATCGGCCTGATTGGCGAAATCGTGCAGCGCTGCAGCGTCGATGGCATCCAGCTGGACGACCACTTCGCCTGGCCCGTCGATCTTGGCTACGACGCCTACACCCGGGCGCTCTACCGGAAAGACACCGGCAATGATCCCCCCCTCAACGTTTCCGATCGGGCTTGGATGACCTGGCGGCGCCACCGGCTCACCGAGCTGCTCCGGGAGCTGAGGCAGGTGCTCAAGTCCAAGGGCACAGGGCGGGCCTACGTGAGCCTGTCGCCGGGCCCCTTTCGCTTTGCCTACAACAAATGGCTCCAGGACTGGGAGCTCTGGTCCCTCGGCGGACTCATCGATGAATTGGTGGTGCAGAACTACGCCTATTCCGTGGCGGGGTTTGCCAAAGATCTCCAGCAGCCGGCCCTGGTCAAGGCCAGTGGCTGGGGCATCCCCGTGGAAATTGGCATCCTGGCTGGATTTGGGGGGCGCACCACTCCCATGGACGACTTGAGCCAGCGGGTGCAGATCGCCAACGCCAAGGGCCAGGGCGTGATTTATTTCTACTGGGAAGGGCTTTGGGGCCAATACGCCGGCCCGGAGGGGGCCGCTTTGCGCAAGCAGGCCTTCCTGCAGATTCACGCTGGCTCGCCCCCACCGCCGGTTCTGCCACCGATGACCTTGAGCCGATGAGCTCCAGGTCATCGGTGGCGACAAGCTGGATTCGCCAAGCCTTACCCAGGGCGACCCAAGCACTGTTCCACCACCTCACGGGTGTTGGGGGAGAGCTCTGAGCTTGCCAACTGCTCCAGGGCCTCCCGCATGCGGGCACCGCGCTGTTCGCCGTAGCTCTGCCACCGGCTCAACACCTTCGCCATGCGGGATGCGGTGATCGGATTGCGTTGATCGAGGGCGGCAATCTGCTCGGCCATAAAGCCATACCCCGAACCATCCGCCGCGTGGAACACGGGGGTGTTGCCAGCCAAACCACCCAGCACCGCCCGCACGGAATTGGGGGCGGCCGGATCAAAGCGGGGGTGCTCCAGGAGGCGGGCCACCCGCTGCAGCCCATCGGCGAAGGGGGCCGAGGCCTCCAGGCCAAACCAGGCATCGAGGATCACCGGCCTGTCCTGCCAGCGGGCAAAGAAGGCAGCCATGGCGTTCTCCCGTTCAGCCCCTTGACAGGGATTGAGGGCCCGCAAACCGGCCCGGGCCAAGGTCATCGACGGCCCAGAAACGGCCTCGCAGGCTGACTTCATCACCCCAGGGTCCCCGGCGGCGCAACGCCAGCTCCAAACCACACCAGTGAGCAGCCGATCCCCGTTGCCCTGGGGCCAGGCCAGTCCCCACTGGGGGCTGCAGCGCCCAAGGGCTTGAGCCAAGGGTTCAGCCAAGGCCTCGCCAAAGCGCTGTCGCAGAGCCATCAAGGCCGCAAACAGGGCCGGAGGGTCCGGCACTTGGTGCTGGGCCCCTAGGGCATCTTCCAACTCGGCCAGGCCCGGCAGTGCCAGCAGCACACTGCGGCTCGCCTCCGACAGCAACGGATCCGCCAGGATCCGGGCAAAGGCATCCACCAACTCCTCTTCCAACAGGCCATCCGCTTGACCCGCAGCCCGAGCCAACACCGCCTTCCTCAGCAGCAGCTGGCCCGCATCCCAACGGGAAAAGGGATCGCTGTCGCAGGCCAGCAGGTGCACCAACTCGCTGGTGGGGCGGCCCATCTCGAGCTTCACCGGCGCTGAAAACTGGCGCAACAGCGACAGGCTGGGGGGATGGGAATCGCAGGGCAGCCCCTCAAGGCGCAGGTGCTGCTCCTCTTGATCAATCACCACCAAGCGGGTGCCTGTCCCCCAGCGTTGGGGCAACAAGGCTGCAGCGGCCTGGTCCGCATCTTCACCCCGGAGACGCACGGGCAGGGCCTGGCCGGCCTGGCCGATCAGGCCGATCGCCAGGGGAATCACTAGGGGCTGCTTGGTCGCTTGCCCGGGGGTGGGCGGCGTGTGCTGCTGAATATGGAGCTCCAGCACCCCTGCATCGCCATCCCAATGGCGTTGAATCCGCAGCACCGGGGTGCCTGCCTGGTGATACCAACGCCGGAATTGGGAAAAATCCAAGGGGGCTTCGCCCTGGCTGGAATTCCGGTCGACCGCGGGGTCGGCCTCCTGGGCCGCATCCTGCATCGCCTGGACAAACTCCTCACAGGTGGCCGCCGTGCCGTCATGGCGACGCACATACAGGGCCATGCCTCGCATGAAGGTCTCCTCACCCAACAGGGTGTGGAGACAACGGATCACCTCCGATCCTTTCTCGTAGATCGTCGTTGTGTAGAAATTGTCGATCGCCTGGTAGGCATCGGGCTGCACGGGGTGCGCCGTAGGACCTGAATCCTCACGGAATTGGGTATTGCGGAGCATCGACACATTCTCGATGCGATTCAGGGCAGCCCCATGCAACTCAGCCGTAAAACTCTGGTCACGGAAGACGGTGAGTCCTTCCTTCAGTGACAGCTGAAACCAATCGCGACAGGTAATGCGATTGCCAGTCCAATTATGGAAATACTCATGGGCGATCACACTTTCAACCCGTTCCAATTCGGCGTCAGTTGCTGTTTCGGCATCCGCCAACACTAATTTTGAATTAAAGATATTGAGGCTCTTGTTCTCCATCGCACCCATATTAAAATGGCGCACGGCAACAATATTGAACTCATCGAGGTCGTATTCGAGCCCATAACGCTGCTCATCCCACAGCATCGAGCGCTTCAGCGATGCCATGGCATGGGCTGTGAGGGGACCATCGCCGGGCTCCACGTGAATGCGCAGGGCCACCTCCCGGCCGCTGGCAGTGGTGAAGGTATCGGCTACCTCCTCTAGCTGGCCTGCCACCAAAGCAAACAGGTAAGACGGCTTGGGGAAAGGGTCATCCCAAATGGCGTAGTGGCGGCCCCCTGAGCCCTCAGCAAAATCGGAACTTTCACCAGAACCGGAGCTTTCACCTTGCTCAGCAATGGCGCCCGTTTCAAGGCAATTGCCATTCGACAGCAACACCGGACAGCTCAAGCGATCCGCCTCCAGCCGCACCCGGAACCGACTCAACAAATCCGGGCGATCCGGATGGAAGGTGATCCGCCGAAAGCCCTCGGCCTCGCATTGGGTGGTGAACATGCCCCCACTCACATACAGGCCTTCCAGGGTGGTGTTGGTTTCAGGGTGAATCCGCACCCGACTCTCCAACACAAAGGCTTCCCGAGGCGGAGCCAGCAGCCGCAGCCCGGCCCCATCCAGTTGATAGGCCCCAGGGGCTAACGGCTCACCATCAAGCTGCAAATCGAGCAGCTCCAAATCAACGCCCTGCAGCTCCACAGGCCCGAGCGCCGATGCGGCTGGATTGGGGTTGAAGGCAAGCCGGGCTTGCACCAGGGTGTGATCCGCGAACAGCTGCACCGTTAGGTCGGTGCGCTCCAGCAGATAGGGCGCCGGGCGGTAATCGGCAAGGCGCACGGTGGGCATGGAGGCGTTCTGGATGGGGGCGATCAAAACTGGGCTACTCGGCAGCCGCCTACTTGGAGGTGGGTGCTTTGGCTGGTGGGGCCTTCGGAGCTGGGGAAGCCTTGAGGGCGGCTTGGACCTTCGCCATCACATCGGCTGGCACTTCCTTCGGGCAGATCTCGGAAGCACCCAGGACAGCTGAATTGATCGCGCCTTTGCGCAGGTCATCGATGCTCAGGGGCTTGGGCCCCACCTGGGTAATCACGCCCCCATGCTGGCCTTGGATCAGCTGGGCGATGGTTTCACCGGCAATGCCCACAGCCTTTTCGAAATCCACTCCCGCCCCCCGGGCAATGCACACATTGACCGCAGCGATGCGGGTGTAGAGATTCATTTCCGCCTCCGTAGCCGGCGCGTTCTCGGCCAGCGCAGCTGACGGGGCCAAGAAGAGTGGCAACGCCAGGATCGGAAGTGCCAGGAACGGCAAGACCAGCAACGGGGCCACAAGGCCAGCGGACAGGCGACGCAGCAAGGAGATCACAAGATCAGGTTCTGAATGGGTCCCATGCTGCTGCATCAGGAGATCGGGGCCCCAGCCTCTTCAACCCGGATTTCATGGTGGGTGGCCATCATCTCGAGCATTCCAGCCTTCCAGGAGTAGATGGAACGGGAGCGGTAGCGGTCCTGATCCACCAGACGGATTTGCTCGAGGATGCGCCACTGCTCGTAGTGCGATTCGAAGATCAATTCGTGCTCATCGACCTGGCGAATCTGGCTTTCGATCGCCTTGCCGCAGAGATAGCCCCGGCTGCGGCGCAGTTGGTGGCCGCAGAGATAAACCTCCATCGTGCCCTCAGCCACACAAATGGTGTTGTTCTCAAAAAAGGAGTAGTCCTGCTCTGGCCACCAACTGAAGCGATAGGCAGCATCGCCTTCTGCAGGTTCGCTAAAGGCTTCCACCCGGAGCATCATGTCGACCCGCAGGTCCTCGCCGTCGGAAAAGAAATACAACCGCCGGGTACGCCAGAGCCCCAGGTTGCGGCCAAACCAGCGTTTCAAGTTGGAGTCGAGCTGAACCCGGCTCCTGACGCCAGCCGACGCCCCGCCAGCAGATGCCCCGCGAGGCTTGGGTGCAGGCGCCTGATTTGGCCTTGGTTCGAGCGAGAACTCAGGAGGATGGCCCATGGCAGCGCCGCAAATGGACGTTTCACTGAGAACGTCTTAGTCATAGCCACTTCTGATGGCTGTGGCCCGATACCAATAAGGTATCGCCGTGAATCCAGACACCCCGCAAACCTCACCCCAGGTCGCTGAGCTCGGCGAGGGGCCTGATCGCCAGGAGCTGAAGCTGCTGTTGGTGGCGGCCAACTTTCACCTGGCCACGCCCGATATCCGCAGCCTGCTCCACACCCTCAAAACCGAGGATTGCGGCTTTGAGGTGAGCCTGGAGATTGTCGACCCGGCACTCCACCCGGAGTTGCTCGAGCTCCATCGCCTGGTCGCCACCCCGGCGCTGGTGAAGCTGGAACCCCATCCCAAGCAGGTGTTTGCCGGCAATGCCCTCAGCAAGAAGCTGCGCAGCTGGCTGCCCCGCTGGAAGCAGGTGGAGACGGTCACCGGCCTTGGCCTCAGCCTGAGCCCCGTCGAGATCGACGGCAGCCGCACCCTGCGGGAGGTCCAATTGGAGGACCAACTGCTGGTGCTACGCCAGGAAAACGAGACCCTGATCGAACGGCTAGGGGTGCAAGAAAGCTTGCTGCGCATGGTGGCCCACGAACTGCGTACGCCCTTGACCGCCGCCAAGCTGGCGTTCCAAAGCCACCTCTTGGGCCAAATCGATGCCCCCCGGTTTCGCGATGTGATCAACCGCCGCTTTGACGACATCGAAGCGTTGTCGAAGGACCTCCTCGAGGTGGGCACCACCCGCTGGGAGGACCTCTTCAACCCCCAGCGCCTCGCCCTGGGGAAGGTGGGCGCAGAGGCGATCCTGGAACTGGAAAAACTTTGGATGGGCCGCCAACTGCAGTTGAGCACCGACATCCCCAGCGATCTGCCCGATGTGCTCGGCGATCAACGGCGCATGCGCCAGGTGCTGCTCAACCTCCTGGAAAATGCCCTGAAGTTCACCCCAGACAGCGGCAGCGTGGGGCTAAAGATGCGGCACCGCACGGACCAATGGGTCCAGGTGAGCATTTGCGACAGCGGACCTGGCATTCCCAGTGACGAGCATGAGCGCATTTTTCTCGACCGGGTGCGGCTACCCCAAACCTCAGGCAGCACCTCGGGCTTTGGGGTGGGCCTCTCGGTATGCCGGCGGATCACGGCGGTGCACGGGGGGCGTATTTGGGTTGAATCCGAACTGGGCAAAGGCGCCTGCTTTCACTTCACCGTGCCCGTCTGGAGTGGCCAAGCCACCCCAGTGCCCGCTGGCCAGCCTTGACGAAGGGTCCCGCGGACCCGTAGTTTCCAACACATCAACTCGAAGAGAGGTTGGGCCAAAAGCTCGACCACACCTTGGAAGTTGTGGCCTCGCCCCCATCGTCTAGAGGCCTAGGACACCTCCCTTTCACGGAGGCGACAGGGGTTCGAATCCCCTTGGGGGTATGCAATTCAATAACAGCCGGCTTCTTAGGCCCTGGCTGCTCGCCGCTGGGCTTCTTGCTGCACACCGCGCAGATTGCTGGCGAGGTCATCGCGCAGGCGCTGTTCAATCAAGCCAATTGGCATCCCAGCCCGACCTTGCACGGTGAGCTCATAAACCAAGGACGTGACCAGCTGGTCACCCTGGCCTTGGCTGCTGATGCGCCAGACACCCTCAAAGCGACGAAAGTCGCCCCGGCTCATGGCAAACCGCAACTCACCGGCATCCCGGTCTTCCACCAGCTCCAGCTCCACCTTGGCGCTGAAGCGCAGGCCGCAGATTTGCTGGGTTCCCACCTGCTCCAGTCCCACCCGGTTGCCCCGGCGCCAAAGCTGGCGCGAAGAGGTCAGGTTGGGGATGTAACGGCTGAGGTTGGGGTAATCCGTCAAGACCGCCCAGATCCATTGGGGATCCATGTCCAGGCGCAACTGCACCGCAAGACGCCTCGCCCCCTGGGGCAAACGCTCCATCTCCTGCTGGATGGTGTCCAGACGGAAGGATGGCTGCTGGGCAGGCTCAAGTGGCTTGGTCAAGCGCACGCGGTCAACAAGCAGCTGCACCAAGGGAGCGGCTCAAAGGTGTTCTTCCACACAAACCTAGCGGTGACGTCGGGGTCAATGCCGCCAGGAGGGTTCCCTATGATCAGCCGGCTTTACGGGGGCTGAGCCTGCATGCATGTTTCTACAGGCCGCGCTAACCAGTCCGATAGCCGCATGTTCACGGTTGTCGTTGAAGCCTTTGGCCTGGGCTTGCAACGCCAAGCCGAACGACGCCTCCTGGTGTCCTACGCCCAACTGCAGAGCACGGTGAGAACCATTGCCCTGCAAGGGGGTCGCATCACAGCCGTGCTGGGTCCAGGCCCAGCTTCAGGGGAAGCGCCCCTGGCCCCCCAATCCCCCTCCCAACCGGCTCCAGCTCCCAAGGCCGAAGCCAAAGCCGCCCCTTCGAAACCAGCAGCCGTGTCCCACGCCGACGTTCCCGTCAATCTCTACCGGCCCAAAGATCCGTTCATGGGCACGGTCACGGAGAACTACAGCCTGTTGGCTGAAGGAGCAATTGGCCGGGTCAACCACATCACCTTTGACCTCAAGGGTGGTGAGCCCCAACTGCGCTACCTCGAGGGCCAGTCCATCGGCATCATTCCCGACGGCGAGGACGCCAACGGCAAGCCCAACAAATTGCGCCTCTATTCGATCGCCAGCACCCGCCACGGCGACAACCTGGAAGGCGACACCGTCTCGCTGTGTGTCCGCCAACTGCAATACGAGAAGGACGGCGAAACCATCAATGGGGTTTGCTCCACCTTCCTCTGTGACATCGCCCCAGGCGCCAAGGTGAAAATCACCGGCCCCGTGGGCAAGGAAATGCTGCTTCCCGATCACGAGGACGCCAACGTCATCATGCTGGCCACCGGCACCGGTATTGCGCCGATGCGCACCTACCTGCGCCGCATGTTTGAGGCCAAGGAAAAGAGCCTCAACGGCTGGAGCTTCAAGGGCAAGGCCTGGCTGTTTATGGGCTCACCCACCACGGCCAACCTGCTCTACGACGACGATTTCAACCGTTATCAACAGGAGTATCCCGACAACTTCCGCTACACCAAGGCCATCAGCCGCGAGCAGCAAAACGCCAGCGGGGGCCGGATGTACATCCAAGACCGGGTCAGCGAAAACGCTGATGAGATCTTCGCCATGATCGAGGATCCCAAAACCCACGTGTACATGTGTGGCTTGCGCGGCATGGAGCCCGGCATCGATGAAGCGATGGCCACTGCCGCTGCCGCCAAGGGCATCAACTGGCACGAATTGCGTCCCGTGCTTAAAAAAGCCGAGCGCTGGCACGTCGAAACCTATTGAGCCCCAGCCGTCAGAGCTGATCGCCAGGCCCGCCGCAAGGTGGGCTTTTTTTTGCGCTCTCGTTTGCGTATTCCCACACAGAACCAGCCCCAACACCGAAGAACCCTCGACCGTGGGTCCAGCCTCGGTAAACCAGGGGGCAGCAAGCCCAAAATCAACGATGAGTGCGGTCCTCACCAATCCGTTGCGCGTTGGCCTCCGCCAAGAGCGGGTCATCCCACCGCAGTGTCTGGTGATCTTTGGGGCCAGCGGCGACCTCACCCACCGCAAACTGATTCCTGCCCTGTTTGAACTGTTCCGCCAACGCAGGCTGCCGAGCGAATTCGCGGTGCTTGGCTGCGCCCGCAGGCCCTGGAGCGATGACGACTTTCGCTCCCGCATGGCGGAGGCGCTTAAAACGGAAATCGCAGACCACCAAAGTGCCTGGGAGACCTTCTCAGCCGGGCTCTTCTATGAACCCGTGGATCTGGAAGATCCCCAGTCCGTGGTTCGCCTTGGCAGCCGCCTCGAGGTCATTGATCGCCAACGGGCCACCCGGGGCAACCGCACCTTCTATCTCTCGGTAGCCCCAAATTTCTATGGCAGTGGCTGTCGGTCCCTCGCCGCTGCAGGGCTGCTGAAGGATCCCGCCCGGAGTCGGGTGGTGATCGAGAAGCCCTTTGGCCGCGATTACGGCAGCGCCCAGGAGCTGAACCGGGTGGTGAAGGGCTCGGCAAAGGAAAACCAGATCTTCCGGATCGACCACTACCTCGGCAAGGAAACGGTCCAAAACATCCTGGTGATGCGCTTTGCCAACACCATTTTCGAACCGATCTGGAACCGCAACTACATCTCCAGCGTGCAGATCACGGCCGCTGAAACCGTGGGAGTGGAGGAGCGGGCCGGCTACTACGAGAGCTCTGGGGCCCTGCGCGACATGGTGCAGAACCACCTCACCCAAATGCTGGCCCTCACCACCATGGAAGCGCCGGGGCGCTTTGACCCCGAGTCCATGCGCAACGAAAAAGCCAAGGTGCTCCAGGCAGCCCACCTGGCCAATGAAGACGAGCCTTGGAAGTGCTGCGTGAGGGGCCAATACGGACCAGGCGGGTCCAGCGGTCTTCCGATCAGCGGCTACCGCCAGGAGCCCGGGGTGAATCCCAACAGCACCACCGAGACCTACGTGGCCATGAAGCTGTACATCAACAACTGGCGTTGGCAGGGGGTGCCCTTTTACCTGCGCACGGGCAAGCGACTGCCCAAACGGCTGAGCGAGGTGGTGCTCACCTTCCGCGAAGCGCCCGTGCACCTGTTTGATGCCGCCGGGGGGGCACCAACCCCCAACCAATTGATCCTGCGCATCCAACCCGATGAGGGCGCGGAGTTCAAGTTTGAAGTGAAGGCACCGGGTTCGGGGATGCGCAGCCGCCCCGTGGACATGGCCTTCTCCTACGACGACAGTTTTGGCGAGCCCTCTGACGAGGGCTACGTGAGGCTGCTCGCCGACGCCATGCTCGGCGATCCCACCCTCTACACCCGCAGCGACGAAGTCGAAGCGGCTTGGCGCCTCTACACCCCCCTGCTGCAGATGCTGGAGGAGTCCCCCTCCCAATTGCCCGTGCATCCCTACGAGGCCGGCACCTGGGGCCCGGCGGCAGCGGACAGCCTGGTGGCCGATGACGGCCTGACCTGGCGCCGTCCCTAGACCCTCGACTCGCCTGCTGACCCTGCTCTCGCCTTCCTGCCATGTCTGCCCAGCTCACCCTCCAGGCCCCCCACGCCCTACCCCCAGCTGAGGTGCAGGGCTATCTCGACCAGCTCTGGCAACAGGGGCTGGAGGCGTCCAGCGGCGCCGCCACCTTCACCCTGGTGGTGTGGGATGGGGCCTGGCTTGAGCAGCAGTTGGTGCGCTCTGGGCGCGTGGATGGGCCCATCACCGGCCTCCTCCGTGAGGAGGTGCTCACCGCCGCCCGCCAGGCTGCCCAGGACTGCGGGCTTCCCTTGGGCACAGCCCCCATGGATCCCCAACTGGCGTGGGCCATCGGCCGGCTGGAGGGCGGCCACCGGGCCGAGGACCTGCGCGGCCAATTTGTGGAGGCGGCCATCAGTGCCCACATGCCGCGCCGGATGATCACCCTGGCGCCCACCCTCGATCGCTCAGCCCCCTTGGAAACCCTGGTGGCCGCCTACTGCCCCTTGCCCGAGGAACGGGGCGGCAGTGCGGCCTGCGGCGATGTGTTGGTCCTGCGGGGCGGTACCGGATCCCTGGAGCAAAGCCTCGGACTGATTCAGCCACTGATTGGCACCGAACTGCCCTGCTGGGTGTGGTGGAACAGCAGCCTGGATGAGGCCCCGGCCCTACTGGCTTCCCTTGCCGAGGCTCCGCGGCGCCTGGTGGTGGATAGCTCCCTGGGCACCCCCAGGCGTTGCCTGGATCTCCTGGTGGCACGCATCGAAGCCGGCCAGGCCATCAACGACCTCAATTGGATGCGCCTGCGCAGCTGGCGCGAATCCCTGGCGATGGTGTTTGACCCGCCCTCCCGCCGGGACGCCCTCGACCAGGTGGTGCAACTGGACATCGACGTGGAGGGTGACCATCCCGTCAAGGGGTTACTGCTTGCAGCCTGGATCGCCGATCGCCTGGGTTGGCACCTGGTGGACAGCTATTGGGTGGACGGCCAAGGCCCAGGCCAAGGGGTGGGCCATGGACTGGGCGAGGGAGCCGGTATTGGCGCTGAATTTGAACGCACCGATGGCCAAACCGTGCGCCTGCGGCTGATGCCCGTTCCCATGGGCGTACCCAAAACCCACCCCGGCGCCATCGTCGGCCTACGGCTGATCTGCCAGCGCATCCCAGGTGCTCCCCTCTGCGTGATTCTTTGCTCCGAATCGGGCGGCTGCATGCGTTTGGAATCGGGAGGCATGGCGAGCATGGAGTTGGTGGAGGATGAAGTGCCCTTACCGAATGAAAGCGAGGAAATGGAAATGGCCCGGCTGCTCTCCGGCGGCCACGATTCCACGAACCCCCTGCTCGCCGCGGCCGCCCCCATCGCTGCCAAGCTGCTGCCCAGTTAGATCGCCCGGAGCTCCAGTTCTCCATGCCCTGCCTTATCGCAGCGCCCAGCAGCGGCAGCGGCAAAACCCTCCTCAGCCTGTGTCTCACCGCCCTGGCCAGCCGCCGCGGCCAGGGCCTGCAGGCCTTCAAGGTGGGGCCCGACTACCTCGATCCCCAACTGCTCAGCCGGGTGAGTGGAAGGCCATGCCGCAACCTCGACACCCTGCTCTGCGGCCAAGAGTGGGTACGGCGCAGCTTCGCGTGGCACGGCAGCCAAGCAGAGCTAACCCTGGTCGAGGGGGTAATGGGCCTGTTCGATGGCCGCGGTCCGAGTAGCCACGGCAGCTCGGCTGAGGTGGCGGCCCTGCTTGACCTGCCGGTGGTGCTGGTGGTGGAAGCCTCCCGGCAGGCCGGTTCGCTGGCGGCCTTGGTGCGCGGTTTCCGCGACCACGGCCCACCCCAGGTGCAGCTGGCCGGGGTGGTGCTGAATCGGGTGGGGAGTGGCCGGCACCAGGCCCTGCTCACCGAAGCCCTGGCCAGCATCAACGTGCCCCTGCTGGGCACGCTGCCCCAGCATCCGGCCCTGGAGCTGCCCTCGCGCCATCTGGGCCTGCTACCGCCTGGGGAATTAGCCGACCTGGAGGAACGGCAAGGCCAATGGGCCCAACTGGCCGAAGAGCACCTGAATCTCGACCAGCTCTGGCCCCTCCTGTCCCCACCGAAGCCCTCGGGGGGCGATCCGATCTCCTGGTGCCTTGATCAGCACCACAAGGGCCCGGAGCGCAAACCAGGGGGGCTGCCGATCGCCATCGCCAGCGATGCCGCCTTCCATTTCCGCTACCCAGAAGCCACCGAACTGCTGGAGGCCGTGGGACTCGAGCCCATCCCCTGGAGTCCCCTGGCCGATGAAGCGCTACCGGAGGGCTGCCGCGGGGTGCTGCTCCCCGGGGGCTATCCCGAATTGCATGCTGGCCAACTGGCCAAGAGCCAGCGCAGCCTCCAGGACCTCGCCCGGGCAGTCCGCTCAGGCCTGCCCGTGGTGGCTGAGTGCGGCGGGTTGCTGCTGCTTGGCCAAACCCTGGGCGACGGCGAAGGGAACCGGCACTCGATGGCTGGCGTGCTGCCGTTCCACGCCCAGCGCGGGGAGTTGAGCCTGGGCTACCGCGAAGCGCTAGCCAGCTGCCATGGCCTGGTGGTGCGCCCTGGCGAGCGCTTTGTGGGTCATGAATTCCATCGATGGCAACTCGAATCAGTAGCCGATTGGGAGCCGCTGTGGCAGCTTGAAGGCTGGGGATGCCCGCAACGGAGGGAAGGATGGACAGCGCAGAACGTGCACGCCAGCTGGCTGCATCTCCACTGGGCTGGATGCCCGGTGATTCCATCGAGGCTGGCCGACGCCTGCGTTCGCGCCGAGCCGCTGCCACGGAACGCCGCTTTCTCCAGCCCCATGACAGCAAGCCCACCGCCATCAATGAACGCTGGCGCCTGATTGTGAGCGGCAAGGTGCAGGGAGTGGGCTACCGGATGAGCTGCTGCAGCCGCGCCAAGGACCTGGGCCTGAGTGGCTGGGTACGCAATCGACCCGATGGCACCGTGGAAGTGGAGGCGGAGGGACCGATCCAAGAACTCACCGAACTGCGTCTCTGGTGTGAAATGGGACCGACCGCCGCCAAGGTCACCCGGGTCTCCGCCAGCCAAATTGGTCCCACCGGATCCGACTGGTTTGAGGTTCGCCATTAAATGATTGAACTCTGGCTGCTGCGCCACGGCGCCACGGAATGGGCCCGCAACGGCCGTCACACCGGCAGAACCGATGTGCCCCTGATCGAGGAGGGGGAAGCCGAAGCCCGCGCCCTGGCCCCCGTGCTAGCCGGCCATCGCTTTGCAGGGGTCCTGGCGAGCCCCCTGCAACGGGCCCAACGCACCTGCGCCTTGGCGGGCTTGGCTAGCCAAGCGCAAGCCTGCCCCGACCTGCAGGAATGGGATTACGGCCGCTACGAGGGCATCACCACCGCCGAGATCCGCGAACACAACCCCCACTGGAGCCAGTGGCGCGATGGCTGTCCTGGTGGGGAAAGCGCCGCTGACGTGCAGCAGCGCTGTGAGCGGGTGATTGCCCAAGCTGAAGCCCTGGCCCAAGGCACAGACCAGCAAGGGGTCCAGCCAGTGGCCCTGTTCGCCCACGGCCACATCCTGCGCAGCCTGGCTGGCACCTGGCTGGGCCTGGGCGCCCAAGGTGGTGCCCTGCTCAGCCTGGCCACCGGCACGATCAGCGTGCTTGGACAGGAACGGGAGCAGCGCACCATCCTGCGCTGGAATGTGCCGAACCACAGCTTGTAGCCGATGGGCGATCCGCAAACCGCCGCGATGGGGCTGGGATCCCTCCTGGCCGAGCTCTCGGCCTTTGGCCTGGCCATTGGCTTTTCTCCGATCCATATCGGCCTGCTGTTGCTGTTGCTGCTGGGCCCCAAACCGCTGCAAAGGGGGGGCTGGTTTGTGGTGGGCTGGCTGATAACCGCAGCCTTAGCCGTGACCCTGCTGCTCACCGTGGGCCATGGCCTGCTGCTCTCCATGGACAAGGGAACAAGCCATCGCACGGGGCTTGATCTGATTGCCGCCGGAGTCTTGCTGGGCCTCGGCCTCAAGGAATTGTTGGGTACCAAGGAGGAGAGCGGCCCCCCCGGCTGGACCAGCAAGCTCGAGAGCTTTTGCGCCATGCCCCTGCCTCTTTTGCTTGGCATCAGTGGATTGCTGGAGGTAGCCAGCCCGGATGATCTCTTCCTGTTCGCCAAGACCGCTGGCAGCCTGCTGTCCGCCGATTTACCCCAGAGTCAGGAGATCCTTGCCACGGGGTTGTTCAGCCTGGTGAGCGGTGCCCTGTTGCTTGTTCCCCTGGTGGCCTTGCTGCTTGTGGGGAAAGAGCGGGTGCTGCCCCTGCTCGAAAACGGCAAAAGCTGGCTGTTTGCCAAGGGGGATCTGCTCGTGGGTCTGGTGAGCATCGCCTTGGCGGTTTACCTGGGCTGGCAGGGGATTGGGGGCCTGCAGGCCTAGCGAGCTAGCTGGGAGCTTCGAGCCATTGGCGCCAGAGTTGGCCGTCGGCAGGGGCCCGTCCCTCTGCCACCAGCGACACCGCCTGGCTGGCGCGGCTGACCGCCACGTACACCAGCTGACGCCGCAAGACGTCGTCGCTGGGCCAAAAGACGTCGCCATCGACAAACACCTCCCCAAAGGTGCTTCCCTGGCTGCGATGCACGGTGAGAACCGCAGCCGGGCCAAGGGAAGCAAAGGCATCACGGACCAGGAAAAAACGCCGCCAGATGGCCTTGCCATCTTTTTTACCGGCATCCCTGGCCTGTTGCCGCAGCCGGGCCAGCACGCCATCAAACGCTCTGCGCGACTCCGATCCCAAAGGGGGCAGGAGGCGCAGGTTCAGCTGGGTTTCGCCCGCCTCAACGGTGGCGGTGAGGGTCTCAATCACCGGCACGCCGATGCCCGGGAGGGCCGCCAAACCCAAATCGGCAAGGTCGCAGCGCTCGGGAGTGACATCGCGCACCACCACTTCCCGGTTGGAGCCCAGCACCATGTCGGGTTCTTCCCCTGCATCGTCGCCTTCGCGGCAGGCAGGCCCCATCACCGCAGAGCGGGTGATCAGCACCTCACCAGGCAGCACGGGTAACTGGTCGGCCATCTCGCCGTGCAAGGCCCGACGGGCAATCGGCACCAGCTGCTCGAGGGAGCGGTTGGTGTAGCAAAGGATTCGGGCCAAGTCGGGGTTATCGGTTTCAGCGCTGCGGCGCAGGGCCGCCTGGGCAGCGGCCAGCCAGTCGGTGCGATCGAGCAATGCCACCATGCCCTCAGCCGTGCGCACTGGGGGGATCTGGGGCGGCCTGCGGCACGGCAGCGCCCCCTCCCGCAGGCCCGTGGCCAGGCGCAGCACGGGCCCCTGGTGGCGCACCACCTGGGTGAGTTGGGCCTGGGTGGCGCGGCCCATGGCAAACACCGGGCTCTGGGGCTCCCCCACCGGGGGCAACTGGGCCGGATCGCCCACAAACACCAGCCGGGTGCGAAAGGGCTGGGCACAGCGCAGGGCGATGTCCAACAAGGTGCTGTCAACCATCGAGGCTTCATCGATCAACACCAAGCCCAGGTGCTCCAGGGCCATGGCGGTTTGCTCGGTTTCCTCACAGCGCTCGAGATCGCCCTGGCGTTTGAGCTTGAGCCGCAGCAGCCGGTGGATGGTGGAGGGAAACCAGGTGGCTTGCAGCCTGGCCATCGCCAGATGACTCCGCAGCACCCCCACGGCCTTGTGGGTGGGTGCCACGACGGTCCAACACAGGCCCGCCGCCTCGGCCTGGGCTAAAAACCGCATCGAAAGGAAGGTTTTGCCCGTGCCGGCATAGCCACTCAGCACAAAGGGGCTGCCATCGGCGGGGCTGGTAAGCCAATCGGAAAAGGCTGCCACGGCCCCTTGCTGATCGGTGGTGAGCTGGAGATCGGCGGAGCTGGAGGGGAGGCTCACGCCAAAGGGCCCATACCAGGTAAAAGCCTCTGCACCAGCTGCACTGGAGATCCCAACAACACCAAACCAGGCAGGGCAATCAGGGGGCCGATCACGCTGCCCACCAGCACCTCAAGCCTGGTATGGCCAAGGTTTTCTTTCAGGGGCTTCTGGGACTCGTCCTGGGTATGGGAATTCACGCGGGCCGCCGTGAGGCCGGCCGCTCGCCGCACCCCACTGGCGTCGTAGAGCACAACAAAACACATGACGGCGGCCAGGGCAAAGAGGGGATCGTCAAAACCCAATTGCCAGCCCAGCCCAGCTGCCGTGCCCGTGAGCAAAGCCGAGTGGCTAGAGGGCATGCCCCCGGTTTCCACCAGCACCTTGGGGTTCCAGCGGCGATGGACCACCAGTTCAATCACCAATTTTGAGAGCTGGGCGATCCCGCAGGCGGCCAATCCCCAGGCGAGGACGCCGTTGCTAAAAAAGGCCTGGAGAGCGTTCATCGATCACGGCTCGTGATGTAGTCGGCCAAGGCCAACAGGGGACTGGCTTGGCCGCTCCAGGGAGCGAGGGCAGCCTTGGCTTCTGCCACCAGGGCATCGGCCCGGAGGCGGGATTCTTCCAGGCCCAGCAGTTTCGGGTAGGTGCTCTTGTCGGCCGTAAGATCTTTGCCCGCCGTCTTACCCAGCACCTCGCTGCTGGCGGTGACATCCAAAATATCGTCGATGATTTGGAAGGCCAGGCCAATGCCGCGGGCATAGGTGCGCAGGGCAGCCAACAGCTCATCGGAAGCCCCGGCGATCAGGGCGCCACACACCACACAGGCCCGCAACAGGGCTCCGGTCTTGTGCAGGTGGATGTACTCGAGGGTTTCGAGATCCACCTGCTTGGCCTCGCACTCGAGATCCACCACCTGGCCGCCCACCAATCCAGGCGCACCGGAAGCAAGTGAGAGCTCACCCACCACCTGCAACAGCCGCTCCGCGGGCACCCCGGGGCTGCGCAAAGCCACCATTTCAAAAGCCCTGGTCAGCAGGGCATCTCCCGCCAAGATCGCGTTGGCTTCGCCATAGACCTTGTGGTTCGTCGGCCGGCCCCGGCGCAGGTCGTCGTTGTCCATGGCCGGCAAGTCGTCATGGATCAACGACATGGTGTGCACCATTTCCAGGGCCACCGCCGTGGGCATGGCCAGGGAGCGATCGCCACCGGCCAGCTCACAGGCCGCCAGAGCGAGAATGGGTCTCAGGCGTTTGCCACCGGCCAACAGGGAATAGCGCATGGATTCCCGCAGGGATTCCGGCCGCTCCGGGCCCAGGGAGCCATCCAGGGCCAGCTCCACCTGCCGGCGGGATGCATCCAAGTAGCCGCCAAAATCAAACCCCGCAGGGGAGGGGTTGTCGCTCGTCGGGCTCACCGCCACCGCCATCGGGATTGCATTGCTGGAGCGGATTCTCTCAGGTACCCGCCCCCCCTCACGGCAACAAGTCGGCCAAAGGGTTATCGAGCTGGCAGTGGCCGCACCAGCTGCTGAAGGTGTTCACCAGCAGCATTGTGACGGTCATCGGGCCCACACCCCCTGGCACCGGGCTAATGGCCCTGGCGATGGGCTCCACCTCTTCAAAGCGCACATCACCGCAAAGCCTGGCCTTGGCATCGGGGCCGGATTGGGGGCCTGGCTCCAGCCGGTGAATGCCCACATCCACCACCACAGCCCCAGGTTTGACGTGGTCAGCGCCGATGATGCGGGGCTTGCCGGCAGCCACCACCAGCACATCGGCCTGGCGGGTGAGCTCTTCGAGCTGCTGGGTACGGGAGTGGGCCACCGTGACGGTGGCATGGGCCGCCTGCAGCATCAGGGCCATGGGCTGGCCCACCAAGATGCTGCGCCCCACCACCACAGCCCGCTTGCCAGCCAGCTCCACCCCGGCTGCAGCAAGCAGGGCCATCACCCCCGCCGGGGTGCAACTGCGGGGGCCTGGCTCACCCTTTAAAAGGTGCCCGAGGTTGAGGGTGTGCAAACCATCGGCATCCTTGGCTGGATCAATAGCCGCCAACAGCGGCCCCTCGTCCAGGCCAGCCGGCAGGGGCAATTGCAGCAAGATCCCATCAACCTGGGGGTCGGCATTCAGCCGTTGGATGGCGCCCAAGACCTCGGCCGCGGGCGTGTTCGCCGGCAGGTGAGCCCCCAGGTTGGTGATGCCAATGCGGGCGCAGGCCTTTTCCTTGTTCGCCACATAGACCCCGCTGGCGGGGTCATCCCCCACCCGCAGCACCGCCAGACCCGGGGGGCGGCCGGCCAGGGCCAGGCGTTCAGCCACCGCGCCCTGCAAGCGCTGCTCGATCTCGGCCGCCAGCTGACGGCCGTCCAAGCGCATAGCCATGGAAAAGCCCACACTCACAAAGGCATCCTGCATCCCGGCTAGCGTTTAGCAAAGGTTTTGGCCAAGGTTTTGGCCTAGCGATGGTTTTGCGGCGACTTCGAAGCCTTTGGCGCCAACTGCTGCGCAGCGAACGGCCAAAACAACAGCCCGCCCTCTGGCGCAGCCGCGACATCGCCGCCGTGTTGCTGCTCTGCGCGGTGGTGGCCATGCTCTCCAGCTGGCCCTGGCTGGTGGAGCCCAGTCTCCAGGCCGGCATGCCAGCGCCCTTCACCGCGCGGGCCCCAAAGGCGGCGCGGGTGATCGACAGCACGGCATTGGACGATCGCCGCGAACAAATGCTGCACCGCACCACGGTCCAAGTGGTGGATCCCCAGGCCAGCAAGAGCTTGATGGCGGCCCTGGAGGCCAAGTTGCTCGCAGTGGAACAGCAGGCCGATACGCGCCAATCCCAGGTGCAAACCATTGCCCTCACCCCCCAGGAGCGGCAGTGGCTCACCAGCCTCAGCCCCACGCAACTGAGCCAATGGCGGCGCGACGTGTTGCAGGCCGAATTGCGGATGCTGAGCCAGGGCCTCTCAGCCAGCGTGGCTGGCAACCAACTCCTAACAGCGGCGACCCTGCAACTGGAGGCCCTGCCAGCCGCTGGCCGGGACCTTGGGGCAAGGCTCCTGGCGAGTGCGCTGGAGGGCCATTCCAATCTGCGCAGTGATCCCGGCCTGAGCCAGCGCCGCATTGAGGCCCTCATCACCCAACAGGGCATCCCCACCATTGCCGTGCAAGCCGGCGATCTGATCACCCGCCAGGGCGAAGCCATCACCCCCCAGGCCTTCGATGTCCTGGATTACTTCGGCCTGGTGAACCGCCGGCCCCGGCCCCTGACCTGGCTGGGCCATTTTGTGGAGTCCTTCGCCGGCTGCGGCGTGATGGTGGCGGGGTTGCGGCGCTGGCGGCCCTCCCTCGAGCCCCGCCAGACCCTCTTGGCCCTTGGGGGGCTTGGGGTGGTCGGCGGTTTCAGCCTCTGGTTAGGCCCCCTGGCCAGCCCCCTGGTGCTGTTGATCCCGCCAACGCTCTTGCTCGCCCAAAGCCTCGGCACCAGCTGCGGCCTCACCTGGCTCGCTGCGGCCAGCCTGCTTTGGCCCCTACCCATGGGCGCCCTGGTGGGCACCCGCCTGTTGGTGGCAGCCCTGATCGGCTCCCTTGCCGCCATCACCGCCGGTCGCCAACGCAGCCGAGCTGAACTCTTGCAACTGGCGGTGTTCCTCCCCTGTGGCGCCCTGGCGCTGCAATGGCTGCTGCTGCAAAGCCGCAGCCCCGTCGCCCAAGTGGATCTGCTCAGCGAAGCCCTTTTGCTGGGAGGCCTGTTGATGGGAGGGCTCTTGGTGGCACCCCTGATCGAAACCTTTTTCGGCCTGCTGACCCGGGCCCGGCTGCTGGAACTGGCCGATCTGGAACGTCCGCTCCTACGCCGCCTGTCCTGCGAGGCCCCTGGAACCTTTGAACACACCTTGATGATTGCCGGGCTGGCTGAGGAAGGGGCCCGGGCCATCGGCGCCGATGTGGACCTGGTGCGCACCGGTTCGCTGTATCACGATGTCGGCAAACTGCATGCGCCCCAATGGTTCATCGAAAACCAGGGAGATGGCAGCAACCCCCACGACAAGCTCGATGATCCCTTCGGCAGTGCGGCAATCCTTCAAGCCCATGTGGATGAGGGCCTGAAATTGGCCCGGCGCTATCGCCTACCCAAACCCCTCGCCGACTTCATTCCCGAACACCAGGGCACCTTGAAGATGGGCTATTTCCTCCATCAGGCCAGGGAGCGGGATGCCAGCACCAGCGAAGCCAACTTCCGCTATCGGGGACCCACCCCCCGGAGCCGCGAAACCGGGATCTTGATGCTGGCCGATGGCTGTGAAGCTGCCCTGCGCTCCCTGCCCCCGGGCACCAGCGAAGCCGAGGCCAAAGCCATGGTGCAGCGCATCGTGGAGGCCCGTCAAAGCGACGGCCAATTGGTGAGTAGCGGCATCGGCCGGGCGGAGCTGGAGCTGCTAATCCGGGCCTTTGTGCGGGTCTGGAAACGCATGCGCCATCGCCGCATCCCCTATCCGATCCCCGCCCGCAAAGCCTTTAGCGCCTAGGCACCGCCTAAACAGCCCCCCGCCTACCGAAAGCCCCCCTGCCCCGATTGAAAGGCTCGCTCCCCGAGGCGCATCACGCCAAAGCCGGCGACCACCGCCAGCAAACCGCCCAGCATGCTCACCAAGACAACGGCCAAGCCATCGCTGGCGTGACCGCGGCCAAAGGCCCGCGCCAACTCCAACATCCAGGAGCTGAAGGTTGTGAGGGAGCCACAAAACCCAATCGCCGCCAACAACATCAGCCGCGGCCGAGGGGGCCTGAGGGCGATCAGCAGGCCGATACAAAACGAGCCGAGCAGATTGGCGATCAAGTCCGACTCGGCGGCCCCTCGCAGGCCCCCCACCCAGTGGTGACCCACCGTCTCCAGCTGCCAGCGCAGGAGGGCCCCTGGAATCGCCCCCGCCGCCACAAGGCCCAATTCGCCCAGCTCCATGGCCAAGGTGGGCCCCTTCATGGCTGCCCCCCGATCGCCAAGCCCGTGGCCATGGCGATCAAGCCGCCCAGCACCGAGCCTCCCCCCAAAAGAACCGCCTCACCCCAACGGCGCCCGCGCAACACCACAAACAACTCAGCCATGAAGGTGGAAAAGGTACTGAAACTGCCCAAGAAACCGGTGCCCAAAAGCAACAGAAGCCGCGGGGCCGAAGGCCCACAGCTCTGCTCCAGGCCCACCAGCAACCCCAAACAGAAACAGGCCAGCAGGTTGACGCCAAAGGTGCCCCAGTGCTTGCGGGGAATGAGCGGCTCGAAATGGTTGACCACCCGAAAGCGCAACCAGGCCCCAGGCACCGCGCCCATGGCCACCAGCACGGCGTCGTTTGCCATCAACGCTGGCTCCGCTGCCGCAGAACAGCCTGGATTTTGCGCTCCAAGACAATCCCTGCCGGGAAGAGGGTCACGCCATTGGCGACGATCAAGGGCCCGTCATGGGTTAGCAGGCCGTAGATACCCCAGAGGGCAATGCCAGTGGTGAACAGGCCATACATCCGCAACGAAATCCCTGAGGTGTCGCGGCTGCGCAGGGTTTTCAGTGCCTGGGGAAAGAAACTCAGCGTGGTGAGACTGGCGGCCACATAGCCCAGGAGCTGCACCCCAGAGGGCACCCCAGACGACACCGCCGGGAGGGCCGCTACCGGTAGCAAAGATGGCTGCATTGATGGGGGAATCACACGCCCCTCAGCATGCAGTGCGCAACGGCCCATAGCCAAACGGTCGCGCCGCAGCCAGGATCAGAGGGTTCTGCTGCGGCCCAGCTCGGTCCACCTGCTTGTCATGGCATCAGCCCAAGAACGTTCCCAAACCCTGCCCGAGATGCCCGATTGGGCCCCTTGGCTACAAGCTGGCCTGACCGCGATGCTGGCGGTGCTGTTTGTGGTGATGGTGGGCAAAATGCGCCAGCAGAGCAGCTCCATCCGCGCTCTGCAGGAGCGGGTGCAAGGGCTGGAAAACAGCCGGGCCCTCGAACGCACCAGCGGCTTGGAAGAGCAATTGAGAACAACCGTGCAACGGCTGCAAGTGGTGGAGCGCTCCAACGCCCGTCTTCAGGCCCTCAGCAGCGATAACAAACTGCTCAATGATCAGCTACGTCAACTGCGCTCTACGGGCACCAAGCTCGCCCCAGCCGACGAGCTGCCGCCCCTATTGCCACCTGTTAAGCCCTAATCCGGCAAGCCCTAGCCCTTCACTGCGTCGCCGCTGGCACTGGGCAAGATGTAGCGCTGTAGGCCAATAAAGATCACCAGCACCGGCAAGATCGAAACCACCGAACCTGCGGCGACCAGCCTCCAGTCGAGGGAAAAACTGCTCGCCAACTGCTGCAAACCCAAGGGCAGCGTGTAGAGCTTGGGGTCATCCAAGATGACCAGGGGCCAGAGGAAATCACTCCAGGTTCCGATGAACACAAACATCGCCAGGGTGATCAGATCAGCCCGGGCAGCTGGAAGCATCACGTTCCACCACTCACCAATCGGACTGCAGCCATCACTTCTGGCGGCCTCCTCAAGCTCCACAGGCACCCCGAGGAAACTCTGGCGCAGCAAGAAAATGCCAAAGGCGGTGGCGGCCTGGGGAATGATCAGGGCCCAAAGGGTATTTCTCAGGCCGACCTGCACCATCAACAGGTACAGGGGGATCATCACCACCTGAAACGGAATTAAAATGGTGGCCACCACCAGGGCCAGCACCAACCCCCTGCCAGCGAAACGCATCCTGGCCAAGGGATAGGCCGCCAGGGAGCAAAACACAAGATTGGCGATCACCGCCAAGCCACTCACGATGGTGCTGTTGAGCAGGTAGGTGAGCATCGGGTTATCCCGAAACAACCGGCCATAGGCCTCGAAGCTGGGTTGGGAGGGCAGCAGGGCCGGCGGACTGGTGAAGATGTTTTCAGCAGGCCCCTTCAGCGACGTGCTCACCAGCCACAGCAGCGGCACCAACATCACCAGGGCCAACAACAACAGCAGACCCAACTGCAGGGCGTTGGTCCCTAGGGCGCGGGAACGGTTCTTCAAACCCTGGGCCGCTCCGCCAGGGGCAGATCGCCCAGGGCGGGCAAGGGGGTTTTCTGGGGGTGGAGGGGCTGCGCCGCTGTTCCTGCAATCAAGCGGTTGAGGGCATTCACAAACGCCTGGGCTGCCGCCACGACGATGTCGGTATCGGCGGCATGGCCGGAATACAGCACCCCCTGGTGGCGCAGGCGAATGGTGACATCGCCCATGGCATCAATGCCTTCGGTGACACTCTTCACCGAAAACTCCACCAGCTCATTGGGCACCTGGGCTAGGCGATTCAAGGCCTGACAGACCGCATCCACAGGCCCTGTGCCGATGGAGACCTCGGTGATTTCGGCTCCATCGCTGGTGGTGAGGGTCACGGTGGCGGTGGGCTGGAGGTTGCTGCCGCAACTCACCTGCACGCTCTTCAGGGCGAAGCTCGGTTCAGCCTGTTGCTGCACCTGCTCGCTCACGATCGCCTCGAGATCGCGGTCGCTGATCTCCCGCTTGCGGTCGGCCAGCTCCTTGAAGCGGGCAAAGGCATCATCGAGATCTTCGCGCTCCAGGGTGTAGCCCAGATCCTCAAGGCGGGAGCGGAAAGCACTGCGGCCCGAAAGCTTGCCGAGGGAGATGCGGTTGTCCGCCAGGCCCACCGTGCGGGCATCAATGATTTCGTAGGTGAGGCGGTTCTTGAGCACGCCATCCTGGTGAATGCCCGATTCATGGGCAAAGGCGTTGGCCCCCACAATCGCCTTGTTGGGCTGGACCGCCATGCCGGTGAGGTTGGACACCAGCCGGGAGGTTTTGGTGATTTCTTCGGTGCGCACCCCAGTCAGCGGCTTGGTGCTGTCAGCTGGGAAGCCCAGAAAGGGGTTGAAGTAACTGCGACGCACATGTAAGGCCATCACCAACTCCTCGAGGGAGGCGTTACCGGCCCTCTCACCGATGCCATTGATGGTGCATTCGAGCTGGCGGGCTCCGGTTTTGACGGCCTCAAGGAAATTGGCCACCGCCAAGCCCAGGTCGTTGTGACCATGCACGGAAATCACGGCCTGGTCAATGTTCGGCACGTTTGCGTTGATGCCAGCAATCAGCTCCCCAAACTCCGCCGGGGTGGCGTAGCCGACGGTGTCGGGAATGTTGATGGTGGTGGCACCGGCGGCGATGGCCGCTTCGATCACCTGGTTCATAAAATCAGGATCACTGCGGCCGGCGTCTTCGCAGGAAAACTCGACATCGTCGACCAAGGAGCGGGCGTAGGCCACCATCTCGGAGGTGATCGCCAACACCTCAGCGCGGGTTTTGCGCAGTTTGTGCTCGAGGTGGATGTCGCTCGTGGCAATAAAGGTATGGATGCGGCGATTCGCCGCGGGGGCCACGGCGTCGGCACAGGCCTTGATGTCGCCCCGGGCCGCCCGGGCCAGGCCACAGATGATGGGCCCCTCAGCACCGCCCACCACCTCAGCGATGCGCTGGACAGCGCTGAAATCCCCGGGGCTGGCGAAGGGGAACCCGGCCTCGATGATGTCCACTCCCAGGCGGGCGAGCTGCTGGGCGATCGCCAACTTCTCCTCGAGGTTCAAGCTGGCGCCAGGCGATTGCTCGCCGTCGCGCAGGGTGGTGTCGAAGATCAATACCCGGCCGGGATCGCGGGCCATACAGGCGCCTCTAAGCGGAATGACTATGAGTTAGACCCAGTCTAAGGGGTGGGGCCCCTGGAAAGACCTAGGGGTCGACGAAGGCCCCTAGCGAGTTCTAGAAAACACTGGCTCTTGGATGGCTTCAGCCTTTTCCAGATGGGGCCTCAGCTCGGCAAGGTCCCAAAAGCGATCCACGGCATTGCGCAGCTCCCGGGCCGCCATCCCCTCGGTGCCAATCAAGGTGATCCGTATCCCCTTGGCCCGCAACACCTCCACCAACCGCTCCAGATCCCGACTGCCACTCAAGAGCCATACCTCGTCGCTGCGATCAGCCACCGCCATCAAATCCAGGGCAATCTCCACATCGAGGTTGGCCCGGCCGAATTGGCGCTGATCCCCATCCCCGAGCTCGCGCAAGGGCTTGGTTCGAACCGTGAAGCCCAAGCCGGTTAGGGCATCGCGAAACGGACGCTGGTCGGTGGCGTCCTTGAGGCCCGCATACCAAAAGGCACTGCCCAACTCCAGGCCGTCCTGGGCCTGGGCAAAGGCCAGCAACCGCCGGGGGTCAAAGAACCAGCCCAACTTTTGCTGGGCGTAAAACATGCCGTGGCCATCGACAGCCAGGGTCAGCTGCCATGGGGGCTGGGAACTCCGGGCCTGGGACTTGGGCATTAGCGCAAGCCTAGAGACTTCCCCTAGAGTGGTAACAGCTCTTGATGACAATGGCCGCAGGCGATCTGGCCCTGGGAAACCTCGCGATCGTGCTGCACGCGCACCTGCCGTACGTGCGCAGCAGCGAACCCGGATCCCTCGAAGAAGACTGGTACTTCCAAGCGCTGCAGGAGTGCTACCTGCCCCTGTTGGAGATGCTGGAAACGGCGGCGGCTGACCGCCACCAGCAGCCCCGACTCACCCTGGGGCTTTCCCCAACCCTCCTCTCCCTGCTGGGCGATGGGGAGCTCAATGGGCGCTTCTTGACCTGGCTGCAGCAGCGCCAAGACCTTTTGGCCCAAGCCCCAGCCAGCCACCAACCGGCTGCCGCCCATCTGCAGCGCCAACTGCAGGGAATCGTGCGGCAATGGCAACGCTGCCAGGGCCAATTAATCCCCCGCTTTCGACGCCTCCAGAGCCTTGGGGTGCTCGATCTGATCACCTGCGCCGCAACCCACGGATACCTGCCCCTCCTGCGCCAGGTGCCCGAGGCCGTCCGCGCCCAAGTGCGCACGGCCATTGCCGAACATGAGCGCCAACTCGGTGAACGCCCCCAGGGGATTTGGCTGCCCGAGTGCGCCTACTACGAGGGCCTCGACCAGACCCTGGTGGCCAACGGACTGCGCTACTCGGTGCTCGATGGCCATGGCCTCCTCCATGCCCTGCCGCGGCCCCGCTATGGGGTGTTTGCACCGATCTGCTCCCCGGGGGGGGTGGCCTTCTTTGGCCGGGATGGCAGTTCCACCCTGCCGGTGTGGAGTGCCCGCGATGGCTACCCCGGCGATGGGGCCTATCGGGAATTCCACCGCGATCTCGGCTGGGATCTGCCGGAGGAGGAGTTGGCGAGCCGCGGCATCCCTAGCCGGCGCCCCCTTGGCCTCAAGCTGCACCGGGTCACGGCCCAGGGGTGCCCCTTGGAAGAGAAGCAGGCCTACGACCCCATCGCCGCCAGCGTCAAAGCCGAAGAGCATGCAGCGGCCTATCTGGCGGGCCGGGCCGAGGAACTGGGCGGATTGGCGAGCGCCATGGACCAACCGCCCCTGCTGGTCGCCCCGTTTGACGCCGAGCTCTTTGGCCATTGGTGGTTTGAAGGCCCCCAATTTCTTGCCGCCCTGTTTCGCCAAGCCGCCTCCCACGGCGTGCGCCTGGTGACCCTGAAGGAATGCCTGGCCTCGGAGGCTGCGCTCCAGGTCTGCCGGCCCTCACCCAGCAGCTGGGGCCAGGGGGGCTACCACGACTACTGGCTCAACGACAGCAACGCCTGGGTGGTGGCGGAATGGCAACGGGCCTCCACGGCCATGGTGCGCCGGGTGAATCGGGGGGTGGGCAGTGCTGGGCAACGCCAACACCTCACCCAGGCCGGCCGTGAATTGCTGTTGGCCCAGAGCTCGGACTGGAGTTTCATCCTGCGGGCAGGCACCACCACCGACCTGGCTAAAGAGCGAATCGAGCGCCACCTGGATCGCTTCTGGCGGCTGATGGACGCCATCGACAACGGCACCCCATTACTCGATGAATGGCTCGAAGCTGTAGCCGAAGAGGACGGACTCTTCCCCCTGCTCAATGCGGCCGATTGGGTGAGCACCCCTTAGGGGCCAAGACTTAGCCAACCACCAGGGACAGGGTGGCCCTGTTGTTGGCCTGGTCTGCCGCCGGTTCAAGGATGTCCGCATGGGGATCGGCCACAACGTCAAGCCGGTGGGGCCCTGGCGCCAAGCAGAACGGCAGGGCGAAATCCTCACTCTCCCCGGCCGTCAGCCAGGGCAGGCGCACATAGCAATGGGAGCTGTAGAGGTCATCCAGCACCACCGCAACACCCACATCACTCACATCAAGTTGGCCGCGGTTGTGAATTCGAAACACCAGGGTCCCTTCACCGCTAGCGCCGCAAATACCAGGCTTCCACGCCAAGGCCTCCACCGCAAGATCACTGCCGAGGTGGGTGATGGTGTTGAAGGGGTAGATCACCAAGGAATCCAGCCCCACCAGGGAGCTCCCCCCGTGCTCGTGGTGCAAGTGGCCGCCGTGGCGAAGGTCCAGGCTGCAGCCGTGCAAGTGCAGGTGTTCTCCCGCTACGGGTACCGTCAACCGTCCCAATTGCGGTTGGGTATCCCAAAAGCCACAGCCATCCCAAGCCGGGCTGGATCCGAGATCACGAATCGCCGCTATCCCAGCCGCCTCGCCAGGCTTGCCGCCAACGGTCGCTGGTGGCAAGGCAGCATCCCCAACCCGAAAGTGCTTGAGGGCGGCGTAAATACTCCGGCCATCGCCTTGGCTCACCCCTGCATCTGCCACCGTGATGGCTTGATTACGGCGGCGTTCTCCCAGGCAGAGCTTGGATGCCACGGTGTAAACGAGGCTGATCCAGCGCGACACCAACCGAAGGCCATAGACAGGAGCCTCAGGCAAGCGCTGATCGGCCTTCAGGGCAGCGATCGCCCGACCAATCACCGCTTGCAGCGCCTCACCCGGCTGCACGGCCAAGGCCTGAAAATCCTCTGCGCTCAAGGCTTGGCCCAAGCCTGAGCTATCGGCACTGAAACAGACATAGGGGAAATGGTGCAGGCCTTCACCGGGGATCAACTCCTCAACACCACCAGCCTCTGGCTGGGCCTTGTACACCCGACTCCTGCCCCCTGCCCTGTCATGCAAAAAAGCAAGTTCACCGTTGTCATAGCTCGTGGTCGTTCCCATCCCCAGCACATCTCCCGCCAAGGGGATGCGCTCCAACGGAATGTGCTCACGCACATCACCCTCAATGAGGTCAGTGATGCTGTTAGCAATCCAGAGGTGGCCCATTCACTTAGGGATTGAGAAGCTTCCCCAGTAGAGCAAGCTCGCGGCCCTGCTGTTGCATCAAGCCCCAGCGCACGCCCCAGGGCGCAGTCGCAAACAGGCGCAGCATCGCCACCACCAGCTCCGGCAGGTTCAAGGTATTGGTGAGGAACCCATACCACTGCTCCTGGGGCAGGGCAAAGAAGGTGGCGAAAAACTGGCGCAGCTGGG
This sequence comes from Cyanobium sp. NIES-981, assembly GCA_945896675.1. Taxonomy (GTDB): domain Bacteria; phylum Cyanobacteriota; class Cyanobacteriia; order PCC-6307; family Cyanobiaceae; genus Cyanobium_A. The sequence goes on from CAMDEM010000003.1 coordinate 35,930, forward strand.
CGGACGGATACCGCATCAACTTCTCCAAGCCAAAGCAGTAGAGGGCATGCTTGCGGCGCAACTCCAAAGGCCAGAGGGCCTGCCACGCCATCGCCGCCACCGCCGGGCTCGTCAGGGCCGGATCGGCCAATCCCTGGGCGATCGCAGCGGCGAGGGCGGGGGCCCGGCGCAGCAAGGAACCCACCATGTAGCCCGAAGCCGGGTGCACCATGCTGGCGGCACCGCCAAATCCCACCACCTGCTGGCTGAGATCCGGCAAGGGCAGGTTCATCGGGAACAGGCAGAACTCCTCGTGCTCCACCTGCTCCACCCGGATGCCGCCATGGGCCAGGCGCCGATGCAGCCGATCCTTGAGCACCTCAAAGGGCACGGGAGGAGCCAGGGCCAGCGAGGTTTCTTCCGCAAAGAACAGGCCATCACCCAGGTCCATCGCATAGAGAAAAGTGGGGGCACCGGCTTGGTCTTCCCCCTCCCCCAGGTGGTCGCTGCGGTAGTCCATCAACACGAATTGCCCGCTCTCCACAGGCGGGGCACTGAAGCGACCCACCACGCCATAGGCCGCCTGACCAGCCACCGGCCCCTGGTCTGGGCGCTGCACAAACACGGGCTGATGGCCTGAGGCATCCACCACCAACCGGGCTTGAAGCTGCTGGCCGCAGGCCGTGGCCAAGGTGGAGACCTGCCTGCCATGGTCCAGGGCTATGGCCTGGCCCTGATGCCAGACCATCGCGCCGGCGGCACAGATCGCAAGCCAATGGTTCTGAAGCTTGGTCCTGTCGAACAAGCCGTAGTCGAGGCCGTGGCGCAGGGGTTGGTCGTTGAAATAGCTGAGCGAGTCGCTCCAGCGATGGCCCAAAAGCCCCCCAAGCCCGAGACGGTCCACTTCCCGGCCCCAGATGCCGTAGGTGTTCCGCCAGGGCTCAGCAGGATCCTGGGCACTTAGGCCATGGACCTCCAGTCCCCGGCTGACCAACTCGCTGGCGATGGCGAGGGCCGCTGGACCCGCACCAATCACCAGGACATCGGCGATCACTCCGTGATCACATTCGCTGGGCTTGCCTCAGCAGCCGGTGCTTCAGGGCCGTCCTCCTCCTCAGCGGCAGGGGGCACCAACACCACTTCCGAGAGTCGATCGCCGGAGTCGAGCTTCTGCAGGCGCACGCCCGTGGCCGCCCGCGATTGCTGGGGAATGGCATCGGCCTTGGTCCGCACGATCACCCCCCGCTCGCTCACCAGCAGAAGCTCCTCTCCAGCCCCAAGCACCTTCAGCCCCACCAACACATCACCATCACGGCGGAACTTGATCGCCCGCAGGCCCATGCCGGCCCGCTTTTGCAGGCGGAACTGATCCACCGGCACCCGCTTACCCAAACCACTGGCCGAAGCCACCAGCACCCAGGGGCCCTCGCTCGCCCCCACCTCATCGGCCAGTTCGCCGGTTAGTTCAACGTCGCCGTCATCGTCTGCAAGGGGTGCGACATTGGCCACCCGATCAGCCAACTCGGCAGGCAACACATCCATGCTCACCAGCTGATCGCCACCACGCAGATTCATGGCCCGCACACCCCGGGCCGTACGGCCCAGGGGACGCAATTCACTGTCATTGAGACGGAAGTGGATCGTCATGCCCTTGAGCGAACCGATCAGCACGCTGTCGCCAGGCAAGGCCAGGCGCACCCAGGTGAGGGCATCGCCCTCCTCCAGGGAGATGGCAATCAATCCATTGGAGCGAATGTTGGAGAAGGCCGACAGCCGGGTGCGCTTGACGTAGCCACCGCTGGTGAGCATCACCAGCACGCCGTCTTCCTCAAAGGCGCTCACGGCCAACAGCGAGGTGATCTGCTCTTCCCGGGGGATGGGCAACAGCTGCACAATCGGCGTGCCCTTCGCGGCCCGGCTGCACATCGGTACCCGATAGGCCGGCACTGAATACACCACCCCGCGATCGCTAAACAGCAACAGGGAGTCGTGGTCGTTGCAGCTGATGAACAGCCTCACCGCCTCCTCACCCTGGCTCTTGGTGCCGGCCTTTCCCCGGGTGCCCCGGCTGGTGGCCTCAAACTCATTGACCGGCATCCGCTTGAGATAGCCGGTTTCGGTGAGCATCACCACCGAGCGCTCATTGGCGATTAGGTCGATATCTTCGAGGCCCCCCTCGAGGTCAAGAATTTCCGTGCGACGGGGCGATAGGTACTTGGCGCGGATGGCCTGGAGCTCCTCCACAATGATGCCGAGCACCCTCTCGCGGCGGCCGAGGATGTCCTTGTAGTCGGCGATTTTGGCGACCAGATCCTCATGCTCGAGCCGAATCTTGTCGGCCTCCAAGGCGGTGAGCCGCCGCAACTGCATCTGCAGGATCGCGTCTGACTGGATCTCGCTCAGCCCATGGCGCTCCTGGAGCTGTATGCGGGCTGTGGCCGCATCGGACGCCGCCCGGATCAGGGCAATGATTGGATCGAGCTGGTCGAGGGCCAGCAGCAGGCCCAGCAGGATGTGGTCCCGTTCCTCTGCTTTGCGCAGGAGGTAGCGGGTGCGACGCTCAATGGTCTGAATCCGGAAGTCGAGGAACACCCGCAGCATCTTGCTGAGGGTGAGCAGCACGGGCTCGCTATTCACCAGCGCCAACATGTAGGCGCTGAAATTATTTTGTAAGGGGGTGAGTTTGAACAGGTTGTTCAGCACCACCTGGGGATAGGCGTCGCGACGCAGCTCGATCACGATCCGCATGCCATCGCGGTCGCTTTCATCGCGAATATCAGCAATCCCCTCGAGCTTCTTGTCATTCACCAATTCGGCGATCCGCTCGATCAGGGCAGCCTTGTTGGTTTGGTAAGGAAGCTCGGTAATGATCACCGCATCGCGGTCAGGGCGCCCTTTGGCCTCGACCGTTTCAATCGAAGCCACACCGCGCATGGTCACCGAACCACGGCCGGTGGTGTAGGTCTCGCGGATGCCGCGGCGACCCAGGATCTGCCCGCCGGTTGGGAAATCGGGACCAGGGATGATCGCCAACAACTGTTGATCGCTGATTTCAGGGTTGGCAATCAGGGCCAACATGCCGTCGATCAATTCGGTCAGGTTGTGGGGCGGGATGTTGGTGGCCATACCCACCGCAATGCCAGCCGAACCGTTCAAAAGGAGCTGGGGGATGCGCGCCGGCATCACCGTGGGCTCCTGCTGGGAACCGTCAAAGTTGTCGGCGAAATCGACCGTTTCGGCCTCGATGTCTTCCAACAAGGCGTCGGTGGTCAGCGACTGCAGCCGGGATTCGGTGTACCGCATGGCCGCCGGTGGGTCGTTGTCCACCGAGCCGAAGTTGCCATGCCCATCGATCAGGGGCATGCGCATCGAAAAGTCCTGGGCCATCCGCACCAGGGCGTCGTAAACGGCCGTATCCCCGTGGGGGTGGTACTTACCCAGCACCTCACCCACCACCCGGGCGCATTTCCGATAGGGCCGATCGCTGGTGAGACCCAGCTCGTACATCGCATAGAGGATGCGGCGATGCACGGGTTTGAGGCCATCGCGGGCATCGGGGAGGGCCCGTCCCACAATCACGCTCATCGCATACTCCAAGTAGGAGCGCGACATCTCGTTGCGGAGGTCGGTCTGAATGATCCGTTCGTCGGAACTACCGGGTCCGGTGGTTTCCGCCATGCATGACCGCCTTAAGCAACGATCAGTTTATCGGCACCCCCTGCACTTGTCCGAACTCGGAGCCCCGTGAGCCTGCCGATCCGCACTGAAGCCCAGTTACGCCAACGCCAGGAGCGGGGTCAGCTGACGGTCCGCGCCGCCGCGGAGTTCCGAGATTTGGTCGAAAAAGCTGGCCTGGAGGAGGCCTACGCCCATACCGATGTGGTGGTGGCCGCCGATGCGTGCTTTACGGACCAGGCCAGCCTGCACGTGGGCCTGGGTCCGACGGATCCACCGATTCGCCTGCGATCCGCCCAACTGGCCGGGGTCAGCGCTAGCTGCGGCCACGGCAGCACGGATTTCATGCTGCCCATGGGCGGCGGTCTCGCAGAGCCGGTCCGCCACGGTGGGGCCCAGGTTCTCGGGGCCCTGCTGGCGGGGGCAAGCGTTCCCCTCTCTGCCCTTGGCGACGGAACGGCCCTCCATCCCCGCCGGGAACTCCACACCGAGCTCAGCCTGGAACGCATCGCCGCCGGGCGCCTGCTGCTGCACCGGGGCATTAGCGAAAACGGGGTGGTGGCCACCAGCAGCGCCGAAGGCTTAACCGCCAGCCCCTACGGCCCGCTGCTGGGGCCCTTCACCAGCGGGCTCTTTTCCTGTGGCGGTGCCGGCAGCATCGGGCTCACCATGCCTGGCCTCTCCCTGCTCGGCCCCGGATCCCCCGTACTGGTTGGTGGGGCCGTCGGCTGGGTGGTGGGCAGTGGCAGCGGCCACAACCCAAAGGTCAAACGCCAGACATCAGGCCATGCCCTGAGCCCGGGATGTGCGGCCGCCCTCAGCGTGGATCTGCACGACCTCCAAGCCCAGTGGGTGCGGCCCTGCTTTTTTGAGGGTCACGGCAGTGGTCTGCTCGTGGCCATCGCCGCACCGGTGCCCCTGATCAACGAATCGGTGGCTCGCCAGGCCGCCACCGGCAACGACGCCCTAGAAGCGCCCGTGCTGGATCTGGCGATCCCAAGGCGGCTGAAGCCCAGCCTGGGAACGGCCCGCTACAGCGACCTTCTGGCCGGTGAACTGCACATCAAGGGTCGGGCGATCAGCTGTGCTCCCGCCCACAGTCCAAGGATGGCCGCGGCCATCGGCCAAGAGCTGATCACCCGCATCACGAGCGGGCACTTCCCACTAAGCCTGCCCCTCCAACCCTTGAATCCCAGGCCAACCCTGGTAGCGCTTGAGGCCTAAGGCCCCGCCTAAACTGCGTTTCGACGTTTCAAGCCGATCGGGCGACCATGGCCCACGACGATCAAAGCCAAGACGCACCCGGCCAGGACGGTGGGGAGTGGCAGATGCTCACAACCAAGCTTGCGGATTGGGCCGCCAGTGATGCCCCCCAAACCCTCTGGCAGCAACTGCAATCGCCTCTGAAGGCCTTGGCCGTGCTGCTCGGCGCCCTGTTTGTCTTGCGCCTCTACGCAGCGATGCTGGGCGCCCTGGAAGGGGTGCCGTTGCTTGCCGGCCTCCTGGAACTCACGGCCCTGGTCTGGATCGCCCGCCATGGCGCCCCGGCCCTACTTCGCCGTGAGGAACGGCAGACGTTGATCGACCAGCTCAGCCAACGTTGGCAGCGCCTACGCCAATAGGGCCAGGCCGCAGGCAACTTGATAGGTTGCACCGAATACGGAAGTTTCAGGTGGACATCCAGCTCGGTCGCTCCCGCACTGTTCGTCGCGCCTACGGCATCGATGAAATTGCCCTGGTTCCCGGCGGTCGCACAGTGGATCCTGCCATTACCGACAGCAGCTGGACCCTGGGCGGGGTAACCCGGGAGATCCCAATTATTGCCAGCGCCATGGATGGCGTTGTCGACGTGGCGATGTGCGTCGAGCTGGCCAAGCTCGGAGCCCTGGGGGTGCTGAACATCGAAGGGGTCCAATGCCGCTATGACGATCCCAACCCCGTGTTGGATCGCATTGCTGCCGTTGGCAAAGAGGAGTTCGTGCCCTTGATGCAGGAGCTCTACAGCCAACCGGTCAGGGAAGACTTAATTCGTCAGCGCATTGGCGAAATCAAGCAAAAAGGTGGCATCGCCGCCGTGAGCGCAACCCCCGTTGCGGCCCTCAAATTCGGCAAGGCCATCGCCGAAGCCGGTGCCGATCTCTTCTTCGTGCAGGCCACCGTGGTCAGCACCGAGCACATCGGTCCGGAAGGCCAGGCCACCCTCGATCTGGCCACCCTCTGCCGCGAGATGGGGGTTCCCGTGATCCTCGGCAACTGCGTCACCTACGACGTCGCCCTTCAATTAATGCGTGCCGGCGCCGCTGGGGTGATGGTAGGCATCGGACCTGGCGCCGCCTGCACATCCCGCGGTGTTCTTGGCATCGGCATTCCCCAGGCCACCTCGGTGGCCGACTGCGCTGCAGCCCGCGACGACTACTTCAAAGAAAGCGGTCGCTACGTGCCCATCGTGGCCGATGGCGGCATCGTCACGGGCGGCGACATCTGCAAGTGCCTGGCCTGCGGGGCCGATGCCGTGATGATCGGATCCCCCATTGCCCGGGCCGTCGAAGCCCCCGGCCGCGGTTTCCACTGGGGCATGGCCACCCCAAGCCCGGTGCTGCCCCGCGGCACCCGCATCAAGGTGGGCACCACCGGCAGCCTGGAAAAAATCCTGCGGGGTCCTGCAGGTCTCGATGACGGCACCCAGAACCTGCTGGGCTGCATCAAGACCTCGATGGGCACCCTGGGAGCCCGCACCCTTAAGGAAATGCAGCAGGTGGAAGTGGTGGTTGCCCCTTCCTTGCTCACGGAGGGCAAGGTTTACCAAAAAGCCCAACAGCTAGGGATGGGCAAGTAGGTCCTATCTTGAATTTGTGGGGGCTACGGCTCGCACACTCCTCACACCCTCCGGCCCGGCGCGTCCGGGCTTTTTGTCTTCTCCTGCAGGCCCCAATTCCGCCAGCCTGCAACGCTTCCCTAAAATCGGTGGTTGCCAACAAACAACCTTGCTAGATTCCGAGAACCCTGGTCCCTGCAAGGATGTCGAGCGCCACCGCAGTCACTGACGCATCATTCGAGCAAGACGTGCTCAAGAGCGATGTGCCCGTGCTGGTTGATTTCTGGGCCCCCTGGTGTGGCCCCTGCCGCATGGTGGCTCCAATCGTCGACGAAATCTCCAAGGAATTCGAAGGCAAAATCAAGGTCTTCAAGCTGAACACCGACGAAAACCCCAACGTCGCCAGCCAGTACGGGATCCGCAGCATCCCCACCTTGATGATCTTCAAAGGCGGCCAAAAGGTCGACACCGTGGTGGGTGCGGTGCCCAAGACCACCCTGTCCGGCACGATCTCCAAATACCTCTGACCCAGCAGCCCTGAGGCTCGGCCTGCAGCATCCCAGGCCAGAGGCAACCCGCGAGCACAGCATGAGCCGGATTGGCCTGATCGACTACGGCATGGGCAATCTGCATTCCGTGCAGCGCGCCTTTGAACGGATCGGCTCCAGCGTGGTTTCCGTGCACGACTTAGGCGCCATGGAAGCCTGCGACGGCCTAGTGCTGCCTGGCGTTGGAGCCTTTGACCCTGCCATGGAGCGGCTGAATGCCAGTGGCCTGGCCCCAGCCATCCAAACCTGGTGCCAGGCGGGCAAGCCCCTACTCGGGATCTGTCTGGGCTTACAACTGCTGTTCGAGGCCAGTGACGAGGGGGTACTGCCTGGGCTGGGCCTGATCAAAGGCCGGGTGGTGGCGCTACCGCGCAAACCCGGCCATCCCATTCCCCACATGGGCTGGGAACGACTGGCCCCCGCCGAGCCCAGCCCCTTGATCCCAGCTGGCAGCGGCGAGAGCTGGGTGTATTTCGTGCACTCCTATGCCGCAAGCCCCAGAGATCCGCGCTGCACCACCGCCCTGGTGAACTTCGCGGACCAAGCGGTCACCGCGGCGGTCTGGCAAGGGGCCATTGGGGCCTGCCAATTCCATCCGGAAAAATCTGGCGATGCGGGGGAGGCCATCCTGCGGCGCTGGCTCACCTGGCTGCAGGCATGAGCGCCCCATGACCCTGCGCATCAGTGGCGGGCGCAAACTCCTCAGCCCCCCTGGGGAGATCGCCAGGCCCACCGCTTCGAGGGTGCGGCTGGCGGTGATGAACCTGCTGGCCCATGAGCTGCCCGGTTGCCGCTGGCTGGATCTCTGCTGCGGCAGTGGCGTGATGGCCTGCGAGGCCATCCAACGGGGGGCCGGGGCGGTGGTCGCCATCGAGCAAGACCGACGCATCGCGGCGATTGCCAAGGCGAACCTCGAAGTCGTTGCCCAAGGCACCGCCGGCAAATCCCACTTTTGGGTGCACTGCAGCGACGTGAAACGCTGGCTCGCCAAGGGGGCTGGGGCGAGCGCAGATTCAACGAGAGGGGGGGGTAGGGCCTTTGATCTGATCTATGCCGACCCCCCCTATGCCGCCGAGCTGTATGGCGCGATCGCCACCGGGGTAAGCCGGGGGGGATGGCTCAAGCCGAACGGGCTGATGGTCTGGGAATGTGCCACAACCAAACCCCCCAACCTTCCGGCTGGATGGCAGCTAGCCGACCAACGGCGCTACGGCAGCACTAGCGTGATGGTCCTCAAGCTGGATTCAGCTGTCGAGGATGGTGCCGCGACGGTATTGGTTCCAGGCAGCCACGAATAGGCCAAGCAAGGTCACGGGAATCAGTCCGAGAACGATGCCGCAAAGCAGGGGTTCGATCATGGAAAGCCAGGTGACACGGTCCGATCACAATTCTTTCACGCCCAGGGCCACTGGTGCGAGCCATTTCCACCAACTGTGACTAGCGAGTTCCCCCCCACCAAATCCCTTAGCAAATCGTCCACCGAACCGTCGTTGGACGATTCGGTGCAACGGCGCAGCCTGATCGCGGCCCTGGTCGTCGCCGCCGCCATCGCTTGCATCGCCGTGGTGCTGCTGGTGTTACCGGCGACCAACAGGGATCCCTACACCCGCCAAACCCTCGATCTCCAGGGGTCGGCAGAGAACGGCGGCAAGTTGTTTCTGATCAATTGCGCTGGCTGCCATGGAATTGCGGGCCAGGGCCTGGTGGGGCCCAACCTGCACGCCGTTGCCAACCGCAAAAACCAGCGCCAACTGATTCAGCAGGTGGTCAGTGGCAAAACCCCACCCATGCCCCGGTTCCAACCGGAGCCCCAGGCAATGGCCGACCTGCTGGCCTATCTCAACAGCCTGGTCTGAGATGGATCAGCCTGGATTAGAGCCCCCAAGGCCCCAACGGGTCGTTGTGTTGGTGGAACCAGCCGGCCCCCTCAATGTGGGCAGCGTGGCCAGGCTGTGCGCCAATTTTCAAATCGATGCGCTGCGCCTGATCAATCCCCGCTGCGACCACCTCGGCGAGGAGGCCCGCTTGATGGCCGTCCATGCCGCGGCCATGCTGGAGGGCGCCACCGTGTTCGGCAGCCTGGCTGGGGCCCTGGCCGATTGCCGGCGGGTGGTGGCCACCAGTGGTCGCAACGATGGGGAGCCCCTGCCCCTACTGCCCCCCCAGGACGCCCTGGCTTGGCTGGTGGAACCCTCAGAGACCAACAACTCCCCCGTGGCGGTGGTCTTTGGCCGGGAGGATCGGGGCCTCTCCAACGACGAGATGCTGCAGGCCGGGCGGCTACTCAGCCTTGGTACGGGCCCGGCCTACAGCTCCCTCAACCTCTCCCATGCCGTGGCCGTGGTGCTGCATGAACTGCACCAGCTCCCCCGCGGGCAGGCCCCCCAACCCCTGGGCCCATCCCCCCTGGCCGAACCCTGCCAGCGGCAGGACTTGGAGGCCATGCTCAGCGATGCCGAACAGCTGTTGATGGAGGTGGGTTTTCTCTATCCCCACACCAGCCATGCCCGCATGGCCAAGGTGCGCAACCTGCTGCAGAGGGCCCAGATCTCGAGCGACGAAGTGGCCTTGGTGCGGGGGATGGTGCGCCAGTTGCGCTGGGCCAGTCAAAGCCAGAACCCCAACCAGACCCCTTAGCGTCAATTCACTCCCCAAACCCCATGCCTCCGTGACGGCTGGCCGTTCGCCCCGCAGTCCCAAAAACCGCCTTCCGCAGCCGCTCCAGCTGGTCCTACGGCTGGCCGTGATGGGCATTGGCCTGGGTGTCATCACGGGCACCGCGTTGAAGCTGCTGGCCCCCCACCTGGCCCAGGGCGCCATCCAAACCCCAAAGGTGGAGGCCGCCAACCCCAGCGTGCCGATTGGCAGCCAAGGCTTGAGCAGCGGCAGTTTTGAACCCCGCACCGAACTCAAGGCCCTGAGCACCCGCTGGGCGCAGTTAGCCCAGGCCCAAAGAGGTCTCCAAGCCAGCGGCTTCCTCCTGGTGCTCGATGACGGTCGCTACGCCCAACTGCAGCCGGATCGCCCCCAGCCAGCCGCAAGCTCGATCAAAACGCCTGTGTTGCTTGCTGGATTACAAGAGCTCGATGCAGGGACCTTGCGCTGGAACGAGGGCCTGCCCCTCACCAAAGAGGTGGTTGGCGGCGGCGCTGGATGGATGGCAAGCCGGCCCATGGGAACCCGATTCCCCTTCTTTGAAGCCGCCACCGAAATGATTCGGGTGAGCGACAACAGCGCCACCAACCTCTTGATCAAACGCCTGGGCGGTAAAACAGCCATCAACAGCCGCTTTACGGCCCTGGGGCTGCCCGCCACGGTGGTGCGCAACTGGCTGCCCGATCTCCAGGGCACCAACACCACAAGCTCCCGGGACCTCGCCAAAGTGATTGCCATGGTGGATACGGGCCAAAAACTCAGCCCTCGGGCCCGGGATTTGTTCCGCGAAATCATGGGCACCTCCCGAACCAACACCCTGATCCCCCTGGGCCTGTTGCAGGGCTTGGGCCAGGACGCCGCCGATCCGGATGCCGCCTTAAAAAGCTTTGGCATCACTGTGTACAACAAAACAGGCGATATCGGCATCGCCTACGCCGATGCCGGCCTGATCCAACTTCCCAATGGTCAGCGGGCTGTGGCTGCCTTCATGGTGAAAGGGCCGTTTAACGATCCCCGCTCCACCGATTTGATTCGCGCCATGGCCGCCGAAGTGGCCAAAACCCTGGTGGGCAAACCATGAAACCCTTCGCTCTGCTGGCGTCTGCCGTCCTACCGGCCATCGCCACCACAACTGCAATCGCCTTCGCTCCAGCCCTTGCTGCCCCCCCAGCGGTGCAGCGTCCGCAACCGGTGCTGCGCCCCCAATCCGTGGCTCCCCTGCCTGGGGGCCTGGATCAGGTGCTGGTGGTCAACGACAACAACCCTGAGTTGATAACCGGAGCGGGAATTCTTCTCTCCACCTTCCCGGGATCCAGCCGGCCCTACCCAGCGGCCCATTTGGATGTGCCCCTGAATGGCCGCTTCGACCTGTTCAGCCATCACGTGTATGCCGGCAAGCCCGAAAGCCTCGATTCCACCCTCTGGGTTGCGGTTGTGGCCCAACCCCGCGGCAAGCAGCCGGTGACCCTGCGGCTGCTTGCCGGATCGACCGCCCTCTCCCAATCCGTGGATGGCATCCAACCCGGCGCCCCGTTCCTGCCCCTGCCCTCGGTGCTGCGCCAAAGCGACCCGCCGATCTATGCGGGCCCCGGCAGCCGGGTGGCCACCGAACTGCTGCTCAAACAGAAAAGTGCGCTCCTCCCCGAAAGCTGGACCCTGCCGGCCGGTGTGTCCTCCCCGCTCTTGGTGTTGCCCATGCCCGTTCGGGGTCTTGACCCCCTCCTCAATGGCCGCAATTTGCAGTTGCGGCTTGAGAGCAACGGCCCCGTGAGTGTGGCCACCCTGGCGGCCTTTGGAGACAACAGCCAACCACCCGCCCTGGCGGTGTGGCAAAAGCTTCTCGATGGTGACCTGAGCCCCAAGGAGCATGCCCCCACCCCCCGGGGCAGCACGGGGGCCATGGTGTATTCGCGGGTGAGCGGGGTGCAGGTGGGCAGCACCTGGACAGGCCGCATCACCGATCCCGGCAAAGCCACCTTGAGCACGGGCCAGGCACCGATCTCCTGGCCCATCAGCAGCCTCGAGCGGGGCAGCCTCGGCACCGGCCAGGTTCAAACAGCTCCCTTGAAGGCCGCCTATCCAGCCACCGCCTGGGCAGCCCATGGCAATTACGGCATCGAGTACAACCTGGCCCTGCCGCTGCGCAACAACAGCCAGCAGCCGGTCACCCTGCAACTGGCGTTCGAATCGCCCCTCAAAAGTGACGCACCAGCAGGTGGCCTGCGCTTCAACGCCACCCCAAGTCGGGCGGTGATGTTCCGCGGAACGGTGGAGGTTTCGGGCTTGGACAACGCTGAAGGCAAAGCCAGTGGTCGCGAGCGCTTCCACCTGGTGCAACGGGCCGGGCAACCGGGGCCGGTGCTCGGAACCATCAGCCTGGCGGCCGGGGCCCAGCGCCAGGTACAGGTGCGCCTGATCTATCCGGCTGATGCCACGCCACCGCAGGTGCTCAGCCTGCTGCCTGTGAAACAATCCGAATCTTCCCCAGTAATCCTCCCGTGACTCAAGCCCGCAAGCGCCGAGTCTTCCCCTTCACTGCCATCGTGGGGCAGGAGGAGATGAAGCTGGCCCTTCTGCTCAACGTGATCGATCCGCGCATTGGCGGCGTGATGATCATGGGAGACCGGGGCACGGGCAAATCCACCACGATTCGAGCCCTCGCCGACCTTCTCCCCGAGATCGATGTGGTGGCCGGCGACCCCTACAACAGCTCCCCCTCGGACCCCGACCTCCAGAGCAGCGAAGTGCGCCTCAGGGACGAGCAGGGAGAGGAGCTCGCCACGGAGAAACGCCAGGTCCCCATGGTGGACCTCCCCCTGGGGGCCACGGAAGATCGCCTCTGCGGCACGATCGACATCGAGAAAGCCCTCAGTGAGGGGATTCGGGCCTTTGAGCCGGGCCTGTTGGCCAAGGCCAACCGGGGCCTGCTTTACGTGGATGAGGTGAATCTGCTCGACGATCACCTGGTCGACGTGCTGCTGGATTCAGCCGCTTCGGGCTGGAACACGGTGGAGCGCGAAGGGGTGTCGGTGCGCCACCCAGCGCGGTTTGTGCTGATTGGCTCCGGCAACCCCGAGGAAGGGGAACTGCGCCCCCAGCTCTTGGATCGCTTTGGCATGAGCGTGGAAGTGCGCACCGTGCGGGATCCCGAGCTGCGGGTCCAGGTGGTGGATCAACGCACCAGCTTTGACAACGATCCCGACAGCTTCAACAACGCCGTTCAGGCCACCCAGGATGTGCTGCAAGCCAGGGTTGTCGAGGCCCAAAACCGCTTGGGCCAGGTGGTGATTGACGACGACCTGCGCATTCGGATCTCCGCGGTGTGTGGCGAGCTGGACGTGGATGGCCTGCGCGGTGACATCGTCACCAACCGGGCGGCCCGGGCCCTGGCCGCCTTTGAACGGCGCCAGGAGGTCACGGAAGACGACGTGGCCCGGGTGGTGGCCTGCTGCCTGCGTCACCGCCTGCGCAAGGATCCTCTCGAACAGATCGACTCTGGCGATCGGGTTGTGAAAGTGTTCTGCAAGGTGTTTGACCGTCCCGAAAGCACGGATCGTCGAGAGTTCGAGCTCGCCCTCGCCGCCTAGGCCTTCTCTCCTGCTGCGGCTGACTCGCCCATGCGCATCCTCGGCATTGATCCCGGCCTGGCCCGGGTGGGCTACGGCGTCATCGAGGTGGAGGGAAGGGGAGTCAACAGCAAGCAACAGATGCTGGATTGCGGAATCATCCGCACCGACCCCGGCACCTGCGATGGGGTGCGGATGGTGGAAATTGCCCGCGATCTCAGGGTGCTGATCCGCCAATGGCAGCCGGATTTGGCCGTGGTGGAAAAGTTTTTCTTCTACCGCTCCAGCACCACGATCTCCGTGGTGCAAGCCCGGGGCGTGGTGATGATGACGCTGGCGCGGTTTCGGGTGCCGGTGGCGGAATTCCCGCCGATGCAAATCAAATTGGCCCTCACCGGATCGGGCCATGCCCAAAAAGATGAGGTTCTCGATGCGGTGATGCGAGAACTGAACCTCGACCATCCCCCCAGACCCGACGATGCCGCCGACGCCCTAGCTGCAGCTCTCACCGGCTGGTATCAGCGATGAGTCACCCTGCAGCAGAGCAAGCCCCCCAGAAAGCAGCCCTAAGGCGCCACTACCGAGCTTTACGCCAAACCCTGCTGCCCCAAGCCGGTCCTGCGATTGCAGACCAACTCCAAGCAGCCCTGGGCCTGCTCACCGCTGCTGACAGGCATCTCGGCCTGTATTGGCCCCTGGCAGGCGAAGTGGACCTGCTCCAGCTGCAACGGACCGCGACTTCAAAACGGCCCGCAACTTGGCCCTGCCCCTTGGCCCTGCCAGCCATCAGCCAAGGCCAACTCGTCTATCGCGCCTGGGGCCAAGGGGACCAGCTCGAACCCGATGACTGCGGCATCCCCGCCCCCCTGGGGACGGCCCTGGCCGCCTCAGCATTGAGCTGTTTGCTGGTGCCGGCCCTGGCCTTCGATGGCGCCGGGGTGCGCTTGGGATACGGCGGTGGCTGGTACGACCGCTTGCGCACTGATGCCGCTTGGACCCGCGTGCCCAGCTTTGCTGTTTTGCCCAAAGGATGCTTGGTGGACAACCTGCCGAGGGATCCCTGGGATCGCCCCCTCGATGGCTGGCTCGATGAAACCGGCCTGCATCACTGCCAACCTTGACAAAACGTGGCTTCCAGGGCGCGCCAACCCGCAGAATTTGCGAAGATCACTGCATTCACACCGTTGGCGTTGGATCTGTTTTCCCGCTATCCCAGCGCAATCCCGGCCCAAGCCGCCCCGGCAACGGCTGCCCGAGCCATCCCAGCCCCAACTGGGCACACCTTTGGTACTAACGCCTCGGGCCCCGAACGGGTACTTGCCTCGGAACTGGAAGGTCGCACGGCCGCCAGCGATGCCCTCTCGATGATGGTCAGCTCCATGGTGCGCATGGTTCAGGCCGGTAAAAGCAGCGATAGTCGCTGGGAAGCCTCCTGAAGCCACCGTCCCTACCCTCGCCTTCAGCGGCCGACCCCATGCTTAGGCGTCTCATTACGGGTTGTTTGGGAGCTGCGGTCCTATCTGCTGCGGGCTCAGCCGAGGCCCACGCCATCGAGACCAGCCTGGAAGCCTTCCGCAACAACCACGTGTTGTTGCTGCAAAGCAGTTTTGGTAATGGCGAGCCCGCCCAGGCTGCCCTGGTCAGCCTGGTGCCCCCCGGGGGCGAACCCATCCCCGTGGGACGCACCAACAGCAAAGGCCAACTCAGCTTTGCCTTGCCAAGGGACGCCCATGGCGAGTGGGACGTGAAAGTCGATGGTGGCCCTGGCCACCGGGACTACCTCAGCCTGCCGATCAACAGAGGGCAAGCCGATCTGAACCGGATCAGCGATGGGCTTCGGCCACCCCCCCCCGATCGGCTCAGTGCATGGCTCATCGCATGGCCCCTTGTTGGGGCTGTCGGGGGCTTGATGGGGGGGTGCACCGCGCTCCTGCTCGGCAGCCATCGCCGCCGTCTGCCTTGATGGTGAACACCGGCAGCCCAGCCCTGGATCGGATCGTGGACCGCCTGGCCACCACCACGGATCCCAAGCGGCGTTATGAATACGTGCTCTGGCTGGCCAAAAAACTGGAGCCCCTGCCTGAAGAGTTCCGCAACGATGCCTTCAAGGTGAAGGGCTGTGTCTCCCAAGTTTTTGTGGTTGGTCAACTGCTGGAGGGCAAGCTCCATTGGCAGGGCGACTCCGATGCCGCCATCACCAAAGGGCTCTTGGCCCTGTTGATCGAAGGGCTCGAGGGCATGACCCCAGACCAGGCCACCAACCTGGACCCCGGCTTCATCGCTGCGACAGGCCTCCAGGCCAGCCTCACCCCATCGCGGGCCAATGGCTTCCTCAACATCCTCAAGCTGATGCAGAGCCAAGCCCGGGCCCTTGCTGCAGGCTGATTTCTAGGATCACCCCAACCTGTTGGACCAGCCCATGACCATTGGCATCGGTTTGCTCGGCTTGGGCACCGTGGGAGCCGGCGTCGCCGCCATCCTCGCCAGTCCAACCGGACGCCACCCCCTGGTCGGTGAACTTGCCCTGCAACGGGTTGCCGTAAGGGATCTGAATCGGCCCAGGCCGATCGAACTGGCTGGTGAGCTCTTCACCACGGATCCAGAAGCCGTGGTGGATGACCCCAACGTGGACATCGTGGTGGAGGTGATGGGTGGCCTGGAGCCGGCCCGCAGCCTGATCCTGCGGGCCATCGCCGCTGGCAAACCCGTGGTCACGGCCAACAAGGCGGTCATTGCCCGCTATGGCGAAGAGATTGCCGCCGCCGCCGCCCAGAAGGGCGTTTACGTACTGATTGAGGCCGCCGTAGGGGGGGGGATCCCCATCATTGAGCCCCTCAAGCAATCCCTGGGCGGCAACCGCATCCAAAAGGTGAGCGGGATCATCAACGGCACCACCAATTACATCCTCAGCCGGATGGCCGATGAGGGGGCCGCCTATGGGGCCGTCCTCGCCGATGCCCAGCAACTGGGCTACGCCGAAGCAGATCCCGCCGCCGACGTGGAGGGGGGCGATGCGGCCGACAAGATCGCCATCCTCAGCGCCCTGGCCTACGGGGGCAGCGTGCCGAGGGCCGCCATACCTACCGAAGGCATCAACACCCTTGACGCCCGTGATGTGGCCTATGCCGCCCAACTGGGTTACGTGGTGAAGCTGCTGGCCGTAGCCCAATACCTCGGCACGGCCGCCGACGGCACCGCCCAGCTGGATGCGCGTGTTCACCCCACCCTGGTGCCCAAGGGCCATCCCCTGGCCGGGGTGCATGGGGTCAACAACGCGATCCTGGTGGAAGGGGATCCCGTGGGCCAGGTGATGTTTTACGGCCCGGGAGCCGGGGCCGGCCCCACGGCCTCGGCGGTGGTGGCCGACATTCTCAACATCGCCGGTATTCGCCAGGCGGCTGGGGCCCATGCCCGCCTTGACCCGCTGTTAGCGGCCAGCAGCTGGCGCCCTTGCCAGCTGATTGACACGGCCCGCACTTCCCACCGCAACTACGTGCGGCTGAGCACCAGCGATGAAGCCGGCGTGATTGGCAAGATCGGCACCTGTTTTGGCCAGGCTGGTGTCTCGATCCAATCGATCATGCAGTTCGAAACCCAAAGCACCCAGGCCGAGATCGTGGTGATCACCCATGACGTCCTCGAGGCCAACTTCCGCTCTGCCCTGGCTGCGATTGGGGCCCTCAGCGACGTCCATGCCGTGGCGGCCTGCCTGCGCACCCTCTAGGCCAAGGGGCCTAATCGGATCGATCAGGTCTGCAAATCCCAACACCCATAGCCACTAGACCCTCCGGGGGCCAGAGTGGCTCCATCAAGTTGGAAGAGATTCTTAAGGCTCAAAGTCGGACTTACCCGTCCACCGTCTAGATGGCAAGACCTGTGGGCATACCCGGACCCGGGGGCCCATTGGTATCAATGCAAACCCTTCCAGGTTCCGCCTGTGCCCAGGATTGATGGATCGAGGCCAAATCCTCGCCCTCTCCCAAACCGCCATCCCAAGCCGCCATATCGTTCACCAACCCCGCTGCATGACTTCGCTTTCCTGTCCGACTCCAACCCCAGAACTCCACCAAGGGGCCTGTGTCACCTTGGCTTCAGGAGATGGGATGTATCAAGTGATTGGCATCGACGACCACCACAACCGCTGCTGGCTGCGGCGCTGGCCCCTGGGCCGCCAGGGCTCCGAAGTCTTTGAAATTTCCCTGCACCAGGTTCAGCCCATCGCCACCCATCGCCCTTGAATGGGAGGGCCTTGACGCTCTGGCTGTGGTTCAGGCCCGGCGGCTCAACCGGCCCCTTTCTCTTTTCGCTTCAACGCTGATCCTGGTCCTCGCCTGCGGACTTGCAGGCTGCCAACGCCAAGCGGGCAAGCAAAGCCTTTCGGCCAGCAACAACCAGCTCGTCGTCGCCAGCAAGAACCGCATCGACACCGTCGATCCAGCGGGTGCCTACACCTTCGGGGCGATGCAGCTGCTGAGTGCCATCGGCGACCCGCTCTATGCCATCGCCCCCGGTGGCCAGATCCAACCCAAGCTGGCCCTTGCCCTCCCCCAGGTGAGCGCCGATGGCCTCACCGTGCGGGTTGCCCTGCGCCAGGGGGTGCGCTTCCACGACGGCACGCCCTTCAACGCGGCAGCCATGGTGTTCACCCTGCAGCGCTTTTTGGCCATTGGCAAACTCAGCTATCTGCTGGGTGACCGGGTCCAAAGCGTGGGCGCCATTGGTCCCTACACCCTGGAATTACGGCTCAAGCGGCCCTTCGCCGCCATGGCCCCCCTGCTCAGCGCGGTGAATCTCACTCCGCTCTCCCCCACCGCCTATCGCAACCACGCCAATCGCTTCCTCAACGACCGCTTTGTGGGCACGGGCCCTTACAGGCTGGCGTTCTTTTCCGACCAACAGCAACGGCTCGAACCCTTTGCCGGCTACTGGGGGAAGCGTCCCGCCAATGGGGGAATCAACCTCGTGGCCCTCAGCAACTCCACGGCCCTCTTTGGAGCCCTAACCAGCGGCGAAGTGGATGTGCTGCTCTCCACCAGCCTCGAAATCGACCAGCAGGCCGCCCTGCACCGCTCAGCCCTGCAGCACAAGCTGAGGGAAGGCCAGGGCCCTGCCCTTGAAATCGGCTATCTCAGCCTGCTCACCGACCAGTCCCCCCTGCAAAGCCCTGGCCTGCGGCGGGCCATCGCCCTCAGCCTCGATCGGCGCACCATCAGCCAGCGCGTCACCCTGGGCTTGCGCGCCCCCCTGCGCGACCTGGTGCCGCCCAGCCTGGTGGGCAGTGATCCCCAGGCCTGGCCCTCCTACAACCCGAAAGCGGCCCGGGCCCTGTATCGCCAGGCGGGCTACTGCCAGGGCAAACGCCTGAGCCTGCCGCTCACCTTCCGATCCAATGTGCCAAGCGACCGGCTGTTTGCCCTCACCTGGCAGGCCCAACTCCGCCAAGACCTGGGGGATTGCGTCTCCCTTGAGGTCACCGGGATGGAGGCCACCACCGCCTACCGGCAATTGGGTGATGGCGCCTTCCCCATGATCCTGCTGGATTGGATGGGGGATTTTCCCGATCCTGACAACTACCTGGTGCCGCTGCTGGGCTGCGACCAGGCCCAGGGCAATCGTTGCCTCAAGGGAGCCAGCGCCGCCAGCGGCAGCTTTTGGAGCCAGCCCGGCCTGGAGCAGGCCTTGCAACGCAGCGCCAGCTTGAGCGGGCCTAGGCGCGCAGCCCTGCTGCGGCGCATCCAGCGCCAAACCGCCGCGGCCACTCCCTACCTACCGGTGTGGCTCGTGGCGCCAAGGGCCTGGGCCCAACGCCGGGTGAGCCAACCCCGCTTCGATGGTTCTGGCAGGCTCCTTCTGCAAGATCTCCGCACCAGCGGAGCCCCCCGATGAGCCGGCGATCCGACCTGCTGCGCTACCTGGCCGCCCGGTTAGCGCTGGCACCGGTGATGGTGTGGCTGATCGCCAGCCTGGTGTTTTTGTTGTTGCGGGTGGCCCCTGGTGATCCCATCGACGCCCTACTGGGCACCCGCGCCCCCGCCGCGGCCCGGGCAGCCCTAAGGGCCCAACTGGGCTTGGACCAACCCCTTTGGCACCAGTACGGCCATTTCCTTCGCCAACTGCTCCATGGCGAGTTAGGCCAATCCCTCACCAACCAGGAACCGGTGACAGCCGTGATTCGCCAAAGCCTGCCCGCCAGCCTGGAACTGGGCGTCGTCGCCCTGGTGCTGGCCGCGGTCGTGGGATTGGCGGTGGGCTTTTCAGGGGTAGCCAGACCCGAAGGCAAACTCGACCTGGCCGGCCGGCTCTATGGCATTGGCACCTATGCCCTGCCCCCGTTTTGGGCCGCCATGGTGGTGCAGCTGGTGTTTGCGGTGTGGCTGGGCTTGCTGCCGGTGGGCGGCCGCTTCCCCCCCACCCTGATTCCACCGGCTGGCTCTGGCTTCTACCTGCTGGAAAGCCTGCGGGCGGGCCTGGGCACCGGCCAATGGCACCAGCTGCTTGGCACGGTCAGGCACCTGGTGTTGCCGGCCGGCACCTTGGGGTTGCTACTGAGCGGGATCTTTGCCAACGCCCTGCGCCTCAACCTGCGCCGCGCCCTCGACTCCGACTATGTGGAGGCAGCCCGGAGCCGGGGCCTGGGGGAAGGGCGGGTGATCCTGCGCCATGCCCTCCCCAATGCCCTTCTGCCGGTGCTCACCATCACCGGGATCACCGTGGCCTCCCTGATTGGCGGTGCCCTGTTGATCGAAGTCACCTACTCCTGGCCGGGGATCGCCTTCCGGCTACAGGAGGCCATTGGCCAGCGCGACTACCCCTTGGTGCAAGGCATCGTGGTGGTGGTTGCCGCTCTCGTGGTGATGGTGACCGTGGCCGTCGACCTGGTCGTGGCCATGCTCGACCCCAGAATTCGCTTCTAAGGGGCCTTGGAGCCGCCCAGGGCGCCTAAAAAGGCCAGCCCCTAAGACTGGCTTTCCAGCGCCTGGCCATGGTGCGGTCCAGCACGAAGGCCGAAACACCCTCCTGGAGACGGCGCTGGGGGGTGAGCAGAAAGGGGTAATCAAAGCCCTGTAAAAACTCCGTCGTGAGGCTGAGGATCAGGTTCTGAACCTTGCGGGGATCGCGACCCACCAACTCCTGACCCAGGCGGAACAAGGCCTGGCCTTGGTTGTTGAGTCGCACCAGCGAAAAGTGACTGCCCCCATCGACCACAACCAAGCGGCTGCGGGGATGGCTGACATGCACAAACAGATTCAGCTGCTCCTGCACCGGTGGGGTCACCAAATCAACGCTGCCGCCAACCAGCAACACCGGCACATCGAGGCCGGCCAAACCACCGGTGGGCCAAAGCAAACTGCCAAAGCCGTTGAAGGCCACAACCCCAAGGAGGGGGGTCGGCGCAAGGATGGGGTTCGAAAGCGGACCAGGGGCAGGGAACGGGCCCCGCACCGTGCCATCCCCGGTCACCCTGGGCAACTGGCATTGCAGCAGCTGGGACAAATTCGCCAAGGGCAAGGTTCCCTTCATCGCCTTACAGCGCCTGGCCACCCCCTGCTCCGGCAGCAGGCCGCTGCCCATGAGGGCCATCAGGGCCCCGAGGGAATGGCCCATCAAGACAACCCCTTGGCGACCAGTGGGTTCGGGACCAAGCGATGGCAGGATCCCATCCTTTTCTGCGGTGAGCACGGCCTGCACATCGGCCAGGCGGAGTGGCACCGCTTCGGCCCCTGGCGGTGGGCTGTAACCAAGCAAGGAGTCTTGAACAGCCTTGTCGTCACTGCCGGGATGGTCCAAGAGCACCACAGGCCACCCCTGGCCAGCCAGCTCATCGGCCATCCAACTGAGCTGGGCACTGTTCCCGCCCAGCCCAGGCATCAACAGAATCCAAGGACCTGGCTTCGATTGACGCGACGACCAAATCTCGAGGGGCAGGGGCATCGCCCGGTGGGCCACAACCAAATCCACGTGCTGGGGC
Organism: Cyanobium sp. NIES-981; assembly: GCA_945896675.1. Lineage (GTDB taxonomy): Bacteria > Cyanobacteriota > Cyanobacteriia > PCC-6307 > Cyanobiaceae > Cyanobium_A. Next base: position 57,137 of record CAMDEM010000003.1, read on the forward strand.
CTAAGGCGCTCCCCAGCTTTGAGGTCAAGGGGAATCGCCCGGCGCAGGGGCAAGGGCAGGGCCCGTAGGGCCCGCAGCGCATCGGCCTGCTGATCCACTTGGCGGCGCCAACGGTCGGCGAAGGCCACCGCCTCGTCCAGGTTGAGGCTGAGCTGCTCCGAGGGCAGGGCACGCAGCAACGCAAAGGCGGTGACTTGCTTCTGCTGTTGCAAAAGGGTTCGCAGGGTGGAGAGCAACAGCGGAGCTGTGCTGTTGCCCTGGGCCGTGGTGAGCACACTGCCCAGGGCCTCAATCAGGGGCTCACCGGTGCGACTGCGCAGCAACTGAACCCCAAAACTTGGCTCCTTCAGCAGCGGGGCCTGCAGCAGTCGTGCCAAGGCGCGTCGATCGAGCGGATCGAGCAGGCTGAGCCACACGTCCAGGTCCCCATTGGTGCTGCCGGGATCGCGGCTCCAGGCCTCCAGTTCCCGCAGATCCACCGGCACCGTGAGTCCGTCAATCTGAAATTGGATCTGCTCCGCAGCACGCACCGGAGCCCCAGCCAGCAAACTGGCGAGCAGAGCTCCCATGCAGCGAAAGCGGTTTGACATCTCCAAAGGCGGGGACCCGAACCATGGCGTGGTGGCTCCAGTTTCCCGCGGCGCTGCGCGAACTGGCCCTGATCCGTTTGATCGCCTCCGTCGGAGCGGGGGGCGTGATCTATCTCACACCCCTGGTCTTCCACCATGCCGCCTTCAGCGCCCAGGCCGTCACAGCAGGCATCGGCCTGGCCGCCCTCGCCGGCACCGTGGGCCGCTTGGCCAGTGGTCTGTTGCTGGATCGGGGCCTCAACTGCTCCATCCCCGTGCTGCTTGCGGTGTTGGCAGCCGTGCTGGGTGATGGTCGCCTGCTCGGCGCCCAAACCTTTGATGGCTATGTCATCGGTCAATTGCTCCTGGGCATTGCCGCTGGTCTCTACTGGCCTGCCATCGAGCTGGCCGTTCCCCTGAGCTGCAAGACCGGGCCCAATCCCATTCCCTCCAGCCGGGGCTATGCCCTGGTTCGCAGTGGTGATGCCGCAGGGGTGGCGCTAGGAGCCCTGATTGGAGCCGTCATGGCAGGCCAAGGTCAACTGCGGGGCATCTATGCCGTGGACATCACCTGTGCGGTAGCCGTCGCACTGTTGCTGGTGAGGCGCCCCCTGCCCCAATCCCCCCCCAAGGCCCCAGGAGCCAGCAGTACCGCCATCAGCCAATGGCTGCCGCCCCTGTTGCCACTCCTGGCGATCACCCTGCTGGCCACAGCCCTGCCAGCCTTGATGCAGAGCGCCCTGCCCCTGGATTTGGTGCGCGGCGGGCTGCACAGGCCTGCCATCAATGTGGGGATGGGAGCCCTGTTAATCGGCCTGCAGCTGAGCCTGTTGGTGCTGATCCAATGGCCCGTTGGCCAAGCCCTCGCCAAACGACCGGTGGCCTATGGACTCGGCGTTAGTTTGGTCAGTTTTGCTCTCGGCACGGCCCTGTTGGCGTTTTCAGCCATGAGCCGCCAGGGCATCTGGTTGGTGATTGCGGCCCAGCTCCCCATCGCCCTCGGAGAAGCCGCCTTCCTACCGATTGCCACAGAAGCAGTCATCGAAATGACCCCACCTGAGCACCAGGGGCTCGCCATGGCGCTGTTTTCCCAATGTTTTGCGATCAGCGCCCTGATTGCTCCTGTCTTGGCTGGCCTAGCCCTCGATCAGCAACGCCATGGCGGCGGGTTCTGGATCACCATGACCCTGCTCTGCCTGGCGGGCTTCCATGCGGTGAAACGGCTCAGGTCGAGGCCGGAGGCTGCTTAGGCACCCAGGCCTCATGGGGCAAGGGTTCCGTGCCGTATTCCCAGTCGTCGTAATCGGGATCGTTGCGGATCTTCTTGTGGAGCTCCTTTTGCGCCTCAAAGTCGTGGGCCTTGGCATCAGTGCCTTTGGGCTCGCTGCCTTTGGCGTCAGGGGCTTGGGGGTCGGGCTGGGAGGAAGGCTGGGCGGTCATCGCAGCTCTGGGGAAGAATTCCATTCTGAAGCAACTGGCGCCGGTTCAGTCGTCGCAACAGCTCCAATCGCTGATGCCGGTGTGCAGCCACTGCCGTTCCCGTTCGGAAAGCTGCCGGTATTGGCCCCCGCAGGTGCAGCCCCCATCGAGGGGCTCGGGATGGCGCCGCTGGCACAAGAACCAGGCATGCACCTGGTCGATCGCCCCAGGCAGCATGGACTCAGGGGACATGACCTCAGCCGGCATGGCCTCAGGTGAGGGGGACAAGGTCTCCTTGAACAAGGTTGCCTTAAACGTTGAACAAAAATTCCATGACGTCGCCCTCGTCCACCACGTACTCCTTGCCCTCAGCCCGGAGCCAGCCCTTGGACTTGGCTTCCGCGAGGGAACCAGCCTCCACCAACTGTTGGTAGCCAATGGTTTGGGCGCGAATGAAACCGCGTTCAAAATCGGTGTGGATCACCCCCGCCGCCTGGGGGGCCGTCATGCCGGCCTTGATGGTCCAGGCCCGGGTTTCCTTCTCACCGGTGGTGAAGTAGGTGCGCAGGCCCAGCAGGGAATAGGTGGCACGAATCAGGCTTCGCAGCCCCCCTTCCGTCACTCCCAAACCGGCCAAGAATTCGGCGCGATCCTCCTCGGGAAGCTCAATGAGTTCAGCTTCGACCTGGGCTGAAATGCGAACGGTTTCAGCCCCCTCCTGGGCCGCGAGGGCCTTCACCTCCTCCACGTAGGCATTGCCGGAAGCGAGGTCGTCCTCACTCACATTGGTGGCATAGATGATCGGCTTGGCCGTGAGCAGGCCGAGCGGTTTGACCATGCCGGCCTCCTCCTCACTGATGGCCACACTGCGGGCAGCACCACCCGCCTCCAACACGGCCTGGATACGCTCGAGGACGCCATCCTCGATTTGAGCTTCTTTGCTGGTGCGGGCCTGCTTTTTCAGACGCTCCCGACGCTTCTCAATCTGGGATAAATCGGCCAGGCCCAATTCCAAGTTGATCACTTCTGCATCCCGGGCCGGTCCCACCGAACCCGAAACGTGAATCACGTCGTCGTTTTCAAAACAGCGGACCACATGGACGATCGCGTCGACTTCGCGGATGTTGGCCAGAAACTTGTTGCCCAGGCCTTCGCCCTGGCTGGCCCCTTTCACCAGGCCGGCGATGTCGACAAATTCGACCCGGGTGGCAATCACCTCCTTCGAACCCGACAGTGTCGCCAACTGGCCCAGCCGTGGATCGGGCACCGACACCACCCCCGAATTGGGTTCAATGGTGCAAAACGGGTAGTTGGCAGCTTCGGCCTGGGCATTGGAGACCAGGGCATTGAAGAGGGTGGATTTGCCCACGTTGGGCAGGCCCACAATTCCGGCTTTAAGCATGGCTGGAATCTAGATCGCCCAGGCTCCACAAAACTCGCAACACCTGCCATCCACCAGCGAGACTGGGGCCAGCGCCGTACAGGCCAATTCCAAGCAACACCCCCTTGAGCTCCCTCACGAGTTGGCTTCCCCCAAGCCTGCGCCGCCGGCGGGTGCTCGCTGGCGCTGCCGCCGGTTTGGTCCTGGTTGGCGCCATAGCGATCGGCCAGCAGAAACGGGGGAACACCACCCGGCAACTTGATAGCTACACCGTGGTGGCCGCGGCTGGGAGCCTGCCTGGGGTGGTGAATGCCACCGGAGAACTGGAGGCGGAAAAACGGGTCAATGTGAGCCCAAAGCGCCAGGGGGTCATCGACGCGCTCTACGTGGAGGAGGGCGATCTGGTCGTCAAGGGCCAACCCCTAGCCCTGATGGACAGCGGCGATTTGCAGGATCGCTTGAGTGAACTCAACGCCAATTTGCGATCCAGCCAAGCCCAGCTCTCCCGCAGCCGCAGCGAACTGGAGCGCAACAAAAGCCTCTATCGCCAGCGCGCCATCAGTTTGAGCGACTTCAACACCGTGCGCAGCACCTTCCTGGTGGATCAATCGCAGGTGGAGGCGGCTCGCCAGCGTCTGGAAGCTCGCAGGGTGGAGAACCAAGAATTGATCGTACGGGCCCCTTTCAGCGGCGTGATCAGCCAGCGCTATGCCGATCCCGGCTCCTTCGTGACACCCACCACCACGGCCTCAGCCTCGGCGGGCGCGACCAGCTCCTCGATCGTGGAATTGGCCCAGGGCCTTGAGGTGGTGGCCAAAGTTCCCGAAAGCGACATTGGCCGAATCCGCCTTGGCCAAGCTGCCTCCGTGCGAGTGGATGCCTTCCCCGACCGATCCTTCGCGTCCCGGGTCAAGCGGATCACACCCCGCGCCATCAAGCTCAACAACGTGACCTCCTTTGACGTGGTGCTCAGGCTGCTGGAGCCCCCCGTGGCCCTGCGTATTGGCATGACCGCCGATGTGGGCTTCCAAACAGGCCAAATCCAAGCAAAAACCCTGATCCCCACCGTGGCTGTGGTCACCGAAGACGGCCGGCCCGGGGTGCTGCTAGTTGGAGAGGGCAACCAGCCGAAGTTTCAACCGGTAGAGCTAGGGATCAGCAGCGGCAAAAGCACCCAGATCCTCAGCGGATTGACCAGCGGCACCCGGGTGTTTATCGACCTCCCCCCCTGGGCCAAAAAACGCAAATAGGGCGTCTAGGCCCGTTGGGCCAAAAAGGCCCGGGCCGCCTCGACGATGCGACCACTGGCCAAACCATCGCCAAAGGGATTGTGGGAGCGGGCCATCGCCTCATAGGCCGTCGGATCCTCCAGCAAGCGACTGGCCTCAGCCACGATGTCGGCCGTATCGGTGCCAATCAACTTGGCCGTACCGGCATCCACGGCCTCAGGCCGCTCGGTGGTACGTCGCAGCACAAGCACGGGTTTGCCAAGGGCGGGCGCTTCTTCCTGGAGGCCACCGGAATCACTCAGCACCAAGGTGGACCCCCGCATGGCGGCGACCAGTTGGTCGTAGTCGAGGGGCTCGGTGAGGAAGGCCCGAGGATGGTCGCCGAGCAGGGCTTGGAGGGGCTCCCGCACCGTGGGGTTGCGATGCAGGGGCAGCAACAGGGCGGTATCGGGAAAACGATCCAGCACTTGCCTGAAGCCGCGGCCTATGTCCTGGAGCCGCTCGCCCCAGTTTTCGCGCCGGTGCACGGTGGCCAGGATCACCCGCTGCTGGCCAAAGTCGAGGCCCGGCATGCTGAAGGGGGGGGCCTTTTCAGCCATCAGCAACAGAGCATCAATCACCGTGTTTCCCGTGGTGAGGATCTGACCCACCACCCCAGAAGCCCGCAAATTGGCCGCCGACACAGAGGTCGGCGCAAAGTGCAACAGGGCCACCTGGGAAATCAGGCGGCGGTTGGCTTCTTCAGGGAAGGGATCAAAGATGTTGTCGGTCCGCAACCCGGCTTCCACGTGCCCCACGGGGATCTGCTCGTAGAACGCCGCCAAGGCAGAGGCGAAGGCCGTGGTGGTGTCGCCCTGAACCAGCACCAAATCGGGTGGGTGGTCGGCAAAGTCCTGCTTCAGGCCCGTCAGGGTGGCGCAGGTGACATGGGTGAGGGTCTGCTTGGGGGCCATCAGGGCCAGGTCCTGATCGGCCGTCAAACCGAACAGGTCCATCACCTGGCTCACCATTTCCCGGTGCTGGCCGGTGAGCACCACCCGGGTACGGAATTCTGTTGCCTGCTGAAACGCCAGGATCACCGGAGCCAACTTGATGGCCTCCGGACGGGTGCCCAGCACGATGGTGACGAGTGGCTTGGGCACCGGAGCGCAGCAGACCAGCGGATCCTACGGAGCTTGCGTCATGGTCAAGGCAAAGGGCTGACATCGGGCCTCCCCCTGGCGAAGCTGGGGATCACAAAGGCCGCGCCCAGGCGGCATCCATGCAGCGCTGCCGCGATGACATCGTCCTCCCCATTCCCCCCGTCCCCATTTCCGGCGTCTCCCTCTCCGAGTACGCCACCACCGAGTCCCCCCTCCCCCCCGTCTCCCTTTCCGGCAACCCCTTCACCAGCGGCTCCTTCAGCGGCCCCGCCCTTGCCGGCCCGGCAATCCCACGGTCAGGAGGCTGCCATCGCTGGCCTAGCGGCAGGTCCCAGCCTCGAAGCGATTGTGCGCGAGGCCCACAGGCAGGGCTATTCCGATGTGCACCTCGGCGTGGGGGAAGGGCCCCGTTTTCGCTGCCGCGGCGACATCCAGCGGACGGAATGGCCCACCACCGATGCCGCCACCTTTGCCAGCTGGCTGAAGGAACTGCTCAGCCCCACCCAAATCGATAGCTTTCGCCGCGACAAGGAGTTCGACGGCTCCTTTGGCTTTGACTTCGTCAGGGTGCGAATCAACCTGCTGGAAACGTTGCTGGGGCCCGCCATGGTGCTGCGCCTGATCCCACAAACGATCGCCAGCATCGAAGAGCTCGGCCTGCCCGAGGTCCTCCAGGAGATCTGCCAAAGGCCCAAGGGCCTGGTGCTGGTGACCGGACCCACCGGCTCAGGCAAAAGCACCACCCTGGCCGCCATGATTGACCACATCAACCGCACCATGGCCCGCCACATCCTCACGATCGAGGATCCGGTGGAATTTGTGCACCACAGCCAACAATCCCTGATTCGCCAGAGGGAAGTGGGCCAGCACACCAAGGTGTTCGACCAGGCCCTTCGTGCTGCCTTGCGCGAAGACCCGGATGTGATCTTGATCGGCGAAATCCGCGACCAGGAGACCCTCACCACAGCCCTGGAAGCCTCCCAAACCGGTCACCTGGTGTTTGGCACCTTGCACACCAATTCCGCCGTTAAAACCGTGGAGCGGGTGCTGGGCATGGTGGCCCCCTCAGCCCAAACCAACCTGCGCCTGGCGCTCTCGGAATCCCTCCTCGCGGTGATCGCCCAAGGACTGGTGAAAACCACCGATGGCAAGAGGGCTGCCTTCCACGACATCCTGCTCAACAGTGATGCCTGCAAGGACTACATCCAGCGGGGCGAACTCGAGGAAATCGAAGCCATCATGGGCCGCAGCGCGTTTGAGGGGATGCGGACGGCCAACCAATCCCTGACGCTGCTCGTGGAAGCAGGCCGGGTCGACCCAAACGATGCCCTCGCCCAGAGCATGAAGCCCAACGAACTCAGCCAGGCCCTCCGCGGGCGCCAATGATGCTCAGCAAGCTCCCTTGCATCAAGTCAGTCCCATCGCAGCAAGCCCGATCTAGTGGCTGGCGATGCGAACCAGCAAGAGCACGCCGATCCCGACCGACAACCCAAGCATGGCCAGCCGGCCATTCCAAATTTCGGCCTGGGGAGTGATACCCCGGCGCCAGGCGTTGAGCTCGCTGGACGGCACGTCTTCCGTCCCAGCATCAAGCCCAGGATCGATGGCCAGATCGACCTTCTGAACGTTCCCTTGGGCGTTCCCTTGGGCGTTCACTTGAATGCTCTCTGAATCGATCTTTTGATCGAACTGGGTCATCGCATTACACCGATGCCGTACCACGCCACCCTAGAGGGATTAAAAGCAGGCTTGGGCTTGATAGAGGCGGCTGGCCTCCTCCAACGGCAGCCGGGGGGCTACGGCCAACTCCATGGAGCTCTGCAATCCCGCCGAAAGCCTTTGGGCTGCCGCAACCCCGATCATGGCGGCGTTATCAGTGCAATAGGGCAGCGGTGCCACCCGCCAGTTGAGGCCATCGCGGTGACAGCGTTCCTCCAGGAGCCTGCGCAACCGCTTGTTGGCCGCCACCCCGCCCACCAAGACAAGGGTTTCGAGGCCCTGTTGCTTGGCACAGGCGCAACTGCGCTCCACCAACACCTCAACCACCACCTGCTCAAAACTGGCGGCCAGGTCGGCCACCGGCAGGTTGTTGGATCCCAACAGCTGCTCCAGGGCACGCACCTGGCGAAGCATCGCTGTTTTGAGGCCACTAAAGCTGAAGTCATAGGGGTAGTAGCCCCCCTCAGGTTTTGAAACCCTGCCCTTGGGCAGGACAAATCGGCCCGGATCCCCGCCCTGGGCGGCCTGCTCAATGGCTGGGCCCCCGGGATAGCCCAGCTGGAGCAGCCTGGCCACCTTGTCGAAGGCCTCGCCGGCCGCATCGTCGTGGCTGCGCCCAAGCCTGGAATACACCCCCGGGCCATCGACCCGCAGGAGTTCGGTGTGCCCGCCACTGACCAACAGCACCAGGTAGGGACCTGGAGGCAAGGGGTCCCCCAGCTGGACCGAACAGAGATGCCCCTCCAGGTGATGCACCCCCAAAAAAGGTTTGCCGTGCAGGCGGGCCAAGGTGCGTCCGGTGACGGACGCCACCAGCAAGGCACCCACCAGCCCCGGGGCAGCCGTTGCTGCGATCCCATCGAGATCCCCAGGTCCCAGGCCGCTGGCATGGCACACCTGGGCGATCAGCTGGGGGAGGGCCTCCACATGGCGGCGGGATGCAATTTCCGGGACGACGCCACCCCAGCGGGCATGTTCCTCCACTTGGGAGGCAACGGCACTCGCCAAGACGGTCTGATCGCGCACAATCGCTGCCGCCGACTCGTCACAACTTGTTTCGAGGGCAAGAACGGTTGGCATTCGTTTGGGCGGGCTCTCTTAGGGTCAGTCAGTGACATCTTGCCCCGCGGCCTTGCGTCCGATGCGCCGTCTTTTTCCCCGTTTGTTCGCAGCTCTGCTGTCTGTCTTCCTGCTCGTTGGCTTCGCCCCCGTGGCCAAGGCAGATGTGGCTGGCCTTACCCCCTGTGCGGAAAGCGCTCGCTTCCAGCAGCGCGCTGCTGGGGCTAAAACCGACCAGGCCAAGGCCCGTTTCGCCATGTACAGCCAAGCTGTATGCGGCGCTGACGGCCTGCCCCACCTGATCGTTGATGGCCGCTGGAACCATGCCGGCGACTTCATGATCCCCGGTATCGCCTTCCTCTACATCGCCGGCTGCATTGGCTGGGCTGGTCGCAGTTACTTGACCGCGATCCGCAACGACAAGGACGCGACCATGAAAGAGATCCAGATTGATGTTCCCCTTGCCCTGAAGAGCACCATTGCAGCAGCCACCTGGCCGCTTGCGGCTCTCAATGAATTGAGGAACGGCAAGTTGCTTGAGGACGACAACAAGGTGACCGTTTCGCCCCGCTGAACCCCAGCCCGTCGATTCCTCCCCCCTTTCCCACGCATTGCGTTCTGAGTCATGAAAAAGTTCCTCACCACCGCTCCTGTTTTTGCAGCGCTCTGGTTTTCCGTTACCGCCGGAATCCTGATCGAATTCAACCGTTTTTATCCCGATCTCCTGTTCCACCCCATGTGATCTGGATTAGCCAATCCATCCGGATTGAGCGACCAACAGCGAAGCGGCCCCTCGGGCCGCTTTTTTTGTGGCGCCAATGGCCCAGTGGCGCCCCAATCTGGATCTAAAGGCCCATCAAGCGTTCGAACTCATCGAGGGCCGTCTCCAGGTCCCCATTCACCAGGGCGGCATCGAACTCCGCCTCCGCCTCCAGCTCCACGCGGGCACGGCCAAGGCGCTTACGGATCGCCTCCTCGCTGTCGGTTCCCCGGCCCCGGATGCGCCGCTCGAGCTCCTCAAAGGAGGGCGGCTTGAGGAAAACCTGGAATCCGGCTGGAAAGCTTTGGCGCACCTGGCGAGCCCCCTCCAGTTCAATTTCCAACAGCACCGGACGGCCCAGGGCGAGGGAGTCCTCCACGGGTTTGCGGGGCGTGCCGTAGAGATTGCCGGCAAATTCGGCCCACTCCAAAAAGCCGCCTGCAGCCACTTGCTGCTCAAAGGACTCTCGACTCAAAAAAAAGTAATGCTGACCATCCACTTCGCCGGCCCGGGGGCTGCGGGTGGTAGCAGAAATCGACAGCCAGATCTCGGGGTGCTTCGCCAGGAGCTGCGCCACCAGGGTGCCCTTGCCCACGCCACTGGGACCCGTGATCAAGGTGAGGCGGCCGGGAACGGCGTCGACCATGGCAGGCAACAGGTTGGGGCTGCAGAGTAGAAGCCAGCATTGAAGGCCTTCGCCCTAGCCATGGACCGCGCGCAGCCCCAGGCTCGCTTGCAACCAATGGATGTAACCAGCCTCAAGGCTGTGCTCAGTGAATGGCGCAGCCATCTCCTGCCCAGCCGCTTTGAGAAGGCCCAACAGGCCACTCCCCACAGCATCCAGATAGGGCTACGCAGCCTGGAGGGAATCCATTGGCTGGAACTGAGTTGGCAGGCCGAGGCAGCCAGGGTTCATAGCGTGGCCGCCCCACCCCGCCTCGGGGATGGCAGCACCCTGGCCCAGCAGCTGCAGCACAGCCTGCGGGGCCTGGCCCTGGGCTCCATCTCCCAGGCCGGCTGGGAGCGGGTGGTGGAACTGGGATTTTCCCGGCGCCCCGGCGAGGCCATTGAACGCACCCTGGTGGTGGAATTGATGGGGCGGCACAGCAATCTGCTGCTACTGGATCAAACCAGGCAGGCGATCGCCCTGGCCCGCCAGGTGAAACCCCAGCAATCAAGGCTGCGGCCGATTGGCACCGGCGACCCCTACCAACCACCGCCCCCCCTGACCGGGGAACCACCCCAAAGCGGCGAAACCATGGCCAGCTGGCAGGGGCGCCTCAGCCTGTTGCCCCTCCCCCTTGGCAAAGCCCTCGCCAGCGCCTACCAGGGGATGAGTCCGGCCCTAATCCAGCAGCTGCTCCCCGCCGACTGGCAGGGCTTGGCAGTGGAGGAGCTCGCAGCAAGCCAATGGCACCAGCTTTGGCAGCGCTGGCAGAGCTGGCTCGGGTGCGTTGAAGCCGAAGGCTTTGCTTGGCAGCAAAATGGCGGCGGCTACCGCTGCTGGCCGGCCCTCACCAGCCCCGAGAAAGCGCCCCTGGCGATTAACCAAGCCATGGCGGCCTACTACGGCAACCATCTGGATCAACAACGGCTGGCCCAGCGGCGCCACCAGTTGGGTCAAACCTTGCAGCGCGCCGCCGAGCGGGAGGCCCGCGAGGCCCAGGCCCAGCAGGCCCTGTTGGAGGCGGTACCCGAAAGCGACACCATGCAGCAGCAGGCCGACGCCCTCCTGAGCCAGCGGCAACCCAGCCGCCAATGCGTAGACACGGCCCAGAAGCTCTACAAGCGGGCCCGCAAATTGCGCCGCTCGGTGGCAGCGATCACGCCGCGGCTCGAACTCCACCACCAGCGGCTGGCCGCCCTAGAAAACAGTCTCACCTTCTTGGAGCAGGCCAGCACCATCCCAGAGATCGAAGGGCTTCACCATGAACTCCAGGGGCTCCTTGGCAGCGGCAGCAAGAAGCCCAAGGCCCTACCCAGTCGCCGTGATCGGAAACTGGGGGAGCCGGCCCAACCCGAGCCCCTGCAAGTGCAAAGCCTCGGGGGCCTGGCCGTGCAGGTGGGCCGCAACCACCGCCAGAACGAGTGGATTTCGTTTAAGCAAGCCCGCCGCGGCGACCTTTGGTTCCATGCCCAAGAACTGCCAGGTAGCCATGTGGTGCTCAAGGCTTCCGAAGGGATGGCGACTGACGAAGATCTCCAAACAGCCGCCGATCTGGCGGCCCATTTCAGCCGCGGCAGGGGCAACAGCCGGGTGCCCGTGGTGATGGTTCCGATTGAGGCCCTCCAGCGCATCCCTGGCGCCGCCCCCGGCACCGTGCGCCATCGCCAGGCGGAACAACTCTGGGGTGAACCAGGAAGGGCCCTTAGCCTCCTTGCAGCGCAGAAGCCATGACCACGCCCCTGCCCCCACCGCCACCCATTCGGATTGCCATGCCCGAACCGGAAGGCGCCGATCCCAGCAGCGACTTCCCCGGGGAAGTGGAGATGACCCTGGTGGATCACCTGGACGAATTGCGCAACCGGGTGCTTCGGAGCCTGCTGGCCGTGGTCCTTGGGGCCGCCGCCTGCCTGGTGTTTGTCAAACCCCTGGTCAAGCTGCTGGAGGTGCCCGCCCACGGCATCCGTTTTCTGCAACTGGCCCCTGGGGAGTTCCTGTTTGTCTCGATCAAGGTGGCTGGCTATGCCGGCCTCACCCTGGCCCTGCCCTACGTGCTCTACGAAGTGCTGGCCTTCGTACTGCCCGGCCTGACGCGCCAAGAACGGCGTCTGGTGGCACCGGCTGTCGCCGGCTCGGCCCTGCTATTCGCCGCCGGGCTGGCCTTTGCCTGGTGGGCGCTGGTGCCGGCCGCCTTGGCGTTTTTGGTCAACTACGGCGCCGATGTGGTGGAACCGAGCTGGTCCATTGAGCGCTATCTCGACTTTGTCCTTCTGCTGATGGTGGCTACAGCCCTGGCCTTCCAACTGCCGGTGCTCCAGCTGCTGCTTGGGGCCCTTGGGCTGATCAAAGCCCGCAGCATGCTGGCGGCCTGGCGCTGGGTGGTGGTACTTGCGGCCATCGCGGGTGCCGTTCTCACGCCATCCACCGATCCAGTCACCATGTTGCTGCTCTCAGGCGCCATTACCGCCCTGTTTTTGCTGGGCGTGGCCCTCGTGGCCCTGGCGGAGCGGCTCAAACCCAGCAGCGCCCCAGTCGCCTAGGCCAGCCCAACCGAACTCCTACCCAGGGAACTAGAGCAAAAACTCACTGGCCCGTTCGGGGGGGATCTCCAGGGGCAAGGTCATGGCCCGGCCGAGTCGAGGTTTATCCGCTGTGGTGAGCAGCCATTGGCGCACCTGGGCGGCTACCCCGAGGCCATTGAGCAAGCCCACTAACTCCTCGAGCTTGAGCCGATAGGCCTCAGGTCCGAGGGGAAACGACTGCTGCTCCAAATACGCCCACATCACCTGGATGTGAAAACGGCCTTGGCGCTTCACCAGTTGCAGGTCGTAGGTGGCCTGCCAGCGTTGGCGCAGGATCGCGATAAGCTCGTCCGCTGAAAGCGCCTGTCCTGGAAGGGATTCACCGTCTTCGTCGGGCAATTTGGGGCCGGCAATGGCCACGGCAAGGGAATCAATTCCACAACAGCATGTTTCAGCCCTGGGGCAAGGGCCGAAGACAGCCCTCGCCCCTGCAAAGCCAAGGTTCATAATGGGCGCCACGTTGCTGTGGCTCCAAAGCCGCCCCGTATGACCCAGATGCCAGCGAGCGCTTCGAACAGTGATGTGCCTGGGATGGGCCGTCGCCAGTTCATGAACCTGCTGACCTTCGGGTCCGTCACAGGGGTGGCCATGGGTGCGCTCTACCCAGTGGTGAACTACTTCATTCCCCCCAAGGCCGCCGGCGGCGGCGGCGGCACAACCGCCAAGGATGAACTGGGCAATGTCGTCACTGCCACCGGTTGGCTGACGACCCATAAAGAAGGCGATCGCAGCCTGGTTCAGGGCCTGAAAGGTGATCCCACCTACCTGATCGTGGAGGGCTCCGACGCCATCGGCAGCTACGGCATCAATGCCATCTGCACCCACCTGGGCTGCGTGGTGCCCTGGAACAGTGGCGCCAACAAGTTCATGTGCCCCTGCCACGGTTCCCAGTACGACACCACCGGCAAGGTGGTGCGTGGCCCCGCGCCCCTTTCCCTGGCCCTGGCCCAGGTAGCCGTTGACAACGACACCGTGTTCCTCAGCCAGTGGACCGAAACAGATTTCCGCACCGGCGAGAAGCCCTGGTGGGCCTGATGACTGTCTCTCTCCCCCCCTGCCGCCTGCTCACCGTGATGCGTCGTCCCTTTTCTCTCCTGCTGGGTTCCCTTCTCGGCCTCACCGTTCTGTTGATCGGTGCAACCCCAAGCTGGGCCTATCCCTTCTGGGCCCAACAGAACTACGCCAGCCCCCGCGAAGCCACCGGCAAGCTCGTCTGCGCGAACTGTCACCTGGCAAAGAAGGCAACCCACGTGGAAGTGCCCCAGGCGGTCTTCCCCGACACGGTCTTTAAGGCTGTCGTTGAAATTCCCTACGACACCTCGATCCAGCAGGTGTCCGGCGATGGCAGCCCCACGGGCCTGAATGTGGGTGCTGTGGTGATGCTTCCTGAAGGTTTCACCCTGGCTCCCCAAGATCGCTTAAGCGATGAGCTCAAGGAAGAAACAGCTGGAATTTTCTACACCCAGTACTCCGACGACCAACCCAACATTCTCTTGGTGGGTCCGCTTCCTGGTGATCAGCACCAGGAAATCGTCTTCCCAATTCTCTCTCCCGATCCGGCCACCGATCGCTCGATCCACTTCGGCAAATCCCAGCTCCACGTGGGCGGTAACCGCGGCCGCGGCCAGGTCTATCCCACCGGTGAGAAGAGCAACAACGGTGTTTTCACAGCCCCCGCTGCTGGCAAGGTGAGCGCAATCACCCCTGGGGACAACGGTGTCTCGGTGGTGGAGATCACCGCTGACGACGGCACCACCGTGAGCGAGACCGTGCCCGCTGGCCCCACCTTGCTTGTTGCCGTTGGTGATGTGGTCGCCGCCGGCGCTGCCCTCACCAACGATCCCAACGTGGGCGGCTTCGGCCAACTCGATGCCGAGATCGTGTTGCAAAACCCTGTGCGTATCTACGGTCTGCTGGCCTTCTTTGCCGCCATCGCCCTTGCCCAAATCATGCTGGTGCTCAAGAAGCGCCAGGTTGAGAAGGTGCAAGCAGCCGAGGGCATTTGAGTCCGGCCCTGGCCTTTGCTTCTCCGGGGCCCCTGGTTTTCCAGCTGGGCCCCTTTGCTTTGCGCTGGTATGGCCTGCTCATAGCCCTGGCCGTTCTGAGCGGCCTAGCCCTGGCCACCCGATTGGGCAAGGCCCGGGGCATTGCGCCTGCACTCATTGCCGACCTATTGCCTGTCCTGGTACTCGGGGCCGTGATTGGGGCCAGAGCTTATTACGTGGCCCTGGAATGGCGCCAATACGCGGGCAATTGGCCAGAAGCCCTCGCTATTTGGCATGGCGGGATCGCCATCCATGGGGCGCTCCTGGGCGGCAGCATCGCCACGTTGCTCTATTGCCGCAGGCGGAAACTGGCCTTTTGGCCCCTGCTTGATGTCTTAATGCCTGCCGTGGCCTTAGGGCAAGCCATTGGACGCTGGGGCAACTTCTTCAATTCCGAGGCCTTTGGTCTCCCCACCGATTTGCCCTGGAAGCTCACCATTCCCTTCGCCAATCGGCCCAGCCCATTTCTGGATCAAACAAGCTTCCATCCCACCTTCCTGTACGAATCCCTTTGGAATCTCGGGGTCTGCGTCCTGTTGCTACTGCTGTTTCGCGCTGCCAGCCGCGGCAGGATTCAGTTGCTGCCAGGGGCCCTGAGCTGCGTTTACTTGATGGCCTACAGCACCGGCAGGGTGTGGATCGAGGGCCTACGGATTGATCCACTGTGCCTGTTCTCCGAACCCCCCTTTTGCAGCGGAGGTCTCCGCATGGCCCAGGTGGTGAGTCTGCTGTTGATCGTCCTGGGGGGCCTGGGCCTGTGGTGGCTCTATGGCCGTCAACGCGCCTTGCCCGATCCCAGTGGACTGACCACCTAGGCGGTTGTCGCCTAACCCAATCACCCTCGCCGCCATGGGCCCAACCGCCAGCTTGACCATGTCTTCCAACCTCACTAACGAGGCCCAGCTCCCTAACCCTGCCCCCCTCCCCGACCCGGACCCCGTCACCGTTTGGATCGTGGGTGCGGGTCCTGGCGCCCCTGATCTGCTCACCCTGCGGGCGGCGAAGGCGATCGAGCAGGCGGATGTGCTCGTTTGGACCGACTCCCTGATCAATCCGCAAATTGCGGCCCTCGCCCCAGCGACGTGCGAATCCATCCGCACCAGCACCCTCACCCTGGAAGAGGTGATGGCCGTGATCGTGGAACGGGCTGGGGCAGGCAAAACGGTGGTACGCCTCCATGACGGCGACCCCTGCCTCTACGGCGCCACGGCCGAGCAAATCTGTCGTCTTGCCGATGCTGGCCTCAGCGTGGAGGTGGTCCCAGGGCTCAGCGCCTATCAGGCCACGGCTTCGGCCCTCCAGAGCGAACTGACCATCCCTGGACTGGTGCAAACCATCGTGCTGAGCCGGGCCGGTGGCCGCACCGGGGTGCCGGAAACCGAATCCCTCGCCAAGCTGGCTGCCCTGAAGGCGTCCCTCTGCCTCTATCTCAGCGCCAGGCACGTGGAGGAGGTCCAGGCCGAACTGCTCGAGCACTATCCCCCGGAAACCCCGGTGGCGATTGGCTATCGGGTCAGCTGGCCCGATCAATGGCTCGCGGTGGTGCCCCTCAAGGAGATGGCCCATGTGAGTCGCGAGCGCGATTTAATCCGCACCACCCTCTACATCGTGAGTCCGGCCTTGGCTGCCCCTATGGAGGCCCGCTCAAAGCTGTATTCCGCCAGCCACAACCACCTGTTTCGCGGCGGGATTTAGATCAAGGCCCTGGGATCAATACCTGGGATCTAGGCCGCTTGCTCCGCCTGGGGTTCCCCGTAGAGCTCCTGCTCCAGGCGAGCCCGATCAAATTGGCAGCCCAATCGCTCGGCAATGGCAACCACATCCAGGGCCGCATTACCCAGGCAACAGGTTCCCCCCGGGGATGGGGTCACGTTGAACACCAGCCCCGGCAAGGGGCGAATGCTCGCTTCACCGAGCATCAACTTGCGCTCAAGCTTGTTGATCAGCTGGGGCCGCACCCCTCCGTAGCCCTCGGCGAAGGTGAGATCGGCCAGGGTCATGGCGGGCACGATCTTGCGGGCATCGGCCAAAAAGAGATAGCGGCGCAGCCAAGGCACCTCAAACAGCAGGTTTTTAAAGATGTAGTTACGGATATCGGCAATCCGAAACAGCTGCCAAAACACAGCCAACACCGACCAGTCGAGCCGCAGGACCTTCAAGAATTCCCAAAAGGACTCGGGTTTATACCGCTCAAGCAACGGCAAGAGCAGGGCCGTTGGACCAAAGCGGGTCTTGCCAGGGGCCCGCACATCGGGATCGCCATGGATGGCAGCGAAGGGCAATTTGTCGTTTTGGACGGTGTAGACCTTGCCCTTGAGCAAGTCAGGGGTGAAGTAAAAGCTGCCCGCCACCGGCAGGCAGGAGTACTCGAGACCAAAGCCCATGTGCTGGGCCATCAGCAGGCTGTGGGCGCCGGCATTCACCACCACATGGCGGGCAAAGAGCTGGCGGCTGGGTCCGCCCGCCGTGGGGGCCATCACCACCTGGTAACCATCGCCGTCAGGGGTAATGGTGGTGACCTTGGCGCCCATCTGGATCGTCAACTGGCGCCCGGTGCCGGCCACCGCAGCCCCAGCCTGGGCCACAAACGATTCCGCTAGAGCCTCGTAATCAACGGCGGTGTAGGTGCGTCGAATCCCAATGGCCACCAGTTCATCGGAACGCAAGCTGCCATTGGCAAAGGCCACCTGGGGCTCCCATTCGGCAATCGTCTCCTTCTCGAGGAGCTCCATCGCCGGGAAATGGGGGGAAAACTGCTCAAATCTCTGGCGCAGAAACTGGCATTCCTGCTCCCCAACCCCCAGAACCATCTTCGGAGTGCGAAACACGCAGCGCTCCCGCGTTGCAGGATCGAGCAGATCGGCGTAGTGGACGATCATCTCGGCCGTGCGCTTGACCCGAACCGCCTTTTCAAGGGTGTAGTTGGTCTCGATATCACCGCAGTGGATGGTTTGGCTGTTGTTGGTGGCCTTGGAATTCACCTGGGCCAACTGGTCGTAGCGCTCTACCAAAGCGATCCGAGCCAGATCGGTGTAGCGGGCCAGTTCAAACAGCAGGGCGGTCCCGCAGACACCGCCCCCAACAATCAACACATCCAAGTTCTCCCCATCCGCCAAGGCATCCCTTAGACCCTGGGCTGGAGGTGCTTGCTCGGCTGGGGTGTCGGTCACACAACACTTGGACGCATGACCCATGCTCGCTGATGGTGCCCCCCCCTGATGGAGGACCCGGGCCGGGACCCTCACCGGTGGTGTTTTAAGCTCCACAGGTGCGGGCGATTAGCACAGCGGTAGCGCACTTCCTTCACACGGAAGGGGTCACTGGTTCGAATCCAGTATCGCCCATTTCAGACAAGATCCAATCCTCCTTTTGGACTGGGATCTACTGGGCTGCAATGGCTCTGCCCAAAGCCCCGATGGCAAATTCCTGGGGCGACACCAGGTCAATCTCGCCAAAACCTTTAAAAAAACATAAACCTGTCCCACAATCGGTGCAGCAGACAACCTTCGGGTGCAGCCCACCGTTTTGCCTTCCTCCCCCGGCACCAACCCCTCCCCCCCCGAGCTGATGGCCTTGGCCGCAGCGATCACCCAAGCCCGGCTGGCTGCAGGCCTAAGCGTGGCTGCACTGGCCAAGAAGCTGAACATGGGGGTTGAGCAACTTGAGGCCCTGGAATCGGGGGACCTGGACCGGCTGCCGGAGCAGGTTTTCGTGATTGCCCAGGCCCGTCGGATCGCCCAAAGCCTGGGGGTCACGATCGATGCTGAAATCCAGGCCCTACGCCAAAGCGGCAGCCTGAACACCAGGCCCATCGAGCTTCAAAACCTCAAACTCAAAGCGGAGATCGAGGCGCCTCGCGGGCCCGAAGCAAACCAGGCCCCCCGCGGTAACGGCATGGTCCCGGTGCTTGCCAGCCTGGCCCTGGCCAGCGGCGTGGCAGCAGGAAGCTTTGCCCTGTGGCAGCAATGGCAAGGCCTGCAGCAACAAGCCATCCAGACCAAGCCGGTACTCACCAAGAAAGCCACGACCAAACAAGCGCAAGCTGCAGCCAAAGACCAAGCCCCTGCCCTTGCCCCTGCCCAGACTGGAGCTACCAGCCTCACCCTCAGCAGCGGCAGCAACACCTGGCTTGAGGTGAAAACCCTGAAGGGGAAACAACTCTTTCGCGGAGATTTCAAGGGCCGGAAAGGGTTTCCCCTCAACGAAGGCTTGAGGGTGCTCGCCGGCCGGCCGGATCTCGTTGTCGTCCAGGTTGGGGCCGCAGCGGCACGGCCCTTGGGCCCCATTTCCGAAGTGAAATGGCAAACCTTTGCAGCCCCTAAGGCTCCAGCACCTTTAGGGACAGTCCGCAGGCCTCTAGAACCACGTCCCGGCAAGCCCCCAGGCTCCAACGCTCCAGGCTGAGATCGGCTGGCTGATCCCCTGAAGGCGGATCCACGGGCTCGAGGGAAATCTCCAGCTCGCATGGAATCTGTTTTGCTGCTCCTTCCTGCAGGGGCACCACCTTGATGCTGCCAATCACAGACGCTGGCCGTCGATCAAGGGAGGCCGCCAGACGCAACAGCAAGGCCATGGAAGCCACGGTGCGGCGCTGCTGCCGGTCGACAATCAGCTGCCAAGACTCGTGGCGCTTTTTGGGCAAGCCGCGGCGGTGATAGCGGGCAATAGCCGCCACCATCAAATGTTCGGCCTGGGAATAGCCCAATAACTCACCATGGCGAATCAAATACCAGGTGTGTTTGTGGTAAGCAGCAATATTGATGCTCTTGCCGCAGGTATGCAGTTGGGCTGCCGCCCAGAGCAGTTCACGGCCCAGGCCCCCATCGCTATGGATGAGGCCCCGGGTCTGGTCGTAGAGGCTGAGGGCGAAGCCGGCCACCCGATCCGCCCGGCTGCGGTCGACACCAAAACTCTGGGCCAGATGCATCACCGTGCGCTGGCGAATGGTGCTCTGAAACGAGAAGCGATCACCCAAAAGGTGATTGCGCAGCATCCAATCCACAATCAAACCCTCCCTCAGGGCCCGATCGCAGACCACCAGCTCCTTCACCTGGAGCATCTCCATGGCGGTCTGGAGAATCAGGGCCCCAGGCACGATGATTTCGGCGCGCCGTTCGTTGATGGCGGTCAAGGTTTTGCGTTGCTCAGCTGACATCGCCAACAGGCGGGCGATTTGCTGGTCGATGCGGGCCTTGCTGAGGCGGTACCCCTGCAATTTCAAGGGGGGACGGCCGTCCTCAGCTGCTGCCAAGGCGGCCAGGGCCATGGCCGTGCCGCTGGTCGCCACGAGCAGGGGCTTCTCAGCCGGCTGGAGAGCGGCCCGGGTCTGGGCCACCGCCGGATCCAGGGCCCCTTGGATGTAGGCCTTGAGGAAGGAGTGCTGATCAGGCGGCAACGGGTCCTGCCGGCAAAACTCCCGCTGCAGCCGCACCGCCCCAATCCGGGTACTGGTGAGGGAGCGGGCATCGCGGCCATCGGCAAGCACCAGCTCGGTGGAGCCGCCACCGATATCCAAGATCAGGTGGGGCTGATCACCAAAGGTCATCCCCGAAAGCACGCCCAGATAGATCAGGCGGGCCTCCTCCGGACCACTCACCAACTCCACCTCGAGGCCCAACTGCTCCTGAAGGGCCAGCAAAAAATCGCCCCCATTGGGCGCCTCCCGCACCGCGCTGGTGGCAGCGGTCACGATCTGCTCAACCCCATGGCTGAGCGCCAGATCCCGGTCCTGCCTGAGGGTGCGAAACGCCCGCTCAATGGCATCGGAGCTCAAATCACCGGTCTCTGGATCCCTCTCCCCCAGGCGCGTGGTGGCTTTTTCGGCCACCAGCACCGAGAAGCTGCGCAGCTCAGGATCCACCTCCGCCACCAACAGGTGAATGGAATTGGTGCCGATATCGATTGCAGCGACGCGGCGACGACCCAAGGCCTGGCCAGGCTGTTGGGAGGGCGGGGCCTGAACCATCGGACAGCCTGGGGCTGGGCGGCGCCACTTTGACATCCGCGGGAGTAATCCGCTGCAGACCTAGGGTGCCGGCCAAAGACAGGTCTGCTCCCAGCGTGGCCGTTCCCCGCATCACCGCCCGTCTGGCGACCTGGCTCGAGTTGCTGCGCTGGCACAAACCCAGTGGTCGCCTCATCCTGCTGATTCCGGCGGGTTGGAGCCTCTGGCTCGTGCCCGGGGGCAGGCCCTCCCCAGACCTGGTGCTGTTGATCGTGCTGGGGGGCCTCGCCGTGAGTGGGGCCGGCTGCATCGCTAACGACCTCTGGGATCGGCGCATCGATCCCTTGGTGGAGCGCACCAAAACCAGGCCCATGGCTGATGGCAGGGTGGGCAGCCTTGAAGCCCTGCTGCTGCTGGTGGTGATCCTGGCCGCGGCCCTGGCCGTGGTGCTTGCCCTGCCCGTAGCCCATCGCCTGAGCTGCCTGGGGCTGGCCATCGCCGCCCTACCGCCGGTGCTGCTCTATCCCAGTGCCAAGCGCTGGTTTGATTACCCCCAGCTGGTGCTGGCCCTGTGCTGGGGCTTTGCGGTACTGATTCCCTGGGCCGCCGCCACCGGCAACCTCTCTGGCGGCTGGCCCCTGGGGCTCACCTGGCTGGCCGCCGTGCTCTGGACCTTCGGCTTTGACACGGTCTATGCCATGGCCGACCGCGATGACGACCGGGGACTCGGGGTGCGGAGCAGTGCCTTAAGCCTGGGGGATCGGGCCCCCCTCACCGTGACCGTTTGTTATGGCTTAACAGCCCTGGCCCTTGCAGGGGCAGCGGGCCAAGCGGGGGTGGGCTGGCCGTTCTGGCCCCTGTGGCTGCTTGCCGCCGCCGGGATGCAGCGGGAAGCCCTTGGGCTGCGGCGCACCGATCTGCCCCGTTCCAGCTTTGGCCGCCATTTCAGCCGCCAGGTGCTGCTGGGCGGCCTGCTGCTGCTGGCCCTGGTGGTGGGGAGGGTGTGATGGCTAGGCCGATCCGCCTGCCCAAACCGCTGGTTTCTGGAGATTCCGTGGCCGTGGTGGCCGCCAGCTCCTGCCTGGAGGGCGAAGAAGCCCTGGCCCGTCTCGATGCCGGCATTGCCATCGTGGAGAGCTGGGGGCTGGTGGTGGAGCGCAAGCCCCTGCGGAGCTGGGGTTACCTGGCCGGCAACGATCACGAGCGTTCCGCCGACCTCCGAACCGAGCGACCGGGCGAGGAGCCAGCCGTTTCCCTGCTGGCCTGCATGCGGGGCGGCTGGGGTTCCGCCCGGCTGCTGGAGCGGCCCCTGGCGATGGGGCCCACCTGGCTCCTGGGCTTCTCCGATGTCACCTCCTTGCTCTGGGCCCAGGTGGCCCAAGGCCATGGCGGAGCCATCCATGGCCCCCTGCTCACCAGCCTGGCGGCGGAACCGGCCTGGAGCCAGCAGCGCTTGCGCTCCCTGCTCTTTGGTGAACCCCTGGCCGATCTAGCCGGGGAGGGCTGGTGTCCAGGGCTGGCCGAAGGCCCCCTGTTGGTGGCCAATCTCACGGTGGCCACCCACCTGCTGGGCACCCCCCATTGGCCCGATCTCGACGGCGCCATCCTGGTCCTCGAAGACGTGGGAGAAGCGCCTTATCGCATCGAGCGGATGCTCACCCACTGGCGGCTGGGCGGGGCCCTGCAGCGGTTGGCAGGCATCGGCCTGGGCAGCTTCAGCGGCTGCGACGACCCGACGACACCAGAGCGCTCGAGCTTCAGCCTGGAGGAGGTGCTGCGCGAACGCACCGCCGACCTCGGGATTCCCGTGGTGGCGGGCCTACCGATCGGCCACGGCGACTGCAATGCCGCCCTGCCCTTGGCAGTGCGCGCCCAGCTCGATGGCACGGGCGGTCGCCTTGCCCTGCTTCCCTAAGGGGCGTTGGAATCGGAGCCCTAGCCGCGATCCGCCAACACCGCCTCAGCAATCGTCAAATCAAAGGGGGTGGTGAGCTTGATGTTGGAGGGGGGGGCCTCCAACACCTGCACCGCCAGACCGAGGCGCTCAAACAACGCCGCATCGTCGGTGACACTCCAGCCTTCGGCCGTGGCCGTGGCATGGGCATCCCGCAGCTGCTGCACCGGAAACCCTTGGGGGGTTTGGGCCGCCCAGAGCTGGCTGCGATCGGGTGTTGCAGTGATGCATCCGCCGCCATCCACCTGCTTGATCGTGTCGGTCACGGGGGTCGCGGCAATCACCGCCAGGCCCTGCTGCACCGCCATCACACAGCGCTCCAACAGATCGGGATCCACCAAACAGCGGGCGCCGTCATGGATCAGCACCCCCTCGGCATCGGCGGGTAGCGCCGCCAAGCCGCGGCTGACCGATTCCTGCCGGGTCTCCCCACCCACGATCCACGCCACCGGAACCCGGGGATTGGCGGCGGACACGATGGCCTGAATCGCCTGTTCATCCACGGGCTGGCCCACCAACCCGATCCAGGTGATGACGGGGGAGGCCAGGGCGGCATCCAGGGTCCAGGCGAGCACGGCCCGCCCTGCCACGGGCAACAACAACTTGTTGCCTTCGGCTCCCATCCGGCGGCCACTTCCTGCGGCGGCGATCAGCAAATGCACAAGAGACTCCCGGCAGCGGGCCAAACCGACTGGGCTCCATACAATCAGGCCACCGTGCCGATGCCACCGCAATGCGGGCCCTGTTTCTGATTCCCGGTGGCAGCAGCCAGCAATTGCAAGCCTTTGCCGCTGTCGACGCGGTGGCAAGCCAACTCAAGGCCCACGTGCAGGTGGTTTGCCCCACGGCAACCGCCGCCCTCTGGCAGCTCCATCCAGCCGTGGAGAAGGTGATCCCCTTTGCCTTTGACGACGCCACCATGGCCGACTGGGCCAATTTGCTCGGGTCGGTTCGGGAGCCCGATTTTCAGCTCTGCCTCAACCGCGCCAGCGGCCGCCAGGTGGACCTGATGCTCTCGATGAGCCATATCCCCACCCGCATTGCCGCCTCGGGCTTTTCCGCCACGGAAAAGATCCAATCCAGCGCCAATCTGTGGCCCAACCAGGCCTGGGAGGCCGATCTCAAACCGGTAGGGGTGCACCTGGATGCCGAGGCCTTCCGGTTGCCCCTGGCCAAAGCTCAGCTCGATGCCGCAGCTGCTGCCTTGCCCCCAGGGGAGGGTCCGGCGCTGCTGCTTGCTCCCTGGGGAGCCACAAACGACTGGCCCCAAGCCCAGTGGCAGCACCTCCCCGAGCGCATTGTCAGCAAACTGCCCACCCTTCGGGTCGTCAACGCTGCCCCTGTTGATTCGGCCCCCACAGTTGCAGGCGCAGTCAAGCGGGCCGCCCAGGTGGCGAGCGCCGATGTGGTGGTAGCCAGTGATCCAGAAACCATCGAGTGGGCCCTGCTCCTGGGTCTGCCCCTAGTGGCCCTTGGCCGGCCGGCCGACAGCCTGCCCCCTCGCCAGGGTGTGCAAAGCCTGGGCACCGCAGTTGAGCTCGCCACGGTCAGCATGGAGTCGGTACTCACTGCCCTTGGCTTTGGCTAAGCGCAGGGCGCCATACCATCCATTCACCCAATCTTTGCCCCGATGGCCTCCTCCCAAGCACTCGCTGGACACGTCACCCTGGTGACCGGAGCGAGCCGGGGGATTGGTCGTTCCATTGCCCTCACCCTGGCGGCGCAAGGGGCCGAGGTGGTGGTGAACTACGCCAATTCGCCGGATGCCGCCGAGGCCGTGGTGGCTGAGATCCATGCCGCTGGGGGCAAGGCCTGGAGCTATCAAGCCAATGTGGCCGACGAGGAGGAGGTGGAGCTCATGGTGAAAACCGTGCTGGAAAAGTCCGGGCGCCTGGATGTGCTGGTCAACAACGCCGGCATTACCAAGGACGGCCTACTGATGCGGATGAAGACCTCCGACTGGAAGAGCGTGATCGACCTCAACCTCACCGGGGTGTTCCTGTGCACCCGAGCGGTGAGCCGCTCGATGCTGAAAGCCCGCTCAGGCCGCATCATCAACATCACCTCCGTGGTGGCCCTCATGGGGAACCCTGGGCAGTCGAACTACAGCGCCGCCAAAGCCGGGGTGATTGGCTTCACCCGCAGCTGCGCGGCTGAATTTGCCGGACGGGGGGTGACGGTGAATGCGGTCGCTCCAGGCTTTATCCAGACTGACATGACCAAGAATCTCGATGTGGAGCCGATCCTCGGTGCAATCCCCCTGGGCCGCATGGGCCAACCCGAAGAGGTGGCCAGCGCCGTGCTGTTCCTTGCCGCCGACGTCGCCAGTAGCTACATGACCGGCCAGGTCCTCCAAATCGATGGCGGCATGGTTATGCGGTAGGGGCGGGGTGGCCCAGTTCATCGCGCAGGCGCCGAATCCGCAGCAGCAACTTCAAGCGGCGGCTTCGGGCCGTGATGGTCAGGAACAGGCGTAACGGCAGATAGACCAGCGCCATCACCACCCCCAGGGCGGTGATCAGCACAAACACCATGGCGTTCGATCCCGACACGGGCGCCAGGTTCACCACATCATCAGCGCTCTCCAAGGCGGTTTCAAGCGCCGTTTCGAGCGCACTTTCAATGGCGGTTTCGAGGGCTGACGGGAGCAGGTCGTCCATGGCCAGACCCTATCGAGCCCAGGCCAAAGATGCCGCCCCAACCCTCGGGTGATTCGGCAATCCCCACCGGCCGATGGCTGCTGGGGCCAGGGGGTTTGTGGGAATCTGTGGCTTATCAGATTCACCCTCCCCCGTCGCCATGGCCAAGTTGATCAGCTTCTCGGATGCATCCCGCGCATCCCTGGAACGCGGCGTCAACGCCCTGGCGGATGCGGTCAAGGTCACCATCGGGCCCAAGGGCCGCAACGTGGTGCTCGAGAAGAAGTTTGGGGCCCCCGACATCGTCAATGACGGCGTGACCATCGCCAAGGAAATCGAACTAGAGGATCCGTTCGAAAACATTGGCGCCAAGCTGATCCAGCAGGTGGCAAGCAAAACCAAAGACAAAGCTGGCGATGGCACCACCACCGCCACCGTGCTCGCCCAGGCCCTGGTCCATGAAGGGCTCAAAAACATTGCAGCCGGTGCCAACCCCGTGGGCGTCAAGCGCGGCATGGAGAAGGCCCTTGCCCAGGTCGTGGCAGGGATTGCTGAGCGTTCCCAGGCGGTGGCCGGCGATGCCATCCGCCAGGTGGCCACGGTGAGCTCGGGCAACGACGAGGAAATCGGCCGGATGATCGCCGAGGCCATGGCCAAGGTGAGCGCCGACGGCGTGATCACCGTGGAAGAGTCCACGTCCCTCGCCACGGAGCTCGAGATCACCGAAGGCATGGCCTTTGACCGGGGCTACAGCTCCCCCTATTTCGTGACGGACCAGGAACGCCGCGAGTGTGCTTTTGACAATGCCCTGCTCCTGATTACCGACCGCAAGATCAGTGCGATCGCCGATCTGATTCCCGTGCTGGAAGCCGTCTCCAAAACCGGCAGACCCCTGCTGATCCTGTCCGAAGAAGTGGAGGGTGAAGCCCTGGCCACCTTGGTGGTCAACAAGAACCGGGGGGTGCTCCAGGTGGCCGCAGTGCGGGCTCCGGGCTTTGGCGATCGCCGCAAGGCCATGCTGGCCGACATCGCCATCCTCACCGGCGCCACCGTGGTGAGCGAAGACCAGGCCATGACCCTCGACAAGGTGGAGCTCAACGACCTGGGCAGCGCCCGCCGCATCACGATCACCAAAGACAGCACCACCATCGTGGCCAGCGGTGACCACCAGAACGCTGTGGCTGATCGGGTGGCTGCCATCCGCCGGGAACTCGACAACACCGAATCGGACTACGACCGCGAGAAGCTGATGGAGCGGATCGCCAAATTGGCCGGCGGCGTCGCCGTGATCAAGGTGGGAGCCCCCACCGAAACCGAGCTCAAAAACCGCAAACTACGGATTGAGGATGCCCTTAATGCCACCCGCGCCGCGGTGGAGGAAGGGATCATTGCCGGCGGGGGCAGCACCCTGCTGGAACTGGCCGATGGCCTTGATGGCCTGGCCGCCAGCTGCAGCGGTGACGAGCGCACTGGCGTGCAGATCGTCCAGCGCTCTCTTGCCGCGCCCGTGCGCCAAATCGCCACCAATGCCGGCGCCGATGCGGCGGTGGTGGTCGCCGAAATCAAACGCCATGGCAAGGGTTACAACGCCATGACCGACACCTACGAAGACCTGCTGGCAGCAGGGATCCTGGATGCCGCCAAGGTGGTGCGTCTGGCCCTGCAGGATGCGGTGTCGATTGCGTCGTTGCTGATCACCACCGAAGCGGTCATCGCAGACAAACCGGAACCCGTGGCCCCAGCCGGCCCCGGTGGCGACATGGGCGGTATGGGTGGCATGGGCGGAATGGGTGGCATGGGCATGCCCGGGATGATGTGATCCCGCGGGGGGAGCCCACTCCCCCCTAACCGCCTTGGATTTTGGCCACGTAGGCCGCCACCTGGAGGTCCACACCTGTGATGGCGGTTCCCACCACCACGGCATCGGCACCAAGCCCAAGGGCCCGCAGAGCCTGATCTGCAGAGGCAAGGCCTCCCTCGCAAATCAGGCTTGTACCCACCGGGAGTTGTTGCTTCAGCTCGCCCAACAGATCCCAGCCAGGCGGCTTGTGGACAGCGGTGGCTTCGGTGTAGCCGTACAGGGTTGTACCCACCCAGCCACAGCCCAATTCGGCGGCCCGCAAACCGTTGGCCACACTATCGATATCGGCCATCACCACGGCCCCTAGGTCGTTGGTGGCGCGGCGAATCAGCTCCTCCAAGGATTGCCCGCCCGGCCGGTGGCGGTCGGTGGCATCGATCGCCACCACATCGGCCCCGGCGGCCCAAACCGCCTGAATCTCCGCCCAGCCAGGCGTGATGTAAACGGGACTATCGCCATAGGTCCGCTTCCAGAGGCCCACAATTAAGGCATCAGGGCAGCGGCGGCGCACGGCGCCAATGTGCTCGGGACTCTCGAGCCGCACGCCCGAGGCGCCATTGCGCAAGCTCGCCTCAGCCATGGCCGCAATCACCTCCGGGTCCCGCATGGGCGAGCCTTCAGGTGCCTGCACCGAGACAATCAAGCCAGAAGCCAACAAAGACGGCAGGGTCGCAGGGTTACTCACGCTCAACCGGCCAAGGGAAGATCATCTGAGCGATCCGGCAACCAGGCCCGCAGGGCCGCCAACGTGGCCGGGGCAGGAGCTGGGGAATCGGTCAAGGTGGAACGAATCACTGGAACATGGGTCCCTGGAACATCAAGGCCCGGTGAATCCAAACTGGGTGAATCGATTCCAGCCGTCTCGAGCGCAGCCATCGGTTCTTGAGCACTGTCCTCGAGGCAATGGCGCAACCAAGCGGAAGCCCCAGGGCCTTGGCTCGAGGTCAAGGGACCAAGGATCCAAGCCTTCAATGACGGCAGACCGCGGCGATGGACCCACTGCTGCAGAAAGCGATTGGCTAGGGCCCTATCCCGCTCCGCAACGGCCGCCAAAAGACGATCGGAGAGTTCGGGGCGGGGGGGGGCAGGGAGCGGGCGGGATGCAACCACGGGAGTGGGATTCAGGTGAGCTTGCGATCCAGCAATGGCCGAATCAGGAGAAACAACCCGGCGGCCAAACCAGCCAACACCATCAAGCAGGTGCCTGCGGTGAGGTCGCCGTAGGGGGCCTCCAACACCACGGCGGTGAGGGAGAACTGGCCGGCGTAGGCAGCGCGAATGGGTTCAATCGCGAAGGTAAGTGGATTCAGGGATGCAAGCCAGCCCAACCAGCTCGGCATGAACGACAAGGGTGCCAGGGCCGTGCTTGCAAACAAAAGCGGCAAGTTGGCCACGAAGATCACCGCGATCAACTCAATGTGACCCGGTAGGGCAAAGGCCAACCCCAGGCTCAAGGCCGTGACCGCAAACACCAACAGCAACAGGGTGATGAGCACCAACAGCAGGCCCACCCCCCCTGGCCAGCCGTAGCCGAGCAGGGCAGCCGTTGCCATGATCGCCAAGCTCTGGACCAGGCTCAAGCTAGTGATGTAGAGCACGGAAGCAAGCACGATCGAACTGCGGGAACGCAGGGGTGCCACGAGCAACCTGTTGAGAAAGCCAAATTCCCGATCAAACATCACCGGCAGACCGGCATTGAGTGCCGCACTAAAGGCTGTGAACACGATCACCCCAGCGCCAAGGAACCGCCCGTAGCTGATGCCACCTGGCAGCAGACCTGCGGGAGCCTTGGCAAACAGCGCCCCAAACAACACCAACCAAATCAGCGGTTGCAACACCCCGGCCACCAGGGTGGACGGCCGGCGCTGCAGCTGCAAAAACAGCCGCCTGGTGAGCGCCAGCGTTTCCTGACTGATCTCGGCCAGGGCGGAGGGCTGCTCGGCAGCGTCCGGCGAGCGATCGGAGATGGTGGGATTGGCGCTGGTCATCACATGCTTGCTTTGCGTTCGGCTTTGGGATCGCGGCTACCGGCCACGGCCAGCTCCGCATCCATCAGGGTGCGGCCAGTGGCCTGGAGATACACATCATCCAGGCTCGGACGGCTTTGGGCTAGGGCAAAGACAGGCAAATCGGCGGTGGCCAATTGCTGGCGCAGTTGCTCCACTACCCCATCGTTCTCAATCACCAAGTTGAGCGAATAGCCCTGGGCCTGGTTGACCACCACCTGCCGCACCCCTGGGCAATCCCGGAGCAGGGCTTGCACCCTGGCCGCTTCGCTGGCATCACTGAATTCCCGCACCCGCAGGGTGAGCCGATCACCGCCCAAGGCCGCCTTGAGGGAGGAGGGGGCCCCTTCGGCAATCACGGTGCCCGATTCGATAATCGCCAGGTGATCGGCCAGGGCATCCACCTCCTCGAGGTAGTGGCTACTGAGCAGCACCGTGGTGCCGCCATCGCGGAGTTGGCGCAACACCTGCCAAATCGCCGCCCGACTCTCAATATCCAGACCCACGGTGGGCTCATCCAAGACCAACACCTGGGGACTGTGCAGCAAACCAGCTGCCAAATCGAGCCGGCGGCGCATGCCGCCCGAATAGCTGCCGCAACGGCGATCGATCCAATCGCCCATGCCCATCAGCTCGATCAATTCAGCGATGCGGCGGTCGCGCTGACGGCGTGGCAGGTGATAGAGGTCTCCCTGGAGCTGCAGCAATTCCCGCCCCGTCAGGATCTTGTCGATCGCCACGTCCTGGGCCACGTAGCCCAGCAAGCGGCGCACCCCCCGGGGATCGGCCAGGCCATCGAGGCCCGCCACCCGCACGGTGCCGCTATCGGGAGCGAGCAGGGTGCAGAGGATGCGCAGGGCCGTGGTTTTACCGGCGCCATTGGGGCCAAGCAAGCCATAGAGGCTGCCCGCCGGCACCTGCAAGGAGAGGTCATTGAGGGCCGGCACCGACGCACCCTTGGCAGCGGTGTAACGCTTGCTGAGCTGGTGCAGTTCAATCACCAACCAACCTCTCCGAGACGCATCACCCCTAAGCACCCCTTAGCGAAGGCCCAATGTAGGCAGCCCCGGCGGCCAGCTGGCCATCAACTGGGAGCCCAGCACCCCCGCTTGGGGGGTACGGGCCAGCAGGAGCAGCAAGCAGATGCCAAACAGGTAGAGGATCGACCAACGAAACAGGGCCCTGGCCGCCTGGGGATCCTCGGGCTGATCAGCCAAGCGGGATGTGAGCTGCAGCAAGCGGGCGTTAAACGGAAGCACCAGCAGGGCAAACAGGGCACCGCCACTGGGCAACGCCCAGAGGCCCAGCACACTCATGGCCACCGTGGCATAGGCGTAATGGCGAATCGCCCTGGCCGTCACAACAACCCCTTTGACCACCGGAAGCATCGGGATGCCAACGGAGCGGTAGTCATCCTTAAGCAGGAGGGCCAGGGCCCAGAAGTGGGCGGGAGTCCAGACCATCACCAGGGAGAACAGCCACCAGCTGGCCCAACCCAAATGGCCCGTGGCCGCCGCCGCCCCCACCAAGGGGGGGATGGCCCCTGCCACACCGCCCACCACGATGTTTTGGCTGGTGCGGGGTTTTAAAAGGGCGGTGTACAGCAGCACATAACTGCACAGGCCCAGCAACGAAAGGCTGGCCGCCAGGGGATTGACCCCCACCACCAAGATCAAGACCGACAGCGCCGTCAAGCCAATGGCGAGGCCAAACGCTTGGCGCTGGGCCAACCGCCCAGAGGGCAAGGCCCGGCGACTGGTGCGCTGCATGCGCCCATCGAGTTCCTGTTCCCAAAGACAATTCAGGACCCCCGCAGCGGCTGAGGCCAAGGCCCCTCCCACCAGGGCACAGGTGATCGTGGCGGCATCGAGCCAGCCATCAGCACTGACGGCCATGCCGGCCAGGGTGGTGGCCAGCAACAGGGGAATCAACCGCGGTTTCGCCACCTCCAACCAGGGCGGCAACACCACCGATGGCCTAATGCTTGGGCGGGCCACGCTGGGTTCTGGCCCCAATACAGGCTGTTGAAGCGGAGCGCTAACCATGGGCCAACTCCTGACTGGGATGGGGCTGCAGAGGACCCAAAGCCCTCGCCAAAACAGCAGATAAAAGGGCCACCAGTAGGGCAGCCACCAATTGGTGGGCCACGGTGACAGCCGGCACCGCCAGTTGCAACTTCAGGGTCCAAATGCCCAGGCCGATCTGCATGGCAACCAGGCCGATCGCCCCGAAGGCCAGGCCCTGCAGATGGCCCAGCCCGTGGGGGAGCAGGGGAGCCGTTGCGGCCATGAGGGCCACCCCACCTGCCGCCCCTAGGGCCAGCTGCCGGTGGGCAAGCAACCATTGGCAGGCCTCACCAGAAGCCAGGCACTGATCAGCAGCCCATTGGCTTGCCATCAAACCGCCAAGCAAGCACTGGCTGAATACCAAAACCAGGGCGAGGGCCGCCAGGGCCTGCCACCAGCGGGGCACGGCAGGGGTTTTCCTGAATACTTCGGGCGCCATGTCTTCGGGCGCCATGTTTTCGGGCGCCATAGCCAGCCTCTGGTAGAGACCGCTGACCAGGGACACCAGCACCAAGGCCGTAGCCAAATGGGCCGTCACCAAAGGGGAGGCCAAGAGATGGGTCACGGTGAGGGCCCCCAGGGCTCCCTGGAAGGCCACCAAAGCCAAGGCCAGCGAGGCAATCCACGGCAACCAGGTAGGCAGCCGCCTACGGAGGGCCACACCCACGCCAACGAAAACCAGCAGGGCCACGCCAACCACAAAGGCATCCAGGCGGTGGAACCATTCCAAGAAGACCTGGACGTTCATCTGTTGGCCAGGCAAAAAGCGGCCGTAACAGAGGGGCCAATCTGGGCATGCCAAACCCGCTTCCATCACCCGGGTGGCCCCGCCAATCGCCACCAGCGCCACGAGGGCCACAACCAAATGGGAGCTCAGCAGGGCGAGGCTGTTGCGCAACTGGCGGTCTTGCCGCAACTGAAGATCTTGAGGACCTTGAAGATTTGGCGATAAAGCCCCTGCCATGGCTCAATCCTGCCGATAAATAACTTTAGGTAAAACGAAATCAGCAAGGAGGCCGGGTGGGCAATTCCGCACATCGCCTAGCCAACCATTTTGATTCGTCACCAATGGACCTTGATACAGGCCAGAAGGCTCAAAGCAAACTATTCAACGTGGGTGGCGCAACGTGGGCGGGTCAACGTGGATTTGCCCACCAAATCGGCCGATCAACGCCTAAGGCAAGCCAACGCCCATAGGCTGGTTCCCAAGAACCACGAGAGCAGTGAAACTTCCCGCAGTTCTGGTTTTATCCATCTCCACGGCAGCCCTGCTGCTGGTGGGTCTTTGGGTGGGATACAACGTCAATGTGCTGCCGATTGCTGCCAGCAGCAATGCGCCCACCTACGACGCCCTTTTTAAGGTTTTATTCAGCATTGGCACGGTCCTGTTTCTGGGGATCCTGATCCTGTTGGTTTACAGCCTGGTGGCCTTTCGACGCCGCCCAGGCGATGTCAGTGACGGATTGGCCATCGAAGGCAACCTGCCCCTTGAAATCGTCTGGACGGCCATCCCGGCCGTGGTGGTGTTGTTTGTTGGCCTTTACAGCTACGACATCTACGAACGCATGGGTGGCATGGCTCCCATGCATGACCACAGCACCATGCTGGCCATGGCCTCGGAATCAAGCGGCACGAGCTCAAACGCAGCCATTCCAGCCAAAGTCTGGGCCGGCATTGGGGTGGGCGTTGACGCCAGCAATGGCTCGGCAGCGGCCCTGCCGGTTGATGTGACGGCGATGCAATTTGCCTTCATCTTTCATTACCCCAACGCCGACATCACCAGCGGCGAACTGCATGTACCGGTGGGTCAACCGGTGGAGCTCCACATGGAAGCCCGCGATGTGATCCACGCCTTCTGGGTACCCCAGTTCCGGCTCAAGCAAGACGTGATCCCAGGCCAACCCACCGTGCTCTCCTTTACGGCCACAAGGGCCGGCACCTACCCAATTGTCTGCGCAGAGCTGTGCGGCCCTTATCACGGGGGCATGCGCTCCAACGTGGTGGTGCATGAACCCGAGGCCTACCAAAGCTGGCTCGCCCAAAACACCCCAGCCCCTACCACCACCTAAGAGCCCCATGACCCTCGCAAACCCATCGGAGCTCGCCCAAAGCCACCCCGGCAATCTCCAGCCCCAAGGCTGGCTGCGCTACTTCAGCTTCAGCTTGGACCACAAGGTGATTGGCATCCAATACCTGGTGTGCGGCTTCATTTTCTATTTGATCGGTGGGGCGCTAGCTGGGGTCATTCGCACCGAACTGGCCAGTCCCATGGCCGATTTTGTGAGCCGCGAGACCTACAACGAAGTGCTCACCCTGCACGGCACGGTGATGATTTTCCTGTGGATTGTGCCCGTGGTGAATGGGGGGTTTGGTAACTACCTGATTCCCTTCTACGTAGGGGCCCGCGACATGGCCTTCCCTCGCCTCAATGCCGTGGCTTTTTGGCTGATTCCCCCAGCGGGCATCCTGCTGATCAGCAGCTATTTCCTAGCCGGGGCAGCTGCCCAATCCGGCTGGACCGCCTATCCCCCCTTGAGCCTCACCACGCCAGCCGCTGGCCAGGTCGTGTGGATCCTGAGTGTGCTGCTGCTCGGCGGAAGCTCCATTTTTGGGGGCATCAATTTCATCGCCACCATCCTGAAATTACGGCGGCCGGGGCTTGGCCTGATGCAAATGCCGATGTACTGCTGGGCGATGCTTGGCACCAGCATTTTGGTGGTCCTCTCAACTCCCGTGCTAGCCGGCACCTTAATCATGTTGAGCTTCGACATCATTGCCCATACCGGTTTTTTCAATCCGGCGCTCGGCGGAAATGTGGTGGTATATCAACACCTTTTTTGGTTCTATTCCCATCCGGCTGTTTACATCATGGTGCTGCCAGCCTTCGGCCTGGTGAGTGAAATCCTGCCGGTTCATGCCCGCAAGCCCCTGTTTGGCTACGTCACCATGGTGTATTCGATCATGGCCATCGTCGTCCTGGGCTTAATCGTTTGGGCCCACCACATGTTCACCAGCGGTACCCCGCCCTGGATGCGCCTGTTCTTCACAATCGCTACCTCCTTCATTGCCGTGCCAACGGGCATCAAATTCTTCAATTGGCTCGCCACCCTCTGGGGAGGGAAAATCGCCCTCAATTCAGCGATGCTGTTCGCCTGTGCCTTCATCGTGAACTTCGTGTTTGGCGGCATCACTGGCGTGGCCCTTGCCCAGGTTCCCTTCGACATCCACGTTCACGACACCTACTTTGTGGTGGGCCATTTCCACTACATCGTCTATGGAGGAACGGTGTTTGTGGTCTTTGCCTCCCTCTATCACTGGTATCCCAAATTCACGGGGCGCATGCTCAATGAAGACCTGGGCAGGCTCCACTTTCTGCTCACATTCATTGGTTTCAACCTCTGCTTTGCACCCCAGCATTGGCTTGGCCTCAATGGCATGCCCAGGCGCGTGGCGGAGTACGACCCCAGCTTCACCACCTTGAATCAGGTAAGCAGCGTCGGGGCCCTGTTGATGGCGATTAGCACCATCCCCCTGTTGATCAACGTGGTGCTGACGGCCTTCAAGGGGGAGGTCGCCGGAGACAACCCCTGGAATGCCCTCACCCCCGAGTGGCTCACCTCTTCGCCTCCCCCGGTGGAGAACTGGCTTGGGGAAGCCCCGCTGGTGACGGAGCCCTACGGCTACGGCCACACCCCAGGCAAGGAGCCCTCCAGCCCATCCGTGAAGCAGGTCGCCTAGCCATGACAATCCTCTCCAATCTGGCCGATAGCAATCTCACCGGTAGCGATCTCCCCGACAGCGAGCTGACCAGCACCAACCCGCATCCAACCGACCATGCCCCGAGCCATGGCGACTTCCGCCTGTTTGGCCTGGCCACCTTCCTGGTGGCCGATGGCATGACCTTCGCCGGGTTCTTTGCGGCCTACCTCACCTTTCGGGCCGTTAATCCCCTGCCCGAGGGCAGCAGCTACGAGCTGGAGCTGCTGCTACCCACGATCAACACCGTGATTCTCGTTGTCAGTTCGCTCACCTTTCACCAGGCGGGCAAAGCGTGCCGGGCCAACCAGCTCGCCAAGGCCCGCTCCTGGCTGATGGTGACCTGCGGCTTGGGAGTGGCCTTTTTGGCCAGCCAAATGGTGGAGTACTTCTCGCTTCCATTTGGACTAACCGACAACCTTTTTGCAAGCACCTTTTATGCCCTCACCGGTTTTCACGGACTCCACGTAACCCTGGGTGTGATTTGCATTGCAATCGTGACCCTGCAAACCCGCTCAAACGGACGCATCACGGCGACGGATCATTTCGGCCTCGAGGCCGCTGAGCTTTATTGGCATTTCGTTGACGGCATCTGGGTTGTGCTCTACGGAATTCTTTATCTGCTTTGAGGACTTAAAGCCAAGGCCCTTGCATCTGGTGTTCCGCAAACGGCACAATCCCGATAACTCCTCATGGAGACATGCTCGAAGGCCAGGCCCTACTCGATCGCGCCCGCTCGCTGAGCAACCGGCCGGAAGATCAAATTGCCCGCGCCTGCGGGTATGTGGGCCCCAGCGGCCGGGTGTTGAAAAAAAGCTTTTACCGGGCCCTGGTGGCTGCCAAGGGTTACATCCTTCCCTCCAGTTCTTCTGGCCCCGGCGGGCCAAAAGGCCGGCAAGCTGACTTTCGCACCCGGGTCCATGGCAACGGCAACCTGCTGATTGGCCACGCCTACACCAAGCGGATGGGCCTCGAGCCGGGGATGGAATTCAAAATTGAACTCCATCAGGAAACCGGCTCCATTTGGTTGATGCCCTTAGGGGATGGCCCAGCCGAAGGCTGAGTGCTCAATCTTCGGGGTGAAAACTGGCGCTGAAGCTCAGCAGGTCGATGCCGCTGAACAAAAAGCTGATGCCCACCAAAATGCCGAGCACGCTCAACAAGCTGGCGGTTGGCAGGCTAAGGATCAGCCCCCCCAGGATCAGGGTGATCAGGCCGTTGAGGAGTCCCCAACCCCAGCCGCTGATCTCCCGGTGGGCAAGGGACACCACCGAGGCCACCGCCCCCTCCACCAAGAAGACAATGCCGATCGCCAAGCTGAGCGAAGCAACAGGCACCACCACCCCCGCCGGGCCAGCTCCCAACTGCTGAATCATCGAAACCCCTGCCACCACAAACACGGTGGACACCACCAGGCGCCAAAAGGTGAGCCAACGGCTGAGCTGTTTGGCCCGCATCAGGTTGTTGATCCAGCCCACGATGCCGCCCACCAGGAAGGCCACCGCCACCACGGTGGTCACCCACACCGAGGCCAGGATTGGGAACACCAGGGCCAGTACTCCCAGGACAAGCATCAAAACCCCTTCAAACAGGGTGAAGGCACGCAAGGTGCCGGAATTGGGATTCCAGAAGCTGGATGTCATCGGGCCCGTACCTGGGAAGGGGTTGATCAGTTGAAACCTAGGCACCCCAGCCGTGGTCGGCCAGCCATTGGGCATCCATGCCGGCTTCGGCTTGCGGCCCACCAGAGCCACCGGCAGCAGAGCCCTTGGCGAACAACAGCGTTTCCGTGTACTTCGCCAGCAAATCGGCCTCCAAGTTGACCAGGGAACCGGGGCGCAGGTGCTGCAGGGTGGTGGCACCCCAGGTGTGGGGGATCACGGCGATCCAGAAACAACCGCCTCCGGGTTCAGAACCCGCCACGGTGAGGCTGATGCCATCGACAGCCACGCTGGCCTTGTCGCATATAAAGCGGCCATAGGCCCGCTCCCGCCATTGCAGTTCCAGCCGCCAAGAGCCCGCCACCTGGGTGATGGATTTCACCACACCCAGGCCATCGACGTGGCCACTCACCAAGTGCCCCCCAAGCCGATCTGCCAGGCGCAGGGCCGGCTCGAGATTCACCCTGCCCCGGCCCTCGGCCTTGGCCAAAAGCGTGGTGCGGCCGAGGGTTTCAGGGCTCACATCGGCCCGGAAGCCATCCCCAAGCCGCTCCGCCACCGTGAGGCACACCCCATCGACAGCCACGCTGTCGCCCAGGGCTAAATCGGCAGGCAGCCAGCCGGCTTCGCCGTCCCCGGGTGGGGGCGCCGTCCAGCGCAGCCTCACACCCTGGGGTGAGCGCTCGATCACGCCGATGGACTGGACCAAACCCGTGAACATCCGCTTTCCATGCGAGATGGTCATAATCGGGCAAAGGGCAGCGCCCGGCCATGGTCGAAATGCAAGTTGCCGGTATTGCCCTCGATGCGGCCAGTCGCAGTCCCATCGTGTTGCTGCGCGATCCCTCCGGCCGGCGCCAGGTACCGATCTGGATCGACCAGGCCCAGGCCCAAAACATCCTGGCGGGACTCAATGCCGACCCCCCGCCGCGGCCCCTCAGCCATGACCTGATGGTGGCGTTGCTGAAGGCCGGAGGCCTGCAGTTGGATCGCGTGATCATCCATGCGATCGAAGCGAGCACCTTCCAGGCGGTGCTGAAGCTGAGCCCCGTAGGCCCAAAGGACAAGACCGCCCCCGGCAAACCAAAACGCTCGACAAGTCCAAGCCACACCCCAAGCATCGAACTGGATGCCCGCCCCAGTGATGGCATCGCCCTAGCCCTTCGCACGGGCAGTCCCATTTGGATGCTCGAAGAGGTGGTGGCCGATGCCTCCATTCCCGTAGATGCCGAAGCCGATGCCGACGAACAGGCCAACTTCCGGCGGTTTCTCGATCAGACCAGCCCCGCGGATTTGGTGCGTCACCTCAGCAAGGCCAAGCCCGAGGCCGATGGCGCCCCCGACCTGGGCGAAGCCAGTCCTGGCGACCACTGACCCGGTGGGCCCAACGGGCACCTGGCCCCGGCGAGCCTTTGGGCGCGGCCCGGCGGTGTCGCCCTTCACCCTGGGCACCATGCGGGCTGTCAACAGCCCAGCCCAGATGGAGGCCGTGCTGCGCGCAGCCCTTGCCGCAGGCATCAACCACCTGGAAACGGCCCCGGCCTATGGCCCCGCCGAAAGCTTTCTCGCAGCGGCCCTCAACCAGCTCCACCAGGAGGGTGCCGCCCCAGCGGGGGGCTGGCTGATCACCAGCAAGCTCCTGCCCGGCGGCGATCTGGCCAGCGGGCAGCGGGCCCTGGGCGCGATCCTGGAGCGGCTTGGCGTTCAGCAACTCACCTCCCTGGCCATCCATGGCCTCAACCTGGAGGAGCACCTCAGCTGGGCCCTAAACGGCCCCGGCGCCGACCTGCTGCAGTGGGCCCAAGCCGAAGGCCTGGTGGGCCAAGTGGGCTTCTCCAGCCATGGCAGCCCAGGGCTGATCGAAGCCGCCCTGGGCAGTGGCATCTTTCAGTTCTGCAGCCTCCACCTGCATCTGTTTGACCAAACCCGGATGCCCATCGCCCGCCAGGCCCTGGCCGATGGCATTGGCGTGATGGCCATCTCGCCAGCCGACAAAGGCGGCCGGCTCTACGACCCACCGGCGGAGCTGATCGCCGACTGCCAGCCCTTTGAGCCCCTGGAACTGGCCTACCGCTTCCTGCTGGATGCGGGGATCTCCACCCTCACCCTGGGGGCAGCCCAGCCGGGCGATTTGGCCTGGGCCCGGCGGCTGGCCCCCCCCCGCAGCGAGCCCAGCCAGCCCAACCCAGCGACCACCGGGGAGGCCGATGCAGACATGGCTGCCGCAGTGGCCGCTGCAGTGGAACGACTGGCTGCAGCGGCGGCGGGGCGGCTTGGGAGCGAGCGCTGCGGCCAGTGCCGCGCCTGCCTGCCCTGCCCTGCGGAGGTGCCGATTCCCGAGCTCCTGCGGCTGCGCAACCTGGCCGTGGGCCATGGCATGGAGGCCTTTGCTAGCGAGCGCTACAACCTGATTGGCCGGGCCGGCCACTGGTGGGAGGGCCTCAATGCCGACGCTTGCCAGCGCTGCGGCGCCTGCCTCCCCCGCTGCCCCCATGGGCTGGCGATTCCGGATCTCTTGGCCGACACCCACCGCAGGCTGGCCGCCGCCCCCAGGCGCCGGCTCTGGGGCTAGGGGTGGGGCCTAGGGAGCTGCCGCGTCCCAAAGGGTTTGCAGCGCCAGCCGCGCCCCGGGGGCCAAGGGGGGCAAGCTCCAGCAACGCTCAAGCACCCCATCGCTGGGCAAGAGCAACTGGGCCACCGGCTTGGGGAAGCCCCGCAGCACGGGCTCCAGCACCGCCCGCGGCAGGGGCGGAACCCAGCCTTTGAGGAGCAAACTTTCCAGCAGGGATCGGTCCCAGAGCTTCTGGATCCAGGCCGCCGGCAGGGGTGCCCCTGATCCGGTTACTAGCCCAGTAGCCCCAGCTGCCGGCCGCACCAACAGCTGCCAGCTGAGCGGTGCTCCTGAGGCGGGGAGCACCACCTGGAGGCGCTGATCGCGCCGCAACAGGGGGATGACCCGCTGCAACGGGGTCACCAGGGCCTGGGCTTCGCCACTGAGCAACAGATTCAGACCATGGCGTTCGTCATAGGCAAGGGCCTGGCGCCGCAGGGCCATCAGGGGCTCGAGGCCATCTCCCAGCAGGGCCATCGCCACCCGGGGGCTCGAGGGCAGCACCAGCTGGCCCTTGAGGCTGGGATCCAGCAGGAGCTGCCATCCCTCCGCCCGCCGCTGCGCCAGGTCGGGGCGGTTGCGCAACACCAAAACCCAGGGCGAAAAGGCCCAGGGGAACGCCAAGGCCGGCGAACCCTCGGGCGCAAACAACCGGCTCACCGGCCCAGCCCAAGGCGCCAGTTGCTGTAACTCAGCTGCAACACCAATGGGCTGGATCTGCTGGCGGGGCAGGGCAGAAGCCCAGCCATCGGAGAGGGACCAGAGGGCCGCCGTGCTGCGGGCGACGGCCTCGGGATCGCCCAACCAGCGGGGCTGCCAGCCCGCTGGCAGTTGCTGGCTCCAGGCCTGGGGGAACTGGCCCTCCACCACCGCCAAAACCTGGTCCCTGTCCCGCTGACAGCCGGCCAGAAGCCCGGGCGCTGCCACCGCGGCCCCGGAGATCAGGCCAAGCCGCAGCAACTGACGGCGGGAGAGCGCTTCACCAAAACCCATGGGCCCGACCCTAGGCTCCGAGCCACTGCCAGCACAGGGCGTCGCAGGCGGAAGCCAGGGCCTGGGGGGAGTGGCCGCAGCGCTCCCAAAGCAGCGCCAATCCTCCCGCCCCCACGCCCTCCTTCACGTAACCCCGTTCGTAATCCCGCAGGGCCTGACTGCGGCAATCGGAAAAGCGCAGGCCGGCCACCTGGGGGACCAGGGACTGCTCCAGCCCCCAGCGCCCGGCAATCCGCTCCAGCAGCAGGGCGAGATTGCTGCCGCTGTCTTGGGCCACCCAAGCGGTGGTTGCCACCTCCACCAGGTCCAACAGGGCCGGCCGCCCCTCGGCAGGGGCGATCGCCAGGGCCAACGCCAACACCGCCGCCATCTGACTTCCCCCGGCCAAGAGCACCGGGAGCCCCTGGGCCGCAGCCCCGAGCACCAAGCCCGCCGCCAGCGGCTGCATCGGATCCCCCACCGCCGCGACCACCGCCAAGGGATCCCAGGTTGGATTCGTGCCCTGGGCCCCCATCGGGTACGCGGCGGCAAGCCCCTGCCCCACCAGGGCCGCCTTGAGCCCATGGGCTGGATGGCGCAGGCTGCCGCTCACCAAGCCCTGGGCCCTAACGCCCAAGCCTTCGAGAACAGCCAGGGCCGTGGTGGTGCCCCCCGGCACGCATTCCGCCACCACCAACGGGCTCGGCGACAAGCCTCCAGCTCCAGCAAGCCTTCCCAACCGATCTCCCCAGCGCAGGCCCCGGGCCAGTAGTGCCTGCACCCGCCCAGGGTCCATGGCCATCCCACTGCTCAAGCAGCGCGCTGGGGCGCCGCCCTCCAGTGCAGGCAGGCGCAGGTGGGGGATGGCCGGCGCCACCGGACAACCCAGATCCACCACCTGGGTGTGGGGCAACAGGCCCAGATCCCTTAGCACCACATGGCTGATCAAGGCCGGCGTAACCCCCGCCGGCAGGGGCGGCAGGCCATGGGCCCGCTCCGCCAAGGGGCCCAAAAGCAGCAGCTCCGCATCGGCAGCTGCGGTTTGACGCCGGGATAGGGGGCTAGCGCCAGCGGCAGAGATGCCCTCCACCGAAGCCGTTTCGGTGGCAGCGAGCAGCAAGAGGATGCGACTCGTTGACCAGGGGGGGGAGCCTGGAGCCTGCATGGATCGCTACAGCGGATCCATCGCCACCACCACCCGCAGCAACTCCGGGGGTTCGGGAATCGGCGACTTGAGCCTGGGGAAAATCCAATAGGCCACGGCGTGCATGGCCAGCACCACAACAACGTTTTGGAACAGCACCAAAACCAAGGCCAGCAGCTGAACCTGGGCCAAATCCACGGCCCCGCTATGGCCGATCAGGGAGGCCAATTTCTCGATCAAGCCCGCCGCCGCACCGGTGATCACCACCCAGAGGTTTTGGCCCACCAGCACCGACAGCACCGCCACCCGCACCAGGAAACCCACCGCACCAATCAGGCTGCCCAGCCCCCAGCTCCACCACCAGCTGGCGCCACGCTTCCAACACCAGCCCATCCAGAGGGCCAGGGCCCCGTAGGGGAACAGCACCAGCAGACCCCGGATCGGCCCCATCAGCGCCAGCAGGAGCAGGGCCGTCACCACGACCCCCTCCACCGCGCAGCGCCAGCCATGGCGCAACTGGAGCAGGGCGAGGGGCAGGGGCAGGGCCAGACGGAACAACGGACTGCCCACGGGCAGGTAATAGAGGGCGATCCACAACAGGGCCGTGGCGGCGGCGAGGTACGCCGTATCCATCAGCTGCCTGGCCTGGCGGTGGCTTAGGGGGTGGCGGGTCATCAGCGCGGCTGGGGGGCCGGGGTGACGCTGGGGTTGGCGCCCTGGCCTTGGCCGCCATTGCGCACCCGCTCAATCGTTTCCACCTCAAAGGACACGCCAGCGGCGCGCAGGGCCTTGGTCACCACCTCGGCGGGAGCGGAAGGATCCGCCGCCGGCAATTTGATCGTGACCCGGTAGGGAGCTGGAGCCAGGGAGACCGGGGCCAATCTGGCCGGTGCAGGCAAGGTTTTGGCTTCCGGAGCCTTGGCCGTGGAGGCCGCGTCCTTGGCGAGCTTGGACGGATCGCTGGTTTTGGCGAGGTCAGCCTTTTGGGCTGAATCGGGGGCTAGGGCCGGATCGCTCTTGGTGGCCGTTGCTCGCTCGGCGGGGGCACCAGCCCCAGGGGGACTGGAGAAACTGCGGGAGAGTTGGTCGCCAAAGGGCGTGCCACTGCAACCGCCCAGCAGCAGAACCCCAGCAAGGCCCACCAGGGTTCGGCGCGCCATCAGCGATCCGCGGCCTTGATCACCCGCACGGCACTGGCCCGCAGGCGGCCCGTTTTAGTGGTGGCCGGTGGTTTTTTAGCCGCCGGCTTAGCCGCCGCCTTAGTGGTAGCTGCCTTGGTAGCAGCTGACTTGGTAGCAGGTGACTTGGCTGAACTGCCCGAGGCCTTGCGCCCCTTGGTTCCCTTGGCCGTGGCGGCCTTCGCTGCCAACAGCTCCACCGCCTGCTCCAGGGTGATGGTGTCGGCGGTGCTGCCTTCTGGCAGGGAGGCATTCACCTTGCCCTGCTTCACATAGAGGCCATAGGGGCCATCGAACAACTGCACGGCCTCATCGCCGCCCTCAGGCGTGCCGAGATCCTTTAGGGCCGTCCGGCCGCCCCGGCCTTTTTTGGGGGTGGCCAGCAGCTCGACGGCCCGGCTTAAGCCAATCGAGAGCACCTCGTCTTCCGCCTTGATCGAGCGGTAATCCTTTTCCCCCTTGCCCTTGTCGTGCACCACATAGGGCCCAAACCGGCCCAGACCGGCCTGCACCTTGCCGCCATCGGGATGCTCACCCAGGAGGCGGGGCAACCGCAACAGGCCGAGGGCATCGTCCAGGGTGAGCGCTTCCGGGCTGACCCCCTTGGGCAAGGAGGTGCGCTTCGGTTTGGGGACCTCATCACTCACCTGACCCCGCTGGAGGTAGGGGCCGTACTGGCCAAACAAGAGATAAATTTGCTCGCCGGTTTCCGGGTCTTCGCCGATCGATTCAGGACCGTCGGCCTTTTGCTTGAGGATCAGTTCAGCCTTGTCGGCATCGAGGTCGGCGGGGGTGA
Source organism: Cyanobium sp. NIES-981 (assembly GCA_945896675.1). Lineage (GTDB taxonomy): Bacteria > Cyanobacteriota > Cyanobacteriia > PCC-6307 > Cyanobiaceae > Cyanobium_A. The sequence goes on from CAMDEM010000003.1 coordinate 100,294, forward strand.
TCTCCTGGGGCAGGGTGGCCTTGAGCAGTTCTTCGGTGCCGTCCTCCGCCACCCGCTTGGTTTCCAGGTAGGCCCCGAACCGGCCAATGCGCACCACACAGGGCAGTCCCTCCAGGACCACCGTGCGCGACACCCCCGGATCAATGTCGCCTTCGCGCTGCTGGACCAGGGTCTCGAGGCCCTTGTCACCCTTGAAGAACTGGGTGAGGTAGGGCAGCCACTCCTCCTTGCCGGTGGAGATGTCGTCGAGGCTGTTCTCCATCTTCGCTGTGAAGCTGGTGTCCACCAGCTCGGGGAAGTGCTCCTCCAGCAGGGCCGTCACCGCAAAGGCGGTGAAGCTGGGGGTAAGGGAGTTGTTTTGGAGGGCGGCGTAACCGCGGTCGGCGATGGTGCCAATGATGCTGGCGTAGGTAGAGGGCCGGCCAATGCCCTCTTTTTCGAGCATCTTCACCAGGGATGCCTCGCTGTAGCGAGAAGGGGGCTGGGTTTGGTGGCCCAGGGGTTCGACGCCCTTGCAGGCCGGGGCATCTCCCACGGCCAGGGACGGCAGCAGCACTTCCTGGCCCTCGAGGGCCGCATCGGGATCGTCGCTGCCCTCCACGTAGGCCCGGAAGAAGCCGGGGAAATCAATCCGCTTGCCCGAGGCCCGGAAGGTGGCCTCCCCTGATTGGATCTCCACGCTGAGCATGGTGAGCTTGGCCTCAGCCATCTGGCTGGCCACGGTGCGCTTCCAAATCAGCTCATAGAGGGCCAGGTCCTTGCCATCAAGACCTGTCTCGTTGGGGGTTCGAAAACTTTCCCCGGCGGGGCGAATCGCCTCGTGGGCCTCCTGGGCGTTGCGGGCCTTGGTGGTGAATTGGCGCGGACCTGGACTCAGGTAATCCTTGCCATACATCGCGGCCACACAGTTGCGAGCCGCATTGATGGCCTGGTCGGAGAGGTGCACCGAATCGGTGCGCATGTAGGTAATGAAGCCCCGCTCGTAGAGGCCCTGGGCCGTGCGCATGGTGTCGCGGGCCGAAAGCCGCAGCTTGCGGTTCGCCTCCTGCTGCAGGGTGCTGGTGGTGAAGGGGGGCACGGGCTTGCGCACCGTGGGCTTGGCCTCCACTTCGGCCACCCGCCAGGGGGCAGCGCTGGTCGCCGCCTGGAGGCTGCGGGCTTCGGCTTCGCTGAGCAGCTTGACCTTGCTGCCGGATTTCAGGGCACCTGTGGTCTCATCGAAATCGGAGCCCCCAGCAATGCGTTCCCCTTTGAAGTGGCTGAGCTTGGCTTCAAAGCTGGAGCCTCCGTGCTGGAGCTGGGCCTTGAGATCCCAGTAGCTGCCACTGCGGAAGGCGCGTCGGGCCCGCTCACGCAGCACCAACAGCCGCACGGCCACCGATTGAACCCTGCCGGCCGAGAGGCCCCAAGCCACCTTCTTCCAAAGCAGGGGCGAGAGGGTGTAACCCACCAGCCGATCCAGGATTCGCCGGGTTTCCTGGGCGTGCACCAGCTCCATGTCGAGCTCGCGGGTCTGGTCGAGGGCCCGGCCAATCGCCTCCTTGGTGATCTCGTGGAACACCATGCGCTTCACGGGCACCTTCGGGCTTAGCAGCTGCAACAGGTGCCAGCTGATGCTTTCGCCCTCCCGGTCTTCGTCGGTGGCTAGCAGGAGTTGGTCGGCGCCCTTGAGGGCATCCTTGAGCTCCTTAACGGTCTTTTTCTTGTCCTTCGGCACCACGTAGAGCGGCTCGAAGTCATTGGTGGTGTTGACACCGAGGTTGGCCCACTTCTCGCCCTTGTAGGCCGCCGGGATCTCACTGGCGTTGTTGGGAAGGTCGCGCACATGGCCCATGGAGGCCTCCACCCGGAACTCCTTCGGCAGGAAGCCACGGATGGTGCGGGCCTTTGTGGGGCTCTCAACGATGACGAGGGTATGCCCCACAGACTGGCAATCAACCGCACCCCTCTTTATCGCATCGAATGCCCCGGGCGGCTAGGGACCCCACAGATCAAGAGCCCAGCGCGGCTACAGTCCGCACCATTCAACCCTTGGCCCGCAGCTGCTGTGACTGTTCTGCTCGGCACCCTCTCGTCCGTGGCTGAAGCCATCGGCAGTGGGGCAGGCACGGCCGGCCTCAACCTCCAGCTCAACGTCGCCGCCATTGCTCCAGAAGCGGCCGTATTGCTTGCCTTGTTGGCCTGCCTACTGGTGGATCTGGCTGGCGAAAAGGCCGCCAGCCGCTGGGTTCCACCCATTTGCTACGCCGGCCTGTCCTCAGCCCTGGTGCTGCTGGCCCTGCAATGGAACGGCAACCTGGCGCCCTCGTTTGTGGGCACCTTCCTCGCCGACAACCTGGCCATTGCTTTCCGTGGCGTGGTGGCCGCCTCCACCCTGATTTCGTTGCTGATCAGCTGGCGCTACGTGGAGCGCAGCGGCAGCCCCGTGGGCGAATACGCGGCGATTTTGCTCTCGGCAACCCTGGGGGCCATGTTTCTGTGTGGCTCCACCGATCTGATCAGCATCTTCGTGTCGCTGGAGACCCTCTCGGTTTCGAGCTATCTGCTGTCGGGCTACATGAAGCGCGATGCCCGCAGCGCCGAGGCTTCCCTCAAATATTTGTTGGTGGGATCGGCTGCCGCCGCGGTGTTCCTCTACGGGGCCTCAATGCTGTATGGCCTCACCGGCGGTGAAACCAGCCTGGAGGCCGTGGGAGTGGCCCTGCAAACCAGCGCCTCACCGGTGAGCGCCCTGGCCCTGGTGTTTGTACTGGCCACCGTGGCCTTCAAAATCTCCGCGGTTCCCTTCCACCAATGGACCCCCGATGTTTACGAAGGCTCGCCGACGCCGGTGGTGGCCTTCCTGTCGGTGGGATCCAAGGCCGCGGGATTTGCCTTGGCCTTGAGAATTCTGGTGGGGTGCTTTGAGCCCTTTGAAGCCCAGTGGAAGCTTCTCTTCACCGTGCTGGCGATCCTGAGCATGGTGCTCGGCAACGTGGTAGCCCTGGCCCAAACCTCGATGAAGCGGATGCTGGCCTACAGCTCAATTGGCCAGGCTGGCTTTGTGATGATTGGCCTGGTGTGCGGCACCGCCGATGGCTTTGCAGCCATGGTTTTGTATATGGCGGCCTACCTCTTCATGAACCTGGGGGCCTTTGCCTGCATCATCCTGTTTTCGCTGCGCACCGGCAGTGATCGCATCGCCGATTACGCCGGTCTCTATCAGAAAGATCCCCTGATCACCTTGGGATTGAGCCTCTGCCTGCTGTCGCTGGGAGGCATCCCGCCCATGCTCGGCTTCTTCGGCAAGATTTACCTGTTCTTTGCTGGCTGGGCCGACCACCAATACCTGTTAGTGGTGGTGGGGCTCATCACCTCTGTGGTCTCGATTTACTACTACATCTCCGTAATCAAGATGATGGTGGTGAAAGAACCCCAGGAAGCCTCCGACGCGGTCAAGTCGTACCCGGCTATCACCTGGTCTGTGGCCGGCCTGCCTGCCCTGCGCACCGCCCTAGTGGGCTGCGTGATCATTACCGCCGTTGGCGGCATCCTCTCCAACCCGTTGTTCCAGTGGGCTGGTGAAACCGTGGCCGGCACCCCGATCCTGCAACAGGCCATTGCAACAGGAGCTGCCATTGCAACAGCCACGCCCCCAGCCCTTGGTTGAAGCCACGACCACGTCACCTGATGCCAACCAAGCCGTTGCCGAACTGGTCGACGTCTGCAAGGTCTACGGCACAGGAGATACGGAAGTCAGGGCCCTCAACGGCCTCACCCTCAAGGTGAACCGCGGTGACTATTTAGCGGTGATGGGTACATCCGGCTCCGGAAAAAGCACGGCCATGAACATCATCGGCTGCCTGGATCGACCCACAACCGGCAGCTACAAGCTCAATGGCACGGCGATCGAACATCTCAATGACGACGAACTCACCGACCTGCGCAACAAAGAGCTCGGCTTTGTTTTCCAGCAATTCCACCTCCTTCCCCAATTGAGCGCCATCGACAACGTGATGCTGCCGATGATCTATGCCGGAGTTCCCGTCGAGGAGCGCCGGGAGCGCGCCAAGGCTGCCCTAGAGCGGGTGGGCTTAGGGAGCCGGCTCGAGAACAAGCCCAACCAACTCTCTGGCGGCCAACAACAACGGGTTGCCGTGGCCAGGGCCATCATCAACAACCCAGCCCTGCTCCTGGCCGATGAACCCACAGGGGCCCTCGATTCCCGCACCACCAAGGAAGTGCTGGATCTGTTTGAAGCCCTGCATCAAGGCGGCATGACCGTGGTGATTGTGACCCATGAAGATGACGTGGCCGCCAGGGCCCAGGAGGTGGTGCAGTTCAGAGATGGGGCGATCGCCACGGAAGCCAGCCCAAGCCAAGGGCGGCCGTAGGTGCCGCTAGCGGAGCCACCAGGTTTTTACGCCACGGTTGGCGCCGTGCTCACCCCCGCTGTCGAACAACGCTTCTCAACAACGGCTCCCAACGGAACAAGCATCAGCACCACATCAGCGATCGGGGCTGGCCTGGGCAGCGAAGCTGGCATTGGCTACGACTTCGGCAAGGCCCGCGCTGAAATCACGGCGATCTACAACCCCAGGAGCGTTAACAGCACAACAGTTGATCTCCCTCTGGGCCCGACAACCTTTCAACTCGACGATGTCTCCATCAAAACCACAAGCTTGATGGTGAGCGGCTACAGGGATATTCCAATCATGCCCAACAAGCTGGAGGCCTATCTTGGCGGCGGTATCGGAGTTCGCTACACAACAATCGACGCTTTCTCCCTCACTCCCGCTCCGAGGATAACCATACAGGTGCCCTCAGATAATGACACCAATTTTGGTTGCCAAGCCAAGCTCGGCTTGACCTACAAAATCAACAAAAAGATGGATATTTTTACCGAGGCTGTTTACGCTGGCACAGTCACATCCAATGATGGCAATCTCGGCATCCTTGGGGTGCGGATTGGCACCCGTCGCCGTTTCTAGGGGGTTGTTTCTAGAGCTCCGTTACGAGGAGGTTGTCTTCCCCTTTGGCCGCTCCAGACTCTGCACCAGTTGGCCCATCAGCAGGGCAATGGTGTCGCTGCCGGATCCAGCCCTGCCGGGATCGAGATCGCCCGGGTCCTCCGCCACCCAGCCCCCATCCCCCGGGAGACGCAGTTCGAAATGGAGGTGCGGGCCCGTGCTCAGTCCGGTACTGCCCACCCGGCCGATCACCTCGCCCTGGCGCACCCGATCGCCGGTCTTCACATAGAGCTCACTGAGGTGGCCATAGAGGCTGCGGCGGAGCGGGTTGGCATGCTCCACCTCAATGGCCAATCCATAGCCCCCGGCTAAACCACTGCTGATCACCAGCCCGGAAAGGGCAGCCACCACCGGGGTGCCCTCAGGGGCGGCCAGATCCCTACCCGCATGCATCAACCAATTGCCCAGCAGGGGATGCAGTCGCCAGCCAAAGCCGCTGGTGGTGACCGCCGAGCCCATTAGGGGGAAGAGCAACCGGCGATTGCCATTGCCCAGCAGCGGTGTGGGCCGGGGGGTCACCCCAAACACATCGGCCAGCCGAAAGGTTCCCCCAGCGCCCGATAGCAAGGCTGAAACCGGCACCGTCAAGGGGGGCAGGGGGCGACCATCGGACCCCAGGCGCTCGATGCCATCGGCGCTACTGGGATAGCGGCTTGGTCGCGTGCCCCAACGGACCACCAAGCCGGTGCGGCATTCCTGATCGGAGAGGGCCCCGCTGCGGCAGGCCTGCTGGTGGGCCGGCACATTGAAGGGGGTCGTTCCGCCACCGGAGCGGATCCGGGAGCGCTCCGAAGGCGTCACCACCCCATCACGCACCAGGGCATCCAGGGATGCATCAAAGCGGGCCGGAGGTTCGCTGGACAACTGGGCGGGGTCCGGCCGCAGCGGTTCGGGGGGAGCTGCAGCCCCCAGCAGCGGGGCTGCAAGCACCAATGCCACTGCCGCACACTGCCCCAAGGAGAAGAGCTGCCAACGGGGTTTGAACTGATGCGGTCGATTCATGGGGCCATCCTAAAAACTGCGCTGCAGGATGAACGTCGCCCCAGGACGCTGTAAGCGCAGGCCCCCATCCGGCTCCAGACCCGCCACCTGCCAGATCTGGCCCCCATGGAGCAGCCCCTCGGCCGGCCAATGCAAGCGGGCTTCCGCCTGCTGCCGCACCAGCTCCGGTTCATTAGCCATTGCCTGGGCCCAATCCAGGGCAGCCAAAACGGGCTTGAGCAAGCGTTGGGGCTTGGCTTTGGGATGGAACGGGCGATGGGGGAGACAAGACGGGGCCCGAGCCAGGCCCTGGGATAGGGCTTGGGCCAGCGACACAGCACCGCTGGGGGGGGGATTGATGCCATTGAGGCCCAGACCAACCTGGGCCCAGCGCACCTGCGCGCCCCGCAGGCGCAGCCGGGGCAAAATCCCCGCCAACTTGCGCCCGCCCACCAAAACGTCATTGGGCCACTTGAGCTGGACAACTACCCCGAGGGCCTCCAGCTGCAGGGCCAATCCCACGGCCACCGCCAGGGAAAGGGAGGCCGAGTCGGCCAAGGCCGTTGGCCATGGCATCGCCGCACTCAGCCACAGCCCCCCCACGGGCGAATTCCAGGGCCGGCCCCGCTGGCCGTGGCCAAAGCGCTGGTGGGCGGCCACCACCGCCAGCCCCCCCGCGGGCCCTCCCGCTAGCCCGCCGGCCAGGGCGCCTGGCAGGGGGCGGCGCTCCCTTTCGCGGGAGCGCAACCACCGCTCCAATTGCCGCTCGGTGCTGGCACACACCGCAAAACGGCGCACCTGCCAGCTCAAAGCTGGGCCAACCACAGGCCGATGCGGGCTGCCCCCAACTCCAGCTGCTCAACGGGATGCACCAAGGCCAAGCGCACCCAGCCCTCGCCACCGGGGCCAAAGCCATTGCCCGGTGTGAGGCAGACCCCTGTGGCATCGAGCAGGGCCGCGCAAAACGACTCGGAGTTAAAGCCCTTGGCGCGCGCCTTGGGCGGCAGCTCGAGCCATAGATACAGGGCCATCGAAGGCAGCCGCACCGGCCAACCCGCCGTCTGCAGGGCTGCGGCCATGCGATCCCGCCGCAGCCGATAGACCTGCTTGAGCTGCTCGGGCCAGTGGGGGGCCTGCTGCAACGCGGCGATCGCCCCGGCCTGCAACGCCAACGACTGGTTGAAGTCGACCACGCCCTTGAGCTGGCGCAGGGCCGTGATCAACCATGACGCCCCAATCGCAAAGGCCAGGCGATAGCCCCCCAGGCACCAACTTTTGGAAAAGGAGAAGAACTCAATGCCGCATTGCCGCCAGGCGGGATTGCGCAACAGGGCTGGGGCCTCTCCGTCGAGGGCCAAATCCACATAGGGGTTGTCATGGGCCAGCACGATCCCGTGCTCGAGGGCCTTCTGCACCGCTTCATCCAGCCAGCCCTGCTCACCGGTGGTGGCGGTGGGGTTGTGGGGGAAACCCATCACCATCAGCTGGATCCGATCCCATTGCGCCGGGCTGAGGGCCCCAAAATCTGGTCGCCACTGGCGGGTGGGATCCAAGGGGAGCAGCACCGGCTCCGCTGAGGCCAGGTGCAAGCCCCCCATGTGCGAGGGGTAGTAGGGATCCAGCAGCAGGGCCTGATCGCCAGGGTTTAGTACCGCCAAGGGGAGGTGGGCCGTGCCCTCCTGGGAGCCCACCAACAGCAGCACCTCGGTGTCGGGGTCGACGGCCGTGGCAAAACGCTTGGCAGCCCAATCGGCCACCGCCTGGCGGAAGGGCTGGGTGGCCCCATGCATGCAGTAAGCGGCACTTTCAGGACGTTCCAGGGCGGCCGCCATGGCCGCGATCGCCGCGGCAGGGGGTTGGAGGTCGGTGGAGCCCAGGGAGAGGTCAAGCAGCTCTGGACCAGCCGCTAGCCGCTGGCGATAGGCCGACTTGCGCTCATCGTTGCGGGCAAAAACGCCGCTGCCGAGCCGCGAAAGCCGCTCAGAGATTGGCATCCAAGAAGGCCGCCAGTTGGGGCTTGGCCATGGCGCCTTCGTGGCGCGCCACCTCCGTGCCGTCCTTGAACAGGATCAAGGTGGGGAGCCCCTGAATCTTCTGGCCGTCCCGGGCCGTGGGATGGCCATCGGCATCGAGTTTGCCCACCTTCAAGCGGCCGGAGTACTCGCCATCGGCCCAGGTCATCAAGGGGGCCATCAGGCGGCATGGTCCGCACCAGGTGGCCCATACATCAACCAGCACCACACCTTGGGCATCCAGCACTTCGGCTTGGAAATTGGCATCGGTGAGCTCAACGACGGCCACGGGAATGAAGCAGATCTGGGCCAAGTGTAGGAACTGGCCCAGGGCGCAGCGTTGGGCTCAGCCCTGCTCAATGGAGCGCTTGAGGGCCTCCAGCTCGCCATCAACCTCCGTCACCTTGACCTTCTGCACCCCAGCCTGATCAACGGCAGAAGGGTCGGCCGCAGGCAACGACACCTGGGCGGCACCCCCAGAGAGGCGCCGCTTCATGGCCTCCAGCTCGCTATCCACCTCTGGGGCCCCTTCGAGGGCCGCAAACTGGCTCTCCAGATCCGCCCCAGCCAGCTCGCCAGCTGCGGCGCTGTTGGCTTCGAGCATCTCCACCTTCTCCTGCATGCGCTCAAAGGCAGCCATGGAGGTGTTGGTGCCGAGGTTGCCCACGGCGCTCTGCAGTTGGACCTGGGCCTGGGCCGCCTGGGCCCGGGCCTTGAGCATGTCTTTTTTGGTTTTGGCCTCGGCGATCTTGCCTTCCAGGGCCAGGAGGCTCTTTTTGAGCAACTCCACCTGGCCGGCCTGGCTGTTGAGCTGGGTCGAGAGGGCGGTGGAGGTCTCCTGGCAGGTGCGGCGCCGGGCCAGGGCTTCCTTGGCCAGGTCCTCTTCGCCCTTTTTCAGGGCCAGCTCGGCCCGTTCATACCAAGTGGCGCTTTGGCTCTCGGCCTGCTCGGCCTGGTTGGCAATGCGTTTCTGGCTGGCAATCGCCGTGGCCACGGCCTGGCGCAGCTTGACCAGATCCGACTGCATGTCGGCAACGGATTGGTCGAGAATCTTGCCCGGATCTTCCACGCTGCTTAACGCCGCATTGGCGTTGGCACGGATTAGGCGGCTGAGGCGGTCGAAAAAACCCATGGGTGCAACAAGGCCATCCAGAGAAGGCAGGGCTTGAGGCTAACCACAATGGGCCTAGCCTTCAACGATGGCCAAGGCGCCCCGGGACCAAACCCGCCAAATCGGCAACCTTTCCCTGCTGCTGCCGGCCCCTCGGCCTGGGGCCAGTGGCCTGGGGAGCTGCCTCAAGGCCCTGGAAAAAGACTGGCACCGGGGCGGGCACCTGGCGGCGCTTTGGCAGGCCTGGCCCAAAATCGCCGGCCCCCAACTGGCCCCCCACTGCCGGCCCCTACGGCTGCAGGGAGGCCTGCTCACCGTGGGAGCCGCCCCCGGCCCCTGGTTGCAGGCCTTGCAGTACAACCGCCACCAACTGATCGGTGCCCTGCGGGCAGCCGGATTCAGCCTGCGGGATCTGAAGATCGAGCAGCATTACGGCCGCGCCCAAGCCACCCCGGGGGGCGAGGCCGAGGCCCAAACCTGGGCTGTCCACCCCAGCCGGGTGGATGTGCATGGCATGGCCACCTGCCCCAGCTGCGGCAGCCCGGCCCCGGCCGGCGAGATGGCCCTCTGGGGCCATTGCAGCTTTTGCCGCCGGGCCCAGCTGACTGGGGATTAATAACGCTCGGGCCTCGGCTTCTGCCAATCGGGCCTGAGGCCACTGGCAGCGGCGAGCTGGGCGGCCCGCCGGGCCAACTGCCAGCGCTCCACCCTCCAGAGCCGGTAGATCCCATGGGCGGCCAACTCCTGGTGGGGCAGCGTCTGCCAGCCTGCCTGCTGGGCGGTGCCCTGGTCGATCACCACCAAAACGGTTGCCTTGGCGATTGGATCCGGGGTCGCCTCCATGGGCGCCGGGCTGGGGGCAAGGCCCGGGCGGTGTTCCTTGGCCAGCCGGTGGTTGAGGTTGATCAATCCCAAGGGGCCTGCCCCCTCGTAGAGCACTACCTGGCGGCTGTAGTAGTGGAGCGACGGCTTCATCACGCCCACCATCGCCAAGGGTTCGGAGGCATTGCGTTCTGAACCCTGGCGTTCGGGAGCAAGGCGTTCTCGGGCCACCGCGGCGGCCATCTGCCGCACCGGCAGCCCCCGCAACTGGTCTCCCAACTGCCAAGCCGGCAGCAACACCAGGGGAACAAAGGCGGCGATGGGCCACTGCAGGGCCAGCAAGGCCTGGGGGCCATCCCGCCGTAGCCCCCAGATCGAACCAAGGGCCGCCAGGGCAAACAGGCCCCCAGCCCACCAGAGCCAGCCACCGGCCAACAAATCCACCGACAAGCTCGGCATCTCAGGCTCCCGGATCAGGGGCACCCACAGCGGGGCGGCCGCAAAACCAACGGCCAACACGACGGTTAAGACCCCGGTGCCCCCCCAGGCCCAGCGGCTACCCGACCCGCTGCCCCTGGCCTGCTGGGCCGCCAAGGCAATCAACAGGCCAGCCGCGGGGGTGGCGGGGATCCAATAGCTGGGCAACTTGGTGGCTGCTGCGGTGAAAAACACCAACACAGCCACCAGCCAGCAAGCCGCAAAGCGCTGCAGGGAGAGGGAAGCCGGCAACGGTTCCCGCCACCGGCGCACCACCTGGGCCAAGCCCAGCAGCAGCAGGGGCGTGGCGGGCAGGCTGGCGATGACCAGCACCACCCCAAAGAACCACCAGGGCTGGAGGTGGTGATTCACCACCACCGTGAAGCGCTGCAGGTTGTGGTACCCAAAAAAACTGCGCACGAAAGGTTGCCCCTCCACCGCCACGGCGGCCAGATACCAGGGGATCGTCATCACCGCTGCGATCCCCAGGCCCCGCACCAACCTGAGCCGGCGGGCCAAACCCACCAGATCCCTTTGGAGCCAGCCAAACAGCAGCAGCACCAACCCAACCAGCACCACCGCCACCGGCCCTTTTGTGAGCACCGCCAAGCCCAGGGCCACCCAGCCAGGCCACCAGCGCCGCTGGCCATCGGCATAGGCCTGCCAGCAGAGCAGCAGGCTCCAGGCCACGCAGGCCGAAAACAGGGCGTCGCTGGCCGCAATTCGGCTCCAGAGCAGCACCAAGGGCGACAGGGCAAAGGCCATGGCTGCCCCCAGGGCCGTCAGGGCGGGCCGCGGCCCGCCTTGGGGCCACCGCATCAGGGTGTGGGCCAAGCCCAGCATCACGCTGATCGAGGCCAGCGCCGAGGGCAGCCGGGCGGCCCAGGTGCCCAAGGGATTCCATTGCTCCTGGCCGGGCAGGGCATACAGCAAGCCCATGGCCCAATAGATGAGGGGCGGCTTGTCGTAGCGGGGCAGGCCGTTGACCCGGGGAATTAACCAATCACCCGTTTCCGCCATCGCCCGGGCAGAAGCCGCAAACAGGGGCGGGGTTTCATCCACCAGGCCCGTGGTGCCCAAGCGCCACACAAACAACACCAGGCCCAGGGCCGCCGTGATCAGGAGCACCCGGCGGCGCAGGGCAGGGGCAATGGGCAAGTCGCGCACACCGGGCCGGCTGGGGTGGCCAAAAGCTATCTGGCCACCCCCTGGAGCCAGGCCTCAATCCGGCCGGCGAAGGCATCCTGGGAGCAGTGCTGCTCCACCCACTGGCGGCAACTGGTGCGCGACACCGCCATAGCGCGGTGCAGCGCCGCGGCCAAATCCGAGCGGTCATCCGGGCGGGCCAAGGCCCCATTCAGCCCCTCCTGCACCAGCTCCCCCGGACCACCCCGGGCATAGGCCGCCACGGGAACGCCGCAGGCCATGGCCTCCACCACCACGTTGCCAAAGGCCTCATTCCATTTGGGGGTGTTGAGCAGGGCCAGGCACTGGCCGAGTTCGGCCTGGAGTTGGTCGGTGGGCACAAACCCCCGCCAGATCAGCGTGCCCTCTGGAACGGAGGCATCCACCGCCTCGGCATAGGCGGAATCTTCCCGGTAGCCCCACACGTGCAGGGGCAATCCCAGCTGGGCCGCCACGGCGGCGGCATCCTCGAGGCCCTTTTCCGGGGCAATGCGCCCCGCCCACCCCAGCTGCTGCCTGGGCTGGGCTGAAAAGCTGTAGCGCTGCAAATCAAAGCCGTTGCCCACCAGCTGGGGCGGAGCAGAGAGCTGGAAATCGGCGGCCTGGCTGGCCGTGTGGAAGGCCAAGTGGCGATGGTGACTGCTGCTGATTTGGGCAACCACCCCATCCATCGCCTCCCCCACCGAGCCCATGCTCACCAGGTGAACCAAGGGCGTTTGGGTGTGGGGGGTGAGCCAGAGGGGCAGCCAGTCGTAGGCGAGGTTGAGCATTACATCAAACGACGCCTGTTCCTGCAACGCCCGCTGCCACAACTGGGCCAACAGCCCATCGGCGGGCATGGTGATCGGAGCCCCGCGGCCCTGGTGCTGGCAACTGGGCTGGGGTGCTCCGCTGCAGGTCCACAACGCGGCCGCTCCACAGGAAGCCGGCAGCACCGATCCCGCTGCCGCCAGCACGGTGATCCCATGGCCCCGCCGCACGAGGCCGCCCACCAGGGCCGCCAAGGTGAGCTCCACCCCACCCCCCTGGCCGCTGCCCAAGGGCCCCACCGGGGTACTCACCACCAAAATCCGCATCACAACCTCCCCTGCCAGAGCTGCTGGCGCCGGTTGATCAATAGCACCGAAACCAGGGCCAAAAGGGCCCCCACCCACTGGAGCGGCTCCAGGCTCTCCTCCAAGAACAACACGCCGCACAACAGGGCAAAGACGGGTGTCAAAAAGGTGAGGGCCGTAAAGCCCGTGAGATCACCACTGCTGGCAAACCAGAAAAACAGGCCATAGGCCAGGGCGCTCCCGAGCACCGTGGCATAGGCCATCAGGCCCCATTGGCCGGCGCTCCAGGTGGGCCAAAGGGCGCTCCACAAGGCTGGCCCCACTGCAGATAGCCCCAGTCCAGTTGGTGCCAGATCGCCCCCCCCGGGCGCCAGCAGCGGTGTGATCAGGGCCCCCAGGAGCAAAGGGGCACTGCCCAACAGCATGTGCCACCCCGTGATCGCCACCGGATCGCTGTGGCGGGAGGCATAGCGGCACAGAACCGTGCCCGCAGCCATGGCCGCCGCGGCCCCAAGCATCCACAGTTCCCCGTGGCTCCAGGGGTGCAAATCCAAAACCGAAGGGCCTTCCAACCACCAGTGCTCAAGCAGGGGAACCGGCAGGCCCAAACACACGATCCCGAGCAAGCCCACGAGCAGGCCAATCCAACCCACGGGGTTGATCGCTTCGCCAAACAGGCTGCGGGCGAGCAGGGCGACCAAAAGGGGCTGGGAATCAATCAACACCGAGCCGAGGCCCGCCCCGGTTTGGCCAAGGCCCTTGGCCAACAGGCCCTGGAACAGGCTGCCATCCACGAGGGCAAAGGCCACCAACCAGGGCCAATCGGCGGCGGCGACCCGCAGGGAACGCTTCAGCACCACCGCGGCCAGCACCACCAACGCCCCCGCCGGCAGCAACCGAAACAGAGCCAGGAGCAAGGGGCTAGCCCCGTCCAACAGGGGCTTCATCGCTGCCATCGCCGTGCCCCAAAGGGCAAACGGCAGCAGCATCGCAACGGTGCGCAGCAAGGGCCACGGCGGGGCCTGGGGCATCAAAAAATCGAGGCCGCCGGGCCCGATGGTGCCTTCTTTTTAAGATCCAGGCTCTTCTCCCTGCCGCAATGCTCTGGCCCTGGCGCCGCAAAACCCGACGAGCCATGGCGCGCATCGCCATTGAGGGGCCGATTGGCGGCGCCACCCGCACCCGGGTGCTCAAGGCGATCAAACAAGTTCAGGACAGGGAATGTGCCGCCCTGCTGCTGCGGATCGACAGCCCCGGCGGCACCGTGGGCGACAGCCAGGAAATCCATGGCGCCCTGCTGCGGTTGAAGCAAAAGGGCTGCAAGGTGGTGGCCAGTTTTGGCAACATCTCCGCCTCGGGCGGGGTGTATCTGGGCGTGGCCGCCGACAAAATCGTGGCCAATCCCGGCACCATTACCGGTTCGATTGGGGTGATCCTGCGCGGCAACAACCTCTCCAAGCTGTTGGAGCGGGTTGGCGTGAGCTTTGAAACGGTCAAAAGCGGCCTGTTCAAGGACATCCTCTCGCCGGATCGGGCCCTGAGCGGGGCCGAGCGCGATCTGCTGCAAAGCCTGATCGATTCGAGCTATGCCCAATTTGTGGAGGCCGTGGCCACCGGCCGCGGGCTGGACGAAGCCACGGTTCGGGGCTTTGCCGATGGCCGGGTCTTTACCGGGGCCCAAGGGCTCGAGCTGGGCCTGGTGGATGCCCTTGGTGATGAGGAAACCGCCCGCTTGTTGGCGGCTGACCTGGCTGGCCTGGATCCCGAGAAGACCAAGCCGATCACCTTTGGCACACCTCCGAAGCGCTTTGGCGGCGTGCTGCCCGGCCGGGGCCAGCTGCGCGGGGTACTCGAAGCCCTGAGCCTGGAGCTGGCCTGGAGCGGCCAACCCCTCTGGCTCTACCGGCCATGACCAGCTCCATGGGCTCCAATCGCCAGCTCCGGGCCCTGCGGGGCGCCACCACCGCCGAGGCCAACACGGTCGAAGCGATCGGCGCTGCCGTGGCCGAGTTGGTGCAGGCGCTGGTCGAGCGCAACCAGCTCATGGGCGACCAGGTGGTGTCGGTGACCTTCTCGGTGACCACCGATTTGGATGCCTGCTTCCCTGCGGCGATCGCCCGCCGCCAGCCGGGCTGGGAGCAGGTGGCCCTGCTCGATTGCCAGCAGATGGCCGTCGTCGGCGACCTGCCCC
>CAMDEM010000004.1 GCA_945896675.1 Cyanobium sp. NIES-981
CTGGCTTGGCTTGGTGCCCAGCTGCTGCTCAAGCTCCTGCTCCTGCTCCTCAATCGCCATCAGCTCCTGCACCTGACGGCCCAACGTGATCTCCTGCTCATGGCTCAGCAGCGGCACCCGGCCGATATCACGCAAATACGAACGCACCAAATCGCCGTCCCCATGGGGCATCTGGCGAGCCGGCTTATCGGAAACCGGTGCCGGCAAAGAGGGGATAGCGACAACCACGGAGCCATGTCCTTGAAGATGTGTAAAGCCTAACCTGAAGAAGTGTGAAGTCCTCTCATCTAGGGGCTCGCTCCCCCATCCGGCGCCCTAGCCAGGGGAGAACTTCACCAGTAGCCAGCTGGCGGTTTGCAGGTAGATGAACACCCCAGCCACATCCGTGGCGGTGGCGATGAACGGGGCCGACATCAGGGCCGGATCCAGGCCAATCCGATCGAAGAGCAGGGGCAAGGCCGCTCCGGCCGTCGCCGCCAAGGTGGTGATCGCCACCAGGCTGATCCCCGCCGCCCCAGCCACGATCCAGCTGTGGGACACATAGCTGGCCCAAGGGACCACCACCACCACCATCAACAGACCCAAGAGGGCTCCGGCCACCGATTCGCGCCAAATTGCCTTCCAGCTCCCCATCGCCTGAATGCGCTGGGTGCTCAAGCCACGAATCACCACCGTGGAGCTCTGGGCGCCCACGTTGCCGCCGGTGCCAATCAACAGCGGAATAAAGGCCGCGAGCAGCACCACCTCCTTAAGCACGTGGTCTTGGGCAGCAATCACCGCCGCCGTGCCGCTGTTGGCAATCAACAGCACCGCCAGCCACACCACCCGGCGCCGGGCCACGGTGAACAGGTTGCTTTGGAAATAGTCGTCGTCATCGCCGGCCTGCACCGCGCCTGCGGCGTAGAGATCGCGGGTGGCCTCCTGCTCGATCACGTCGATCACGTCGTCCACCGTGACAATCCCCACCAGGCGCTGCTCCCGATCCACCACCGGCACGGCCAGGAAGTCGTAGCGCTGAATCGCCCGGGCCACCTCCTCTTGATCCGTTTCGGTGGACACACTCACCACCTCCCGGGTCATCACCTCGCCGATGCGCTCATCGGGGTCGGCCACCACCAAATCCCGCAGCGACAGGATTCCGGTGAGATGGCGGGAGCCATCGGTCACGTAGAGGCTGTAAACGGTTTCCGTGTCCCGGGCGCGGCGGCGCACGATCGCCAGGGCCTGGGCTGCCGTTTGGAACTCCTTGAGGTCGATGAACTCGGTGGTCATCAGGCGACCGGCCGTCTCGCTCTCGTAACCAAGAAGTTGGGCGGTCACCCGCCGTTCCGCCGGACTCAGCTCCGCCAGCAGCCGACGCACCACCTTGGCGGGCAATTCATCAAAGAGCCGCACCCGGTCGTCGGGCGACATCTCTTCCACCAGCTCCAGCACCTCGCTCGAACGCAGCCGCTCCAGCAGGGTTTGCTGCACGGAGGGATCCAGGTATTCGTAGACCTCAATCGCCTCGTCCTTGGGCAGCAGGCGAAAGGCCAGGGCCTGGAGGGTGCGGGGCAAGCTGCCAATCGCTTCGGCGGTATCCACCTCCTGCACGGGCTGGAGCAACAACTTGGCGCCGTCGTAGTTGCCCACTTCCAGCAGGGCTTCCAACTGCTTAGCCACCACCTCGGCCACCTGCGCCCCGTTTGCCTCGCTCATTGGCCTGGTGCTTCGGCAACCCAGAGTTTATGGAGCCATGGCTAAGGTCAAATTCCATCTGCGGCGCCAGTGCGCCAACCCCAACAACCATGGCCATCAATGTGAGCGATGTGGTGGTGCGTGATGCCCAGGGTGCGGAACGCCGCCTGGGCGAGTGGGCCGGCCAAGTGCTGCTGATCGTGAATGTGGCCAGCCGCTGCGGCTTTACGCGCCAATACGCGGGCCTGCAAACCCTGCAAGACACCTATGGCCCCAAGGGCTTGGCCGTCTTGGGCTTCCCCTGCAACGACTTCGGCGCCCAGGAACCCGGCACCCTCAGCGAAATCCAGGAGTTCTGCTCCACCACCTACGGCGCCAACTTCACCCTGTTCGACAAGGTGCATGCCACCGGCAGCAAAACGGCCCCCTACGACACCCTCACCCAAGCCGAGCCCGCCGGTGATGTGGCCTGGAACTTCGAGAAGTTCCTGGTGGCCAAAGATGGCAGCGTGATCGCCCGTTACAAGAGCAACGTGGAGCCCGACTCCGCCGAACTCAGCGCTGCGATTGAGGCTGCGATCGCCGCCTAGCCCGCCAACCAACCGCGCCTTGAACCCTCTGGCCCAGCCCCCTCCACCAGGAGCCAGCGCTGGCCATTGGGTTCCCACCAGCTCCGCAACACCCGAAGCGGTGAATCCGAAGCCACCGCCAGCAGGGCCGGGGCCTGGTGCTGGGGGGCACAACGCAACTGGAACGAGCTAGCGCTCAGCACCGGTTCCAGAACAGACGCGCGGCGCCGCACCTCGGGCGAACGGCGCTCGGCCCCACCGGCAGGAAGACCGGCAGGGGCCACGAGGGCGAAGCCCAACAGGGCCGCCCAGCGCCAAAGGGGAACGGGCTTCAAATATCCAACTGGGCGAGATCCAGCGAAGCGCTGTGGGTCTCGATGAATTCGCGGCGGGGCGCCACCTTGTCGCCCATCAAGATCGTGAAGATGCGGTCGGCTTCGAGGGCATCTTCGATCTCCACCCGCTTCATCATGCGGGTGGTGGGATCCATGGTGGTTTCCCAGAGCTGCTTGGGCATCATTTCACCGAGGCCCTTAAAGCGCTGGATCGTGTAATTGGCCTTCTCGCCAAAGCCTGCGATCGTCTTCTTGAGGTCGCCTTCGTTGTAGCAATAGGTGTGATTTTTGCCACGCTCCACCTTGTAGAGCGGAGGACAGGCGATATAGATATAGCCCCCTTCCACCAGGGCCTTCTGATAGCGGAAGAAGAAGGTGAGAATCAGGGTACGAATGTGGGCGCCATCCACATCGGCGTCAGTCATGATGACGATCCGGTGATAACGAAGATTCTTCTCGTCGAATTCTTCACCCCGAATGCCAAGACCTAGGGCTGTAATCAAGGCCTGGATTTCGGTGTTTTTGTAGATCTTGGCGTCGTCGGTTTTCTCGATGTTGAGAATCTTGCCGCGCAGGGGCAGGATGGCCTGGAAGCGACGATCCCGGCCCTGCTTGGCCGAACCGCCAGCGGAATCCCCTTCCACGATGTAGATCTCGGATTCGCTGGGATCGCGGGATGAACAATCGGCGAGCTTGCCGGGCAAGGTGGAGCTTTCCAGCACGCTCTTACGGCGCACCAGCTCCCGGGCCCTACGGGCCGCTTCAGCTGCATTGAAGGCCTGGATGGCCTTCTCCAAGATCAAATCAATAACGCCAGGGTTGAATTCGAGGTAGACGGCAAGGGCCTCACCCACCAGGGTGTCGACGATGCCACGCACCTCGGTATTGCCAAGCTTGGTTTTGGTCTGACCCTCGAATTCAGGGTCGGGAACCTTCACCGACAGCACGGCGGTGAGACCCTCGCGGATGTTCTCGCCGGCCAAATTGCCATCGGCGTCTTTGCGCTTGCCCCGCTTTTTGGCAAACGTATTCAGGGTGCGGGTGAGAACCGCCTTGAGACCCTCAATGTGGGTGCCACCATCCACGGTGCGGATGTTGTTGGCAAAGCCCAGGATGCTGTCGGAGTAGGCATCCACGCACCACTGCAGGGCCGCTTCCACCTGAACGCCTTCTTTCTCGGCGTTCACATAGATGATGTCGGCATGAAGCGGGTCTTTCCCCGCATTCATGTACTCCACGTATTCCTTGATCCCACCTTCGTAGAGGTAGATCTCTTCGTGGGGCTCACCATCGGCCCCGCGGGCGCTGGCCCGCTCGTCCCGGAAGACGATTTTCACCCCACCATTGAGATAGGCGAGCTCCCTGAGGCGCGAGGAGAGGGTTTGGAAATCGAACGCAATGCCGATCGAGAAAATCTCGATATCGGGCTTGAAGCAAATGGACGTCCCCGTGCGGCCCTTCTCAGCCGGGGCCGATGCCAAAATTCCAATCGGCGCACCGCGCTCAAACCGCTGGGTGTGGATCTGGTCTTGGCGATGCACCGTGACCTCCACCCACTCACTGAGGGCGTTGACCACGGACACACCAACCCCGTGCAGGCCACCGGAAACCTTGTAGCCACCGGCGCCGAACTTGCCGCCGGCGTGCAACACGGTGAGCACCGTTTCCAGGGCGCTCTTGCCGGTGCGGGGGTGAATATCGGTGGGGATGCCCCGGCCGTTGTCGGTGACCGCGCAGGAACCATCCTCGTTGAGCACGACCAGGATCTGGTCGCAGTGGCCCGCCAGCGCTTCGTCAACGGAGTTGTCGACCACCTCGTACACCAGGTGGTGCAGACCCCGGGGACCGGTGGTACCGATATACATCCCCGGGCGCTTGCGAACGGGCTCCAGCCCTTCGAGAACCTGGATCTGCTCGGCTCCGTAGGCGGCCTGAACCTTGCTAGACGATTGGGTTTCGGGACTCATGCAGGAAGAAATCCCCAGAGGATCAGCACAGGTGGTTTCATCACTGGCGAGCTAGGCACAGGAGGGTGAAATCCCGGGGCGAGAATGGCGAGAGCGGTCGAAAAACCCGTTCTCCAAAGGGCAATTTACCACCGAGAACCGGTGACTGCATCGCTTGCCATTGTGGCCGGAATGGACCAGCCCCAACCCCTCACGATCGTGCTGCTCGGGCCGACCGCCAGCGGCAAAACGGCCCTGGCGATCGAACTGGCCAAGGCCCTCGACCTGGCGGTGCTGAACGTGGATTCACGCCAGCTGTACCTACATATGGATGTGGGCACCGCCAAGCCCAGCCCGGCCCAGCGGGCCGAGGTGCGCCACGAACTGCTCGATCTGCGGGAACCCAACAACCCGATCAACCTCCAGGAATTCAGGGCCATCGCCGAACCCGCCATCGCGGCCGAACACCAACGGCGGGGCATGGCGCTGCTGGCCGGCGGCAGCGGCCTGTACATCAAGGGGCTCACCCAGGGCATGCAACCGCCGGCCGTGCCGCCCCAGCCCGAGCTGAGATCCCAGCTGGCAGAGCTAGGCCAGGCCACCTGCCACCAATTGCTGGCCCAGGCCGACCCCATCGCCGCCACCCGGATCGGCGCCGCCGATTCCGTGCGCACCCAGCGGGCCCTGGAGGTGATCTATGCCACGGGCCAAAGCCTCACCAGCCAGCAGGGCCACAGCCCGCCGCCCTGGCGGGTTGTGGAGTTCGGGCTGAATCCCAGCAATGGGCGCCAGCGGATCACCGAACGCACCCAGGCCCTCTACCGCGATGGCCTGGTCGCCGAGACCCAAGCCCTGATCGAGCGCTATGGCGCCGATCTCCCCCTGCTCCATACGATTGGCTATGGCGAAGCCAAGCAAGTGCTGGCAGGCGATCTCAGCGAACAAACCGCCATATCGATCACCACCCAACGCACCTGTCAATTCGCCAAACGCCAGCGCACCTGGTTTCGCAGCCAGCACCGACCCCTTTGGATTGGGGGCTCAGATCCGGACCAGCAGTGCGCCCAATGCTTGCAAGAGTTGGGGCGCGTTCTAGGGTGAAGCGTTGCCAATTGGCGCAACCTGTCAACCTTCGCCCCCCTGAATGCCTCCTCGTCCCCGTTTTGACCGCCGTGCTCCCGTGCGGGAGCTGCCCAACATCAACGACCGGATCAGCTACCCCAACCTGCGGGTGGTGGATGCCGACGGCAGCCAACTGGGGGTGATCACGCGGGAAGACGCTCTTGAGGTGGCCAAAGACCGGGAACTGGATTTGGTGCTGGTGAGCGAGAAGGCCGATCCACCGGTCTGCCGGATCATGGATTACGGCAAGTACAAGTTTGAGCAGGAAAAGAAGGCCAAGGAGGCCAAGAAGAAGTCGCACCAAACGGAGGTGAAGGAAGTCAAGATGCGCTACAAGATCGATTCCCACGACTACCAGGTGCGGATTGGTCAGGCCGTTCGCTTCCTCAAGGACGGCGACAAGGTGAAGTGCACCGTGATCTTCCGCGGCCGCGAAATCCAGCACACGGCCCTGGCCGAAGTGCTGCTGATGCGGATGGCCAAGGACCTCGAAGAGAACGCCGACATCCAGCAGCATCCCAAGCGGGAAGGCCGCAACATGATCATGTTCCTGAGCCCCCGCAAGGCGGCTTCGCCCAAGGGTGCTGCCAAAGAGACGGTGGCTTAAGCAAGCCCGTTTTCGGAGGGCTTCACTCAAGGCTTTTTTCGAACAGGGCCAGCATCTCGTGCCAGCCCCTGGGGCCACCACCAGGCGCCGCTCCAGGGCAGCGCCTGGATTGTCTTGCCTTGCTACTGCATCAGCCGCCAAGGCTGCGGTGATCGCCTGCAGCTCCTGGAGGGGCATCAAGGGATCCTGATCGCCACAGACACAGAGGAGATGGCCCGGGATCTGGGGCAACACCGCCAGGGTGGGTGCCCCGCCCCCGGGGCGAAAGCTGGACACCCGGGCCCCATAAAAGGCGCAGGTGGCGCGCACCGCCGGCAAGGTGGCCGCCAACAGAGCCAGGTGGCCGCCAAAGCAAAAACCGACACAGCCAATCCTTAGGCCGATCTCCAGCCCAGGCTCCTGGCCCAGTTTCTGGTGTTGCAGCCAGGTGATGGCCCGCTGGGCATCGGCCAAGAAGGTTTCGGCGGTTACCGCATCCCGGTGCACCCGCCCGGCGGCCAGCCCAGCTGCGTCGTAGCCCACGTCCAGCCCGGGGGCCGTGCGCTGGAAGATCGGCATGGCCAAGGCCGCATAGCCCTCGCCGGCCAAACGATCGGCCACGCTGCGCACCCAACCATTGAGCCCAAACACCTCAGGGAGCACCAGCACGGCGCCGCGCAGCCCCTGCTCGGGCACGGACCACCAGCAGCGCAGCAGGGGCTGCTGGTGGTCCGTGCCAGGAGCCGGTGGGATCTCAATCCATTCAGAGCGGATGGACACGGAACTGGAGCAGGTCAATCCATTGTGAAAGCGGGGCCTTATGCCAACCGGGCAATTGTCACGAAGCCCGAAGCTCCGTAAGGTGGCCACCAGCCCATCTGGCCCACCCCGGCGTGCGATTCCACATCCAGCAGGAAAGCGACATTCCGGCGTCGACCCAGCTGTACAACCAAATTTGCTTCGCGATCGCTGCTCGGCATTACCCCCCAGGCCACCGCTTACCCAGTACGCGGCAGCTGGCCATGCAAACCGGCCTGCACCGCAACACGATCAGCAAGGTGTACAGGCAGCTGGAAACCGATGGGGTGGTGGAAGCCATGGCCGGATCGGGCATCTACGTGCGCGACCAGCAGAAACCCAGGGAACTCAAGGCCCCACCGGGTCCCCGTGGCCGGGCCCTGCCGGACATCGACCGCGACGTGCGCCAAGGCATCGATGGCCTCCTCAATGCCGGCTGCACTCTGCAACAGGCCCGCGACCTGTTCACCCGGGAAATCGATTGGCGCCTGCGTTGCGGTGCCCGGGTTTTGGTGAGCACCCCGAAAGAAGACATCGGCGCCTCCTTGCTGATTGCCGAAGAACTGAGCCCCAACCTCGAGGTGCCCGTGGAAGTGGTTCCCATGGAGGAACTGGAAGCGGTGCTGACGGCCTCCAACAACGGCACGGTGGTGACCAGCCGCTACTTCCTGCAACCGGTGGAAGAGATCGCCAAACGCCACGGGGTGCGGGCGGTGCCGGTGGATCTCAACGACTTCCGCCAGGAACTGGAGATCCTCAAGGAACTGCGCCAGGGCAGCTGCGTGGGGCTTGTGAGCATCAGCCCGGGAATCCTGCGGGCAGCGGAGGTGATCCTGCACAGCCTGCGGGGCAGCGAACTGCTGGTGATGACCGCCAACCCCGACGTGGGCAGCCGCCTACTGGCGCTGCTGCGGGCCTCCAGCCACGTGCTGTGCGACAAGCCGAGCCTGTCCTTGGTGGAGCAAAGCCTGCGCCAGAACAGGAGCCAATTGATGCGCATGCCCGCCGTGCATTGCGCCCAGAGTTACCTCGGGGCAGCCACTATCGATGCCCTCCGCAAGGAGATTGGCCTGCTGGGAGCCTGACAACGTGCTGAAAGCGATTCGGGCCGATTTGGCCATCATTCGCGAACGGGATCCGGCCGCCCGGGGCTTGCTGGAAATCCTGCTCTGCTACCCCGGCTTCCACGCCCTGGTGCTGCACCGCTTCAGCCACCGGCTTTGGGCGCTTGGCATGCCGCTGGTGCCGCGGCTGATGAGCCAAGCGGCGCGCCTGGTCACCGGTGTGGAAATTCACCCGGGTGCCCGCATCGGCAAGGGGGTGTTCATCGACCACGGCATGGGCGTGGTGATTGGTGAAACCGCCGTCATCGGCGACCTCTGCCTCCTCTACCAAGGCGTGACCCTCGGAGGCACGGGGAAACAGGTGGGCAAGCGCCATCCCACCTTGATGGAGAACGTGGTGGTAGGGGCCGGAGCCAAGGTGCTGGGGGCAATCAGCGTGGGCGCCAACACCCGAATCGGGGCCGGATCGGTACTCGTGCGCGATGTCGGCCCCGACAGCACGGTGGTGGGCATCCCCGGCCGGGTGATTCACCAATCGGGGGTGCGCATCGACCCTCTGGCCCACTCGGCCCTTCCAGATGCGGAAGCCCGGGTGATCCGCAACCTGATGGAACGGATCGACAGCCTCGAAACCGAACTCGCCCGCACCCAGGCCTGCCTACGGGATTTGGCCGCCGGCAAACCGATCGGCGAAAGCTGCCGTGGTGAATCCCAAAGCCTCAAAGATCGCGAAATCCTGGAATTTCTAGGGGATAACCCAGGATCAACCCTCGGCTGAGTAAGGAATCCTCAGCTAAGTAAGAAATGCTCAGCCCAGGGTTGACCCTTAGCTGAGAACAGCAGCCTCCGGTTCTGAATCCATGCGGGGCTGGAACATGAACATCGAATAGATCACGTTGCGCCGCATCTGGGTCATCATCTCGAGGAACATATCGTAGCCCTCGTTCTTGTATTCAATGAGGGGATCCTTCTGGCCGTAACCGCGCAGACCCACGGATTCGCGCAACGCCTCCATCGCCTGCAGATGCTCCCGCCAGAGGGTATCGATTTGCTGAAGGATGAAATACCGCTCGGCTTCACGCATTAAGCCCGGCCGCTGCTGGTCAACCTGGCCCTCCTTGATGTCGTAGGCATTGCGCATCTGCTCTTGCAGAAACGCCTTGAGCTCCTCCATCTGCAGGCCCTGGAGTTGATCGGGGGTGAGATCTTCCAGGAGATAGATAAATTCCTTGACCTTGGCAAGAAGATTGGCCAAATCCCACTCTTCAGGGGGTAGATCGGGATTCACGTAGGCCTCGACGATGTCGACAATTGTTCGCTCGCCATAGCCAATGACCTGCTGCTTGAGCTCCCGGCCCTCGAGCACCCGCCGGCGCTCCACATAGACGGCCTTGCGCTGGTTGTTCATGACTTCGTCGTACTCAAACACCTGCTTACGGATGTCGTAGTAGTAGGTCTCCACCTTTTTCTGGGCCCCTTCCAAAGAGCGGGTGAGCATGCCGGATTCGATCGGCATGTCCTCTTCCACCCGAAAGGCATTCATCAGCCCTGCCACGCGCTCGCCACCGAAAATACGCAGCAGGTTGTCTTCCAGCGAGAGGAAGAAACGGGTGCTGCCGGGGTCACCCTGGCGGCCCGCCCGGCCCCGCAACTGGTTGTCCACCCGGCGGGATTCATGGCGCTCGGTACCGATCACGTGGAGGCCGCCGGTGTCGCGCACCCGACCGTCCTCCTGGGTCACCACCACTTCATATTCCGCCTTCACCTGGGCAATGCAATCGCGCAGGGCCTGGATCTGGGGGTCGTCGGTTGGGGCCTTTTCGGCTGCCTGGGCGATGCGATCTTCCAGCTCCAGCACCGTGAGGGCCCGATCGCCCCAGGCCTTCACCAGATCCTTAGCCAGGTGGGCCAAGGCCCCATCGGCATCGCCTGAGAGGGCACAGGGGTAGAGGGCCCCAATCGCTCGGGCCTCACTGGGGGCCTTGAAGGCTGCGGCTGCAGAGGCATCAGCTCCATTGGCGCCATTGACGCCAGCAGAAAAACCGCCGCCACCTTCGCTGGAGCGCTGCAAGGGAATGGGCGGCTTGTGGCCCTCTTCCGGGCGCACCAGCTGGGGCAAGAGCACCTCACGCAACTTGAGCCGCGCCATGTAATCGCTGTTGCCGCCAAGGATGATGTCGGTGCCGCGGCCCGCCATGTTGGTGGCGATGGTGACCGCACCGGCCCGGCCGGCCTGGGCCACGATCTCGGCTTCCCGCTCCACGTTTTCCGGCTTGGCATTGAGCAGGTTGTGGGGGATTTGCTGCTCGGCCAAAAGGGCAGAGAGCAGTTCCGATTTCTCCACACTGGTGGTACCCACCAGCACCGGCCGGCCTTCCTTGTGGATGGCGGCCGTTTCATTGGCCACGGCCTGCCATTTGGCCGGCTCGGTTTTGTAGACCTGGTCGGTCCAATCGGAGCGGGAGCGCACCCGGTTGGTGGGCACGATCGTGACCTCGAGCTTGTAGGTCTTCTCAAATTCGACCTCCTCGGTTTTGGCCGTACCGGTCATGCCGGCCAGGCGTGGATAGAGCAGGAAGAAGTTTTGGTAGGTGATCGAGGCGAGGGTTTGGGTTTCCGGCTGGATCGCCAGCTCTTCCTTGGCCTCAATGGCCTGGTGCTGGCCATCACTCCAGCGACGGCCTGGCATCACCCGGCCAGTGAATTCATCCACGATCACCGCATCAGTGCCGCGCACGATGTAGTTGACATCTTTGGTGAAAAGCTCCTTGGCCTTGAGGGCATTGTTGATGTAGTGGGCCCAGGGATCTTCGGGGTTGAACAAATCGGCCACACCCAGCATCTGCTCAGCCTTGCCATAACCCTCATCGGTGAGAGTCACATTGCGCTGCTTCTCATCAACTTCGTAGTCGCCCTCGGGGTCAATGCCGTCTTTGCCCATCTCGTCGGCCCGTTCCAGCTGGGCTGCCACTTCCGCTGCCCGCCGGTACTTCTCCTGGGGCCGCTCCACCTGGCCTGAAATGATTAAGGGGGTGCGGGCTTCATCAATCAAGATGGAATCCACCTCGTCGATCACACAGAAGTAGGGATCGCGCTGCACCACCTCGGCGATGTCATTCGCCATGTTGTCGCGCAGATAATCGAAGCCCAGCTCAGAGTTGGTGGCGTAGGTGATGTCGCAGCCGTAGTTGGCCCTTCGGGTGGCGGGGGCCATGTCCTGCTGGATCAGGCCCACCGAGAGACCCAAAAAGCGATGCACCTGGCCCATCCACTCGGCGTCACGCCGGGCCAGGTAGTCGTTCACCGTGACCACATGCACGCCCCGGCCTGTGAGGGCATTGAGGTAGGCCGGCAGGGTGGCCACCAGGGTTTTGCCCTCGCCGGTCTTCATTTCGGCGATCTGGCCCTCGTGCAGCACCATGCCGCCGATCAGCTGGACATCGAAGTGGCGCATGCCCAGCACCCGCTTACCCGCCTCGCGAACCACAGCAAAGGCCTGGGGCAGCAACTCATCGAGCAGGGCCTTCTCGCGGGTAGCGATCGCCGTGGCACTGCCGCCCGCTGCGGCGCCATTCGCCAGCTTCTGGCGAAATTCGCTGGTGAGCCCGCGCAGCTCCTCGTCACTGAGGGGAGCGATCTCCTCCTCGAGCAGGTTGATGTCGGAGACCAGGGGCTGGTAGCGCTTCAGCTTGCGGGCATTGGGATCACCCAGCAGCAGCTTGAGCATGGGAAAACGGCCTACCAAACCTGTATCGGCAGCCTACTGAAGCCGGATTCCGGCCGGGCAGAATAATGACGATGCAGGGTATGGGCCTTGATCGGGGATGCCATGGCCAACGCTGAAGCCATCTCGGTGATCTGCCATGGGCCAGGGGCTTGGCGGCTACAGCTACAACCAAGGGGCCTGCACAAGCTGCAGCAGTTGCTAGATCGGCACAGCTTTTGGGCCCAGGGCCGGAGCCGCAAAGCCCTCAGTCAGATGCTTCAGGGCAGCCAAGCCGTCGTCAGCAGCTGGCAGGGTGGGGCCTTGATCGGCTTTGGCCGGGCCACCAGCGACGGCCTTTATCGGGCCGTGCTCTGGGACGTGGTGGTGGATAGCAACCACCAGGGCCAGGGGCTTGGCCGCCGCATCGTGGAAACCCTGCTGCAAGCCCCAGCCCTGAGACACGTGGAACGTACCTATCTGATGACCACCAACAGCTCAGGCTTCTACAGCCAATTGGGCTTTGAACCCATGGGGAATCAGCAGCTCATGCTGCGCAAAAGCAGCTAGCTGATTTCCCTTTAGACGAGACAGGACTAAATCAAGCGGATGAAGAGATTCGAACTCTCGACCCTCTCCTTGGCAAGGAGATGCTCTACCACTGAGCTACATCCGCATGCCGGCCAGAACAGACGTTCCTTGCCGACCCCTTGAGCTTGCATCACGGGGGTGCCCTCGGTCAAATCGCTGCTAAGCCAATCCGCTCGCCCTGGTAGCCGGCACGCGCGCACACCGTCTGGCACCAAGGCAGATGGTCCAGATACCAGTCGACCGTGGCCGCCAAACCCTGCTCAAAATTGTGGCGCGGCTGCCAACCCAGCTCGGTACTGATCTTCGTGGGATCAATCGCATAGCGCCGGTCGTGGCCAGGCCGATCGGCCACGGGGGTGATCAGCCGGGCATGGGGGGATCCAGCCGGCAGCCGCTGATCGAGCAGGGTACAGATCGCCTCCACCACCTGCTTGTTGGACCTTTCTCCATGGCCCCCCACGCAATAGCTCTCACCCACGGTTCCCCGGGATGCCGCCAAGAGCAGGGCCTCGACGTGGTCTTCCACGAAGAGCCAATCGCGCACGTTGGCCCCATCGCCATAAAGCGGTATCGGCTCGCCCGCCACCGCCTTAAGGATCACCACCGGGATCAACTTCTCGGGGAACTGCCAGGGGCCGTAATTGTTGGAGCAATTCGTGAGCACCACCGGCAGGCCGTAGGTGTGGTGCCAGGCGCTCACCAGGTGGTCGCTGGCGGCCTTGCTGGCCGAATAGGGCGAGCGGGGGTCGTAGGGGGTGGTTTCACAGAAGCGGCCCGTTTTGCCCAGGGAACCAAACACCTCATCGGTACTGATGTGGTGAAAGCGAAAACCCTCGCGCCGTTCACCAGCCAATCCATCCCAATGGGCCCGTACCGCCT
The DNA here is from genome assembly GCA_945896675.1 of Cyanobium sp. NIES-981. Taxonomy (GTDB): domain Bacteria; phylum Cyanobacteriota; class Cyanobacteriia; order PCC-6307; family Cyanobiaceae; genus Cyanobium_A. The sequence continues at coordinate 13,271 of CAMDEM010000004.1, forward strand.
GGAGCAGGTTGAAGGTGCCCGTCACATTGCTCTCGATAAAGGCCCCTGGGCCATCGATTGAGCGGTCCACATGGCTTTCAGCGGCCAAGTGCATGACCATATCTGGATCGGCCTGGCGCACCGCAGCAGCGGTGGCCATCGCATCGGTGAGGTCGACCCGGAGCAAGGTATGGCGCTCGGCGGCCTGCGGCAGCGCCTTGATGCTTGTGAGGTCACTGGCATAGCCGCAGCGATCGAGGTTGAACACCACCGCACTGCTTTGGCCCAACAAGCGGCGCACCACGGCACCGCCAATAAAACCCGCACCACCGGTCACCAAGATGCGGTGCCTTTGGCCCAGCAGGGCAGGCAGATCGGTGCTCGGCTCAGGCATCAGATCGGTCATCACAGGATGGAGAAATGCGGAATCAATGGAGCCCACTCACCCCAGGCTGGCGAGCACCTGGGCCAGGGCCGCTCGCCAGTGGATGGGCTTGAGCCCCAGGGCCGCCCGACTGGCGGTGCAATCCAGAAGGGAATAGCTGGGGCGCTTGGCCGGGGTGGGGTAATCGGCGGTGCTAATCGGAGTCACCTGGGCTGCCCGTTCCAATAGGCCGCTGGTCACACCCAATTCACCAATCGCCAAGGCGAAGTCGTACCAGCTTGCTGCCCCAGCATCGCTGTGGTGCAGGATCCGCGGCTGTTCAGATCGGGGCTCATCGGGGGAAGCGCCGATGCCCAGGGCCCGCCAACAAGCCACCGCCAAGGTGGTGGTGGCGGTGGGACAGCCCACCTGATCAGCAACCACCCCCAGGGGCTCACCAGCAGCAGCCTTAAGGGCATGCAGCTTGAGCATGGTGAGGCAAAAGTTCTGGCCCACCGGGCCATAGACCCAGCTCGTTCGCAGCACCCGGCCGCCCGATAGCGCCAGGGCTGCCTGCTCTCCGGCCGCCTTACTGGCGCCATAGATCCCCAAGGGTTGGACAGGTTGATCGGGCCTGTAGGGGGAGCCTTGCTGACCAGCAAACACAAAATCCGTGCTCACCTGCAGCAGCCGGCCACCGGTTTCGGCAAGGGCTTCTACAAAGGCCGCCGGTGCTCCAGCGTTCACGGCTTGGGCCAGTTCCGGCTCGCTCTCAGCGCGATCCACGGCCGTGTAAGCCCCAGCATTCAGCACCCAATCAGGCTTCAGCTCCCGCACAAGACTGGTGCAGGCCTTGGCATCGGCCAAATCCAACCCTTGGCGCGTTAAAGCGATGAGCTCAATGGCCTGGGGCGCCGAGGCTTGCAGCGCCTGGCCCAACTGCCCCGCAGCTCCAGTCACCACGACGCGCAAGCCGCTACTCATCTGAAAGGTCCGCCGCTTGGGCATCCGCCAACCAGGGGGCAGCAGCATCCTTCTCAGCCAGCAGCGGTTCGATCCCGCCAAGGGAATCCAACGGCCAGGCAATGGCCACCTGCGGGTCATCCCAGCGAATCGCCCGCTCGCACTCTTGGCTCCAAAAATCAGTGGTTTTGTAGAGCACTTCTGCGTGCTCACTCAGGGTGAGAAAACCGTGGGCAAAACCCTCTGGAACCCACAGCTGCTGGTGGTTTTCGCTGCTCAGCACCGCCCCCACCCATTGGCCAAAGGTGGGCGAACTGCGCCGGATATCCACCGCCACATCAAAGATGTCGCCAAGGATGCAGCGCACCAACTTGCCCTGGGTATGGGGCGGCAGTTGGTAGTGCAGGCCGCGCAGCACCCCGCGGCTGGAGCGGGAGTGGTTGTCTTGCACAAACCCCGGAGCTCGCTCCAAAGGCAAGCCAAGGGCCGTGGCAAAGCTGCGCTGGTTCCAGCTCTCAAAGAAAAAGCCCCGATCATCACCAAACACCCGTGGGGTCAGCAGCAAGGGCAGCTGGTGGCGATCGCCTGCCAAAGGAATGCCGGCGCTGGTGAGCAAACCTTCGGCCTGCATTACGCCAGCTCCAGCAATTGCAACAGATAATCGCCATAGCCACTCTTGCGCAGCGGTGCAGCGAGAGCTTCCAGCTCGGATCCGGCAATCCAGCCCATCCGCCAGGCCACTTCCTCGGGGCAGCCCACCTTGAGGCCCTGCCGGTGCTCGAGCGTGCGGATGTAACTGCCGGCCTCGTGCAGGGAATCGCAGGTGCCCGTATCCAGCCAGGCCATGCCGCGGCCCATCAATTCCACCTGCAGCAACCCTTCGTCCAAATACTGGCGATTCAGATCGGTGATCTCCAGCTCTCCCCTTGCAGATGGCTGCACGCGCCTGGCCCGCTCCACGACGGAGGCGTCATAGAAGTAGAGGCCTGTAACGGCGTAGCGACTCTTGGGCTTGGCCGGCTTTTCTTCCAGGCTCAGCACCTTGCCATCGGCATCGAACTCCACCACCCCATAGCGCTCGGGATCCCGCACGCCATAGGCAAACACCGTGGCCCCCGCTTGCCCCCCATTGAGGCCCTGGAGCTGGGGTGAGAGGTCGTGGCCATGGAAGAGGTTGTCGCCCAGCACCAGGGCAGCCGGCGCACCAGCAAGAAAATCGGCCCCAATCAAAAAGGCCTGGGCCAGGCCGTCGGGGCTGGGCTGCACCGCATAGGAAATCGCCATGCCCCAGGCCGATCCATCACCCAGCAGCCGCTGAAAGGCGGGTTGGTCCACCGGGGTGGTGATAATCAACACCTCCCGAATCCCCGCCAGCATCAAGGTGCTGAGGGGGTAATAAATCATCGGCTTGTCGTACACCGGCAGCAGCTGTTTGCTCACCGCCTGGGTGATCGGATGGAGCCGGGTGCCGCTACCTCCGGCCAGGATGATTCCCTTTCGGCTCACTGGGCTCGTAAGGGCAGGGCCTTCATCAGGCTGCCCATCTCGATGGCCTGCATGCCATAGCTCCAGCCCAAGTTGCTCTTGATGCCGGCCCGCTCCAGGGCCTGCTGCATGGTGTCGGTGGTGAGCACCCCAAAAATCACGGGCACGCCGCTATCGCGGGATACGGCTGCCACCCCCTTGCTCACTTCAGCCACCACCACATCGAAATGGGGGGTATCGCCGCGGATCACGGCACCCAGGGTGATCACCACTTGATAACGGCCGCTAGCCGCCATCCGCTGGGCCACCAGGGGAATCTCAAAGCTGCCGGGCACCCAGGCCACATCCAGCTGGCTGCTGGCTTCTCCGGTGTCAATGCCATGGCGCGATAGGCAATCGAGGCAGCCACTCAGGAGCTTGGCTGTCACCAAATCGTTGAAGCGGGCCACCACCACGCCTATCCGCAGGCTGGCTGCATCCGTAAACCGTCCTTCAAAGGTGGCCACGTCTTGGCTGCATCGTTGTGGTTCAGCCTACGCAGGCTGGCGACCAAGCCCTTTCAGCGGGCCCTAAACCACAAAGAAGCTGACGCCCCAGTTGAGCAGCACCAGGGCCACCCAGGCGATGCCGCCCAGCAGGATCAGGCGGTTGGAGCGGCCGGAATCTTCGCTGCTGGCGTAGAGCACCGGCACCGCCACGATCAACGCAAACGACATCACCACCAGGGCCAAAACGGTGAGGGTGTTGAGGATCTGCATGGTGGGTGCGGCGAGTGGCCAGGGGCCAATTCAGGCAGTTTGCGGATTCTCACACGACGGCCCGGCACTGTTGGCCGCTGGCGCGGGCTTCCTTCACAAGTTGTGGGCATACGTTGCGGGGGCCATCGATGCCCCATCCGACCTACCCTGACAAGATCGATAGGCAAAGGTCGCGCGGCGCCCATGGAATCCACCACCATTTCCTCGAAGTACCAAGTGGTGCTGCCCAAGGCTGTGCGGGAGCGCTACCAGCTCAAGCCCGGTCAAACCTTGCAGCTGATTTCCCTGGCGGACAGGATTGAGCTGGTGCCATTGCACCCCCCAGCGGCCCTGCGCGGATTTCTCAAAGGGGGCAACAGCTTTGAGCGGGAGCCCGATCGGCTGTGAGCTCGCCTGTGAGCCCTGCCCCTGCCACCCCCTTAAAGGTGGTGGATTCCTCTGGCTGGATTGAGTTCTTCACCGATGGGCCCCAGGCCAACGACTTCGCCCCTGCCATTGAGGCCCCATCCCAGCTAATCGTGCCCTCCTTGAGCCTGCTGGAAGTGTTCAAGTGGGTGCTCAGGGAGCACGGAGAAAACGCCGCCATCCAGGCCACAGCCCTCATGCAACGGGGCCACGTGGTTGAGCTCAGCGCCCAACTCGCGCTTGAAGCCGCCCAATTGGGCTTGGCCCACCACTTGCCCATGGCCGACAGCGTGATCTTGGCCACCGCCAGGCGGCACAAAGCCCGCTTGCTGACCCTGGACAGCGACTTCGCCAACCTCAGCGATGTGGTGTGGATTGCCAAGAAACCCAAGGGCTGATGGGCCCCATTCCCCCCCTACGATCAGCCCCTTGATGCCCCCCAGCCGTGGCCGCGCCAGCCGAGCAGCAGCCTGAGCTGGCCCTCCAGGGGAGTCTGTTTGGCGAGCCGGAAGCGGCCCAACCCAAGACCCCAACCAAAACCACCGGTACCGCGCTCGGGTCCCTGGGCGATCTCGATGAAGCAGCACTGGCCGCCGATGCCAGCAGCCGGCCAAGGCAGCGCCAAGGCCGGGCAGCGAACGAGCCAGGCCAAAGCGAGCCATCCCCTGGGCCCAGCCCAGCTACAGACCAAGACCCAGCAGGCCAAGACACCAGTTCCGATCTGCCCCCCTGGCACCACCACGGCCTGGTGGACCCGGAGCAGCTCACGCCGATGCTGCGCCACTACGTGGAGCTCAAGGCCGCCCACCCCGAGCGGGTGCTGCTCTATCGCCTGGGCGACTTTTTCGAATGCTTCTTTGAAGACGCCATTTCCCTCTCCCGGCTCCTCGAGCTCACCCTGACCGGCAAGGAAGCCGGCAAGGCCATGGGCCGGGTACCGATGGCGGGCATTCCCCACCACGCCGCCGAGCGCTATTGCGCCGAGCTGGTGCGCCGCGGCCTGAGCGTGGCCCTCTGTGACCAGCTCGAGACGGCAGCGGCGAAGGGGCCCGCCAAGGGAGAACTGCTCAAGCGGGGCATCACCCGGGTGCTCACCCCCGGCACGGTGCTGGAAGACGAGATGCTCTCGGCCCGGCGCAACAACTGGCTCTGCGCCGTGGTTTTAAGCGCCGAGGGCGATGGGACCCGCTGGGGGCTGGCCGTGGCGGATGTGAGCACGGGCGAATTTCAGGTGACCGAGCGCCAGGGCAGCGATCTGTTGCACCAGGAGCTGCTGCAGGTGGAAGCGGCGGAAGTGCTGTGGCCCTCGGCGGAAGGCGGCTCCGGCTCCCATGCACCAGGGGCTGGCAAGCCCCCCTGGTGCCCCGATGGCCTGCACCTGACGGCCCTGCCCCGCACCCCCTTTGAGGCCCCAGAAGCCAGCGTCACCCTCAAAAGCCGCTTTGGCCTGGCCAGCCTCGATGGCCTTGGGCTCCAGGCTGTTCCCTTGGCGATGCGGGCGGCCGGCGGCCTGGTGGCCTACCTCGATGCCACCCAGGAGGGCCAAGTTCCCCTCGATTTACCCACCACCTGGCACGCGGGGGATCTGTTGATCCTCGATGCCCAAACCCGTCGCAACCTGGAGCTCACCAAAACCCAAACAGCGGGAGCAAGCCAGGGCTCCCTGCTCTGGGCCCTGGATCGCACCCACACCGCCATGGGGGGCCGCTGCCTGCGGCGCTGGGTGGAAGCGCCGCTGGTGGACCTGAGCGCCATTCTCGAGCGCCAGGCCGGCGTGGGGGAACTGGTGGCCCAACGGTCCCTGCGGCTTGGGGTGCGGCGGTTGCTGCGGCCCATGGGAGATCTTGAGCGCCTCGCTGGACGGGCTGGGGCCGGCAGCGCTTCCGCCCGGGATCTGGTGGCCCTGGCCGATGGCCTCGAGCGCCTGCCCCAATTGGCAGCCCTGCTCGCCAAAAGCACGAGCCAGCCCCTGCAAGCCCTGGCCCAGCCCTGGCCCGAGCTGGAAACGATCGCGGCCCTGCTGCGCCACAACCTGCTCGACACCCCCCCGCCCACCATCAGTGAAGGGGGCCTGATCCACGACGGGGTCGATCCCCAACTCGATGGCCTGCGCAACCAACTCGACGACCAAGACGCTTGGCTGCGGGGCCAGGAAACGCTCGAGCGCCAAGCCAGCGGCATCCCCACCCTCAAACTCCAATACCACCGCACCTTTGGCTACTTCCTGGCGGTGAGCCGGGCCAAATCGGCAGCCGTGCCCGACCACTGGATCCGCCGCCAGACCCTGGCCAATGAGGAGCGCTTTGTGACCCCCGAGCTCAAGGCCAGGGAGGGCAAGATCCTGCAGCTCAAGGCCCGGACCGCCCAACGGGAATACGAGCTGTTTTGCCAGCTGCGCTTGGAAGTAGGAACCCGGGCAGCCCCGATTCGGGTGGCCGCCCGGCTGGTGGCCGAGCTGGATGCGGTGGCCTCCCTCGCCGATGTGGCCGCCACCGGGGGCTACTGCTGCCCAGAGATCACGGACAGCCGCGAGCTGGTGATTGAGGCGGGCCGCCATCCGGTGGTGGAGCAGTTGCTGGTGGAGGAAGCCTTCACCCCCAACGATCTAGCCCTCGGCGGCAACGCCACCCCAGACCTGATCGTGCTCACGGGGCCCAACGCCAGCGGCAAGAGCTGTTACTTACGCCAGGCGGGCCTGCTGCAGTTGATGGCCCAAATGGGCAGCTGGATCCCCGCCCAAGCGGCCAGGCTTGGCATTGCCGATCGGATCTTCACCCGGGTCGGCGCCGGCGACGACCTCAGCTCAGGCCAATCCACCTTCATGGTGGAAATGGCCGAAACCGCCAACATCCTTCACCACGCCACGGAACGCTCCCTGGTGCTGCTCGATGAGATTGGCCGGGGTACCGCCACCTTCGATGGGCTCTCGATCGCCTGGGCCGTGGCCGAGCACCTGGCGGCCGCCGATGGCCAGGGCATCAGGGCCCGCAGCGTGTTTGCCACCCATTACCACGAGCTCAACGAACTCGCCGATCTCCTGCCCAACGTGGCCAACGCCCAGGTGCTGGTGGAGGAATCCGGCGAGAGCCTGGTGTTCCTGCACCGGGTCGCCCCCGGTGGTGCCAACCGCAGCTATGGCATCGAAGCCGCCCGTTTGGCCGGGGTGCCCCCTTCGGTGGTGCTGCGGGCCCGCCAGGTGCTGGGCCGCATTGAGGCCAACAGCCATGTGGCCGTGGGCCTGAACCAGGTTGCCGTGGGCCTGAACCGTGTGGCCGCCTAGCCAGCTTCAAGCCAGGCCCTGCGCAACAGGGCATTACAGGCGGCCGCCACCAAACCAGCCCCGCCCTTGGGGCCCTCAAGCCGCAGGTGCACCAGGCCACTCTCCGCCAGGTGCCGCTTGCTCTCGGCCACCCCCACAAACCCCACGGGCATGCCAATCACCAACGCCGGCGCGGGGCAGGAGCCGGCGGCCACCAAGTCCAGCAGGGTCTCGAGGGCCGTGGGGGCACTGCCAATCAGCACCACCAAGGGGCGAGCGTCCTGGACTTTTAGGGCCGCGGCCATGCCCAGGGAGCTGCGGGTTTCCGAAGCTGGCGCCCCTGCGGGCACGGTGGGCGGCGCCCACTCCAGCAGGGTGTGCACCGGATTGGCGAAGGTGCGCCGGGCCATGGGCGCCACCGCGGCAGCTGCCATGGCCGTATCGGTGAGGATCACCGCGCCTTGGGCCACCGCCGCCGCCCCGAGCTCGCAGGCCTGGGGGCTCCAGGCCACCAGCGGCGCCACCTCCACATCGCCACTGCTGTGCACGAGGCGCTCCAACAGCTCCTGCTCCAGGGGGCTCAGCCCCTGATAAATCCCGGTGGGCTCCAGCCATGCGCGAATCCGCCGCACGCTCTCGCTGAAAATCGGATGGTCGATCCCCCGATGGTCGATTCCCTGGTGGTCGATCCCGTGCTGGCTCGTTTCGCTCTGGGCCATGGCGGCAGGCTGCACCGGCCACCAGACTTTGGCTGGTCATGCCCCCATACCCCCATGCCCTTCCACCTCTATTGGGGCGACGATGAGGCCGCCCGAAGCCGGGCCATCGAGGCCCTGGTCGAGAAGCTGATCGATCCGACCTGGGGCAGCATCAACCTCAGCCGACTCGATGGCAACGACCCCGGCCAAGCAGCCCAGGCCCTCGCTGAAGCCCGCACACCCCCCTTGGGCTCGGGGGCCCGGGTGGTGATCCTGCAGCGCAGCCCCTTTTGCAACCAATGTCCGGCGGAGTTGGCTGATCAACTGGAAAGCGGCCTGGATGTACTGCCAGAAACCTGCCACCTCGTGCTGGTGAATCCCGGCAAACCGGACGCCCGACTACGCACCACCAAGGCCTTGCAAAAACTGGTGAAAGCAGGCCAAGCCTTCGAGGCCAACTTTGCCCTGCCCGCCATCTGGGATGGGGCAGGCCAAGTGGAGCTGGTGCAGCGCACGGCCCAAGCGCTCGGGCTCCGATTAGGGCCAGCGGCCGCAGAAGCCCTGTCGGAGGCCATCGGCAGCGATAGCGCCCGGCTAGCCAGCGAACTGGAGAAACTCTCTATCTATGCCGGCACCGATTCCCAGGGCCAAGCCCAAACGATCACGGCGGCGGCGGTCGCAGCCCTGGTGGCCAGCCACGCCACCAACAGCCTGGCCGTGGGCGATGCCCTGCTGGCCGGAAAACCAGCCGATGCCATTGCCCTGGTGGATGCCCTACTGGAAGCCAATGAACCGGCCCTGCGGATCGTGGCGGCCCTCTCCAGCCAAATCCGCGGCTGGCTTTGGGTGAGCCTGCTGGAGAAGGCAGGCGAGCAAGACGTCGCCGTGATCGCCAAGGCCGCAGGCATCGGCAATCCCAAACGCATCTACGTCATGCTCAAACAAATCCGCGGTAAACAGTCCAAGCACTTCCTCAAGCTGTTGGGACAGCTGCTGGAGGTGGAAGCCACCTTGAAGCGCGGAGCGGACGGCCGGGATGCCTTCCGTGATGGCTTTTTGTTGGCACCAGCCGAGAGCTAAGGGGTTAGGGAGGCTTGGAGGGAGTTCTGAGTGGGCATCGGTGAATAATTGAGCCTTCCCGCGCGAGCGCTTCGGCGATCGGTTGCCATGGCCCTGCTGGTTCAGAAGTTTGGCGGAACCTCGGTGGCTAGCGTCGAGCGCATCCAGGCCGTGGCCAAGCGCATCTGCCGCTGCCGCGACGAGGGCAACGACCTGGTGATCGTGGTGTCGGCGATGGGGCACACCACCGATGAACTCACCGGACTCGCTGCCGCCATCAACCCCAACCCGCCCCAACGGGAGATGGACATGTTGCTGGCCACAGGCGAGCAGGTATCCATGGCCCTGTTGGCGATGGCCCTCCATGCCGAGGGGGTTCCTGCCGTATCGATGACCGGAACCCAGGCCGGGATCATCACCGAATCCGCCCATGGCCGGGCCCGCATCCTGGAAATCCGCACCGAACGGCTGCAACGCCTGCTTGAGGACGGCTTCGTGGTGGTGGTGGCCGGCTTCCAGGGCACCAGCTCCGGCGCCGCCGGCACCCCCGAAATCACCACCTTGGGCAGGGGCGGCTCCGACACCTCTGCCGTTGCCCTGGCGGCAGCCCTTGGGGCCCAAGCCTGTGAGATTTTCACCGATGTGCCCGGGGTGCTCACCACCGATCCCCGCAAGGTGGCGGATGCCCAGTTGATGGACCAGGTGAGCTGCGACGAAATGCTTGAGCTGGCCAGCCTGGGGGCCTCCGTGCTGCATCCCCGGGCCGTGGAGATTGCCCGCAACTACGGCGTCCCCCTGGTGGTGCGCTCCAGCTGGGGTGATGAACCGGGAACCCTGCTGACCAGCAGCAAGGGGCGCCCGATCGGCCATGGGGGCCTGGAACTGGGCAAGCCCGTGGATGGGGCCGAGCTGGAACCAGCCCAAGCCGTGGTGGCCCTCACCCATGTGCCCGATCAACCGGGCATCGCAGCCCAGCTGTTTGAAGCCCTCGGCAAGGCCGGGCTGAACGTGGACCTGATCGTGCAGGCCACCCATGAAGGATCAGACAACGGCAGCTTCACCAACGACATTGCCTTCACCCTGGCTGAGGCCGAACTTGATCAGGCCCAGCTGGTCTGCCGCGAGGTGCTGGCGGAGCTTGGCGCCGATGTGGGGGCCGGCGGAGCCCAGCTCAGGGCCGAGGGGGGCATGGCCAAGCTGAGCATCTCGGGAGCCGGCATCCTGGGCCGACCAGGGGTGGCCGCCAAACTCTTCGACACCCTGGCGAAGGCAGGCATCAACCTGCGCCTGATCGCCACCAGCGAAGTGAAGGTGAGTTGCCTGGTGGCGGGCCATCAAGGCGCCAAGGCCCTGCGCTCTGCCGCCGAGGTGTTTGAGCTGACAGACCAACAACTCAACCGTCAAACCACACCTGCAGGCGCCGATGAACCGGCCGTCCGCGGTGTGGCCCTGGATCTGGATCAGGCCCAGGTGAGTGTGCGCAAGCTCCCCGATCGCCCCGGCACCGCAGCAGCGGTGTGCCGCGCCCTGGCCGATGCGGGCATCAGCCTGGACGCCATCGTCCAATCCGAACGCACCCACGGAGCAGGCCAGGCCCTCAGCCGCGACATGAGCTTCACCCTGCGCAAGGGAGATTTAGGCAAGGCAGAGCAGGCCTTGAGCGCCCTGCTGAAGCAGTGGCCCGGAGCCCACTTCGAGCAGGGAGCGGCCATCGCCCGGGTCAGCGCCGTGGGGGCGGGCATGCCCTGCACCCCCGGCACGGCCGCCCGGATGTTCCGGGCCTTGGCCGATGCGGGCATCAACATCGAGCTGATCGCCACCAGTGAAATCCGCACCAGTTGCGTGGTGCCCGAAAACCTGGGCGTCCAGGCCCTGCAAGTGGTGCATGGGGCCTTTGGGCTCGGCGGCACCGCCGTGCACCGGGCCCACGGCACCGAAGCCCCGATGGTGGCCAAAGAGCCCTAGGGAACTAGGGAGCCACCACCCCAGCAGCCTGCTTAACAGTCACATCGACCATGGGCATCACCGCACTCCCCCAACCGGAGGGGGGCAGGAGGCTCGGGGCACCGGCAGCCGGCAGGGCCTGGATGCCCGCCGCAAAGGTGCCGTTGACCCAGGCCAGGATCAGGGGCGACAGCAGGGCGGTCGCATTGGGCTTCACCGAGGAAGCGGCCTCCGCTGGGGAACTGGTCTGGGCCGGAGCCCGCATGTTGAAGTGATCGCCGCCTTTGACCAGTACCAAACGGTGCCCCAAGGCCGGTGACAGGGCGAAGGGAAGCAGGGCCTCCGGATCGGGGGGCACCACCCAGTCGTGGCTGCCACTCACCAACAGCACCCGGGCCTGGATGCCTTGGACCGCATCCGGGCTGAACAGCAGCCCAATGGGGGGACTCACCGCCACCACCGACTTGACCCGCAGATCGGGTTGGGGCGGAGCGTCAGCGGTGGAGACAAAACTGCACTGCAAAATCCAGCTCAGGGTGCGCTCGGGATTCAGGAGATCACCGCAGTTCTGACGGAGAGGGCCGGAGCTGGATCGACCACCTGCCAACTGCAGGGCCGTAATCGCTCCCCAGGAATGGCCCACCACCACCGTGGATTGGACCTGAGTGCCCTGGAAACCCGCCAACGTTCCGGCAGCAATGCCATCGAGAACAGCACTCACGTCCATGGGGCGCAGCCGCAGCTCTTCGGGGGTGGGGGGTGGGGCCTCACCCGCCAGCATGGCCCGCTGTTGCTCCTGATCACTGCCTGGATGGACAGGCAGCACCACCGTGTAGCCATAACTCGCTAGTTGGCGAGCCCAGCCCTCAAAGCTGGTCGGGCTATCCCAGAGACCATGGGAGATCACCACCAGCCGGCCATTGGACTTCCCCTCGGGCTGGAGCACCACCAGGGTGAGGGGCGCGGGCCGATGGCCCACCGCCAAACCCAGTTCACGACGCACAACAGCGCTGGGGCCCGGCTTGGCGAGGCTGGGATCCGCGCTGATCGGCACACCCGTTGTGAGCAACTTGTTGGTGACCAACCGCTGCTGGGCATTGCGGGTCAGGGCTTTCACCACCTTGGGCAAATCAACCCGCACGGTCTTGCCGGGCAGGGCCTGCAGCAACGACAGCATGGTGATTTGACCGCCAACAGCGGCTTGATCCACGGCCTTGGCCAGGGCCGTTGTGTCCATCTGATTGGTGCGCAATCCATCCAGCTCGCCCAACTGGGCCAACACCAGCAACACCTGTTGCAGCAAGGGCGATCCGGAATCCTTGTCAAAGGCCCCCGCACTCAGGGGTAAGGGCTTGTGGAACACCTCAATCAGCTGTTTGCCAATGGCACCGTTCAAGGCCCGGTCCAGCTCGGCCAAATCGCTGGTGCCGCCCAAGAGGGTCTGGGTATTGGCGAGTTCAGCGACGCGGATCGTGTAGATCGCGTTTGAAAAGGGCGCGACCAATTCCACTTGCTCGACGGCTTGGCCAGCCCTGATCACTCCATCGAGCACCCCAACCCCCAGCAAGGCCGCTAGGCCAGCAGCCCATCCAAGTCGCCTATGGCTCATCGCTGATGCTCCGGTGTGCTCATAGTGGCTCAGGTTCTACCCACCAGTTTCTGGCGCAGCTTTTTGATGCGATCGCGCAGGTTGGCGGCCTCTTCAAATTCAAGATTTTTAGCCGCCACTTTCATTTTTTCTTCGAGCTGAATGATCAGATCGGGCAGGGAATCCAAGGGCACTTGGTAGTCGCCCGACTGGTCGATGGCCCGGCTGGTGGCCTGCTCAAGCTGGTCATCGCTGAGGCGGCGGGTCACCTCCAAGGACGACAAAATCGAGTTGCCCGACCGCTTACCTGCGGGGGTGGGCGTGATGCCGTGCTTCACGTTGTAGGCGTGCTGGATGGCCCGGCGGCGCTCGGTTTCTGAGATCGCCTTGACCATCGAATCGGTGAGGTTGTCGGCATACAGCAGGGCCACTCCTTCCACGTGGCGGGCCGCCCGGCCAATCGTTTGGATCAGGGAGCGCTCGGCCCGCAGAAAGCCTTCCTTATCGGCATCGAGAATCGCCACCAACGACACCTCGGGCAGGTCCAGGCCTTCCCGCAGCAAATTCACCCCCACCAGCACGTCGTACTCGCCATTGCGCAGGTCTTGGATGATTTCGATCCGCTCAATCGAGTGGATCTCAGAGTGCAGATAACGCACCCGCACCCCATTCTCGGCCAGATAATCGGTGAGATCTTCGGCCATGCGCTTGGTGAGCGTGGTGATGATCACCCGCTCGTTTTTGTCGGCCCTGATGCGGATCTCACCCAGCAGATCATCCACCTGGCCTTCCGTGGGGCGCACCTCCACGATCGGATCGAGCACCCCGGTGGGCCGAATCACCTGCTGCACCACCTGGCCGTGGCTTTGCTCCAGCTCCCAGTTGCCTGGGGTTGCACTCACAAAGATGGTCTGGGTGGCCTTCTCCCAGAACTCCGACCCTTTTAACGGCCTGTTGTCGGCGGCGCTGGGCAGGCGAAAGCCGTGTTCAATCAGCACCTGCTTGCGGGATTGGTCGCCGTTGTACATGGCCTGCAGCTGGGAGCAGGTCACATGGCTCTCATCCACCACCAACAGCCAGTCATCGGGGAAGTAGTCAATCAGGCATTCCGGCGGAGTACCTGCAGGCCGACCGGAGAGATGGCGGGCGTAGTTCTCTACCCCGTTGCAATAGCCCACCTGGTCGAGCATCTCGAGGTCGTAGGCGGTGCGCTGCTCCAGGCGCTGGGCCTCCAAAAGCCGGCCCTCGCCATTGAGCAGATCCAATCGCTCCCGCAGCTCCCCGCGGATGGCCTTGATCGCATCCTCCAGGCGATCCTTGGGGGTCACAAAGTGCTTGGCCGGATAGATGTTGATGCTTTCGAGGCTCTGGAGAATCTCGCCGGTGGTGGGGTCCACGTAGCGAATCGCCTCCACCTCGTCGCCAAACAGTTCGATCCGCACCAGCCGATCTTCATAGGCAGGGCCGATCTCCAGGACATCGCCCCGCACCCGGAAGCGGCCCCTGGCAATCTCCACATCGTTGCGGGCGTATTGGTTGTTGACCAACTCCCGCAGGGAAGCCCTGAGGATGAGGGTGTCGCCCACCTCAAATTTGACGGCTGCCTTGAGGTATTCACTCGGAATACCCAGACCATAAATGCAACTAATTGACGCCACCACGATCACATCGCGGCGCTCAAACAGAGAGCGGGTCGCCGAGTGACGCAGCATGTCGATCTCTTCGTTGATCGACGCGGTTTTGGCGATATAGGTGTCGGAGACAGGCACATAGGCCTCCGGCTGGTAGTAGTCGTAATAGGAAATGAAATATTCGACCGCGTTATTCGGGAAAAATTCCCGCAGCTCATTGCAGAGCTGGGCCGCCAAGGTCTTGTTGTGGGCCAGCACCAAGGTGGGGCGCCCGGTCTGGGCGATCACATTGGCGATCGAAAACGTTTTCCCCGTGCCTGTCGCCCCGAGCAGGGTTTGGTAGCGCTCTCCCCCATCAACCCCCGCAACCATCGCCTTGATGGCCGTGGGCTGATCTCCCTTGGGTTCATAGGGAGCGTGGAGCTGGAAAGGGACCATGGCAACCATTCTCGCCGTGCCTTCGGTTGGGCAGGGGCCGTAAGAACCGCCGTCCTGGGATTTAGGCGCTGGGGCTGGTATTCAAGCTGGTGCTCAAGCCGGACTGAACGCCGCCGCCCAGGGCCTCCCGCAGCCCGCGAACCACGGCCACCATGGCCAACGGATCAGAGAGGCGGTTCACAGCGGACCCGACGCCCACACCAGCAGCACCGGCCGCAATCGCCATGGGCACGGTCACGGAAGACAGGCCGGAGGCACAGAGCACGGGGGTCTGGTGGCCTGCATCCGTGAGGGCCCGGCTAATCGCGTGGGTGGCGGCCAGGGTGGGAGCTGCTTTTTCGATCAAACCAAGGGTGCCAGGGCTAAAGGGCTTGGCGCTGGTGCCCCCTTCCGTCTGGATGAGGTCGGCGCCGGCCTCCACCAGGTCGATGGCGAGCTGTTCCTGTTGGTCCAGGGGCAAGACATGGGGCACCGTGACCGACAGCACCACGGCGGGCAGGAGCTCACGGGTGCGGCGGGTGATGGCCAGCACTTCGGCGGCATCAAACACCCGGCCCAGGGGATAAAAGGCGTCGTAGTTGCCGATTTCCACCATGGCGGCTCCTGCGGCCACCGCCGCGGGGAACAGCTCGGGATCCACGGCACTCACACAAATCGGCAGGCTGGAGACCGCCGCGGCCAGGGCCACCAGCTCGGGATCACAGGCCAGGTCGATCAAATCAGCACCACCGAGTCCGGCGGCGCGGCTGATCCGCTCAACAGACCCTGCATCGAAGTTCGTGAGACCAGCGATCACCTTGAGCAAGCGGTGCTCGGCCAGGGCGGCTTGCAACTGGCTGGGCAGGCGATCGAGGCGCGACATCAGAACCATTGGGGTAGTGGGGTGATTCTCCCACGCAAGGCCTGGCGCACCAACTCAGGCCTTCTGCTCCACAGCCTCGACGCAACAATCCAAAAGTTGCTGGATCTGGGCCAAAAGTGCCTGCCTTTCCGCAGGTAGTGGGAACGGACCTTCCTCATAGCGAGCCTCCACGGCGTAGGTCTGCAGGGCCAAGAGCTCAGCGGGCAGCTCAAGCTCCGCCAAGACCGCCAGTTCGGCGAGTTCATGGCTGCGGGGTGGCCGTCGATCGGCCAACACGATCCAGCTCTTGAGCAGTTTTTCAACCGCCTGTTGCGCCGTGAAACCCCAATCCTCATCAGGAAAGTCCGCATCGAGCGTCATCTGCAAACTGCGCAGGTGCCGTCGCACAATCGCCAAAAGGAGGCTGGCATCTTCAGCCGGCGGCATAGAGCACCCTCCCCTCCCGCGCCACATCACCCATCACATGCCAGCGAGACTGGGCTAGGTAGGCCGCATCGGCAGCGCCCTGCACCACCAGATCCACCCCGCAGCCAAGCAGCCCGATCGCCCCACGCCAGCGATCCCAGTAATCACGTTTTTGCTCCGGCGTCAACCGGGGCAGCTGGCTGATCAAAGCCAGATCCAAATCGGAATCAGGCTTAGCTCCTCCCCTCGCCCTGGAACCAAACACCACGACAGCCTGCAAGCCGCCGCTAGCGATCAAGCGCCGCAAAGCTGCCTGCACCAACCGAGGATCCAAGCCAGGCCCAAGATCGAGGTCGTCCGCTAGCGGTTGTACCGCCCTCCAAGGCAGGGCAATCTCGGTTGCTGCGGCGCTCATGGTTGCAAGCTACCCCGATCTGGCCAAGCTGGGCCATGGCTGAGCACTGGAGCCCCCACCATCTGCGGCTGCACCGGCACCTGTTGCGCCAGCCGGCGCTCCTGCCGCAGGGGGGGGTACTGCTAGCGGCCCTGTCTGGGGGCCAAGATTCCATGGCCCTGGTGGCCCTGCTAAGGGATCTCCAGCGCCTCCACCACTGGAATCTGCAGCTCTGGCACGGCGACCACCAATGGCGGCCTGAATCCGGCGAGCAGGCCTCTGAACTGGAAGCCTGGGCCCAAAGCCAAGGGCTACTGCTCTCGATCGATCGCTGGGCAGCCCCAATCCAGCGGGAAGCCGCAGCCCGGGACTGGCGCTACAGCTGCCTGATCGAACGGGCTCGAGCGCTCAAGGCAAGCCATGTGGTGACCGCCCATACCGCCAGCGATCGGGCCGAAACCCTGCTGTTGCATTTGGCGCGGGGCAGCCACCGCCGCGGCCTGGCCAGCCTGCGCGGGCACCGGGAGCTGGGCGAAGGCCTCGAAGTGGTGCGGCCTTTGCTGATTTTTTCGCGCCAGGACACCGCCCAAATCTGCGAAGACCTCCAGCTGCCGATCTGGCTGGATCCCTCCAACCAAGACCCCCAGTTCAGCCGCAACCGGGTGCGGGCCGAGGTGCTGCCCGTGCTCGAAGCGCTCCACCCTGGGGCCAGCCGGCGGATCAATGCCCTCGCCGAAAGGCTCGCTGCGGAGGATTCCACAAGAAGCGAGCTGCTCCAACTCGCCCTAGAGCCCTTGCGGGGGGATGGGAATCCCCACCAGCTCCAACGCCGCCGACTGATGGCCCTCAGCGCCGCCAACCAACGGGACCTGCTCCATGCCTGGCTCACCGTCAGCACAGGCCTTGACTTCGGGGCCGAGCAGCTCGACACCCTGGTGGCCCGGCTGGCCCCTGCCCAAGGCCCAGGCCAAACCGATCTGGCGGGGCCGTGGCACCTGCACTGGGATCGCACCACACTGCACCTGAAGATCCAGCCCAATGCCGAGCTCAACCCCTGAAGCCCATGGCTGATTCCCAACAAACCAACGACCAGTACGCCGCCTTGGAGCGTCTCTACAGCGAAAGGCGCTGGGCCGAGGTGGAAGCCAGCGCCGAGGTCCTGCTCGCAGAGATAGAGGGCGACCTGCGCTCCAGGGTTCTGCTGCTGCTCGGGCACACCTGCCTGTACGGCTACAACGATGCCGGCGTTGCTGCAGAGCACTACCGCCAGGTGCTTGCGGCACAACCTGAGGCGCTGCTGGTTGGCATCGCCCAAGAGGGCCTCAACCAGTGCCTAGCCGCCCAGGAGCGATCCCCCGCCGAGGAGCCATCCCCCGCCGATGCCATGCCCTGGCTGGAGCAGGTCGCCGGTCCGGCTCCAGCAAACAGCCCGGCCCCCGAAGCTGCCACGGAGCCCCTTCAAAGCTTCCCAGGATTTGTGCAGCCTGTTGAGACCTTCAAAAGCCCCGAGAACCGCGAAAGCCCAGAACCGCCAGCCCAATTGAGCCCGAAGGAGAGCGCAGAGCTCGCCAAAGGGCTCCTCGGTGTTGTGATTCGGCCGAACTAATCAGCCAATCACTCCGCAGCGCCCGAACGGCGGCGGCGGATGCGGCCAGCGGGTTCGGGTTCGATCACCTGAACAGGCGCTGCCTTGACCACGGGTGCCGAAACTGCAGGCGCAGCCACTTCTGGCGCCGAAACTGCCGCTAACGAAGCTGAGGGAGCAGCAGCGGTGGCCATCTCAGGGGCTGGAGCTGCACTGGCTGCGGCTGGAGCGCCCACGGTCGCCAACTGGCGCTGGGGCAGAGGCGCGCGGCCACTGCTGTCGCGCACCACATCGCGGCGGCCACCACCATCGCGGCCAGCCCGGGGAGCCGGACGGGTGTCGGGCTCGGCATCGGCACGGCCCTTGTAGGCCGGGGTGCCAGCAGGGGCAGGCTGCACCACGCAGATGATCAATGGCTCCACCTGGAGCTCCCGGCGCAGGCGACGCTGCAGGCCCACCTCGACCTCCCGCTGCACACCCACCCAGTCCACATCGGGGGCACTGCCGCCGGTATTGCGGCACAGCTGGCCCCAGCGGTTCTCGAGCACCCAGCCAATCTCCCGCTCAGCCCACGACGACAGCTTGCGGGGGTCGGCGGTGGTGACCACACCCCGCAGGTTCGCCCGCGGAGGAGCGGCCATCACGCCATCGGTGCTGATCACAGCCAGCAGGGTGATCACACCGTCTTCAGCCAATTGTTGGCGCTCTTTGAGCACCCGGGCATCAACGATGCCGTTGCGGGAGGCATCGAGGAGCTCAATGCCGGCCTTCACCGCATCGCCCTTGCGGATGGAGTCGGGGGTGAGCTCCACCACATCACCGTTGTCGATGATCAGGATGTTGTCGGCCGGCACACCCAACGACTGGGCGGTCTTGCTGTGGCACACGAGCATGCGGTGCTCACCGTGCACGGGCACGAAGTACTTGGGCTTGGTGAGGGCCAGCATCAGCTTCTGGTCTTCCTGGAAGCCATGGCCCGACACGTGGATGCCTTCGCCCTTGCCGTACACCACCTTGGCGCCGAGCATCATCAGCCGGTCGATCGTGTTCACCACCGAGATGGTGTTGCCGGGGATTGGGCTGGCCGAGAAAATGATCGTGTCGGTGGATTTCACCTGCACCTGGGGGTGCTCACAGCGGGAAATGCGGCTAAGGGCAGCGAGGGGCTCACCCTGGCTACCGGTCATCAGCAGCAGGGTTTCCCGGTCGGGCAGATCGCGAATCTGCTTAATCGGCACAAACAAATCGTCGGGGGCCTGCATGTAGCCCAGCTCCCGGGCCTTGGCGATCACGTTGAGCATGGAGCGGCCCAGCAGGCCCACCTTGCGGCCGTTCTTTAGGGCCAACTCCAGGATCATCGACACGCGATGGATGGAGCTGGCGAAGGTGGTGATGATCACCCGACCTTCAGCCTGGGAGATGTGGCGATCCAGGCAGGGGAACACCGAACGCTCGGGGGGACAGAAGCCGGGCACCTCGGAGTTGGTGGAATCGCTGAACAGACACAACACCCCCTGCTCGCCGTAATGGGCGAGACGGGCCATGTCGAAATACTCGCCGTCCACGGGGGTGTGGTCGAACTTGAAGTCACCGGTGAAGATGATCGTGCCCACGGGCGTGGTGATGGCCAGCGAGAAGCTGTCGGCCATCGAGTGGGTGTTGCGAATGAACTCCACCGAGAAGTGCTGACCCACCTTGACCACGTCCCGGGGGGCGACGGTTTGGAGAATGGTGCGATCCATCACACCGGCCTCCTCCATCTTTCCGGTGAGCATCGCCAGGGCCAGCCGGGGCCCGTGGATCACGGGGATACTGAAGTTCTTGAGGTGGTGGGCAATGCCACCGATGTGATCTTCGTGACCGTGGGTCACGATCATGCCGCGGATGCGCTTCTGGTTCTCGCGCAGGTAGCTGGTGTCGGGCATCACGACGTTGACGCCGTGCATGCCATCGCTGGGGAAGGCCAGGCCGGCATCCACCAACATGATGTCGTCGCCGTACTCGAACACACAGGTGTTCTTGCCAATTTCATGCAAGCCCCCCAAGGGGATCACGCGCAGGTGGGGTTGCTGATTGGCCTTGGCGCTGTTGATGGTGCCGTTGGAACTGGTCATAGAGAAAGGGCGAAAGATCGCAGTATTTGATTTGAAACTGAACCTGGAACTGGACTGGACAACCCGCTGACTGCTGTCAGCTGACAAGCCTTGGCATCACGTAGGACGCAGGGCGGCCAGGGTGGAATTGAGGCGCATGCGCACGTCGGGTTCGGCGGAGAGCAAAGGAAGACGGGGAGCCCCCACCGGCCAGCCACTCAGCTCAAGGGCGGCTTTCACCGGAATCGGATTGGTGGTGCAAAACAGGGCCTTGCACAGGGGCAGCAACTGCTCATGCAAGGCGAGGGCTCCAGCCAAATCTCCAGCCAAGAAGGCCTTCACCATGGCGCTGATCTGGGGGCCAGCGATGTGGCTGGCCACACTCACCACCCCCACGGCACCCACGGCCAGCATCGGCAGGGTGAGGGCGTCATCACCGCTGTAGATCGCCAAGCGATCGCCACAAAGGGCCCGCAGGGCACTCACCTCCTCGGTGGTGCCACTGGCGGCCTTAAAACTCACCACATTCGGGCAATCGAGGAGCCGGGCCGTGGTTTCTGGCGCCAGGCTGGTGCCGGTGCGGCCAGGGATGTTGTAGAGCATCAGGGGCAACCCAGGCGCCGCCTGGGCCACCGCCCGGAAATGGGCCTCGAGCCCATCTTGGGGGGGTTTGTTGTAGTAGGGCACCACCACCAGGGCGCCATCGGCTCCCAGGGACGCCGCCTCCCGGGTGGCCTCCACCGCCTCGGTGGTGCAATTGCTGCCACTGCCCGCCAGCAAGGCGGCCCGACTGCCCACGGCGCCTTTGACCGCCGCAAAGATCTCGTGTTGCTCCTGCCAGCTAAGGGTCGGGGATTCGCCCGTGGTGCCGCACAGCACCAGGCCGTCGGAGCCGTGCTCCACCAGATGAACGGCCAACCGGGCCGCCAGATCCAGATCCACCGAGCCATCGGCAGCAAAGGGGGTGACCATCGCGGTCAGCACCCGGCCAAAGGGAACCGGGGTGCTCAAGAGACCACCCCCGCCCCTGGACCCTGGATCAACAACTCCGCGATTTGCACCGCATTGAGGGCCGCACCCTTGCGGATCTGGTCGCCACAGAGCCAGAGCTCCAGGGCATGGGGATCGCTGAGGTCCTGGCGGATGCGCCCAATGGCCACCGGATCCCGACCCGTCACATCGGTGGGCATGGGGAAGCGGTTGGCCTCGAAGTCTTCGAGCAGCTCCACCCCCGCAGCCTGGGCGAGCAAGGCCCGGGCCTCTGCCACCGGGAAGGGCTCCACAAATTCAATGTTCACCGCTTCCGAGTGGGCCCGCAGCACTGGCACCCGCACGCAGGTGGCCGAGAGGCGCAGGTCGGGCAATCCCATGATCTTGCGGGTTTCGTTGAGCATCTTGAGCTCCTCTTCGCAGTAGCCATTCGGCTGCAGGGGCGAGTTGTGCAGAAAGAGGTTGAAGGCCAGGGAATGGGGCAGCACCTCGCTCACCGGTTCTCCGCCTTCCAAAACCGTGCGGCTGAGGGTGCGCAGTTCCTCCATGGCCCGGGCGCCGGCACCACTGGCCGATTGGTAGGTGCTCACCACCACCCGCTTGATCGCCCGCTTGGCTGCCAGGGGCGCCAACGCCAGGGTGAGCAGGATCGTGGTGCAGTTCGGGTTGGCAATGATGCCGCTGTGGTCAAAGGCTGCTTCGGGATTCACTTCCGGCACCACCAAGGGCACCGTGGGATCGAGCCGAAAGGCACTGGAGTTGTCGATCACCACGGCACCCGCCTTGGCAGCGATCGGGGCCCATTGCTTCGACGCGGAGCCGCCAGCAGAAGCGAGCACCACGTCCACGCCTTCAAAGGCCGCTGCGCTGACGCCCTGAATCGTGAGCTCCTGGTCCTGCCAGCGCAGGGGGTGGCCTGCCGACCGGGGCGAAGCCAAGGGAATCAACTCAGCCAAGGGGAACTGGCGTTCCCCAAGCAAGGCCAACAACTCCTGGCCCACCGCACCGGTGACGCCAAGAATGGCCACCCGCAAAGGCCGGTTGGGCAGGGTTACGGGGGGGGGAGCTGGGGCGGTCTGGGCGGCGGTCAAGGGTTGGTGAATGGAATCGAAACTTGGGGCGCCGGGTTCAGGGGAACGTGCTCTGAACCGACTTGGTGGAACCTAGGTGGTTCGAACCAAAGCTGATGCGAAAGGCCTGGGGTTGTCTCGCTCAGGCCAGATGGTCCACGCAGCGATGGCCATCAATTGGGAGCTATCGCCTTCGTCGTGCGCCTCCCAAACAATACGCGTTTGGGGTGGGGTCAGGCCACTTTCTAGGATCCCGGGCTACCTAGCCCCGCCCATGAGCCCTGCTGCCGCGAAAGCCTCCTCCAAATCTGCTGGCTCCCCCCAGGCCCCTTCACCGCTCAAGGTGACCGCCAGCGCCCGCCCCGGCAGCCGCGTTGCCCTGGAGGTCGCCATCCCCGGCGCGCGCAGCCAGGCCAGCTACGAGGCCGCCGTTGAGAAGCTGAGCCGCAGCATCAAGTTGCCCGGTTTCCGCAAGGGCAAGGTTCCCCGGCCAGTGCTGCTCCAGCAGATCGGGCCCCTGCGGATCCGCGCCACCGCCCTGGAAGACCTGGTGGATGCGGCCTTCCGCGATGCCATCGAGGTGGAGAAGGTGGCTGCCATTAGCCGCCCCGAGCTGAGCGAAGGCTTCGAGGTGGTGTTGGAGCGCTTTGATCCCGGCAGCGACCTCACCATCACCCTCGAGCTCGATGTCGAGCCCAGCCCCAAACTCAAGGCCACCAAAGGCCTCAAGGCCGAAGCCGAAAGCGTCAGCTACGACCCCGCCCGGGTCGATGAGCTGATCGAGCAATCCCGCAAGCAACTGGCCACCCTGGTGCCCGTGGAAGGCCGGGCCGCCCAGGCCGCCGACGTGGCCGTGCTCAGCTTTAGCGGGGTCTTTGCCGATACCGACGAGCCCATCACCGGTGGCAGCAGCGACGCCATGGAGGTGGAGCTGGAAGAAGGCCGCATGATCCCCGGCTTTGTGGAAGGGGTGCTGGGCATGGCCGTGGGGGAGAGCAAAACCATCGATTGCCAATTCCCCGAGAGCTACCCCCAGGAGGACGCCGCCGGCCGCAAAGCCCGTTTTGAGATCAGCCTCAAAGACCTCAAAACCCGCGAACTGCCTGCCCTCGACGACGCCTTCGCCCAGCAGGCCAGCGACAAGCAAACCCTCGCTGAGCTACGGGCAGACCTGGAAACCCGTCTCCAGGACGACAGCGAGCGCCGTGGCAAAGCCAACCGCCACGACGCCCTGCTCTCGGCCCTGGTCGAAGAACTCGAGGTGGAGCTGCCCGAAACGATGGTGCAGCAAGAAATCCGCAACCTGATCGAGCAGACCGCCGGTCAAATCGCCCAACAGGGCATGGATGTGAAAAAGCTGTTCACCCCCGAACTGGTGCGCAGCCTGATGGACACCTCCAGGCCCGAAGCCGAAACCCGCCTCAAGCGCAGCCTGGCCCTCAAGGCCCTCGCTGAAGCCGAAAAAATTGAGCTGGAGGCCGGCGAACTCGAGGCCAAGCTCAAGGAGATCGGCCGCGGTCTCAGCCAGGAGGGCAACATCGATCCTGAGCGCGTGCGCCTGGCCGTTGCCGACGATCTGCTGCAGGAAAAACTGCTGACCTGGCTGGAATCGAACAGCACCATCACCGAGAAGGCCCCTGCCCCCGCCGATGGCGACGCCAGCGAGACCAAGTCAGAAACAAAGGAAGACACCAAAGCAAAACCCAAGGCCAAGGCCAAAAAAGCTGACGCCTAAATCGCAGCCAGCCGCCGCGATCCGAGGGCTGGCCTGCGCGGCCCTGGATCAATGCCCATAGATTGACCCCAAGACCCCCCTTTGCCAGCGCGTGATTAACGCTTCCCAGCCCAACGCCCTGCGCTTCCACCCTGTCCACAACAGCTGGGGGCCCATGAACAACCCCGGGGTGCTCCCCACCGTGGTGGAGCAATCCGGCAAAGGAGATCGGGCCTTTGATATCTATTCCCGCCTGCTGCGCGAACGGATCATCTTTTTGGGCACCGGAATCGATGACAGCGTGGCCGATTCGCTCGTCGCCCAGCTGCTGTTCCTCGAAGCCGAAGACCCCGAAAAGGACATTCAGATCTACGTCAACTCGCCGGGGGGCTCGGTGACCGCTGGCCTGGCCATCTACGACACCATGCAGCAGGTCGCCCCGGATGTGGTGACCATCTGTTACGGCCTGGCCGCCAGCATGGGGGCCTTCTTACTGTCTGGGGGTACCAAGGGCAAGCGGCTGGCCCTGCCCAACGCCCGGATCATGATCCACCAGCCCCTCGGCGGGGCCCAGGGCCAGGCCGTTGACATTGAAATCCAGGCCAAGGAAATCCTCTTCCTGAAGGACACCCTCAACGGGTTGATGGCCGAGCACACGGGCCAACCCCTGGAGAAAATTGCCGAAGACACCGATCGCGACTACTTCCTTTCCCCAGCAGAAGCGGTTGAATACGGCTTGATCGATCGGGTGGTGACTGACACCGTTCCGATTTGACCCTTAAGGACGGCTGACGAACCTTCGGGTTGGGTCGATCCTGAACCCATGGGATCTCCCCTGCCCAATCAGCCGCCAAACCGCCTAGCCGATGGCCAAATTCGATGCCCACCTGAAGTGCTCGTTCTGCGGCAAGTCGCAGGAACAGGTGCGCAAGCTGATTGCCGGGCCAGGCGTCTACATCTGCGATGAGTGCATTGATCTCTGCAACGAGATCCTGGATGAGGAGCTGGTCGACGGCCAATCCAGCCCAGCCCCTGGCCGCAGTGGCGCCGAGACCAGCCGCAGCAAGGCCCCAACCAAGAAAGTTTCCAAGCCAGCGCCCACCCTGGCCGAGGTGCCCAAGCCCCACACCATCAAGGCCTTCCTCGATCGCCAGGTGGTGGGCCAGGACACGGCCAAGAAAAACCTCTCGGTGGCGGTCTACAACCACTACAAACGGCTGGCCTGGCAAGGCGATGGCAAGGGTGAAACCGACCAAACCGCCACGCGGCTCCACAAGTCGAACATCCTGCTCATCGGCCCCACCGGCTGCGGCAAAACCCTGCTGGCCCAGACCCTGGCCGAAATGCTCGACGTGCCCTTCGCCGTCGCCGATGCCACCAGCCTCACCGAGGCCGGCTACGTGGGCGAAGACGTGGAAAACATCCTGTTGCGGCTGCTGCAAAAGGCGGATATGGATGTGGAGCAGGCCCAGCGCGGCATCATCTACATCGACGAAATCGACAAAATCGCCCGCAAGAGCGAGAACCCCTCAATCACCCGGGATGTTTCCGGAGAGGGGGTGCAGCAGGCCCTGCTGAAGATGCTGGAGGGCACCGTGGCCAACGTGCCCCCCCAGGGCGGTCGCAAGCACCCCTATCAAGACTGCATCCAAATCGACACCAGCCAGATCCTGTTCATCTGTGGTGGCGCCTTTGTGGGCCTCGAAGATGTGGTGCAAAAGCGGATGGGCCGCAATGCCATTGGCTTCATCAGCGCCGATGGCTCCAACCGCCCCCGCACCAGCAAAGACCGCCATGCGGCCGAGGTGCTGCGGCACATGCAGCCCGAAGACCTGGTGCGCTACGGCCTGATTCCCGAATTCATTGGCCGGCTGCCCGTGAGCGCCGTGCTCGAACCCCTCGACACCCAAGCCCTCGAAGCCATCCTCACCGAGCCCCGCGACGCCCTGGTGAAGCAGTTCCAAACCCTGCTCAGCATGGACAACGTGCGCCTGGACTTCGAACCCGGGGCCGTCGAAGCAATCGCCATTGAGGCCTTCCGGCGCAAAACCGGCGCCCGGGCCCTGCGGGGCATTGTCGAAGAGCTGATGCTCGATTTGATGTACGACCTGCCGTCCCGCAGTGACGTGAAGGCCTTCACCATCACCCGCGAGCTGGTGGAGGCGCGCAGCAAAGCCCAGGTGCTGGCCCATCCCAGCGTGCTGGAGCGGGAACAGCAGGAATCGGCCTAGCCGCCGTAATCTCAGGCTTCCGCCGCCCGGCCCCCCACGGCGTACCAACCCCTCCACCACAAATACCGGCCCCAGCGGTTCAACCAGCTGGTGGGTCAGGAGGCGATTGCCGCCACCCTGGGCAATGCCCTGCTGCAAAACCGGATTGCCCCGGCCTATCTGTTCAGTGGCCCCCGCGGCACCGGCAAAACCTCGAGCGCCAGGATCCTGGCCCGCTCGCTCAACTGCATCGGATCCGAGGGACCCACCCCTGAGCCCTGCGGCAGCTGTGAACTCTGCACGTCGATTGCGGCCGGCAATGCCCTCGATGTGATCGAAATCGACGCCGCCTCCAACACGGGCGTCGACAACATCCGCGAACTGATCGAGCGCTCCCGGTTTGCGCCCGTTCAGGCCCGCTGGAAGGTGTACGTGATCGACGAGTGCCACATGCTCTCGACCGCTGCCTTCAACGCCCTGCTCAAAACCCTGGAAGAGCCGCCGCCGCGGGTGGTGTTTGTGCTGGCCACCACCGATCCCCAGCGGGTTCTGCCCACCATCTTGAGTCGCTGCCAGCGCTTCGACTTCCGGCGCATCCCCCTGCAAGCCCTCGAGCAGCACCTGGTTTGGATCGCCGACCAGGAGCAGATCGGCATCACCCCAGAGGCCCTGCATGTGGTGGCCCAACGGGCCCAAGGCGGCCTGCGGGACGCCGAAAGCCTGCTCGACCAACTCAGCCTGCTGCCAGCGCCCATCGAAGCCTCAGCGGTGTGGGAGCTGCTCGGCGCCGTACCGGAGCAGGAGTTGCTGGGGTTGGCGGCTGCCTTAGCCACCAGCGAACCCCTGGCCCTGCTCGAGGCCTGCCGCAACCTGCTGGAGCGGGGCCGGGAGCCCACCGCCGTGCTCCAGGGTCTGGCCAGTCTGTTGCGGGATCTGGTGTTGGCCGGCACCGCCCCCGATCGCCTCGAGCTCACCAGCTTCTCCCCCCAATTCCGGCCCCAACTACCAGAACTGGCCCGCAGCATCGGCAAAGCGAAGTTGCTGCTCTGGCAAGCCCAGCTCAAAGGCAGCGAGCAGCAACTGCGCCACAGTGTCAATCCCCGGCTGTGGCTGGAGGTCCTGCTGCTGGGCCTCCTGGCAGAGACCCAACTCCAGGCCGCACCCGCTGCTGCGCCTGCCCAAGCCGTTGCGGCCCCACAACCAACAACAAGAGCCCAACCAGCCGCCGCCCAGTCAGTCGTTACCCAACCAGTCGTTGCGCAGGCCGTAGCCACCCAAGCCGTGCAAAGCGCAGGTGGGCAGAGAGGAGCCTCGGCGCCTGCGCCTGCTGTCCACGCCAGCCCTGAAGCAACCCCCGAAGCCAGCCCAGAAGCCACCCTCGAAACCATCGCTGGAGCCAAGGGCGAAACCAACCTGGGCGAATTGTGGCAACAAATCCTGGCCGGCCTGGAACTGCCCTCTACCCGCATGCTGCTCTCCCAGCAGGCCCAACTGGTGCGGCTCGATAAGCGGCGGGCGGTGGTCACCGTGGCGGGCAACTGGATGGCCATGGTGCAAAGCCGGCTGCCCCTACTGGAAAAGGCCATGGCCTCGGCCCTAGGTAGTCCCCGCCAGCTGGTGCTGGAAGGTGGCGGCGAGATGCCGGCCCAGCCGCCCAAGGCCCCGGCGCCAGCTCCAACCCCAGCCCCTCCATCTTCAGCCCCAGTTCCAGCTCCGGCTCAAGCACCTGCACCGACATCCATCGCTAGCCGTGGGCCCGCCAGTGCCCTTGCCAGTTCCGCCCCCCTCGATGAGAAGGCCAAGCGGCTGGCAGATTTTTTCAACGGCGAGGTCATTGAGATGGATGATCCAATCAACGCGACCTAACCAACAGAGCCCAATCAACTCTGCCAAGAGCAAATAACACAACCCATTCAGGTTGCAAGCCCAAAGCTCAACAAATACACTAGAGGCGAGCCTGGATATCAGAAAAAGCAGAATAATAGGCTTTTAATATATTTTCAAGTCTAAACTCTCGAGCAAGCTTACGCATGGACTCATGCGCTCCTCGCACAATTTCAGCATCAACAGATCCCAGGGCGAAATCAATAACCGCCGAAACATCTGCAAAGGAATTACTTGGAGCAAGGTATGGGTAATCAGCTCCCACCCAGGAAATAAATTCTGCATCTTCAGCCGTACTGATTGCCAAAGCCCCAGAAAGAGCAGCAATAACGGCTTTAGTTGGCGGCTTAAATCTTTTAGCCCTGGAAACCGCAGGTCGAGCTATATAATGGAAAGAACTCAGAGAAGCCTGCTTAAACCATGGAATTTCATAGGCAAGGCGATTAAACTTAGCGGGTAAATATATCTTTTCAACCAAGTCAAGGCAGTCACCATAAAGCTCTTCTTTTGGATTACCAATATAGACGCAAGCAATGGTTTTCTCTTGTGGCGAAACCCTGGACTGAAACAAACGCAGGTCATGGGCATGGGGAACTAAAAAAGCTCTTTGACCTGACTGAACACGACATCCATACTCAGTTTTACTGGAACAGAAAAAGGCGTCAGCCGAGGCCTCCAATTCTGGCAAAATCTCTCCGTCGATACAGTCATAGACAATAAAATTTCCACCCTCTTTAAACCCATTAACCTGCTCAGCAGACAGCCGCTCTAGCGAAGCCTTGGAAAGCAAAATAATAGATTTTTTTAGACGCATCGAAAATAATTTTTGATGGGTGACTAGAGTTACATTCATCACAGGGTTCGCCAAGCTTAAAGCTGCTGCCATCTGCTCAATCCTTAAATACACAGATCCCAAACTCCTGTATCCACGAGGGTAAACAAAATAAACCTGGGACTTCAAGAGAATCCTCTCAGGCACCTCAAAAGTTCCATTGAGGTGTCTGAGGATTAGCGGATCGAAAAAAGATGTCGAGCCAGACCTGCCAATCAAATAGTCACAGGGCTTTGCAAATCTATATGCGGGACAAAGCTTCATCGAACTGAAAATCTGCAGGACAACGATCTTATTCGAGTGACAATTTATCTTCGGGCAACATCTCTTCCCCTAGATGCAAGGTTTTGGCCCACACCAGCCGCTTCGGCAGCAGGGCCATCCGGACGCTGGTCCAGGGAATCACCACAAACCAATGGGCGAGATAGACAATCCCCAGGGCCAACGACAGGGGATTCATCGCCGGCAGGGCCGGGCCTTCACTGGAACGGGTGCAGCCCGCAACGATAGAAATCCCTGAGAGAAGAAATACCACAACGGAAAGCGGCCAAATCGTAGGAAGGGTGGCTGTGATCAAAGCCCCCGCCAAGTCGGCCATGGCGACCATGGGCAGGGCGTACTGGAGCAGAAAGAAGCAAAGCAGATCGAGCTTTTGCGACGCCTTGAGGCGGCCAAAAAATAACTGGGGCCCGTAATCAAAGAAGCGCTGCAACCCCCCCTCGGCCCAACGCTGGCGTTGGCGCCAAAGGGCCGCCAGGCCCAACACCGCTTCCTCCTGAACCGGGGGATTCCAGAGAACGCCGATGGGTTGCTGGTCGATCAACAACCGAAAACTCAAATCCAGGTCATCGGTGACCGTGGCTTCATTGAACCCACCACAGCTGTGCAAAGCATCGAGGCGGAGCAATTGGCCATTGCCCCGCAGTTCCGCCACCCCTGCTGTGGCAAGCCGGCCCTGCTGGATCACCGCATCGAAAGCCATCTCCATGGCTTGCAACTTGGTGAGCCAATTCACCGAGGCATTCACCTCGGCTTTACGCAACTGCACTGCCGACCACCGGCCCGCTTCGGCATAGGGAATCAGCCGCTCCAGGGTGTCGCCCTGGAGATCGGCATCGGCGTCCAAGACGAGCATCCACCTGGCCTGCAGCTGCTGAAGCACCTCATTGAGGGCCCCGGATTTGCCCCCGCCAGCATCGGGGGCCCGCTTGAGCAAACGCAAAAAAGGAAACCGGTCTTGGAGATCCGCCAACACCTCAGGTGTGCGATCCGTGCTGCCGTCATCAACCACCCACAGCTTGAGCAGGCCTTCTGGGTAACGCACCAGCGCCATCCGCTCCACCAGCCGACCAATCACCGCCTGTTCGTCCCGGGCGGCCACCACCACATCGACCGATGGCCAAGTCTCCAAACCCTGGGAGAGGTTGGATTCGGTGGCTTGCGATGGCTGCTTGGCGGAGCGCAGGACTGCCGCCAAAACCGTGCGAATGATGTACCCCCCCAGCAACAGCGCCACGGTGATGGACGGGATCAGGCGGATCGAAGGATCAAGCCAGTGGGGGGCCATGCCGGCCCAACCGCAACCCACCACAAACAGGGCCGACTTACCGCGACGACGCTTGGGGGCGATCTCAGTGGCACTGCCGCCCGCAGCCATCGCCTTCTGTGAAGTGCTGTAACTCTAAAGCGAACGCCAAACATCAGCGTCGCTCGGCCGGCGGCAGCGGCGGTTGCAAACCAGCCAGGGGTTGCAGGCTGGTGCCGGGGTAGTAGTGCTGAAGGATCTGCTGCAGCCCCCAACCCCGCTGGGCCAAGTCCATCGCCCCCGCCTGGGAGAGTCCGGCGCCATGGCCAAAGCCGCCGCCTTCGAACAACCACTGCCCGGGAGCCACCTTCTGGACCACAAACAACGTGCTGGGCAGGGGGCGCAAGGCGCGCCGTATGGCATCGAGCTGGAGCACCACCTCGCCCCCTTGGCCCACGATCTTCAAAGCCAGCACCCGACCACTGGCACCCCGCCGCAGCACATCCACCTGTTGGGGCTCACCCACCTGGGGGGCCTGGGCCGCCGCAGCCTTGGCGATCTGGGCAGCATCGAGGCTGCGCGTCCAACGAAAACGGGGATGGGCGGCCCCGTAGGCCGCCCCGCCATGGGCCAGGAAGTCTTGAACCCCAGGGGCCCCGAGGGGCAATGGAAACCGACGGACTAAGGACTGGGGCCCCGAGCTGGGTGCGTCAATGGCCGGCTTGAGGTAGGGCAAGCCAGCGCCGCCCCAGGCCTCCCCAAAGCCGGCAGAAACTCCCCCATTGCTGGCGTGGTAAACGGCATGGATTGGCTGGCCAGCCCAGCTGAGCACCAGGGATTGGGTGGCGACCACGGCCCGCTTGACCGCCGCACCGGCCCCGCGGGGATCCCCATAAACCTGGCACTGGGTATCGGCGCACAGGTGATAGCCGTCCACCGCAAAACGCCCCTGGTTGCGCAGCGCCCAGGTGCGCGCCAGCACGGCCTGGGCCTCCAGGGCCGCAGCCGGAGCCCCCGCGCCGATTTCGTGGAGCACCACCCCCAGCAAGTAGCGCTCCAAGGGCACCTGCTCCACCAGGCTCCAACTGCCATAGGCATCCCCCTGCAGCCGGAAGGGGCCGGCATAAACCCCGCCCTTCCAGCGCAAACCACCGGGCGCATCAAGTTGCAGAGGGCCCTCCAGCACCGCGCTTGCGCTGGCATCTCCCCCCCCGGCACCAGGGGGTGAAGCCAGCACCAAAACCTGGCGTTGCCGCTGCAGCTGCTGCCAAAGGCGCGGCTTGCCCGCGGCGGGGGCCGGAGAACCCAAGGGCGCCCACACCTCCCACTCACCTGGATGGGCCACAACCGCCCGGGCACCCTGCTGACGCCAGCTGTGGGCAGCGGTTTCAGCGGTCTCAAAACTGGCAAACGGCCCGAGCACCTGGCGGCTGATTTGCAGCGGCTCTGGCAGCGGCAGCATCTGCCAACCCAGCACCAGGCCCGGCGCCGAAATCCGGCGGCCGGTGCCCGTGACCAGGGTGAGATTGCCCTTGGCACTGGTCAACCGCAGGGGCTCCGGCGGGCGCAGGTGGGCCGCCAGGGCCACCCACAACACGGGGTCTTGGGGCTTAACTCCAGGGGCCATGGGCACCGACCAATGCAGGCTCGAGCCCTGCGGCTGGGCAGGGGCTTGGGGGGCTGGGGGCTCAGCGCGGCAACCACCGGCCACGAGCAAACTCCCCAGCCAAATCCCGGCCGGCAAGAGCGATCTACGCCCCCAGGAGCGCCCCAAAACCATCAGCTTCATGGCACGGTGTTGGAAGAAGGGACTCTCACGTCGTACTCTGCTTGTTTGTGCCCGCGTTAGGAGACATGCCGAAGCTCAAGACCCGCAAAGCAGCCGCCAAGCGGTTCAAAGCGACCGGTACTGGCAAATTTCTGCGTCGTCGCGCTTTCCGCAGTCACCTGCTCGACCACAAGAGCCCCAAGCGCAAGCGCTATCTGGGCACCATGGCCGTTGTGGATGAGCGCGATGCGGACAACGTGAAAGCCATGCTCCCCTACGCCTAAACCAAGTTTTCCCTACCCACTGATTCCCTGCCATGGCTCGCGTTAAGAGGGGCAACGTTGCCCGTAAACGCCGTAACAAGGTCCTTCGTCTCGCCCGGGGTTTCCGGGGTGGCAACGGCTCCCTCTTCCGGACCGCCAACCAGCGGGTGATGAAGGCGCTTTGCAATGCCTACCGCGACCGTCGTCGTCGGAAGCGCGATTTCCGCCGCCTCTGGATTGCCCGTATCAACGCCGCCGCCCGCATCAATGGGGTGAGCTACAGCCGCCTGATGGGTGGTCTGAAGAAGGTTGATGTGCGCATCAATCGCAAGATGCTGGCCCAACTGGCCATGGTGGATCCCTCCAGCTTCACCAGCGTTGTGGGTGCGGCGAAAAGCTGATCCACCCCACTGATTTCAACTGGTCATAGGGCCCCTTGGACGCACTCCTTCCCCAGGCCTATCTGATTGGTCTTGTTGTTCTGCTGGGTGCCGCCGCCGTGGTGGTAGCCCGGCAAATTTGGCGGGTGCGCGGTGACGAAGTCACCCTCGCCAAGTTGGAACGCAACGACGCAGCCCAGCCCACGGACGCGGCCGCCCTCTATGAGTTGGCCTGCGTTCAACTGCGCAAGCGGCTCTACGGCCAGGCTGCAGAAAACCTGAAACTGGCCATCAAGCGAGCTGATGCCCAGCAGGAGCCCTCGGAAGCCCGGGCCCTGATCGAAAACGCCCTGGGCTTCTCCCTGGCTGCCCAGAACAACTACAAAACGGCCATCCGGCACTACCGCCTAGCCCTCCAGGCCAAGCCCGACTATCCGGTGGCGCTCAACAACCTGGCCTTTGCCCTCGAAAAGCAACTCAAACCCGACGAGGCCAAGGAGGCCTACGACAAGGTGCTCGTGCTTGATCCCACCAATAAAACAGCCCGCAAGCGGCTGAAATTGCTGGGACGTCAATCTGGGTTCAACACGGTGGCCTGAGGGCCAGAGCTACGGCTACCAGAGTCCCCGCACGGGCACGGCCTTCCCTATGCCCTGCGCAGACCCCAGGGGCCGGGAGCCCATCGGCGCGAGGGCCAGCCTGCCACCCATGTCGGTCAGGCGGTCGGCACTCCAACCACTCAAGGCAATGCCTTGCAGGCCCTGGAATCGTCCGCCCGCATTCAAGCCACCACCAAGTTTGGCGCCCAGGGGAATCAAATCGAGCTGGTCGGATTGGGCATTGAGGTTGCCCTGCACCGGCGTCTTCTGACCAGCAATGGTCATCTCACCCTGCAGGGTCACCATGGCGCCCACCGGGGTCACGGCGGCAAAGGTGAGCTCAACCGGCACCGGAGCACTCCCCCCAAACGCTTGATAGGTGCCGCTCCATTGGCGGGGCAGTTCCCTGGCAATCACCTGGGCCCTGGCTGAGGGATCAAAGGTTTGGACAGGCCCCATTTCCGTATCGGTGGCCTGATCCAGGCGCTGGGCCGATCCGGCGGTGGGCGCCTGGAAAGGCACAAACGAAGAGCCCGGCAGGGGCACGGCGGTCGGCACCCCACCAGGGGTGGCAGCCAACACCAATCCGGGAGCTAACAATCCAGCCGACATGGCGCTGGAAACCAGCCATCTGGACATCGGCCCGGACATCGGCGAAGGCATGGACACAGGAAGCGGCGCTGGAGTCGGCACGACAGAGGGATCGGGCTAATGAGAGGCTAGTCGGAAGCAATGACGACGACTGGTTTCCCGTGTCAGACAATCCGCTTCAGGATTCCGCGAAGCCCGATCCCCTGGTGATTGGGGGCCGCAGCTTTCTAAGTCGACTGATGACTGGCACGGGGAAATACCCCAGCATCGCCTGCATGCAAGCCAGCCTGGCCTCCAGTGGCTGCGAGATCGTCACGGTGGCCGTGCGCCGCGTACAAAGCCAGGCAGCGGGCCATGAAGGCCTCATGGAAGCCATCGACTGGCAACGCATTTGGATGCTGCCCAACACAGCTGGCTGTGCCACCGCCGAAGAAGCCATCCGGGTGGCCCGCCTGGGCCGGGAGCTGGCCAAGTTGGCCGGCCAGGAAGACAACACCTTCGTGAAGCTGGAGGTGATTCCCGACAGCAGACACCTGTTGCCGGATCCCATTGGCACCCTCAAAGCCGCTGAACAGCTGGTGAAAGAGGGCTTCACGGTGCTCCCCTACATCAATGCCGATCCCCTCCTGGCCAAGCACCTGGAGGATGCCGGCTGCGCCACGGTGATGCCCCTGGGTTCACCCATCGGCTCAGGCCAGGGCATTCGCAACGCCGCCAACATCGCCCTCATCATTGAAAACGCCCGGGTTCCGGTGGTGGTGGATGCGGGGATTGGGGTTCCAAGCGAAGCCGCCCAGGCCATGGAGATGGGGGCCGATGCCCTGTTGATCAACAGTGCCATCGCCCTGGCCGGCAATCCCCAAGCCATGGCCAGGGCCATGGCCCTGGCCGCCGATGCGGGCCGCACGGCCTTCCACGCCGGTCGGCTGCCCATCCGCGCCCAAGCCAGCCCCAGCTCGCCCACAAGCGGCCGGATCGGCACTTAGCGGCCCCGGTATCGGCACCTAGGAGGCCGGGCCAGGGCCCTGGGGCGGGAGCTGGCATTGAAAAAATCCATCCATGCAGGTCACCCTTGTGGCGGTGGCAGTTCGGATCAGCTGAACACTTGTAGTAGCTTGCGCTCTGGAGCATTCGCTCGTACTGCAGGGGTCTGGGGTTTTCGGAATGAAGGTTTTCGTTCTCGGTGGCGATGGCTTTTGCGGCTGGCCTTGCGCAGTGAACCTGGCGGACGATGGTCACGACGTGGTGATCGTCGATAACCTCAGTCGCCGCAAGATCGACCTCGACCTCGGGGTCGAGTCGCTAACGCCGATTGCCACAATTTTTGATCGCCTAAGGGCGTGGGAGCAGGTCGGGGGCAAGGCGATGCGTTTTGTCCACCTGGACATCGCCAAGGAGTACGACGGCCTGCTCTCCCTGCTGCGCAGTGAACGGCCCGAGGCCATCGTCCATTTCGCCGAGCAGCGGGCAGCCCCCTACTCGATGAAAACCAGCGCCACCAAGCGCTACACCGTGGACAACAACGTCAACGGCACCCACAACCTGCTCGCCGCCATCGTCGAGAGCGGCCTCGACACCCACATCGTGCACCTTGGCACCATGGGCGTCTACGGCTACGGCTCCCACCGGGGAGCCACCATCCCCGAGGGCTACCTCAAGGTGGAAGTGCCCCAACCGGATGGCAGCCGCTTTGAGGAGGAGATCCTGCACCCGGCCAGCCCGGGCAGCGTCTATCACATGACCAAGACGCTGGACCAGCTGCTCTTCCTCTACTACAACAAAAACGACCAGATCCGCATCACCGATCTCCACCAGGGGATTGTTTGGGGCACCAACACCGCCGCCACCGAGCGCGACCCCCGCCTCACCAACCGCTTCGATTACGACGGTGACTACGGCACGGTTTTGAACCGTTTCCTGATGCAAGCCGCCATCGGCTATCCCCTGACCGTGCATGGGACCGGGGGCCAAACCCGCGCCTTCATCCACATCCGTGATTCGGTGAAGTGCGTGCAGCTGGCCCTGGACAACCCACCTGCCAAAGGGGAGCGGGTGAAAATCTTTAACCAGATGACCGAAAGTCACCAGGTTGGCGAGCTCGCCCAAAAGGTTGCGGCCCTGACCGGTGCCCAGATCAACAACCTGCCAAACCCCCGCAACGAGGCCGTTGAAAACGATTTGATCGTGGACAACCGCTGCTTTATCGAGCTCGGCCTCAACCCCACCACCCTCGATGACGGCCTCCTGGCCGAAGTGGTGGATGTGGCTCGCCGCTGGGCCGATCGCTGCGACCGCAGCCGCATTCCCTGCAACTCGGCCTGGACCCAAACCCAGGCCCAGGCCATCCAAACGGCTTAGAGCAGGCCCCTCCCTTGAAGATCGCCTTTTTCACCGAAACCTTCCTCCCCAAGGTTGACGGGATCGTCACCCGGCTCACCAAAACCATCCAACACCTGGTGGCCGCTGGCGATGAGGTGCTGATCTTTTGTCCTGAAGGCTGCCCCTCCGCCTACATGGGGGCCCAGGTGGTGGGCGTACCGGCCATGCCCCTCCCCCTCTATCCCGAACTCAAGCTGGCCCTACCCAGGCCTGCCGTGGCCGAAGCCCTGGATCGCTTCAACCCTGATTTGGTCCATGTGGTGAACCCAGCGGTGCTGGGCTTGGGCGGTATTTGGCTGGCCAAAACCAAGGGCTATCCCCTGGTCGCCAGCTATCACACCCATCTGCCCAAGTACCTGGAACACTACGGGATGGGCATGCTCGAACCCCTGCTCTGGGAGCTCCTCAAGGCGGCCCACAACCAGGCCAGCCTGAATCTCTGTACCTCCACCGCCATGGTGGGGGAACTCAGCGAGAAAGGGATCCAGCACACCGACCTGTGGCAGCGCGGGGTGGATACGGAGCTGTTCCGGCCTGAGCTCCGCTCAGAGGCCATGCGCACGAAACTGCTCGGCGGCCGCAGCGACACCGGCAAGCTGCTCCTCTACATCGGCCGGCTCTCGGCTGAGAAGCAAATCGAGCGGATCAAACCCGTGCTCGAGGCCTTGCCCGATGCCAGGCTGGCCCTGGTGGGGGATGGGCCCTACCGCCAACAGCTGGAGAAAATTTTTGCTGGCACCCCGGCCCAGTTTGTGGGCTATCTGGCCGGCGAAGAGCTGGCCGCGGCCTATGCCAGTGGCGATGCCTTTGTCTTCCCCTCAAGCACCGAAACCCTCGGCCTGGTCTTGCTGGAGGCGATGGCGGCCGGCTGCCCGGTGGTGGGAGCCAACCGCGGCGGCATCCCCGACATCGTCAGCGACGGGGTCAATGGCTGCCTCTACGAGCCCGAGGGCCCGGATGGGGGCGCGGCCAGCCTGACCGCCGCCGTCCAACGGCTCCTGGGCGACACCAGCGAGCGCCAAGCCCTGCGGCACAACGCCCGTCAAGAAGCGGAGCGCTGGGGCTGGGCCGGCGCCACCGAACAGCTGCGGGGCTACTACCGCACCCTGCTCGGCAAGCCTGATCTGCAACTGGTGGCCTAAGGCTTTGCCTTGGCAGGGCTAACGGCATTCACGCCCCGAAACCACGTGGTCATCAGGGCCTTCACCATGGGGGCGGCCACAGTGCCGCCATAGCCCCCTGAATTTTCACCAAAGGCCACGATCACCAAGGTGGGCTTGTCCGCTGGGGCGTAACCGCCAAACCAGGCGTGGTCTGGCCGGGGCGGATCTTCGCCAGTACCGGTTTTGCCCGCCACAGGCGGCAGGGTGGGGTCATTGAGCACCTTGCCGGTGCCCTGGGTCACCACCATCCGCAGGCCCTCGCTCAGCACCTTCAGGGTGGCTGGTTGCAGCCCCAACCAATGGCGGGGGGTTGGCCGTTCCACCAGGTGGGGAGTGACCAGCCAGCCCCCATTGGCAGCGGCCGCATAGAGGCGTGCCATCTGGATCGGGGTCACCTGCAGGGCCCCCTGGCCAATCGCCGAGGTGATGGTGTCCACGGGAGTCCAGGCTTCCCCCAGGACTTTCTGTTTCCAGGCGGGATCCCCGAGCAGCCCCGAGGTTTCCTCATCCGTTAACTCCAGGCCCGTCACCGCGCCGAAACCGAGGCGCCGGGCGGTCTGGAACAGGTGGGCAGGGCCGAGCTTCAAGCCCACTTGATAGAAGAAGGTGTTGCTACTCACCGCTAAGGCCATCGGGAAGCCGATCAGCCCCATGGCCCCATGGTCTCCGTAGCAGAGCCCCGCGTAGCAGAAGGAATGCATGGACATCACCTTGGAGTTGGCGGTGAACAGGCCCGATTCCAGGGCAGCGATCGTGGTGACCACCTTGAAGGTGCTCGCCGGAGGAAATCCCTGAAAGGCCCGGTTCAGCAGTGGCGCATTGGGGGAATTGAGGCTGGCCCACTGGCTGCTGGTGGGGCCATCGGAGAACACGTTGGGATCAAAGGTGGGGCGGCTGGCAATGGCCCGAATCGCACCGGTCTGGGGGTCCATCGCCACAATCGCCCCCTTGCCCACGCCATCGAGGGCCCGCTCCGCCGCCTGCTGCAGCGGTAAATCCAAGGTGAGGGTGAGGTCCTGGCCGGGTTTGGCCGGCTTATCACCCAAAACCTGTTGAACCTGCCCCGCCGCATTGACCTCCACCTGCTGGCCGCCCCATTGGCCCCGCAACGACGACTCAAAGGACTTTTCCACCCCGCTGCGCCCCACCCGATCACGGATGCGGTAGCCCTTGGTTTGGAGCCGTTCGTATTCCTCTTCGGTGATGCCGCTGGTGTAACCCAACACGTGGGCGCCGAGGCGGCCATGGGGGTAACTGCGCAACACATCGGTGTCCACCTCAGCCCCCTTGAGGCCATCGATCTGCTCGCGAAAACGCAGCACCTGCACACTGGTCAAGCCAGCCATCAGGGGGATCCGGAACCCTTCGGGATTCGCCCCACGGACCCGGGCCTGATCCAAGCTGGTAGCCCGCACGGCCAAGACCGTCGCCAGGCGATCCCGCAGCGCCGGCCACTGGGTATCGCTGACCTGGCGGGGCTGGAAGTAGAGGTTGTAGGTGAGTCGGCTACTCGCCAAGACATCCCCATGGCGGTCGAGGATCCGGCCGCGAATGGGATTGCGGGGCATCAGCCGAATGCGGTTGTCATCGGCCCGGGCCCTGTTTTCACCGCCATGGACCAACTGCAACCAGGCGAGCCTGGCCACCATGGCGCTGCTCAACACGAGAACCACCACCAAAAGCAGGACCGGCTGCTGGCCCATGCCGCTCTGGCGGGATGATCGCGAGCCAGCCACCATGCCTATTCGGCTCCGAGGCGCTGCTCCAGCAGCTGTAAGCGCTCCGCGATCCGGCCAAGGCCCTCCTGCAGGGCCGCACTGTCATCCGGGCTCAACGGCTCCCCAGGCCCGTCCGGCACATCCCGGACCTCCACTTTCATCACGGGATTGCCCAGGCCTGGGCGCAGCCGGTCCAAGCTCTGGCGCACCTGGCTGGCTGCCCCTTCGCCCTCCTGGCGCAACTGCTCCAGCGGATCCCCATCGCCGGTCTGAAAGGCCGCCATCACATCCTTTGCCCCCCCTTTGCGGGCCCGGTCGGCTACCGCCAGCCCCACCGGCAACAACTCCTGCATGAGCTTGAGGCGAAACGAATCAAGGGGATCGGCGGCCATGGCGACAGTCCTGGCACAAGGAAACTTCCAGTTTGACCGGTATACCCCTACTCCGGGGCGCTTTCCCTGGGACCCCTCTCCGGGGCTTAAGGGGAGGGCCGCTGCAGCGCGGGCCGCACGCCTGGATCCACCATGAGCTGACGGCAGTTTTGCTGGCTGCCCCACCACCAGCCAGCGGCCACCGCCACCGCCAGCAGCGAGGCCAAGGGCACAACAGCCTGCCGGGTCACATCCAGGGCGAACCACTCCATCCAGGCCCGCAGGGTGCGTTCCCGATCAAAACGACGCCGGGCCTTCTCCTCAGCCTTCTCGCGCCGCTTCAGCGAACGCATCACCCAACGCTCAAAGGCCCGCTTCTTGGTGACCGCCATCTTGCGCTCCACCTCCAGCAACTGGCCAGATGTGAGGTCTGGGTTGAAGGTGCTGATCAGCTCAAGGCTTTTGAGGAACATTTCCACCGCCCCATCCTTGGCGGCGCAGTCGGCCTGATCGAGCAACTCCCAATTGAGCTCGGGGTAAAACCGGCTGCGGTTGCTGATGATCTGGTCTTCCTGCAGTTGCCCCGGTTCCCGCAGCCAACGGTCGGTATTGGCATCGAAGCGACGCCAATAGAGGAAGGGGTTCAAATAAATCGTTTTGCCACCCAGGTGGATGCTGTCCTCTTGGAGCCGGCGTTGAAGCTCGGAATCGCTGGCAGGGTCGCTGGTTGGCCCGGGGGCAGCAGTCACGATGGCTGGGCTGGGAGCTGATGGTATCGAAGCTGCAGCGTCGGGGCTACTCCCAGGTGTCCTACTCCCAGGGGCTTTACTCCCATTCGATCGTGCCCGGGGGCTTGCTGGTGATGTCGAGCACCACCCGGTTCACCCCCTTCACCTCGTTGACGATGCGATTGGAGATCTTCTCCAACAGGTCGTAGGGCAGCCGCGACCAATCGGCGGTCATGCCGTCTTCGGACGACACGCAGCGCAGCACGATCGGGAAGGCATAGGTGCGCTTATCGCCCATGACGCCCACACTGCGGACAGGCAACAGGACGGCAAAGGCCTGCCAGATCTCGTTGTACAAACCAGCCTCTTTGACCTCCTCGCGCACGATCAAGTCGGCATCGCGCAGGATGTTGAGCTTCTCGCTGGTGACCTCACCCAAAATCCGAATCGCCAGGCCCGGACCGGGGAAGGGATGGCGCCCCACGATTTCCTGGGGCAAACCGAGACTGCGGCCCACCTTGCGAACCTCGTCTTTAAACAGCCGGCGCAGGGGCTCCACCAACTTGAACTGGAGATCCTTCGGCAGGCCACCCACGTTGTGGTGGCTCTTGATCTTCACCGCAACCCGCTCACCGGTTTTGGGATCGATGCCCGTGCCGGCGCTCTCGATCACATCGGGGTACAGGGTGCCCTGGGCCAGGTAATCGAAGGGCCCAAGCCGCTTGCTCTCCTCTTCAAACACCCGGATGAATTCGGTGCCAATCAGCTTGCGCTTCTCCTCTGGATCGGTCACCCCATCGAGCTTGTTGATGAAGCGCTCCCGGGCATTGATGTATTCAACATTGATGTGAAAACGCTTGTCGAAAAACTCCACCAAAAACTCGGGCTCCCCTTTGCGCATGAAGCCCTGGTCAATGAACATGCAGGTGAGCTGATCGCCAATGGCCTTGTGCAGCAAGAAGGCGAGGGTGGAGGAATCGACCCCACCGGAGAGGGCCAGCAGCACGCGCTTATCGCCCACTTGGGCCCGCACATCAGCCACGGCCTCATCGATGAAAGCGGCCGTGGTCCAGTCAGTTTCGCACTCACAAATGTGATAGACGAAATTGCGCAGCAGCGCCATTCCACCGGTGGAATGGACCACCTCAGGGTGGAACTGCACCCCATACAACCGCCGCTGGTGATTGGCCACCGCCGCCTCGGGCGTGTTGTCGGTATGGGCCAGCCGGGTAAAGCCTGCGGGCAAGCGCTCCACGGAATCCCCGTGGCTCATCCACATGGTCGAACCATCCTGGACATTGGTCAGCAGATCGACTGGCTCGTCGACAAACAGAGGCGCCTTGCCATATTCAGCGCGGCCCGCCGCCACCACCGAACCGCCCAGCTGCTGCACCATCAGCTGCATGCCGTAGCAAACACCGAGTATCGGAATGCCGAGGTCCCAGATACCGGGATCACACACCGGCGCCCCGGGCTCATACACGGAGCTTGGGCCGCCACTGAGGATGATCCCCTTGGGCTGGATGGCCTTGAGTTCTTCCGCCGTGGTGGTGTAAGCCATTACCAGCGAAAACACCTCGGTTTCCCGCACGCGCCGGGCGATCAGCTCGGAGTATTGGGAACCAAAATCAAGGATCACAATCGCCGGATAGCGACTGGATTGGGAGGTGGGATCGACGGCAGCTACTGAAGACATTCGAGGCGCTCGACCCGACGCAATCGGGCCAGCCTAGGTGCCGCCCCCAGCAAGATCCACCAGCCCAACACCAGCGAGCTCAGCAAAGAGCGGCCGCCCCACGGGGCCCTGGGCACAGAGCTGGCGGGAACGGTCAAACAGCACAGCGCCCACCGCCATCCCAACCTGGCCATAACGGGCCAGGTAATCAAGGGATCGTTGCTCAATCGCCGCCGCCACCCGCTGGCGCAGGCGTTCGGCCCGCCCCGGATCGGTGGCGCCCAACGCAGCCAAGGCCTGTTCCACCGTGGGCGCCCCATGCAAGGCAGCCAACGCTGGACCGCCCAGTCCATCGAGGGCGGCAAGAGCCGTGAGCACCTCGGCGCGCCCATCGGCCAGATGGTGGTGGGTATGGAAAATCCCACCCGCCAATTTGATCAGCTTTCCCTGGTAGCCAAACAGCAACAACCGCCGCACCCCCGCCTCGGCAGCCGCCACCAGCAACGGCCCGAGCCAATTGCCTGCCTTCAGCAACAAGCCAGGGGGCAAGCCGAGCTGGGGCGCCAAATCCAGGCCGTTTTCGCCAATCACCAACACCAGATCACCGCCAAACCCTGCAGCCGCGGCCCGCAACCGCAGGGCTGCCAAGGCCTCGGCCAGTTGATCGGGGGCTGCGCTGCGCTGCACCGTGGCCTGGGTGCCAATCAGGGCCAAGCCGTCCACCACCCCAAACGCCGCATTGCTGGTGCGCTCAGCCAGGCGGCGGCCCGCGGGGAAAATCACCTGCACCTGCAAACCCCGGCCAGCGGGCACGAGGGCCCTGAGATTGCCATCCAACAGGGCCCGGGCGTAGGCCGAAAGGCACAGCTCGCCGGTGGCCGCGTGGATGCCGGCGCCCTCCCCGGCATCAATCTGAAGCCAAACCTCCTCTGAGCTGGGGGGCCACCAAGAGACTTCCACCCACACCACCAGGCCCCGGGTGAGATCCAGGCCCTCCCCCGGTTCACAGCGGGCCACGGCCAGGGCCCGGCCAGCCCCGAGGGGCGAAGCGGCCACCACTGGGATCGCCACGGGGCCGGCTCCTGGGATGGCTCCTGGAATCACCTCTCCTGCTTCAAGCGCAAGCTGCTGCTCGGCCTCGAAGGGCTCGCCCCGCAGGGCCAGCAACGCCGCCTTAGCGGCGGCGGCTACCCACACCGGCAGCGTGTAGCCCGTGGTCTCAGCCATCAGTGCCGCCCTCGAGCCAGAAAGCCCCCTCGATTCCACCGTTTTTTATGGTGGACCATCGCCCGGCCACGGCGCCCGAACCTCGCCTCCACCTTTTGCCATGCAGGACAAACTCACGCTGATGATCCCGGGCCCCACGCCGGTGCCTGAAACTGTCCTGATGGCCATGGGCCGGCACCCGATTGGTCACCGCAGCGCCGACTTCCAAAAGATCGTCAAGCGCACAACGGAACAGCTGAAATGGCTGCACCAAACCAGCTCGGATGTACTGGTCCTCGCAGGAAGTGGCACGGCCGCCATGGAGGCGGGAATCATCAACGTGCTGAGCAAGGGTGACAAGGTGCTCTGCGGCGACAACGGCAAGTTCGGCGAGCGTTGGGTGAAGGTGGCCCAGGCCTACGGCCTTGACGTCGAGGTGGTTAAGGCGGAATGGGGCCAGCCCCTGGACCCGGAAGCGTTCCGCACTGCCCTGGAAGCCGACAGCACCAAGGCCATCAAGGCCGTGATCGTCACCCACTCGGAAACCTCCACGGGGGTGATCAACGACCTGGAAAGCATCGCCAAGCATGTGTTGGCCCATGGTTCGGCCCTCACCATCGCCGACTGCGTCACCAGCCTGGGCGCCTGCGATGTGCCCATGGACAAGTGGGGCCTCGACGTGGTGGGTTCGGGCTCCCAAAAGGGCTACATGATGCCGCCAGGCCTGGCCTTTGTGGCCATGAGTGAGAAGGCCTGGGCTGCCTACGCCACCTCCGATCTGCCGAAGTTTTATCTGGACCTCGGCAAGTACCGCAAGGCTGCCGCCGACAACAGCAATCCCTTCACGCCTCCCATCAACCTCTACTTCGCCCTGGAGGCCGCCCTCCAGATGATGCAAGAGGAAGGTCTCGAGGCGATCACGGCGCGCCATGCCCGCCACCGTCGGGCTGCCCAAGCCGGCATGAAAGCCATGGGCCTGCCCCTCTACGCCGCCGAAGGCCACGGCAGCCCAGCGATCACCGCCGTGGCACCGGAAGGCATCGACGCCGAGAGCCTGCGCAAAAAGGTGAAAGAGCGCTTCGACATCCTGCTGGCGGGCGGCCAAGACCACCTCAAGGGCAAGGTGTTCCGCATCGGCCACCTGGGCTTTGTCTGCGACCGCGATGTGCTCACCGCTGTGGCCGCCATCGAAGCCACGGTGCAGGGGTTGGGCCTGGCCAAAGCTCCCACCGGCAGTGGCGTTGCCGCAGCCGCCGCTGAGCTAGCCAAGTAAGCCCAATGGGCTAATCACAACAGTCGATCAACGCTTCAATTGCAAGTCCACCCCCAAGCGGTGGACTTGCTAGGGTCAAAGAATGCGGGTGTAATTCAGTGGTAGAATGTCAGCTTCCCAAGCTGAACGTCGTCGGTTCGAGTCCGATCACCCGCTTGAGAAAATCCATTCATTCAAACCGTTTTTCAAAATCCGGTTTTTAATCGTCCAGAGTAGGGCAATCTGCCCTGGAACCTTCTCTAGATCTAGGCCCTAGGAACGGGGTTTGATCAACTGCAGCACCTGGGGGCCCTTAGCAGCCATGCGCCTTTCGCAATCGAGGACCGCCAAAATGGCGCGACCCGCTTCGCCAAGATCACCGGCTTCTGCTGCCTGCTGGGCCACGGCCTCATGGCGCTGGATCGACTGCTGAAGTTGGTCACGCTCACCACCAAGAGCATTCGCACCTGGGGGCTTTTGGTTCAACAGTGTTGCCGACATCCGGAGGGTTGGGAATGGAGAACGTGCATCCTTCAAAAGGCTTGATCAAGCACAATCGCTTGCAGCCAAACTGTATACGCCCTATCAATCAACCGAAAGCTTAGGGCTTCATCCATCAAAACCCTGATGTTTGTGTAGCCAAATTCAAACCAATGGCCACCAGCAGAATTAGGTGCCGGGCTCTTCCTGATTGCCCCCCAGGGCGGCAATTTGTTCGCGCAGACTTTGGGAACGGGGCCCATCAC
This sequence comes from Cyanobium sp. NIES-981, assembly GCA_945896675.1. Lineage (GTDB taxonomy): Bacteria > Cyanobacteriota > Cyanobacteriia > PCC-6307 > Cyanobiaceae > Cyanobium_A. Next base: position 58,245 of record CAMDEM010000004.1, read on the forward strand.
CCCTAGTCAGGGCAACGGCAAGGGCAAATTCGAGCTTTTCCAGGGTGTGCTCTCCCCCATTAGGTATGGGCTCTGCCCCATGGGCTGGGGGCTTGGCCCCTTGGGCGGAATGGGAAGAAGGAAAGGCCATGGCTGGCTTTCTTACCATTCTGGCATTGCTGACAAGGGGGGAAGCGGGGCAGGGATTCCCCCTAGACCATCGGCGCCCCGGGCCCTGGGTCCATCGCCAAGAGGTGGCGGCAATCGGTCAACAGCCGCTCCACATTGTCAAGGCTGGAGATCTCCTGGGGATCCCGTTCGGCAGGCCGATCCAACTGCAATTCAAGGGCCGCCAAACGCTGCTCCAATCGCACCAGCCGGTGGGATAGGGCATGGATCGTTTCGGCCAGATCTTCTGCATTGCGGCTAATGCGAAAGGAAACCGACTCAGAAGCCATGGCAACGCCCTCAGTGGAGCTGATCACAGCACACATCCCAGCCTTGGCCAAGGGCAAACTGATGGCTTGGGAGTGCATCGATGACCCAGCTGTGGCATTTGCTGATCTACGCCCTCGCCGGCACAGGGGCGGGCCTTCTGGCCCTGAAAACCGGTATCCCTGCAGCCCCGCTGGCGGGAGCTTTGATCGGGGCCGCCCTGGTGAGCATGGGCGGACGCCTGGAGCTGGCGCAATGGCCCCATGGCACCCGCACGGCCCTCGAAATCGGGATTGGCACGGTGATTGGAACTGGCCTGACCGCAGGGGCATTTGCAGAGCTCAAGCAGTTGTGGCGCCCGGCCCTGCTAATCACCGTGGCCCTGGTGGCCACGGGGTTGGTGGTGGGACTTTGGTCCAGCCGGCTGCTGGGCATCAACCCGGTGGTTGCGGTCCTGGGCGCGGCGCCGGGGGGCATTAGCGGCATGAGCTTGGTAGGGGCTGAATTTGGGGTTGGGGCGGCGGTGGCAGCCCTCCACGCGGTGCGGCTGATCACCGTGTTGGTGGTGATGCCCCTGGTGGTGAAAGTGCTGCTGCCCATGGGCCAAAGCCCACCGCCTAGCTAGCCCTGGAGATCATGGATACCTTGGGACGTCTTGCGTTCACCCGTCCCAGGCCATGGCCCTGCCCAACCTTGCCCGCTTCAACCGCCTGGCCCTGCCCCTAGCCGTTGCTGCCACGTTGGGATTGGGAGGCATCCCGTTGGTGGGGGGCCCCAGCCGCGCCCAAACCAGTGATGCCGTTCAGGCCGGGGCCGGAGCGGTCCAAACCAGTGAAGGCACCGTGATGATCAGCCCCGGGGCCAAGGGCGCCCAGATGTATTGCTTCATGCGGGCTAACGGCAACACCAACCAGGTGAGTTGGGATGCGGCCTATGCCCTGATTAAGCGGCAAAGCGATAAGTGGTTCAAAACCTCACCCGAGCACGCGTCGGTGATGATCGCCGAGGCTGTTGTTCAGAACCCAGGCAAATTCACCGATTGCGGGCGCTATCTCGGAGACCTCTTTGTCAAACCTGAGCCCAAGCCAGATCCCAAAACCGAAGCACCAGCAACCACTGGAACGGCAACGGGCAGCCGCAGTGGCCGCTAGGGGCACGAAACGGTCTTGGGTCTTCGCTGCCCTGGCCCTTGGGGCCCTGGGGTTCTTGGTCGCCGGTTGCAGTGAAGAACCCCTGCCTGAAGCCCCCATGCGCAGCGACGACTGCCTGCGCGACATCAGGCTCGACCAAGTGGGCGAGCAACTGAAGCGCTGCGACCGGGTGGTGGCCGCCTTCCCCACCAACCCAGCACCCCTGAACGATCGCTACCTGCTGCGCAGCCTCATGGGCCCTGACCAGGAACGGGCAGCCTGCGCCGATATTCGTCGCGCCACCGCCCTCGCCAGGCAGGCCAAGCCAGGCAGCTTGGATCCCCAGCTGCGGACCGATCTCACCCTGCGCCTCGCCCTTTGCCAGGACGCCGCCAAGCAGGCCCCTGGGCCAGCAGCCAAGCCTTAACTCACCACTCGCCCATCAGCTCCCGGACCATCGCTGGCAAGCTGCGCCGCCGCAGCGACCGTTCCTGGCCATGCAATAGCAGGGCAATCCGCCCAGCCTTGCTCTCAATCAACCCGTCCACCAATTGGTCTGCCACCCCAAGCTGCAACCAATGGCTGGTGAGGGCGGCACCCATGCCAATCCGGTGGCAGCGGTCCTCCGCCTGCTCCGTATCACCGGGGGTCCAGGGCCGTTCCATCAACACCACGTGGCGGGCGCGATGCAGGGTGAAACCCAAGCCCCCGGTGCCATAGGTGGCGATCAGCAGCGGACTGTCGCCCCGCTGGAAGCGATCCACCTGCTGCTGCCTTTGGGCCGGGGCCAAAGCACCCGTGAGCAGACAAGCCTGGTCGAACTGCTCCGCCAGGTGCTGGGCGGTCGCCACGAAGGCAGTGAACACCACCACCGATTCCCCCTGGCCCAGCAACAGGCTCACCAGCCCTTGGGCGGCCGGCAGTTTGTAATCGGAGCCGATCTGGCGCAGGGCCGTCAGGACAGCCAACACTTCCGCCTCACGGCGCACCTCCCCCAGGGACGCCCGGCGGCGGTAGTCGTCGACCTTGATTTGAAGGCGGTGCTGGAAGCCATCCCCCTCGGCCTCAGCGAGCTCCACCGCCAGCAGGCGCCTCTGCTTGGGCGGTAGGTCGAGGCAATCGGTTTTGCTGCGGTGCAACAGCAGGGGACGGGTGAGCCGATGCAGGTCGTCAAGCCGCGTGGCCCCCTTGGCCTGCCAAACCTTGCGGCCGCCCTGCTCGCGCCAATGGCCTTGACAAAACATGTCTTCAAACGCCCGCTGATCGACGGCCAAGGGATGGCCGATCGCCGCTAGCAAGGGAAACAGCTGGGCGGGGCGGCCATTTTTCATCGGCGTGCCCGTAAGCAGCCAAATGGCCCGCAGGCGTGGATGGCGCGCCAACCGCACCAGGGCCTGGCTGCGGCCGGTGGAGCCGTTCTGGGCGTAATGGGCCTCATCGGCAATCAGCACCGTGCCCGCAGGCGGCAAGGCCCGGGGCAACTTGGCCCAACTGTGGAGCTCGATGGCCAGGCCCAAGGCCGCCGCCTCCCGACGCCAATGCAGATGCAGGCCCACGGGGGCCACCACCACAATCCGGCAATCGGCAAGCCGGACCATGGCTCGGGCGGCCACCAAGGCCGTGAGGGTTTTGCCGAGGCCCATGGCGTCCGCCAACACAGCCCCCCGGCGGGCCAACAACCAGCGCACCCCGGTGCGCTGGTGGGCAAACAGGGATCGTCCATCGGGCAGCGGACCCTGCAGATCCGCCGCGGCCACCAACCGGCGATGGAGCGGCAGCGGGGGCAGGGGCTGGTGCATCCAGGCGAGCCATTCAGCCAGCTCGGGCTCCACCGGGAAGCGGCCGGCGAGGGCCTGCTCTAGGGCGGGCGCCGATTCCAGGGGAAATTGCCAACAGCACCGGCGGGTTAACCAAAGGCCCCGGGGCCGTATGGCGCGCAATTGGGCCTGGGTAACGGGATCAAACGGGCTGACGACTTCGATTTGACCCGTAGCTCCCAACCGCAGCAGGCAGCGCATCTGCGGAAGTGCAATCTTCGACACATTGACACCCCTGGCACCCGCGGCAAACTTCCGCCAACCGAGTCATGCAGATGCAGGCCAGGGATGCGGTTTTCCTCGAGGACCTCTGCCCAAAACTGCGTGTCAGGCGATGGCGCCAGTCATTGCATCGCTTCACGAACCAATGCTGCATTTATTGCGGCAACCGCTCCGAATCCATTGATCACGTCCATCCCCAAAGCCGCGGGGGCCTGAGCGTGACCGAAAACTGTGTGCCCGCTTGCCTGGCTTGCAATGGCCACAAAGGCGACACCGACGCCTTTACCTGGTATCGGCGTCAGAGCTTCTACGACCCGCGTCGGGCCATGGCCATCCGTGCCTGGACCGATGGGGACCTGCGCCTGGCCCTGAGGCTCCTGCAATGGGCCAATCCCAGCCCCCCGGAAGCCGAAGACAACCAGGATCACCAGACCCTGCAGGCGTCCACACCGTTGTGGCGCTGGCAAATGGCCGCCTGATCCCCAGGCCTCTCCGGCGCAGCGATCACAGCCACCAGCAACAACACCGCCGCAAACAACGCCGGCACCGTTGCTTCGCGCTGCCAAGGACGCTGCCAGGCCGCGGGGCGCAGGGTGCGCTGACCCAGCGGCGATTGGGACCTGGCAGACCTAGAACGGTGCCCCGCCACTCCAGCGGGCAAGGAACAAACAGAAGCGGCCATGGCTGAACTTGTGCAGTAATACAGATGTACTCATGACGCGTTCTGCTGTCAACCCCCCCGGCCAATTGCTGGTGATTGGAGGCGGCTACACAGGCCAACGCTTTGCCCAGGCCGCCCGGGCCCGCTTTGGCATGCCCGTGCTGCTCACCAGCCGCCAGGCCAAGGCGACCCCTGGCCGCGGCCAACCTGGGTTCGATTGGTTGGTCTTCAACCCAGACAGCTCTGCAGACCCAAGCGCTGCCGAACCAAGCCCCACCGCCCCAAGCGCTGCCGACCTGGCCGGCACCACCCATGTGCTGGTGACCCTGCCCCCGGAGCGCAGCGGCCGGGACCCGGCCCTGGAGCTCCTGGGGCCGATCTTGCACCAGCTGCCCTTGCAATGGCTGGGCTATCTCTCCACCACCGGGGTCTATGGCGATTGCGGTGGAGCTTGGGTGGATGAGACCGCCCCATGCCTGACCACCCTGGGCCGCAGCCAAGCCCGCCGCAGGGCCGAGCAGGGCTGGCAGGCCAGCGGCTTACCGGTGCAGATTTTTAGGTTGCCCGCGATTTACGGCCCGCACCGCTCGCCGTTCAAGGCCTTGGGGGCTGGGGAAAGCCGGCTGATCCACAAGCAGGGTCAAGTGTTCTCCCGGGTCCATGTGGACGACATTGTTGGCGCCCTGCTCCACTGCCTGGAGCAACCGGCTGACGGCCGGCCGGCCGTGGTGAATGTGGTGGACAACTGCCCCTGCCCCTCGAGCGAAACCCTGGGATTTGCGGCCCATCTCCTGGGCTGCAAACTGCCGCCAGCGGAACGCTTTGAGGCCATTGCGGAAAGCATGAGCCCGATGGCCCTGAGTTTCTGGGCCGACAACCGCAGGGCCAGCAACAGCTTGCTGTGTGAAGGGCTGGGCTATCAGCTGCGCTATCCGAACTACCGGGAGGGCTACCGGGCCTGCCTGGCGGAGGAGCGCTCGGGGGCACAATCTGGTGGGTCGGCAGGATCGCTGACGTAGGGCACGCCCAGAGCTTGGAGCATGCGGCCCCAGCGCATCTCAATCCACCCCTGGCGCAAACCCGTGCCCAGGCCAAACAACAGGATTCCGATCAACAACCAGCGCAGCATGGGTACCCCGAACCTGGGCCAGGCCCCATCCAACCCCAACCCCAAGCGGTTAGCCATTGCCCTCGGCGATCCTGCCGGTATCGGGGCTGAGGTCACCTTGAAGGCCATCGCCCAAGGCCCATGGGGCGATTCGCCCCCCTTGCTCGTGGGTTGCCGGCGCTGGCTGGAAGCCAGCTACCAGAGCCTCAAGGGGCGCAGCATCGAGGCACTCACCGATCCAGCGGAGCTGGAGATGGTCGATCAGCCCCTCGGCGAAGCGGTGGAGCTTGGTCAAAGCAACGCCGCCTGTGGCGATGCGAGCTTCCAATGGCTCACTGCCGCCGTGGAACTGGTGCAGGCGGGGCGCTGCCACAGCCTGGTGACAGCGCCCATTGCCAAATCCAGCTGGCACGACGCCAACCACCGTTACCCCGGCCAAACCGAACGCCTGGCGGAGCTCACGGGCAGCCCCAACGCCTCGATGCTATTCACCGCCAAGACCCCCCACAGCAGCTGGCGCCTGAATACCCTGCTTGCCACCAGCCATATCCCGCTGGCCGCCGTACCCCAGGCCCTCGACCAAGCCCTGATTTGGCGCAAACTCGATGCCCTGGTGGACTTTTGCCGGCGCTTTTCTGCCGCACCCCATCTGGTGGTGGCGGGCCTGAATCCCCATGCCGGGGAGAACGGCCAATTGGGGATCGAGGAAAGCCTGTGGCTAGAAGCGGCTTTAAACGCTTGGCGGGAGCTCCATCCCGACGTGCGGCTGGAGGGTCCGCTGCCTCCCGACACCTGCTGGCTCAGTGCCGCCCAGGCCTGGCAGGGCAAGGGCTCCGGACCCGATGGCTATCTGGCCCTTTATCACGACCAGGGACTCATCCCCGTGAAGCTGCTGGCCTTTGATGCCGCCGTGAACACCACCTTGGGACTGCCCTTTCTGCGCACCTCACCGGACCACGGCACGGGCTTTGGCATTGCCGGGCAAGGGATCGCCCGGCCCGACAGCATGGCTGCCGCCATGGCGGCAGCCCTAGAGCTGGGCTAAAGCCAGGATGGAAGAGGGCCCTAGCCGGCCTTGACCCGCATCAACACCTGGCCGAACTCCACGGGGGTGCCGTTTTCCACCAGGATTTCCACTACCTCGCCACCCACCTCGGCCTCGAGCTCATTCATGAGCTTCATGGCTTCCAGGATGCAGATGGGTTGGCCCGCGTTGATGCGGCCTCCCACCTCCACAAAGGGGGCTTCGCCGGGGGCTGAGGAGCGGTAGAAGGTGGCCACCATCGGTGCGGTGATGTCCACCAGATCGCTACGCCGCGCAGCGGCTGCCGGGGGCGGCGCCGATGGGGCAGCGGGGATCGCAGGCTGGGCAAAGGCTGCCGGCATGGCCCCAGCTGCAGGGGCTTGCACCACGGCCACCGGGGCCGCACCGGGCAGGTTGCGGCGCACCTCCAGGCGGAAGTCATCACCCTCGAGCTTGAGCTCCTGGATGTCGCTCTCACCGATCAGGTCGAGGAGCTTGTGGAGTTGGTCGTGGTTGAGCTGCATAACCGATCAGTTCTCCCGACCCAGGTAGCTATCGGTGCGGGTATCGATCTTGATCTTCTCGCCAATGGAGAGGAACAGGGGAACCATAACCTGGGCACCAGTCTCAACGATGGCTGGCTTGGTCCCGCCGGTCGCGGTGTCACCCTTCACACCAGGGTCGGTTTGAGTGATTTCCAGAACCACCGAGTTGGGGAGTTCCACTTCGAGGGGTTTGCCGTTCCAGGCCACCACGCTCACCTCCATGCCCTCCTTGAGGTACTTGCGGCTATCCCCGATCTGCTTGGCCGTGAGACGGGTTTCCTCGTAGGTGCCCATGTCCATGAACACGTAGTCATCGGCTTCCATGTAGGTGTGCTGCAGGGTGCTTTTCTCAAGCACGGCCTGGGGGAGCATCTCCCCGGCACGAAACGTCTTTTCCACGACGTTGCCGCTCTGGACTGCCTTCAGCTTGGTGCGCACAAAAGCGGAGCCCTTGCCGGGCTTCACATGCAGAAATTCCACAACCCGCCAGACATTGCCATCCAGCTCAATCGAGGTACCGGTTCGAAAGTCGTTGCTGGAGATCATTCCGGCGGTTCGGATCTGGCGGATTGTACGGCTGGCTACCGGAAGCCCCCCCAGCCACACCAGCCCAAGGACCGTTTGGTTGTGCCAAAGTCCGCCCAGCGACTCAAAAGGGCATGGCAAAAGGCGAAAGCTGGTGGGCTGGTGCCGTAGCCCTCGTACTCACCTTTCTGCTGGCTGTGCCCACGGCCTGGGCCTTCCTGCCCCAAGGCAATGCGGTGACCGACCCCTCGGCCCTGCTGCGCAATGCCCTGCCCATCGAGGCCCCCGACCTGCAGGAACTCCAGCATCGCCTGGAAGGCACCAGCGACGACCTGCGCGCCAAACGCTGGCCTGCCTTGGTCAACGGGGTCCGGCGCAGCCAATCCCTGCTCAGTAGCCGCCAAGCGTCGATTCTGGAGGGCTTCAGCCCCGACAGCCGCGACACCGCCGCGGCCCTATTCGACGATCTGGCTGGCCAACTGCAAATCCTGATCACGGCCGCAGAAGCCCAAGATCGCGAAGGGTTTCTCGCCTCCCGCCGCGAAGCCCTCAACGGCATCGGTAAGGCCGAAGACCTGCTGGTCGGTCCCTTCCCGTTTGAGATCCCCAGCGAGTTCGCCGCCCTACCCAGGCTGCTCGGCAGGGCCACGGTGCAACTCACCACCACCAAGGGTGATCTCACCGCTGTGGTGGATGGCTACAACGCCCCCCTAACGGCGGGTGCCTTTGTTGATCTGGTGGAGCGCGGCTTCTACAACGGCCTGCCCTTCATCCGGGCCGAAGACTTTTACGTGCTCCAAACCGGAGACCCCAAGGGGCCTGATGAGGGCTTCATCGACCCCAAGACCAAAACGGAACGCCTGGTGCCCCTTGAGATCAAAGTGCCTGGCCAAGGGGCGCCGTTTTACAACCAAACCTTTGAGGATCTGGGGATGTTCAAAGCAGCCCCAGAATTGCCCTTCTCCACCAAAGGCACCCTGGGCTGGGCCCACTCCGATGAGGTGCTCGATGACGGCTCCTCCCAGTTCTTCCTGTTCCTGTTTGAGCCCGAGCTCACCCCGGCGGGTCTGAACCTGATTGATGGCCGCTACGCCGCCTTCGGCTACGTGGTGGATGGCTTCGATGTGCTCGAAGAGCTCACCGCCGATGACGGCATCGTGAAAGCGAAGGTGATCGAAGGGGCAAGCAACCTCCAGCCCCACGGCTGATCGGGCCAAAAGCTAATCAGAACGAAAGCAAGTAGGCACAAAAAAACCGCCCTTGATGGAGGGCGGTTCTAAGGCGAAGGGGCCAAAGCCCCTTGGCATCTACTTGTAGTTCTTGGCCACAATTTCAGCCAGATCAACAACGCGCTGGCTGTAGCCCCACTCGTTGTCGTACCAGGCAATCACCTTGACCATGTTGTCGCCCATCACCAAGGTGAGATCGGCATCGACGATGGTGGACTCGTTCGTGCCGGCGTGGTCGCTGGACACCAGGGGCAAATCGCAGTACTTAATGATGCCCTTCATGGCCCCCTCAGAGGCCTCCTTGAGGATGGCATTCACTTCTTCGCGGGTGGTGCCGCGGCTCACTTCCAGCACCATGTCCACCACTGACACGTTGGGGGTCGGAACGCGCATGGCGATGCCGTTCAACTTTCCCTTCATCGGGGGATAAACCAGGGCAACGGCCTGGGCCGCCCCGGTGGAGGTGGGCACGATGTTGACGGCGGCAGCCCGGGCCCGACGCAGGTCGCGGTGGCTGGCATCGAGAATCCGCTGATCACCCGTGTAGCTGTGGGTGGTGGTCATCGTGCCTTTGACGATGCCGAAGGTTTGGTCCAACACCTTGATGATCGGCGCCATGCAGTTGGTGGTGCAGCTGGCGTTGCTGAGGATGTTGAAATCTTCATTGCGGTATTGGTCGGCGTTGACGCCAACCACGAAGGTGCCCACACCGGGGCCCTTGCCAGGGGCCGTGAGGATCACTTTCTTGGCCCCTGCTTCGAGGTGCTTGCTGGCGCCCACGTCATCGTTGAAGACACCGGTGGACTCAATCACCAGATCAACGCCCCATTCCTTCCAGGGCAGGTTGAGGGGGTTGCGGTCGGAGAAGCACTTGATATCCCGGCCATTCACGACGATCGTGTTGTCCGTGTAGCTGACTTCGGCGTCGCGGATGCGGCCGAGCATCGAGTCGTACTGGAGCAGGTGGGAATTGGTCCGGGGATCGGAGGTGTCGTTGAGACCCACCACCTCGATACCCGTATTGGCACCCCGGCTCAACCAGCAACGCATGAAGTTGCGACCAATTCGGCCGAATCCATTGATCGCAACGCGCATGGTCATGGCAAAGCGCGGCAAAAGCCGCTAGCAAAGGGGGATTTGGCTGCCGATCATACAGAAACTGATTTGGCGAACCCTCTTGCGGCCCGGAGCTTCAAGCCGGACCATGCCGGAACGCGCAGCATCTCGTAAAGGTGCCCTGGGCGTTGCCGGCCTAATTTGAGCGCGGCTCAATCCCTGGCTTGGAGTTGCCCTTGGCCCCGTTGCTTGATCGCCATCAACCCATCCACTTCATTGGGGTTGGAGGCATCGGCATGTCTGCCATCGCAGGAATTCTTGCCCAGAGGGGCTTTGTGGTGAGCGGATCCGACACCCGCGACAACGCCGTGCTCGACCAACTCCGACGCCAGGGCGTGCGGGTCTTCCGCCAGCAAAGCTCCTCCACGGTGGCCGCCATTCGCAGCGGCACCGATCAAGCACCCTTGGTGGTCATCAGCTCGGCGGTCCCCCCCTCGAACCCCGAATTGCTGGAAGCCCAGCGGGTGGGCCTGAGCATTTGCCACCGCTCCGATGTGTTGGCGGCCCTGATCAATGCCCAGCCCTCGATTGCCGTGGCTGGCAGCCATGGCAAAACCACCACCAGCTCCCTGATTGCCACGCTCCTGGCCGCCACCAACCACGACCCCACCGCCGTGATCGGCGGCATCGTGCCTGCCTTTGGCAGCAACGGTCGCCAGGGCGAGGGTCGGCTGCTAGTGGCAGAAGCCGATGAATCCGATGGCTCCCTGGTGAAATTTCAGGCCCAGCTCGGGATCCTCACCAACGTGGAGCTCGACCACACCGACCACTACCCCAACCTCGAGGCCCTGATCAGCACCCTGCAGCGTTTCAGCAGTCGCTCCAAATCCCTCCTAGCCAACTGGGATTGCCCCGTTCTCAAGCACCATTTCAAGGCCAAGTACTGGTGGTCCAACCAGAGCCCCAAGGGCGTGGCCTTTGCGGCGATGGCCACCCAAGAGCGGGGTGATGGCACCCGGGCGGATTTCTACGAGCAGGGCCAGAAGGTGGGTTCATTTGACCTTCCATTACCCGGCCGCCACAACCTCAGCAATGCCACGGCCGCCATGGCGGCCTGTCGGATCGAAGGCGTGTCCTTTGCCGAATTGCGCCAGGCCGTAGCAGCCCTCAAACCCCCTGGGCGGCGGTTCGATTTCCGGGGTGATTGGCAGGGCCGCCTGGTGGTCGACGACTACGCCCACCACCCCAGCGAGGTGGCCGCCACCCTGGCCATGGCCCAGCTGATGCTCACCAGTGGCCGCAGCCCCCTGCCGGTCAATCCCAAACGGCTGGTGGCGGTCTTTCAACCCCATCGCTACACCCGCACGGCCCAATTCCTCGATGGCTTTGCCCAGGCCCTCAGCCAGGCCGACCTGGTGCTGATCGCGCCCCTCTATGCCGCAGGGGAAGCACCCATCCAGGGCGTGAGTAGTGCGACTCTGGCCAAGGCCGTGCAAGACCTGGCGCCCCTGAGTCGGGTGGAGGTGGCCGCCAGCCTGGATGAACTGGCCAGGCAGGTGGCAGACGCTTCGATTGAGGGGGATTTGGTGTTGGCCATGGGGGCTGGCGATGTGAACAGCCTCTGGGAGCGGCTCAATCGGCTTCCCGTCTTCGGCGATGCCTGCTTACCCCTGGCGGCCTAAGGGCCATGGTGGCCTCCCCTAGCCATCACCCCAGCCTGCGCCAGGGCGTTGGCCTGGATGAGTTCACCACCTGGAAGGTGGGCGGCACCGCGGAGTGGTTCGCAGAACCGACCCATCAAGACGACATCAGGGCCCTAGTGGGCTGGAGTGGGCACCACCGCCTCCCCCTTCACTGCATTGGGGCGGGCTCCAATCTGCTCATTGCCGATGGGGGCCTCGACGGCCTCACCCTCTGCAACCGACGCCTCCAGGGCAGCCGCCTCGATGCCACGGGCGGCTGGATTGAAGCCGAGACGGGCGAGCCGCTCCCGACGTTGGCCAGAAAAGCGGCCCGCGTTGGGCTGGGCGGGCTGGAATGGGCCGTAGGGATCCCAGGCACCGTGGGGGGTGCTGTGGTGATGAATGCCGGGGCCCAGGGGGGCTGCATCGCCGAATGGCTGCATTCGGTGCAACTGCTCGATCCCACAAATCCCGATCAGCCCGTGACCTGGAGCGCCAGCGACCTGGCCTTTGGCTACCGGCAAAGCCGACTGCAGCAGGAACCCCTGATCGTGCTGTCTGCTCGCTTTCGTCTGGATCACGGCCATGACCCCGCGGCTGTCACAGCCCGCACCAGCGCCAATCTGCACAGTCGCACCAGCACCCAGCCCTATCAACAACCCAGCTGCGGCAGCGTGTTTCGTAATCCCGAACCCCAGAAAGCCGGCCAGCTGATCGAAGCCCTCGGACTCAAAGGCCTGCAAATCGGCGGAGCCCAGGTTTCCCCCATTCATGCCAATTTCATTGTCAACACAGGCAGAGCCACTGCCGCCGACATCGCTGCCCTGATCGCAGAGGTGCAGCAGCGCGTAGAAGCCGCCCATGGCATCACCCTGCATCCGGAAGTGAAGCGCCTGGGCCGGGACCATCCCTGGATCTAACCCACCCCTACTTGCGCGCCGACCCTTAGCCTGCAACCAGCAAGAACCCCCGGCATGGCTGGCTTCGGACTCCCCAACTTTGGCCAGCTCACCGAAGCCTTCAAAAAGGCCCAAGAGCTGCAGCAAAACGCCCAAAAGCTGCAAGAAGAACTCGATGCCATGGAGCTGGAGGCCAGCAGCAGCGACGGCAGGGCCACGGTCTGGCTCTCTGGCAACCAGCAACCGCTCAAGGTGCGTCTAGCCCCCGAGCTCCTGGCCGAAGGGCAGGAGGCCAGTGAACTGGCGGTTCTCGAAGCCCTGAAGGCGGCCTATGAACTCTCCACCGGCACCATGAAAGGCCGGATGGAAGAGCTCACCGGCGGCCTCAACCTCAACCTGCCCGGGTTCGGCGGCTAACTGCCCCGCCTAACTGTCCTCGGACACCTCTTCCTGGCGCTGGCGCTTGCGGGAGTCTTGGCGCAAGGAAGGATCCAGGCGCGGCTCAAGGCGACCACCCCGTTGCCGCAGACCCGGCAATTCTGGGCGGCCTGGGGAGCGGGACTGCCGTTCCGCTTCCGCGATCACATCGGCCAGGCACTGGCTGTAAAGCCCATAGCGGTCCCAGGCCGTGCCCGCAGCGCAGCCCGGGTCACCCTGGTGCAAGCAATTGCTAAAGCGACAGCTGCCCTGGGATAAAGACTGGCGGAGCTCCGGGAAGAGAACCGATAACTCGGCTGGGTCTGCGGGCAGTTGGGGTCGATTGAAGCCGGGGGTATCGGCCACCAGGGCCCCGGGTGCCATGGAAAACAGCTCCACGTGCCGGGTGGTGTGGCGCCCCCGCTGCAGTCGGCCTGAAACCGCCCCAACCCGCAAGGTCAACTCGGGTCGCAGCCCATTGAGCAGGCTGCTTTTGCCGACCCCGGAGGGGCCACACAGCACCGCAATCCCCGGTTCTGCCAAGCGCTCGCTCAAGGCGCCTAGGCCAATCCCGCTCTGGGAGGAGATCACCAGGGCTGGATAGCCCCAGGCGGCGGCGCGGGTTCGCCAGGCTTCGACCTCTTCTAGCGGCAGGCAATCCGCCTTGGAGAACACCAACAGCACCGGTTGACCGGTGCTCTCAGCCGTGAGCAAAAACCGGGTGAGCTGCAGCGGATCGAGGGTTGGCTCAGCCAACGCCACCACCACCACCACCAGGCTCACGTTGGCCACAGCCGGGCGATGCAACAGGCTCTGGCGCGGCTCCAGGACCGCCACGGCCCCCCGGGCCTGGGCCCAGTCGACCCCATCCACCCGCACCCGATCGCCCACGCAAATGGTCTGGCCACTTTTGCCCAGGCGGGTTCGCCGGGTGCACAACAGGCGCTCCACCCCTCCGGGGCCGGCCTGATCCAAGGCCACCCAACAAAAATTGGCCACCATGGCCACCACCAAGCCCGGCAGGGCCTCAACAGCCATGGTCGGTGATTGCATGACCCGTGATTGCATCGCCTGGGGTCTCAAGACGCGTAATCCCAAGCCGGACAGCATCGACACAGCCGGGATGGGGTCCCACGCTGACGCGATGGCCCTCACCCCGCAGCCCCTCAACCACCATCTGTTCCGGTTCACCCCGATCCAAATCCACCACCAATCCAGCTCCCAGGGGAATCTTCTCGAGGGCCAGGCGGGTGCGAATGAAGTTGAGCGGACAAGGGGTGCCCCGCAAATCCAGATCAACGTGGGGATTCGCCACCCCTAACCGAACAGACCGCCAAACAGGCCGCTCTTGTGGGGGTGCTTCTGACCTCTGGTGGTGTGATGGGAGGCCAACTGCTGCAGAAGCTCCTTTTCTTCTGCATTGAGCTTGGTGGGCAACAGCACTTTCACACTGAACAGATGGTTGCCCCGGGCCACAGGATTGCCAAGCTTTGGCACCCCCTTGCCGGTGAGGGTCAGCACCGTCCCAGGTTGGGTTCCCGAGGGGATCTTGAGCTCCTCGAGCCCATCCACCGTTTCCACCTCAATGGTGTCGCCGAGAATCGCCTGGAGATAATTCAGGCTGATTTCTGAAGCGATATTGATTCCTTCCCGCCTGAGTTGGCCGTGGGATTGAACACTGAGGAACACATACAGATCCCCAGACGGACCACCCCTCTGGCCCGCGTTGCCCTCGTTGGCCACCCGCAGCCGGGTGCCGGTGTCGACACCGGCGGGAATATTGATCCGAAGCTTTTTGCGCACCTGCTGCAAACCCTGGCCACCACAGGCATTACAGGGATCGGCAATCACTTGGCCTGAGCCCTCACAGCTCGGGCATGGCGCCACCTGGGTGAAGCTGCCAAAGGGCGTGCGCGTCCCCCGGCGCACCTGACCCTGCCCACTGCAGGTGCTGCAGGTGGTGGGTCCGCTGCCGGCCTTGGCCCCCGATCCCTTGCAGGTGGTGCAGGTTTCCAAGTGGCGGATCTGCACCTCCTTTTCGATGCCGAAAACGGCCTCCTGGAAGCTGATCGTTAAATCGAGCCGCAGGTCATCGCCCTGGCGCGGCCCCCGCCGCCGCTGCCCGCCACCGCCCTGCTGGGCCCCACCAAAGCCACTGAAAAAAGTCTCAAACAGGTCGGCAAAGCCGCCCATGTCACCCATGTCGGGCATGCCGCCGCCGCCGCCGAGACCCGCCTCGCCGAACTGGTCGTAGCGGGCCCTGGTTTGGGGATCGCTGAGCACCTCGTAGGCCTGGCCGACCTCCTTGAACTTGTCTTCGGCGCCCGGATCCTTGTTGACATCAGGGTGGTACTGGCGCGCCAGCCGCCGATAGGAGCGCTTCAGGGTTTCGGGATCAGCATCACGGCTCACCCCAAGCAGGTCGTAGTAATCGGCCATCAGCCGACCTGCTCCCCAGGGGCGTCGGCTTGGGCCTCAGGCGCTGCACCGCCAGCGGGACCAGGACCCATCGAAACCTTCACCAGGGCATGGCGCAGCACCCGGCCGTTGAGGTGGTAGCCCCGTTGCAGCTCCTCAATCACCACCCCATCGAAATGGTCATCACTGGGCTCGCGCAGCACGGCCTCATGGAGGCTGGGATCAAAGGCCTCACCCTCCACCCGCATCGGTGAAACCCCCAGCTGCTTGAACACATCCACCAGCTGCTTGTAGAGGCCCTGGTAGCTGCGGTGCAGCGCCTGGGCCTCCTCGTGCTGGGGATTGAGCTGCTGACGGGCCCGATCGAAGTTGTCGACCACCGGCAAAATTTCTCCCAAGGTGGTGCAGGTGATCTGCAGCCGCTGGTCGTCGCTATCGCGACTCTGGCGCTTGCGAAAGTTGTCGAAATCGGCAGCTAGGCGCATGTACTGGCCGTTGAGGGCTTCGTGCTCTGCCCTCAAAGCGGCGAGCTGGCCCTCGAGCTGGGAGGCCCGATCTCCTGATCCAACCCCGTCTGCTGGGGGGAGGCCGGAGTCGCCAGCGTTATCGGCTGGAGCCCCTTCAGCCGGGCCCTCGCCCGAGGCCTCGGCATTGGGATCGAAGACGCTCTGGGTGATCGGCTCGAGATTGGTCTCGCCGTTGCTGTCACCGCTCATGGAGAAGTCACCGCTCATGGCTGACGGGGGCACAATTCAGATTTAGACATGTTGGCGGGCAATGCGCACCTCCCACAAGCGGCGGAAGCCCGCACCTTTTGCCCATGACCCTCTCCCAATCGCGACCGGTTCCAGACGCCATCAGCCGTGAGCAGCAGAGGTTCGAGGTGGAATTGCTGCTGCAGCAACCCGTCCTCGCACCAAACGACCTGGGCAAGGCCGACCGCCAGCTGATCCAAGCGGAAGGGCCCCGGTCCCCCCAGCAGTGGATGGAGTGGGGGGCCATGCCCCTCAGCCACCTGAATGGCGTGCTGCGCTTGGCCGTTCCCACCCATTGGGGAACCGAGCAACGCCAGCACCTGCTCCAAGCCCTGGAGCTTGGCGAGGATCAAGCCAGTTTTGGCCTGGCCCTAGCCGACGATCTGAGCGAAGCGCTGGGAGCCCTTCAAAACCTTCGCGAGGCTTCGCCCCCTGCCCAGGCGTCGACCCCTAGCGAGGCTTCGCACCCCCCTCCCGTGCTGCCGCGCTCCTGGATCGAGGGCCTGGCCTTACCCGTGGCCGATGGCACGCTGACAACCCAGAAAGATCCCGACGATCTGGAGGTGTCCTCGGGGTCCGGCCAGTCCTCGCCGGTGGTGAGCCTGGTGGACCGGATCCTGGTGGCAGCCCTCGAGGCCGGCGCCAGCGACATCCACGTGGAGCCCCAGGAATCGGGCTTGGAAATCCGTTTCCGGATCGATGGGGTGCTGCATAAGCAGCTCGAGGACCTGCCCAAGACCCTGGTGCCAGCCATCACCTCCCGCTTCAAAATCATGGCCGACCTGGACATCGCCGAGCGGCGCCTTCCCCAGGACGGCCGGATTCGGCGCAACTACCGGGGCCGCACCATGGATTTCCGGGTCAGCACCCTGCCCAGCCGCCACGGTGAAAAGGTGTGCCTGCGGCTGCTGGATAGCGGCGCCACCCAGCTGGGCCTCGACACCTTGATCACGGACAGCGGCGCCCGCGCCGCCCTGCGGGCCCTGGGGTCCAAGCCCTTCGGGATGATTCTGGTGACCGGGCCCACCGGCTCTGGCAAATCCACCACCCTCTATGCCCTGCTCTCGGAGCGCAACGACCCGGGCATCAACATCTCCACGGTGGAAGACCCGATCGAATACACCCTGCGGGGCATCACCCAAACCCAGGTGAACCGCGACAAGGGTCTCGACTTCAGCACCGCCCTGCGGGCCTTCATGCGCCAGGACCCGGACGTGCTGTTGGTGGGGGAAACCCGCGACATCGAAACCGCAAAAACTGCCACCGAAGCTGCCCTCACCGGCCACTTGGTGCTCACCACCCTGCACTGCAACGACGCGGCCAGCGCCATTGCCCGCCTCGATGAGATGGGCGTGGAACCCTTCATGGTGAGTGCCTCCCTGATCGGGATCGTCTCCCAGCGCTTGCTGCGGCGGGTGTGCAGCCATTGCCGCATCGCCTACCAACCCAGCAGCGAGGACCTGGGCCGCTTTGGCCTCCTGGCCAGCCATGAAACGGCGGTCACCTTCTACAAGGCCCATCCGCCCGACCACGGCCCAGGGGCCTGTCCCCACTGCCAAGGCAACGGCTACAAGGGCCGGGTGGGGGTCTACGAGATCCTCAACATGACCGAAACCATCGCCGCGGCCGTGGCCAAGCGGGCCAGCACCGATGTGCTGCGGCGCCTGGCCCTGGAAAGTGGCATGAAAACCCTCTTGGGCTACGGCCTGGAACTGGTGCGCCAGGGGCACACCACCCTCGACGAGGTGGAGCGGATGCTGCTCACCGATGCGGGGCTGGAATCGGAACGGCGGGCCCGGTCCCTCAGCGCCCTCACCTGTCGCAGCTGTGGGGCGGGATTGCGGGACGAATGGCTGGAATGTCCGTACTGTTTGACCGTCAGGAATTAACTGAACGGTTCGGAATTAACTGAACGGTTCGGAATTAACGTTGAACGGTGCGGAACCACCGGCGGAGCTAGCGCGATGGAGCTCCAGATCGAAGACCTGATGCAAGAGCTGGTGGAGGGTGGCGGCAGCGACCTCCACCTGGCAGCCGGTCAAGCGCCCTACGGCCGCTTCAGCGGCCACCTGCGGCCCATCCGGGAGCAGGTGCTCGATGAGGAGCAGTGCAACCGGCTGATCTTTGCCTTGCTGACCAACGCCCAGCGCAAGCAGCTGGAGCAGACCTGGGAACTGGATTGCTCCTATGGGCTCAAGGGGGTCTCCCGCTTTCGGGTCAATGTGTACCGCCAACGGGGCACCTACGCCGCCTGCCTGCGGGCCCTGGGCAGCCGCATTCCCCCGCTCGACAGCCTGGGCATGCCCCCGGTGGTGGAAGCCATGGGGCGCAAACCCCGGGGCCTGCTGCTGGTGACCGGACCTACCGGTTCCGGCAAAACCACCACCCTGGCGGCACTGCTGGAGCACATCAACCAAACCCGCTCCGAACACATCCTCACCATCGAGGATCCGATCGAATTCGTGTACACCAGTGCCCGCAGCCTGATCCATCAGCGGGAGGTGAATGAAGACACCCGCAGCTTTGCCAATGCCCTGCGCGCAGCCCTACGCGAAGACCCAGACGTGATCCTGGTGGGCGAAATGCGCGATCTCGAAACCATCCAGCTCGCCATCAGCGCAGCCGAAACCGGGCACCTGGTGCTGGGCACCCTGCACACCAGCTCTGCCGCCCAAACCGTAGATCGGATGGTGGATGTGTTCCCCGCCGGCCAACAAACCCAGATCCGGGTGCAACTGAGCAACAGCCTGCTGGCCGTGTTCTCCCAAACCCTGTGTCAACGCACCAACCCAGCCCCCGGCCAATTCGGGCGGGTGATGGCCCAGGAAATTCTGATCAACACCCCAGCCACCGCCAACCTGATCCGGGAGGGCAAAACCGCCCAGCTCTATTCCCAGATCCAAACCGGTGGCTCCTTTGGCATGCAAACCCTGGAACGGGCCCTGGCCAACCTGGTGGAAGGGGGCAGTGTGGGCCAGGCCGAAGCCCTCAGCAAAACCGGCAAACCCGACGAACTACTGCGCCTACTCGGCCAGATTTAGGGATGGCCAGCTTCGTTGCCACCTACCAAGCCAGCGGCGGCAAAGCCCGCCAGATGCGCGTGGAGGCCACCGATCTACTGGATGCCAAACGCCAACTGCGCCGGCGCGGCATCCTCGCCACCAAGCTCGAAGCCAGCCCAGCCACCAGCTCCAAAACCAGCGGCCCAAACCGGGCCCCAACGGGCAGCTTCAACTGGCAACAGCTGCTGGAGACCAAACCGGGCATCCGCGACAAGGCCCTCTTCGCCAACAAGCTGGCGGCCCTGGTGGATGCGGGGGTGCCGATCGTGCGCAGCCTCGACCTGATGGCCACCCAACAAACCAAGCCCCTGTTCAAGCGGGCCCTCCAAAGTCTCTCCAGCGAAGTGAACCAGGGGGGCAGCATGGGCGGCGCCATGCGCCTGTGGCCCCAGGTGTTCGACAAGCTCACGATCGCCATGGTGGAAGCCGGCGAAGCGGGGGGGGTGATGGATGAATCGCTCAAACGGCTGGCGAAATTGCTCGAGGACAACGCCAAACTCCAAAACCAGATCAAGGGGGCCATGGGCCACCCGGTGGCGGTGCTGGTGATCGCGGTGTCGGTGTTTCTGGGGATGACGATCTTTCTGATCCCCACCTTCGCCGGCATCTTTGAAGACCTGGGGGCCGAACTACCGCTATTCACCCAACTCATGGTGGATTTCAGCAAGGTGCTGCGCTCCTCCTTCTCCGTATTTCTGGTCGGTGGCTTGGTGGTGGCGGCCTGGCTGTTTGCTCGCTTCTATGCCACCACCGCTGGCCGCCGCCGGGTGGATGGCGAGTTGTTGAAGTTGCCGGTGTTTGGCGATCTGCTGCAAAAAACGGCCACGGCCAAGTTCTGCCGCACCTTCAGCTCCCTCACCCGGGCCGGGGTGCCAATCCTGCTCTCCCTCGACATCGTGAGCGAAACGGCCGGCAATGCCGTGATCTCCGATGCCATCCTCAACTCCCGCACCGATGTGCAGGAAGGGATCCCCTTAAGTGTGGCCCTGACGCGCAAAAAAGTGTTTCCGGAGATGGCCCTAAGCATGCTGGCTATCGGCGAGGAAACCGGCGGCATGGACACCATGCTCTCCAAAGTGGCCGACTTCTATGAAGATGAAGTGGGTGCCTCGGTGAAGGCCCTCACGGCCATGCTGGAACCGGCGATGATTGTGCTGGTGGGAGGCATCGTGGGCTCCATCCTGTTAGCGATGTACCTGCCGATGTTCTCGGTGTTTGAAAAAATCAAGTAACCCTTTGGGCCTCGGCGATGGCCTGGCCGGCCAACCAGCCGGAACTCCAACAGTGCTGAAAGTTGAAGCCGCCGGTGATGCCATCCACATCCAACAACTCACCCACCACATACAGCTGGCGTTGGCGGCGGCTTTCCATGCTGGCCATGTTGATTTCCCCCAGGGGAATGCCTCCGGCGGTCACAAACTCCTCGCCAAAGGGGCCGCGGCCGGTGATGGCATAGGCACTGGCGCGCAGGGCCTGGATCAGGGCCTGCTGGTGGGTTTTGGCCAGATCAGCCCAGCGGCGTTCCTGATCCACACCCACCTGGGCCAAAAGATGGAGCCAAAGGCGGCGGCCCAGCTCCGGCCAAGGACGCCAATTGGCCAGTTGCCGCTTGGCCTGATCCCTGCGGGCTAGGGCAAACCAAGCCTCCAGCTCCGCCTGGGATCGGCCCCCGGTCCAATCCACCTTGAGCCGGCCCCGATAGGCCGTCTGCTTCAACGCTCTGGCCGCAAAGGCGCTCAACCGCAGGGTGGCGGGGCCGCTCAGGCCCCAATGGGTGATCAGCAGGGGCCCGCGCTGACGAAAGCGGGTGGGGGTGGGGGAGCCCCCCTCTGGAGGCAGATCCAGCTCCAACTCCAGCTCCAACTCCAGGTCAACGGGGTCCATCACCACCCCCGCCAGCTCCAACAGGGGATGGCTCGCCAAGGCCAGGGTGAACAGCGACGGCACCGGCGGCACGAGGTCGTGGCCCAAGGAAGCGGCTAACTGCCGGCCGCTGGGGTGGCTGCCGGTGGCCAAGACCAATTGGGAGGCCAGGGCGGTTTGGCGGTTTGAACCGGGCGGCCCGCCATCCGCTGAGCGGGCAACCCGCAGCTCAAGGGCGAAACCCCCCGGGCCGTCGTCCGTTGCTGGCAAGGGCCCAGCCTTCTGCAATTGCACTCCGGTATGGAGCTGCACCCCCGCCGCCTGGGCGGCACGGCGCAGGGTGGCCACCACCGATTCGGAGCGATTGGAGCGGGGAAACATCCGCCCATCGGGCTCCTCCACCAGCTCCAGGCCATGGTCATCAAACCAAGCCACCGCATCGCCGGCAGCAAAACGGCTAAAGGGCCCGCGCAGGGCCTTGCCCCCCCGGGGGTAGTGGCCCACCAGGGCGCGCGGATCCCAGCAGGCATGGGTGACATTGCAGCGGCCACCACCGCTAATCAGCACTTTGTTGAGGGGCTGAAGCGTGGCCTCCAACAGGTGCACATCGGCGGCCCCGGCTTCTGCTGCTGCAATGGCCGCCATGAATCCGGCCGCCCCGCCACCGGCCACCAGCACAGCGACACGACTAGGGAACACGGCTAGGCAGCATGGGGGGATGGAGCAACACGGCCAAACCAGTTATCGCTTCAGTGTGGCTCCGATGATGGACTACACCGATCGGCACTTCCGGATGCTGATGCGGCAAATCACCAGGCGCAGCCTTCTGTATACCGAAATGGTGGTAGCGCAAGCCCTGCACCATGCCCGCAAACAGCCCGAGGCCAGCCAACCGGGGGGCCGGCTGGAGCGGCTGATTGGCTTTGATCCGATCGAACGTCCCCTCGCTCTCCAGGTGGGGGGGGACGATCCGGTCCTCTTGGCAGAAGCGGCCCAACTGGCCGCCGACTGGGGCTACGACGAGATCAACTTGAACGTGGGTTGCCCCAGCGAAAAGGTGCAAAAAGGCCGGTTTGGGGCCTGCCTGATGGCCGAGCCCGACCATGTCGCCAGCTGTGTGGCGGCCATGGCCGCGGCCAGCGCCCTACCGGTCACCGTGAAGCACCGGATTGGCATTGATGAGCGCGATTCCTATGCCGAGCTCTTGCACTTTGTGGACACCCTGGCCGGGGCTGGGGCCCAGCGTTTTGGCGTGCATGCCCGCAAGGCCTGGCTGGAGGGCCTGGATCCCAAGCAGAACCGCACCATCCCGCCCCTGCGCTACGACCTGGTGCACCAGCTGAAGCGCGAACGGCCCAATCTCACCATCGAAATCAATGGGGGGCTTGAAACCCTGGGCGACTGCCTCAGCCAGTTGCAAGTGGTCGACGGAGCCATGGTGGGCCGGGCCGCCTACCACCACCCCCTGCGCTGGGCCGGGGTGGATCACGACGTCTTCAACGACAGCAGCCACGGCAAGGCGAAGGCCTCAACGGTGGTGCGGGGGTTGATGACCTACGCCGAAAACTGGCGCCGCCGGGGCGATCGCCTCTGGCCGATTGCCCGGCACCTGGTCCACGTGGTGGAGGGTGTAGCTGGGGCACGGGCCTGGCGCCAACAGCTCACCCAGGCCGCAGGCCAGCGGGATGCCGGCGCCGAGGTGCTGGATGCCGCTGCCCGCCAACTGGAAGCGCACGGGTACTAAACAACCGTGGCGGCTGGGTCCCTAGCCCTCAGCGCCGCCGTAGTAGTCGCTGCCGCCATAGCCACCACCACTGGCCTCGCCACCACCACCGCCGCCAGCGCTCCGGCGACGCCGGGTCCGCCCCGCGTCAAAACTGTCACCGGCTGGGGCACCACCGCCATAGCTGCGGTCTTCCCAGCCACGGGCACCGGAACCACGGTCGCTGGCACCACGGTCGCTCGCACCGGCATAGCTGGTGTCACCGCCGCGGTTATAACCACCGCCACCGCCATAACCTCTACCGGCGCCACTGCCGCCACCGCCGTAGCCACCTGGGCTGCGACGGGCACCACCACCGCCATAGCCGCCACCACCACCGCCGGTAGCGCGGGGCTCCGCTTTGTTGATCCGCAGCGGACGGCCCATCAGCTCGGCGCCCTGCAAGGCATCAATGGCCTTGGTTTCGGCTTCCTCGTCGGCCATTTCCACAAACGCAAAGCCGCGCTTACGCCCGGTATCCCGCTCTAGGGGCAAGGCACAACTTGTCACCTCACCAAACGGTGAGAACAACTCCGATATGTCTTCCTGCTCGGCGCGGAACGGAAGGTTGCCAACAAAAATACTCACGGACCAAAACCGGCCTCGGGGCCGCTGAACTGTGGGCCCTTAGGCCTCTAACCAACCCACCTTAAATCGCCTGGTTCAACCTTTCTGGCCTGTGGTTGCCAAGCGGGTGCGGATTCGCTGCAACTGCCTTTCCACCTGATCAAAGGCCGTACCCCCCTCACTGCGGCGGGCCGCAACCACTTGGCGGGGAGCAATGGCCGCATAGATATCAGCCTCAAAGCCTGGATGAAGCTGTTGCCAGCGTTCCAAGGGAAGGTCCTTGAGCAACACCTGCTCAGCCAGGCAGGTCTTCACCAAGCCGCCCACCAATTGATAGGCCTCCCGGAAGGGAATGCCCTTGGCCACTAAGTAATCAGCCACGTCCGTGGCATTGGAAAAATCAGACGCAACCGCAGCCTCAAGCCTCTGGGGCCGAAATTCCAGGCCCTCCTCAAACAGGATGGCCATCGCCTCCAGGCAATCGCGGCAGGTGCGTACCCCATCGAACAGGGCTTCTTTGTCTTCCTGGAAATCCTTGTTGTAGGCCAGCGGCAAGCCCTTGATCATGGTGAGCAGGCCCATCAAATGGCCAAACACCCGGCCGCTCTTGCCCCGCACCAATTCGGGCACATCGGGGTTTTTCTTCTGGGGCATCAGGCTGCTGCCCGTGGCACAGCGATCCGTGAGGCTGATGAAGCCGAATTCCTCACTCGCCCACAAAATCACCTCCTCACTCAGGCGGCTGAGGTGCACCATCACCAAGCTGGCTGCCGCCATGAATTCCACCGCAAAGTCCCGGTCGCTGACCGCATCCAGGCTGTTGGCGTAGACATCGTCAAAGCCGAGCTCCTCGGCGGTTTGACGCCGATCAATCGGAACCGGCGTACCGGCCAGGGCGGCGGCGCCTAGGGGGGAGATATTGACCCGTTGCCGCACATCCGCCAGGCGGGAGCGATCCCGCTCTGCCATCTCGATGTAGGCAAGCAAATGGTGGGCCAGACACACCGGCTGGGCGCGCTGGAGGTGGGTGTAGCCGGGAATCAAGGTGTTGGCATGGGCCTCGGCCTGGGCCAAAAGGGCCCGTTCGAAGCGCACCAAGGCCCCATCAATCAGATCGATTTGGCTGCGCAACCAGAGGCGCACATCCGTGCCCACCTGATCGTTACGGCTGCGGCCGGTGTGGAGCTTTTTGCCCAGGGGCCCCAGCAAGGCAATCAGCCGGTGCTCCACCGCAAAATGCACGTCCTCCGCTTCCAAACCTGGATTGAACTGGCCAGCTGCGGCTTCAGCGCGGACCAGCTCCAAGCCCCTGATCAGCTCCGACGCCTCAGCCTCAGAGATCACGCCGCACCGGCCCAACATCCGGGCATGGGCCACCGAACCATCGAGATCCTGCTCCAGCAGCTCCAGATCGAAGCCGATCGACGCATTGAACCGCTCAATCGCAGGGTGCAGCCCCTGATCAAAACGATCACTCCAAGTGGTGGTGCCAGTCGTGATCGGATCTGAGGCCATCGAGCGCCGGGAGCTGGTAGCAGCCCTTCAGCTTGGCAGGGAAGCCAACACCTGCTGGTCGCCCACCTTCAACACCACCATCGACGCATCGTCATCGAGCTGGCGATCGGCCCCCACAAAGCGATCAAGCCTGGCAAACAACAGATCGAGAATCTCCTGGGCGCCCAGATCCCCATGGCAGGCCGTCTGAAACTGGTTAATCAGGCGGTGCTCTTCAAAACGCTCCCCCCTGAAGCCCTCGGCTTCCGTGACCCCATCGGTGAAATACAGGAGAACATCTCCGGGCTCGAGCAGGGTCTGGCCAGCGTCGTAATCCGCCCCAGGTTGCAAGCCGATCACCACCCCAGGGGCATCCAGCCGTTCAACCTGGCCCGTGCCCCTGCGCCAGATCAAGGGCGGATGGTGGCCGGCATTGGCGTAGCGCAACAGCCGGGTGCGGGGATCGAAGTCGGAATAAAACAGCGTCACAAAGCGGTGGGAGTGGGCCAGGTCCTCCTGGGCCAATTGGTTGAGGTCGTGGAGGATCCGATCGGGGGCGTGGCCGCTCAACACCTCGGCCCGCAACATGCCCCGCAGCAAGGCCATCAGCAGGCCTGCTGGCACGCCCTTGCCCATCACATCGCCGATCACCAAGGCCCACCGGGCCGCTGCGGGCCCAGGGCCCGAACCCTGGGGCTGGGTGGGGATGAAGTCGTAGTAGTCGCCTCCCACCTCAAAAGCACTGCGGCAGCGGGCTGCCACCGTGACCCCCGCAATCAGGGGACAACGATTTGGCAACAACTGGGCCTGAATCTCAGCGCCAATGCTGAGTTGGCGATCGACGCGCTCATGGCGCTGCATGGCCTGGCGCAGGGTGTCGCCTTCAAGGGCCACCCCCACTAAATCCGCCACCAACTGCAGATGGAGGCGGTGACCCTCACCCCAGGGGAGCTCACCGCGGGGGGCAAAGACATAGAGCCGGCCGCGCTGGCTGGATCGGGCCACCACCGAGGTGGCAAGCAACTGGCCATCACCCAGCACCTGGCCATCGCCAAGCAACCGCCCGACCGCTTGATCCAGGTGGGCGACTCCGGCTGGATCGCCGCTCCAGGCCCCCAGCTCAGAATCGGGCAAAGCCGCCAATTGGCGCAGCCCATCTGACCACCGATCGGCAGGGAAGGCCTGCAGGTGGTCGCGCCAGAGCCGGCCGTCCTGGTGGAAAACCACCAACAGCGCCCCTTGGCTCCCCACGAGTCG
This sequence comes from Cyanobium sp. NIES-981, assembly GCA_945896675.1. Classification (GTDB taxonomy): domain Bacteria; phylum Cyanobacteriota; class Cyanobacteriia; order PCC-6307; family Cyanobiaceae; genus Cyanobium_A. The sequence goes on from CAMDEM010000004.1 coordinate 84,152, forward strand.
GCTGGTGACCAGCGGCACCAACTCAAGAAAGCGACCCAGGTTCGTGAAGCTGCGCAGGGCATAGGCCAGGGATGCCAGCAGGTCCCGATGGCGCCTTTGCTCCTGGCTCAGGCTGTCGAGCCCTTGGCTCACCGATCGCGACACTGACAATACCGCTCTGGTGGGAAGGACACGAAAGCTAGCCGTGGTTTCAACCCAGCCCTGGCAACCCGGTCCGGGCAACCCAGGGGGTGGGAGCTAACCGCCCAACAACGCCTCAACAAACTCGAAACTGTTGAAGGGGCGCAAATCGCGAATGCCTTCGCCAGCACCCACAAAGCGAATCGGCAATCCGGCTTCCGAGGCCACCGCCAGGGCCACCCCGCCGCGGGCACTGCCATCCAATTTGGTGAGCACCACGCCCGTGAGGCCTGCGGCCTTGGCAAAGGCCATCGCCTGGCGGAGGCCGTTTTGGCCCTGGCTGGCATCCAAAACCAGCAGGGATTCCACCGCCGCATCCGGAGCCAATCTGTCGATGATGCGACGCACCTTGGCCAGCTCCTCCATCAGGTTGTGCTTGGTTTGGAGCCGACCGGCCGTATCCACCAACACCAGCTCGGTGCCCTTGGCCTTGGCCGCACCAATGGCGTCAAACACCACGGCAGCTGGATCCGCATTGGCGCTGGGATTGGCAATCACCGGCACATCGCTGCGATCACCCCAAACCTGCACCTGCTGAACGGCCGCCGCCCGGAAGGTATCGGCCGCCGCAATCAAACAGCTGTAGCCACTGCGCACGGCCAGGTTGGCCAGCTTGCCCAGGGTGGTGGTTTTGCCCACCCCATTCACGCCCACCATCAACCACACGTTGAGGCGATCCCGCTGGGGAGCCAACAGGGCATGGGCACTGGCCTGGATCGGCTGATCCAGGATGTCGCGGAGCTGTTCCTTCAGAAAACGGATCCCCTCGCTGGGGTCGACCACCTCCTCATTGAGGCGTTTCCGCAGGGCTTCAAGCACCTGGTCGGTGGCCTTAACACCCACATCGGCCCGCAGCAGGGTGCCTTCCAGGTCATCGAGCACCTCGGGGGTGAGGGGGTCATCACCAAGGTTTTCAAGCAGCTGGGTGACAAACCCCTGGCGGGTTTTCTCCAGGCCCTGGCGCAGGCGAGAGAGCCAATCAATCTCCTCAAGGGAAACCTGATCGATCCGTTTGCCCTGGGCGGCCAGCACCTCAGCCGACCAGGTGAAGGTGTCGTCAAAAGCGCCGAGCTCGGGCTCCGTGGCCGTGGGGTTTGGCGGACGATCAGCTGGCGCTGTCTTGGCAGGCTCGGGGGCAGCAATGGCCTGCTGGCGTTCCGCCCGCTGGGCCGCGGCCTGCTCCAACAGGGACAACCCTTGGGGTGCCACCGGGATGGCAACCGGTTCAACCTTGGCGGCTTCCTCTTTTGGGACTTCCTCTTTTGCCGGTTCCCGTTTGGCAGCTTCCTGCTTCGAGGTTTCCTGTTTGGCAGCGTCCTGCTGGGCCTTCAGCCGGGCATAGGCCTGCTTGGCCCACTCCAGCGCCGCTGCATCGCCATCAATAGGAGCGCCATCAACGGGCTCCCCACTAGGAGATGGGGGATCCGCTTGGGGGCCGTCCTGGGACGGATTGGGCTCGGGAGCTCCGTTATCGGCAACACCCTGATCAGCAGCACCGTTATCAGCAGCACCGCTGGTGCGGTTGAACCAGTCGTAAACCATCGCCCCTCAGCTCTCCGTGGGCACAGCAGCGGCCGTAAACCGGCGCAACACCCCATTAATCATGCGACGACCCTGCTCATCGCTGTAGCGGTTGGCAAGTTCCACAGCCTCGTTACAGGCCACCGCCGCCGGCGTTTTGAAATCACTGAGATCAACGGCCGCCAAGCGCAGGATGTCCCGATCAATGCGGGGCAACCGTGCCAGGCGCCAACCCTCCATCACCCCATCCAAGCGGGCATCAATGGCTTCGCGCTGACGCAAGACGGCTCGGGCCCGATCCATGGCTCCAAGGCGCACCTCGTCTTGATCAGCCAGGAGCAGGAGCCTGGGCAATTCCAGGCTGGCCGAAAGGCGATTGAGCGCCTGCTCCGCCGAAACCAAACCGGCCTGCAAATGGCTGCGAACCCGGGGCAATTGCTGCTCTCCCATCTCCTGCAGTTCACTATCGAGAAGCTCCTGCTGGGCCGTTTGCAGGTCCTCGGCCGACCGATCCAAGGCCTCGCGAACGTGTTGATGGAGGGTGGTCAGGGCTTGTTGCAAGAGGACATCCATGCCGCCATCGGGCAAAGCCTTGGCACTGCTGCCACTGGCACTGGTGCCGCGGTCACTGATCTGACCCAACAACAACAGGGCCAGTTCACGGGAAAGGGTGCGGCTCTGCATCAGGACATCTGGGGAGCCCGCAGCTGGGCCAAGAGACTGGAGAAGCTGCGGTTGGGTGTTTCGCGTTCGTCAGGGTTGACGATGCCAGCGGAAATGATCGTGCGGAAGGCGTCCTCCACCGAGAGGTCGAGGTCCTTGACCTTGGTCTCAGGCACCACCGCATACCAACCGGTGGTGGGGTTGGGGGCCGTTGGGATGAACACACTGAGCATGGGCTCACTGAAACCCACCTGCAGGGCAGTGCCAAGCACACCGGTCACAAAACCAAGGGCATAGAGCCCCTCCCGGGGGTATTCCACCAGCACAACCCGGCGGAATTTGCTGGAGCTTCCCTGGAGAAAGGTTTCCAGCAGCTGCTTGAGGGTTTTGTAAACGGAACCCGCCAACGGAATGCGGAGCAGGGTGCCCTCCCCAAATTCCAGCAGCCAACGACCCACGATGTTGCGGGCCATCAAACCGATCAGCAGGATCCCCAACAGGGGAACCAACAAGCCCACCCCGAGGTTGATCAACTCCTGGAACAAGGGGTTGAGGGTGTTGAAGGGATTGAACTGCTTGGGAATCGAGGTGAGGAACGCCAGCACGAAGCGGCTCACCGTGGTGGCCAGCCAAATCGTGGTAGCCAGCGGAATTACCACCAACAGACCCGCGATCAGGTCGTTCTTGAGATCCTGCTGGAACCGATCGTTCAGAGGCTGGTCAGATCTGGGATTGGACTGAACCAAGGAACAATCCGGGAATCCGGCCTTCAGCTACCTATGGGCAACTTAGCCATCCGACAGGTCGGTTACGGGTTTCAGAGCAAAGCCACCAGGGCGAGCACCACAAAGGCAATCGCCAAAACCGCCGAACGGCCAGTGCCTCCAAAGCGGCGCTGCTGCACAGCCAGGTCGCGGCCCAACTTGGCCTGACCCAATTGCTGCTCCTGTTTCTCCAGCTGGGGCTTGAGCTGGGTGTCAATGAATTGACGGGCCTGGGCCTGCTTTTGCTCCTCGGAAACCCCGGGGGGGATTTGACCGGCCTTTTCTGCCTGGGCAATCACCTGATCAACGACCTTGGGATCGGCCAGCTGTTGCTTTTCGCGTTGCAACTGCATGGACTGCATCGCGATGGCGGCATCGGCCTGGGCGACCTGCTGGGCCGTGGCATTTTCCGAACCAATCGACACCGGCACGGCCACCACCATGGCAATCGCCAGCAGGATGCTCACCACCCCAACCACCCACTGGATGGGGGTACGGGTACCAGCGGGATGGTCCAGCTTGGCGCCGTACAGCATCAACACCAACCCAAGCAAGGCCATCGGGGATTCCCCGACGAGGCGATCCACCAGGAGCTGGCGGAAGGGTTCCAGGGCCCAGTTCCAGGAGACCAAGAGCACCAAGAGCTGGAGGCCCATGAGCACCACCAGGGTGATGCCAATCCAACGAAGCAGGTGGCCAAAACGACCGGATGGAACGGTGCTCAAGGGGTTCTCGCAGCAGACTGGGAATGTGGCGCAACTTTACGGGTGATGGCGGGAGCTGCCCAACCAGGCCATGACCCCCAGCAGCTGGTGGTCCACCAGCTCAAGCAGCAGGCCCTCGCCCTGGGCTTTGACCCGGTTGGCATCGCCGCCGTCCCCGGCAGTCCCCGCCTGCCCCTGCGTACGGCGGCCCTCGAACGCTGGCTGGCCGCGGGGCACCAGGCCGACATGGCCTGGATGGCCGATCCCCGCCGCCGCGCGGTCGAAACCCTGCTTCCCGGCGTTCGCAGCCTGGTGGCTGTAGGGCTCAACTACTACGTGGATGCCAAACGCCAACCGCTGGCCCTGGCGGTGGCCCGCTACGGCTGGGGGCGCGATTACCACCGGGTGATCGATGGCCGCCTGCGGCACTTGGGCCGGTGGCTGGAAAGCCAAGTCCCGGGGGTGCAATGGCGGGCCTGCGTCGACAGTGCGCCGCTGATGGACAAGGCCTGGGCTGAGGAGGCTGGGCTGGGTTGGATCGGCAAACACGGCAACCTGATCCACCCCAAAAGGGGCTCCTGGCTGCTGCTTGGCCACCTACTCACCACCTTGGACCTGCCTGCCGACCAACCCTCTGCAACCCTCTGCGGACGCTGTACGGCCTGCCTGGACGCCTGCCCAACCCAGGCGATTACGGAGCCCTTTGTGGTGGACAGCCGCCGCTGCATCGCCTTCCACACGATCGAGAACCGCGATGCCGGTCTGCCCCCCCTGATCGCCGCCGGCATGGGCCCCTGGGTGGCGGGCTGTGACATCTGCCAAGACGTCTGCCCCTGGAACCACCAACCCCTCGAAAGCAGCCGCGACCCCGATCTCCAACCCAGACCCTGGCTCCTGGAGCTGGCGGGGGAACAGGCCCTGGACTGGGATGACGCCACCTGGGATGAACGGCTGCGGGCCTCAGCCCTGCGGCGGATCAAACCCTGGATGTGGCGCCGCAACATTGCAGCAGCCCTGCGAGCTACCAAGGGCAATCCCTAGGCTGGGGGCCCCTGTTGAAACTCCATGGCACCCCGCTGGCTGCGTGCTGGAGTAGTCGCTCCGCTATTGCTTGGCATGTGGGTGGGGCAGATGCCGGCGTCCAGGGCCGACTTTGTACCCTACGTCTACGTACCCCAACGGGTGGAGCTCGAGGGGGCAGGCCTGGGCATTGCCCAAGCAGCCGCACGGCTCTTGCGGGTGGGACAGGCCACTGAGGCTGCCCGCCTGGCCGCCCTCACGGTGCAACTGCTGCCAGATGACCCCCGAGGCTGGTTGCTGCTCGCCGAGGCCCAGCTGCGCAGCAAACAATTGAAAGAGGCTGGCATTTCCCTGGCTCAGGCCAAGCAACTCGACCCCCGCAACCCAGGCATCTGGTTTGCCCAAGGCTCCCTAGCCCTACGGGAAGGCAAACCCAAGGAGGCCATTGGCCTGCTGGAGCAGGGGCTCAAATTGGATTCCAAGAATGCCGGCGCCTACTTCGACATCGGCAACGCCCACATCCAGCTGGAGCAATCGGCAGCAGCGCTGGAGGCCTTTGAAAAGGCAGCCACCCTGCGCCAGAGCTTCTGGGAAGCGATCAACAACCAGGGTTTGGTGCTATTCGAACAAGGCAAAACCAAAGACGCGATTGCCCGCTGGCGCCAGGTGCTGAAGCTCAAGCCCGATGCGGCCGAACCCACCTTGGCCCTGGCGACGGGCCTGTTTAGCCAGGGCCTGGCCAACCGCCAGGACGCCCTGGACCTGGCCAACAAGGCCCTCACGGGCGATCCCAACTACGTGCTTGAGAGTTACCAGAAAGACCAGCTTTGGGGACCCAAATTGCGGCAGGCAACCCAGGAGCTTCTGGTTCAAAACGAGCTCAAAGCGGCCGTTGAGCGGGCGAAGGCCAATGCCAATCCCGATGGTGATAACGGCGACGATGGGTAGGCAACAGATGACCTAGGCCTTCATGGGCCTCGACACCATCTGTAGGCTGAGCCCCAACTTCAGCCTTCTCACCGCAGCACCGGATGGCCGAGGAGCGCCCCAGCGAGCAGAGAGAGCGGCCAGAGGATCCCCGCATCCAACCGATTGCGCTGCATCAGGAGATGCAGCGCTCCTACCTCGAGTACGCCATGAGCGTGATCGTGGGTAGGGCCCTACCGGATGTGCGGGATGGCCTCAAACCGGTGCAACGGCGCATCCTGTTTGCGATGCACGAATTGGGGCTGACCCCCGATCGCCCCTACCGCAAATGCGCCCGGGTAGTGGGCGACGTCCTGGGTAAATACCACCCCCACGGCGATCAAGCCGTTTACGACGCCCTGGTGCGTTTGGTGCAAACCTTCGCCAGTCGCCATCCCTTGCTCGATGGCCATGGCAACTTCGGCTCGGTCGACGACGATCCACCGGCAGCCATGCGTTACACGGAAACGCGGCTCGCCCCCATCGCCAACGAGGGGATGCTGGATGAAATCAGCAGCGACACGGTCGATTTCGCCTCGAACTTCGATGGCTCCCAACAGGAGCCCACGGTGCTGCCTGCCCAACTGCCATTCCTGATCCTCAATGGCTGCACCGGCATTGCCGTGGGCATGGCCACCAGCATCCCGCCCCATAACTTGGGCGAAGTGGTGGATGCCCTGGTTGCCCTAATCCGCAAACCCGATCTCAGCGACGAAAAACTGCTGGAATTGGTGCCCGGACCCGACTTCCCCACCGGGGGCGAAGTGCTCCTGGGCAGCGGGGTCCGCGAGACCTACCTGGGCGGCCGCGGCAGCATCCCGATGCGGGGCGTGGCCCACATTGAGGAAGTGCAACCCGGCAAAGGTCGCCACAAACGCGGCGCCGTGGTGATTACGGAATTGCCTTACCAGCTGAGCAAGGCCGGCTGGATCGAGAAACTGGCCGAACAGGTGAACGACGGCAAGATCGGCGGGATTGCCGACATTCGCGATGAGAGCGACCGCGACGGCATGCGGGTGGTGGTGGAACTCCGCCGCGATGCCAACCCCGAAACCGTGCTGTCCGACCTGCAGCGCCGCACGGCTCTGCAAAGCAATTTCGGCGCGATCATGTTGGCCCTGGTGAACAGCCAGCCGGTGCAACTCAGCCTGCGCCGCATGCTCCAGCAATTCCTGGAATACCGGGAACTGACGATCCTGCGCCGCACCCGCCACGCCCTCAAGCGCTGCGAAGACCGGCTCGAGGTGGTGGAGGGCCTGACCAAAGCCCTCAATGTGCTCAAGCAGGTGATCGAAATGATCACCGCCGCCGCCGATGCGGCGAGCGCCAAGGCCAGCCTCCAGGTGCACCTGGATTTGAGCGAACGGCAGGCCGATGCGGTCCTGGCGATGCCCCTGCGGCGACTCACGGGCCTGGAGCAGGAAAGCCTGCGCAAGGAAGCCGACGACCTCCGCGTTGAGCGCACGGGCCTGCGCCACCTCCTCGACGACCGGAGCGCCCTGCTCGACACCATGGTGAGCGAGTTCAAAGCCCTGAAAAAGCGCTTCGCCACCCCCAGGCGCACCCGCCTCATCGAGGGCGGCGATGCCCTGGTGGCCCAAAGGGCCGCAGCCGTGCGTCCCAACGCCGAACTACAGCGCCAACAGGCCTTTGCAGCCCTGGCAAGCGAAAGCCGGCTCCTGATCCAGGCCGATGGGGCGGTGAAGATCGTGACCCCCCAAATGCTGGGCAGGCTCCACCTCGATGCCAGCAGTGACCTGGCCGACAACCCCTCACCGGCCCAGGTGATCCTGCCCATCGCCCAACAACCGGCCCTCTTGGCCTTTACCGCTTCCGGGAGGGTGGGGCTGCTGCGCTGGCAATTTGCAGGCCAACAACCCGGCAATCTGGAGCGCTTTCTACCCGACAGCCTGGATGGGGAACAGGTGGTACAGGTGCTCCCCCTGCCCACGGAAGCCTGCTCAAGCCTGGGCCTGTTGAGCAGCGATGGCCGCTTCAAGCGGCTGCCCATGGAGGAATTCCAGGAGCTCTCTGGCCGGGCCACCACCGTGCTCAAACTCAAAGACGGGGTGGAACTCAAGCGGGTGGTGAGCTGCCACGACGACCAGGAGGTGGTGGTGGCCAGCAGCACCGGACGGCTGCTGAGAATGACGGTCAATGAGGCCAACCTGCCCCTGATGGGCCGGGCCGCCCAAGGGCCCATGGTGATGCGACTGTTGCCCGGCGAAGCCGTGGTGGGCGCTGCCTGCACGGACACCAGCGTGGTGCTCGCAAGCCATTACGGCCAGATCAAGCGACTCAATACCAGCGAGATCAGGCTCTGTCAGCGGGGTGATTTGGGCCAGATCGGCCTGCGCTTTGAGCAACGGGGCGACCACCTGGTGGACCTGTGCAGTGGCCTTCCCGCTTTGGTCAGTGCGGTGGTGAGCGACAGCCGCAGCTTCCGGTTTGCACCCGATGCCTTGGAAACCCAGGACCCCGCCGGATCAGGCCAGAGTTTTGGCCTGAAAGCGGGAGAGCATCTGCAACGGCTGGTGCCCCTGGTCAACTGAAGGGCTTGCGTTGATCTAAAGGGTGGCCGCAATCCCGGCGGGCTCGAGCATCAATTTGCTGGAGCGCACCGCCTCTTCCATCTCAATGGGATAGGCGCCATCAAAACAGGCGGAACAGAAGTTGTTGGAGTTGGCCTTCGCCGCATCCACCATGCCCTGCTTGCTCAGGTAAGCCAGGGAATCAACGCCAAGGTGGGCCGCAATTTCCTCCAGGGTGAGGCGCGCCGCAATCAGTTGATCCTGGGTGTCGGTATCGATGCCGTAGAAGCAGGGATGGGTCACCGGGGGTGAACTGATGCGCATGTGAACTGCAGTGGCACCGGCATCGCGAAGGGCTGCCACCAACTTGCGGCTCGTGGTGCCCCGCACAATCGAGTCGTCGATCACCACCACCCGTTTACCCGAGAGCACATCGGGCAAGGGATTGAGCTTGACCCGAATGCCCGCCTCCCGCATGGCCTGGGTGGGCTGGATAAAAGTGCGGCCCACGTAGCGGTTTTTGATCAATCCATCCGCAAAGGGAATGCCACTGAATTGGGAATAGCCAATGGCAGCAGGAATCCCCGAATCGGGAACCCCAATCACGATGTCGGCATCAACGGGGGTTTCGCGGGCAAGGGTTTCGCCGATGCGGACCCGATAGCTGTAGAGCGATTCGCCAAAGAAACGGCTATCGGGGCGCGCGAAATAGATCATTTCGAACACACACAACTTGTGGGGCTCCAAACACCACTCGCTGCGGCTGGGGGTGGAATCTCCTTGGCGGAAGTGGATGATTTCACCGGGTTTGACGTCGTCGTCAAAGCTGGCGCCAATGATGTCGAGGCCACAGGTTTCACTGCTCACCACCCACTGGGCCTGATCCAGCTCACCCATGTGGCCAAACACCAAAGGCCGGATGCCATGGCCATCGCGCAGGGCAAACAGGCCCTCAGGTGTGCCAATCACCAGGCTGAAGGCACCACGACAGCGCCCAGCCGCTTGGCGAATCGCCTGGTCCCAATCCAAACCGCCATTGACGGCGCTCTGAAGCGCAAAGGCAATCAGTTCGGAATCAGTGGTGGAGGTGAGTTCACTGGCGATATCCGCCATCTCTTCGCGCAATTCGGTGGCGTTCACCAAATTGCCGTTGTGGGACAGGGCAAAGGGGCCCGAACGGGTCATCAAAACGACCGGCTGGGCATTGCAAACCTTGCTGCTGCCCGTTGTGGAATAGCGGTTGTGGCCAATGGCCAGATCGCCAGGCATCCGCTCGAGCATGGCCTGGTCAAACACCTGGCTCACCAGGCCCATGTCCTTGTGGAGCCGAACCTTGTTCTCGGCATCAAACACCGCGATCCCGGCCGATTCTTGGCCGCGGTGTTGGAGGGCGTAAAGGCCGAAATAGGTGAGGTTCGCCACCGGTTGACCCGCAGCCAAAACGGCGTAAACACCGCAAGCTTCCTCCGGTTTGTCGGGACGCTCTGGCTGATCGGGACGCTCTACAACCACAGGCCCGTTCGCTGTACAGCTTGAATTTTCATTCTGCATCAACACGAACCATCAAACCGTGGGAGGCAGATCTGCTCCCATGCGGCGGGGAATGGCCTGCTCAAACGTGGTGCGCAACTGGTCGATCGGTAGTTCCAGCAAGGGGGTTCCGGCCTGGCTGATGGAGAAATCGGCACCGGCCGCCACCACCCCAAGACATTGGGCCGGCACGTCGTGGCCCGCAGATCTGGCCCGGTCCAGGGCCTGCTGCCAAGCCATGGTTTGAACCGGGGGAACAGTCACCAGGATCCGGGCCCCACCCTCGGCAAACAACAGGTGATCCAAACGGCCATCGCCCGCCGGGAGCTCGAGGTGGGCGCCCAAACCAGAGGCCATGCAGCATTCCGCCGCCGCCACGGCCAGACCCCCATCGCTGAGGTCGTGGGCTGAGGCCACCAAGCCCTGGCTGATCGCTTGGCGCAGGAAGGCTTGAACCGAACGCTCGAGGGCGAGGTCAATCACCGGCGGACGCCCGGTGAGTTGGCCATGAATGCGCTCGAGATAGCTGGTGCCTGCCAGGGTCACCCGTTCATCGGGACCCGCAGCCAGGGGGGCACCCAACAACCAGATGGCATCGCCGGCTTCCTGCCAAGCCAAACCGGTGACATGGGCCAAATCGTGGACCAAACCCACCATGCCCACCACTGGAGTGGGCTGGATGGGCTGCATCCGGCCATCGGGCAGGCGGGTTTCGTTGTAGAGGGACACGTTGCCACCGGTCACCGGGGTATCCAGGGCCGTACAGGCCGCCGCCAAACCGCGACAGGCCATGGCCAATTGCCAATAGCCAGTTGGGGTTTCGGGGGAGGGGAAATTGAGGTTGTCGGTGATCGCGAGGGGTTCAGCCCCCACGCAGCTCAAATTGCGGGCCGCTTCAGCCACCGCCGCCATGCCACCCCGCTCGGGATCGAGGTATACCCAGCGGTTCGGGCAATCCACCACGGCAGCCACGCCGCGGGTGGCCTTCGCCATGGCCCCTGCCCCCTGTTGGGGCCGCAGGCGCACCACGGCCGCATCGGCTCCCCCTGGGGGCACCACCGTGTTGGCCTGCACCTGGTGGTCGTACTGGCGGTAGACCCAGCGCTTGCTGGCAATGGTGGGATCGTCGAGCAGCTGGAGCAGAACCTCGTTCCAGCTCTGGCTCGGTAGGGGTAGATCGGCCTCCTTCCAGAGCCAATGGGCCTGGATAGCGGCCGGGGGTTCGCTGAGCAATTCGTGGTGGTTAATCGGCGTGTCATCGGCGAGGGCACTGGCAGGCACCTCGGCCGCAATGTCACCGTTTTGAATCACCCGCACGATGTTGTCGGCAAGTACGCGGCCCACCACGGCCGCCTGGAGGCCCCAGCGGCGAAAACGGGCCATCAAGACCTCCTCCTTGCCTGGCTTCACCACAAAGAGCATGCGCTCCTGGGATTCGCTGAGCAGGAACTCATAGGCCGTCATCCCGGCTTCCCTGGCGGGCACCTTGTCGAGGTCAAGCTCCACCCCGACCCCACCTTTGGCAGCCATCTCAGAACAGCTACAGGTGAGGCCGGCGGCACCCATGTCCTGGGCAGCCACCACATCACCACTCTGGAAGGCCTCCAAACAGGCTTCGATCAGGCCTTTCTCCAAAAAGGGATCACCCACCTGAACCGCAGGACGGTCATCGAGGGAGGCTTCGGTGAGTTCGGCACTGGCAAAGCTGGCGCCCCCCATACCATCGCGGCCCGTGGTGCTGCCCACGTAGACCACGGGATACCCCACCCCCTGGGCACCCGAACAGACGATGTCGTCAGTTTCCATCAGCCCGAGGGCCATGGCATTCACCAGCGGGTTACCGGAGTAGCTGGGATCAAAGGCCACCTCACCCCCCACGGTGGGAACGCCCACGCAATTGCCGTAATGGGCGATGCCGGCCACAACGCCCTCCATCAAGCCCACATTGCGCTCGTCTTCTAAGGGGCCAAAGCGCAGGGCATTCAGCAGCGCAATCGGCCGGGCCCCCATGGTGAAAATGTCGCGGAGGATTCCGCCCACCCCGGTGGCTGCCCCTTGAAACGGCTCCACCGCTGAAGGGTGGTTGTGGCTTTCAATCTTGAAAGCCAAGCGTTGGCCCTCACCTAAATCCACCACACCGGCGTTTTCCCCCGGTCCCACCAGGATGCGGGGGCCGGTGGTGGGGAAGCCCGCCAGCAGGGGCCTGGAATTGCGATAGCAGCAGTGCTCCGACCACATCACTCCAAACATGCCCAGCTCCGCCCGGTTAGGGGCCCGGCCCAAACGACGGCAAATTTCCTCGTAATCGGCCTGGCTCAGGCCCTCCTTACGCAGCGCATCGGGCACCGAATAGGCCGGTACGTCGAAAGAGGCGGCAACCACAACGGCTCAACAGCGGCCTTCCAGTATCAGATCCAGGGGTCAAGATCGGAGTCGTTTGGCTCGTAATCCCTGGATCGGGGGCGGCGGCGGTCCTGGGGCTGCTCGGGCCAATCCCCCATCTCTTCATCGTCAGGGATGGCTCTAGCAGGTCGATCTTGGCCTTGATCCCGGGATTCCCTCTCCCAGGTTTCCCCTTCCCATGGGGGCTCCTCCAACCAACCCTCCACCCGCTCCTCAAAGCGGTCACCCACCTGTTGGAACTGGTCCCGCAGGCGGGCGGTTTCCCCTTGCACCTGGTCGCGCCAGCGCCTGGATCGGCGCAGAAATTCCTGGCGCACACTGGCCTTAGCCAGGGGAAGGTCATCCAATCCCTGCAAAGCGGTGAAAACCTGGGCGGGTTGTTGATCAACAATCCGATCCGGACTCAGCCGCCAGCGGCTGCTGCCTGGCAGGCGGGGATCACTGCGGCTCACCAGGTAGTGGAGGATCCGCCCCGTTTTGAACTCAATGGCGGCATCGGCCACGATGCCAATGGGTTCCTGCTGCCGATCGAACAGGGCAGCGTCGATCAACGTGGGCAAACGCTCCACCGTGGCCTGATCCGTGGGGGAAGGATCGCCCTGCACCAGGGCCTCCAACTCGGCAAAACCGCGCAGCTGATTGAGCCGCCAAACCAAGCGGTCGGGGCCAAAAGCGGCTGGCTTGGTGACCCAACCCAGCACCCGATGAACCGGCGGATGCATCCACACCGCAACCCCGGCGCCCTGATCCTCCCCATTGGCGCCATGGACGCGACGGCGGAGGACGTCGCTTAACAGCAATTGCTCGGGAAGGGCCAAGGCAATCAGCTACGAATCTGAACGGGCATCACCAAATAGGTGAAATTGGCCCCATCGGCCGGGGTCAAAATGGCCGGTGTGGTGGGCGCATTGCAATGGAGAACCACCTGGTCACAGGCCATCGCCTTGAGGCCATCCAGGAGATAGCGCACGTTGAAGGCGATCTGAATCGCCTCCCCTTCGATCTCAGCCGCCACAGCTTCTGAACCACTGCCCACATCCTGGGCATCGGCCTGGATCAACACCTTGCCCGTGGCTGCATCGGCACTGAGCTTCACCACGTTGTTGTGCTGGTCAGCCAAGACCGCCACCCGCTCTAGGGCTGACACCAAGGCGCGGCGATCCGCCCCAATCCGCCGGTTAAAACTTTCAGGGATGAGTTGGCGGTAATTGGGATAGGTGCCATCCAGGCTGCGACTGGTGAGCACCTGGTCGGCCCACAGGAACACCACCTGGCCCCGTTCACAAAAGAGGCTGAGCGGTTCCTCCGATTGGCGACCCGACAACAACCGCTCCAGTTCCCGCAGGGAACGGGCCGGCACCGTCACCGCAAAGGGCTCCCCTTCCGTGGTGTCCATGCTTTCGGTGGTGCCGTGGGCGAGGCGCAGGACCGCCAGGCGATGGCCGTCGGTGGCGGCACACTCGAGCCCCTCGGGATCGAGGCGCAGGTGCACTCCGGTGAGGAGCTGCTTGGCCTCGTCGCCACTGCTGGCAAACAGGGTGGCCCGCAAGCCTTTGACGAGGGAATTGGCTTCAAGCCGAATGGGGGTGCCGCTCTGTACCAGGGGCAAATCCGGGAAATCTTCGGCGGGCATGCCCCGCATTTGATAGCTGCCGGAGAGGCTGGTGAGCTCCACCTGCTCGGTGCCTTCTTCGCAGCTCAACGTGATCGGGCTATCGGCCGAAAGCCTGGAAACAATTTCCCCAAACAACTTGGCCGGCAGGGTGATGGCGCCGCTGGTTTCAACGCTGGCGCTCAAACTGGTTTGGATGCCAAGGCTGAGGTCAAAGCCCGTGAGACTGAGGCGACCGGTGCCCGCATCGGCGGTCAGCAAGACGTTCGCCAAAACGGGATGGGTGGGGCGACCGGCCACAGCACGACTCACCAGCTGAAGGCTGGAGCTGAGTTCCGATTGGGAGCAAACCAACTTCATGGGATTGGGGCCTTACAGCCGGATCACGGCCAAACACGTTCACCCACGCTTCCACAGGCCGGCCCAATCCGCAACGTGGGCTGACCGGCATTCCCATCCATTACGGATTAGGGATTAAAGGATTGAAAAAAAGAAGTTAAACCCGTAGCTCTAGGGGCTGGGGTTTCTGGGGAAAAGACTCCCAAACCCTGTTGGAGCAATGGTTTTTCCTTAAAGATGCCTGGGGACAGGAGATTCTCGTTTGGGGAGTGGTTTTGGTTTTCCACCGTTTCCCGGGTCTGGGGAAAAACCAAGCTTGGTGGCATTGGGATCCGATGCGGTTCTTTCCCCTCAGGTCAGCCTGTTTTCCCCAGGTTTTGATCAGACGCTTTTGCGATTGGTTTAGAAGCCCAACACCTTGGCAATGAGGTCCGTATTGGCTTCTAAGCCAGTGTGGAACTTGGCGTCGTTGTGCTCGATGGCGGTGGTGGGGTCCTTGAGGCCGTTGCCGGTGAGGACACAGACCACGGTGGCTCCAGCAGGCACTTCGTGTTTGCGCTTCAGCAGGCCGGCAACGGAGGCGGCGCTGGCGGGTTCGCAGAACACCCCTTCACTGCTGCCCAGCAGCTTGTACGCATCGATGATTTCCGCATCGGTGACGGCCATGAAGTCGCCGCCGCTTTCATGACGCACCTTGAGGGCCTTTTCGCGGTTGACCGGATTGCCAATCCGGATGGCCGTGGCAATGGTGTCGGGCTGCTCCACGGTGTGGCCAAGCACCAAAGGGGCAGATCCAGCGGCCTGGAAGCCCATCATTTTGGGCAATTTGCTGCTGTGGCCCGCCTCTCTGTATTCATTGAAGCCCATCCAGTAGGCGCTGATGTTGCCGGCATTCCCCACGGGAATACACAGCCAATCCGGGGCCTCGCCCAGGGCATCCACCACCTCGAAGGCTGCCGTTTTTTGGCCCTGCAGCCGATAGGGGTTCACCGAATTCACCAGGGTGATCGGGTACTGATCGGCAACATCGCGAACAATGGAGAGGGCGGTATCGAAGTTGCCCTGGATGGCAATCACCTCGGCTCCATAAAGCAGGGCCTGGGCCAATTTCCCCTGGGCCACGTAGCCATCGGGAATCAGCACAAAAGCACGCATGCCGCCCCTCCGGGCGTAGGCGGCCGCGGCAGCTGAAGTGTTGCCCGTGCTGGCGCAGATCACCGCTTCAGAGCCGGCTTCCTTGGCTTTGCTGATCGCCATGGTCATGCCCCGGTCCTTGAAGGAGCCCGTGGGGTTGAGGCCGTCGTACTTCAGATACACCTTCACCCCCCGGCCGATCTGCTCGGCAATCACGGGGGCAGGTATCAGGGGTGTGGCCCCTTCCCGCAAGCTGATGACAGGCGTTTTGTCGGAGACGGGCAACCAGCTCCGGTAGGCCTCGATTAGGCCTGGCCAGTCCTGCATGGTGGGTTTGCCACCGAAGGCCCGATAACCCAGACGCCGTAGGGATCGGAGTACGGGCACGGGGAAAAGGCTGTCTGGGTTGAATCTACGGTGCAGGCTTCAGCCCATCGAGGGGAGATTCCGAGAAGAAGCGCACAAGCTCAGCAATGGAGCTCGCTTTTTTCAGCATGGCCATCAAGGCCGGAATGCTCACTTCGATTTCGGGAACGGGGTAAGCCTGCAGAAAGGAGATGGCATTGATCGAGCCATTGCCATTGGCCAAGCCCAGAATGACGGCCGACCTGAGGGCGACTACTCCGTCCTGGGATGCCTTGAGGGGGTAGATCACCTTGGCGAGCCGCTCCAGTACGGCTTCGCCAATCCGGGTGTTGAGCAGGCGACTGATCAAGGTGATGGGCAAGCTCACCGATTGGTTCAGCAGCTTGGCGACCTCCTTGGGATTTTGCTTACTGAAGGCGAGGAGATCCTGCGTCAAACCCCGTGCTTGGCCGGTTTTGGCCAGGTAAGCGAGATCGGCAACGGCGATCGAGCGCCGAAACGCCCCACTCACAAACACCAGATTTTCGCCGGCAATCGCCCCAGGTGATGTCAACCCCATGCCCAGACCCAACAGGGCGGCAACAAGGGCCCGGCGTTTTTTCAAGGGTTGGTGCGTCGATGTCATGGTTGCGACCCTAGGGGTTTTTGGCCCGCTCCTCAAGCTGGAACGAGCACATCCCGCAGCAGGCGAACCACGCTGCGTTCAGCCAATCCTTTGGCCACTTTTAAGCCCATGTCCCGCAGGTTGGGTTCGCTTAAAACCCGGGGCAGGCGTTTGAGCAGCAGCTGGGGTTCAAAGCCTGGCAGGGCCTGCAGGATTAAGACAAGTTGGCGAACGGGTTCCAGATCCAGCAGCGGGGCGGTGGCATCGGCTTCGACGGCCCGCTGTTTCAGCCCCGGGGGCTGGAGCCGTTGGGGCAAGCGGCCACTGAGCCGCAGGGTGGTTTGCCAAGCCACGGAATCGACCCGTTGAATGGCCGCATCCACCAGTTGATCGCGTAGAAGCCCGCCATTGGACGAGAACAGGAAATCGAGCACTTGGTCCAAGAGGCCATCGAGATCCAATTGGCTGCCTTGGGAGGCACTGGCGACCAGGTTGTCGAGGCGCTGCCAACGGAAAATATCGCCGTCAAACAACATTTCCTTGAGGCTTTCCCTGAGGGAAGGATCGGGGTCTTCCATCAGTCGCCTAGCGAAATAGGGGTAGGCGGCACCCAGGATTTTGAAATCGGGATCCACGCTGAGGGCAATACCCTCCAGGGTGACCAACGAGCGAATGATCAGGGCGTAGTAGGGCGGCACCCGGAAGGGGAAGCGATACATCACGCCGGAGAGGTCGTCGGTGACGGCCTTGAAATCCATCCGGCTCACGCCCATCTCGATGGCCTGGCCAAAAACACCTTCAAAGGCCGGCACGATCGGTTCGAGATTCACGTCTTCGGCCAGGAATCCCAGGCTGACGAAATCTTTGGAGAGCTTGCCAAAATTGCGATTCACCAGGTGCACCACGGCCTGGATCAGGCCCGTGCGCGATTCCCGGCTCACCTCACTCATCATCCCGAAATCGAGGTAAGCCAGCCGGCCATCGGCCAGGGCTAGCAGGTTGCCGGGGTGGGGATCGGCATGAAAAAAGCCATGCTCAAGCAGTTGTTGGAGGCTGCAGTTCACGCCCACCGCCACCATGTCGTCGGGGTCGACGCCGATGCCCCGAACCGCTTCGAGGTTGGTGAGCTTCACCCCATCGATCCATTCCATCGTCAGCACCCGCCGGCTGGTGGCGTGGCGATAGATGGCGGGTACGGCGATGCGGGGATTGGCGCGATGGAGGCGGGCAAAGGCTTCGGCGTTGCTGGCCTCATTGCAGTAGTCCATCTCCTCAAACACCCGCTTGCCCAGCTCGTCGATCAGGGCCACCAGGTCGCTGCGGATCAGGCCGACGTTGCGGTTCAGCCAGGCGGCGATGTTGCGCACGATGTACAGATCGAGCGTGATTTGCTCGCGCAAACCGGGCCGTTGAACCTTGACGGCCACCACTTCCCCGGATTTGAGCACCCCCTTGTGCACCTGGCCCAGGGAGGCGGCGGAGATGGGCTCGCTATCGAGTTGTTCGTAGATGCTGTTGATCGGGGCCCCGAGGTCCTCTTCGATGCAGGCCATGGCCAGGGCGCTGTCGAAACCAGGCAGTTGGTCTTGGAGCTGGGCGAGCTCCTCCAGGAGCACCGGCGGCACGATGTCGGGCCGGGTGGAGAGGGCTTGGCCGGCCTTGATGAAGGCGGGCCCCAGATCCACGAGCAATTCGGCGGCTTCCTTGGCCCGCTGCCTGGACCGCTCCTTGTTTTTTAGCAATCCAAACAGCCAGTCGGTGCTGACCCCAAGCAGGTACAGGCCAATCGGGACCAGGGTTTGCCAGAGGCGCTTGATCAGCCTTTGGGGATGGCCCGCATAGATCCGGGTAATCGCTTCCGGGTCGTAGCTGAGGAGGCCAGAGGCCTCAATGAAGTCGCCGAGTTCGTTGGGCATGCCTTTAGACCTTCAGCTCAGGGCCTTCACTCGGGCCGACCCCCCTTCTAAACGAATCAGACTGCCGCTACGGTTCGGCCCATTACCCCAGCCTTGCGGAAGCCACGGTGCTCACGGGTTTGCGGCTTGAAAATATTGCCCTGATCGAGCGCTTGGACCTGGCGTTCCAGTCGGGATTCACCGTGTTGACCGGCGAAACTGGGGCGGGTAAATCGATCCTGCTCGATGCGCTGGATGCCCTGTTGGGGGGTGCCCAAGGCAGCGCCGGGGCCCGCCTGCTGCGGCGCGGTAGCGGCCGGGGCTTGATTGAGGCCAGCTTCAGCCTCACGCCGCCCTTGCAGGCTTGGTTGGGGGAACAGGAGCTGGAAGCCGAAGAGGGGGAGTTGGTCTTGAGCCGGGAATGGCGCCTCAGTGAGGAGCGGCTCACGAGCCGCAACCGCCTCAATGGCGTGGTTGTCAGTCGTGCCCAAATTCAGGATCTGCGGCCGCTGTTGTTGGATCTCACCGTTCAGGGGCAAACCCAGCAACTGGCGCGGCCAGGCCAGCAGCGGCGCTGGCTGGATCGCTGCGGCGGGGAAGCCTTGCAACCCTTGCTGGAGCCCGTGGTGCAGGCCTGCCGCGCTTGGAAGCAGGCGGCCCAAGCCCTCGAGCTAGCCCGAAGCCAAAGAGACCAACTCCAGGCCCAACGCTCAGAGCAGGAGCAGGTGCTGGCCGATCTGGAGGCGGCCCAATTGGAGGATCCCCAGGAGCGGGCGCGACTCGAGGCCGAAGAAAACCGCCTGGCCCATGGGGTGCGCCTCCAGGAAGGGGTGGGCACCTTGGTTGGTCGCCTGGTGGAAGGAGCCGACCAGGCGCCATCGGTGCTGGATCACCTGGCGGCCTGTGAGCAGGAGTTGTCCCAGATGGAAGTCCTGGACAGCGCCCTGCAACCTCTGCGGCAATCCTGCACCGATGGCTTGGCGGCCTTGCAGGATTTGGCCCGCGACCTGGATCGCTACGGGTCTTCCCTGGAGAGCGACCCGGAAAGCCTGGCTGCCCTGCAGGAGCGGATGGCCCTGCTCAAAAGCCTGGAGCGCCGCCATGGGTTGGATCTGGCCCAGTTGATTGGCCTGCGCGACCAATTGCGCGAGCACCTGGCACCGGGGGGGGTGGAAGCCTCGATCCAGGGCCTGGAACAGGCCGAGTTAAGGGCCCGCCAGCACAGGGATCGGGTTAACGCAGCCTTGGGCGATCAGCGCCGGGCCGCTGCCCATGGCCTCGAGCAGCAGTTGATGGAAGCCCTGCGGCCGATGGGGTTGGCCAATGTGCGCTTTGCAGTGGCGATTGAATCCACCACGGCCACTGAAGACGGCGCTGATGCCGTTCAGTTTTTGTTTTCGGCAAACCCGGGCCAACCGTTGGCCCCCTTGGCAGAGGTGGCCTCGGGCGGTGAGATGAGTCGCTTCTTGTTGGCGCTGAAAACTTGCCTGGCGGCGGCTGACCCCCATGTCACCTTGCTGTTCGATGAAATCGACACGGGCGTGAGCGGCCGGGTGAGTGGGGCCATGGCGGAGCTGCTGCGCCGTCTGGCCGCCCAGCGCCAGGTGTTCTGCGTGACCCACCAGCCCCTGGTGGCCGCGGCGGCCGATCACCACTTCCGGGTGAGCAAGGCGGTGGAGGAAGGCCAAACCCTCACGCGGGTGTCCCACCTGCGGGACACCCGGGCCCGGGAAGCCGAGTTGGCTGAGTTGGCCGGGGGAGATAGCGGTGAGGCCCTCAGCTATGCGGCCAGCCTCCTCGATAAAACAGGCGTACAAAGCCCCAACCGGCCCCGATAGAATCAGCCGTTGCTGTGACGGCTGGATGCCCCGCGCCAAGAGCTCTGCTGCCGCCGGTTCCGCCACCCGAACCCTCGCCAAGACCGTCCACGAGAAAGCCGCTGACCTGGATGGCAGCGCGGTGCTGAGCGGGGGATCCCTGGAGAATGTGATCCGGGTGCGGGGTGCCCGCCAGCACAATCTCAAGAACGTTGATCTCACCATTCCCCGCAACCGGCTGGTGGTGTTCACCGGGGTGAGCGGCAGCGGTAAGAGCTCCCTGGCCTTCGACACGATCTTTGCCGAGGGGCAGCGGCGCTACGTCGAGAGCCTGTCCGCCTATGCGCGCCAGTTCCTCGGCCAGGTGGACAAGCCCGATGTGGACGCGATTGAGGGGCTGTCGCCGGCCATTTCGATCGACCAGAAATCCACCAGCCACAACCCCCGCTCCACCGTGGGCACGGTGACGGAAATCCAGGATTACCTGCGCCTGCTTTTCGGCCGCGCCGGTGAACCCCACTGCCCCCAGTGCGATCGCTCGATCCGTCCCCAGACCATCGATGAGATGGTGGACCAGATCGTGGCCCTGCCGGAAGGGATCCGGTACCAGCTTCTGGCTCCGGTGGTGCGGGGCAAGAAGGGTACCCATGTGAAGTTGCTGGGGGGCCTGGTGGCGGAGGGTTTTGCCCGGGTGCGGATCAATGGCGAGGTGCGCGAACTTGCCGACAACATCGAACTGGATAAGAACCACGCCCACAACATCGAAGTGGTGGTGGATCGCCTGGTGTCGCGGGAGGGCGTTCAGGAACGGCTCACCGATTCCCTGCGCACGGCCCTAAAGCGCGGCGATGGCCTGGCGCTAGTGGAAGTGGTGCCCAAGGCAGGTGAGGAGTTGCCCGAGGGCGTGGAGCGCGAGCGGCTCTATTCCGAGAATTTCGCCTGCCCGGTGCACGGGGCGGTGATGGAGGAGCTTTCACCACGGCTGTTTTCGTTCAACAGCCCCTATGGAGCTTGCGCCGATTGCCATGGCATCGGCCATTTGCGCCAGTTCACCGCGGAACGGGTGGTGCCCGAGCCGTCGTTGCCGGTGTATGCGGCCATTGCTCCGTGGGCTGAAAAAGATAACAGCTACTACTTCTCCCTGTTGTATTCGGTGGGGGAAGCGTTCAATTTCGAGATCAAAACTCCCTGGAACCAGTTAACCGATGAGCAGCGGGATGTGCTGCTCAATGGCAGCCGGGAAGCGATCATGATTAAGGCGGATAGTCGCTATCAAAAGAGCGCTGGTTACGAGCGGCCGTTTGAGGGCATCCTGCCGATTTTGGAGCGCCAGCTCCGCGATGCCAGTGGCGAATCGATTCGCCAAAAACTGGAGAAGTTTCTGGAACTGGTGCCCTGTGCCACCTGCCATGGACTGCGGCTCAAACCCGAAGCCCTGGCGGTGCGGGTGGGTCCCTACGCCATCCATGAGCTCACGGCGGTGAGCGTGGGCGAAACCCTCTCCAGGATTGAAGCGTTGATGGGGGTGGGGGCGAGTGAGGGTGCGTCGCCGTTGCTCAATCCTCGCCAGATCCAGATCGGCGATTTGGTGCTGCGGGAGATCCGCATGCGCCTGAAGTTTTTGCTGGATGTGGGGCTCGATTACCTGAGCTTGGACCGTCCGGCGATGACCCTTTCCGGGGGGGAAGCCCAACGGATTCGTTTGGCTACCCAAATTGGTGCGGGCCTAACCGGCGTGCTCTATGTGCTGGATGAGCCGAGTATTGGTTTGCACCAGCGTGACAACGATCGCCTGCTGGCCACGTTGCTCAAGCTGCGCGATTTGGGCAACACGTTGATTGTGGTGGAGCACGACGAAGACACCATTCGCGCCGCCGACCACATCGTGGACATTGGCCCCGGTGCGGGGGTGCATGGCGGCCACATCGTGGCGGAAGGCAGTTTTGAGGATTTGCTGGCTTCTGAGGAGTCGCTTACGGGGGCCTATTTGAGTGGTCGCCGCTCGATCCCAACCCCGGCGGAGCGACGCAGCGCCGGAATTCGCAAGATTTCGCTGATCGATTGCGGCCGCAACAACCTCACCGGCATTGATGTGGAGGTTCCGCTGGGGCGGTTGGTGTGCGTGACCGGGGTGAGCGGTAGCGGCAAGAGCACCTTGGTCAATGAGCTCCTGCATCCGGCCCTGGAGCACCACTTGGGCATGAAGGTGCCGTTTCCAGCCGGGGTGGCGGAACTGCGGGGCATTAGTGCGATCGACAAGGTGATCGTGATCGACCAATCACCGATTGGCCGCACACCGCGCTCCAATTCGGCCACCTACACGGGTGCTTTTGATCCGATTCGCCAGGTGTTTGCCGCCACGGTGGAAGCCAAGGCCCGCGGCTATCAGGTGGGTCAGTTCAGCTTCAACGTGAAGGGGGGACGCTGTGAGGCCTGCAGCGGCCAGGGGGTGAACGTGATCGAGATGAACTTCCTGCCCGATGTGTATGTGCAGTGTGATGTGTGTAAGGGTGCCCGTTATAACCGCGAGACCCTGCAGGTCACCTACAAGGGGCACACCATTGCTGATGTGCTGGAGATGACGGTGGAGCAGGCCGCCGAGGTGTTTTCTGCCATTCCCCAGGCGGCGGATCGGTTGCGCACCTTGGTGGATGTGGGCCTGGGTTACGTGAAATTGGGCCAACCGGCCCCTACCCTCTCGGGCGGTGAGGCCCAGCGGGTGAAGCTGGCCACGGAACTCTCCAAGCGCGCTACGGGCAAAACCCTCTATTTGATTGACGAACCCACCACGGGTTTGAGCTTCTTTGATGTGCACAAGCTGATGGATGTGATGCAGCGCCTGGTGGATAAGGGCAATTCCATCCTGGTGATCGAGCACAACCTCGATGTGATTCGCTGTGCTGACTGGATTATTGATCTTGGTCCTGATGGGGGCGATAAGGGAGGTGAGATCGTTGTGGTGGGCACCCCTGAAACGGTTGCAGAGCATCCCACCAGCCATACGGGCAGGTACCTCAAGCAAGTGCTGAAGCAGCAACCGCCTGAGGTCTTGGCAGGTTTAGTGGTGGTCTGAGAGTGGTCTTGGAGGGGTAGGGGAACGACTGGGAGTGGCTTGGGTGGTGGCTTGGAGGAGAAGGGGGAGTTGGCTGTTGTAGTGCTGGTGGGGTCTTATGGGTTCTGGGGGGCATAAGACTTTGAGGTGAATCGCAGCAGAGTGCGGCAGGTTGCTTGGAGGGCTTGGGGGTTTGGGCGTAGGAGACCTGTCTGAGACTAGTGTTTTTGACTACTGGCAGGGTGCTTGGGGTCTTATGGGTCTGATGGAAAGTGGAGTAGATTTAGCAGTAATGCAGTAGACGAGAAGGGTCCTGTGCCCTTCTCGCCTTGATTTCTTTAGTACTTTCTGAGTGAGTTGATTCTTATGGCTCTCAATACAACTACAGATGGCTTCGTAAGCAAAACCGATATCAAGGTCAATGGGGCAGCGTTGCCAATATTAAGCCATCCTACCAATAGGGTTCAATTGCTTGGAACCGAGCATAGCTATGGCTCTGCGTGGTGGAATAGATCAGTTGATCTTTCAAAAGACTGGAATTCGTCATTCTACGTAACTGCATTTAATGGTAGTGGGACATCAGATGGGTTCACATTTGCAATTAATGGTGATCAAAGAGGTATAGATGCTATTGGTGATGGCGGGCAAAACCTGGGCTTCTTTGGTTATGATTCTAAAACCGGAATAGGTAAATCATATGCAGTTCTATTTGATATGTGGACCACACAGCCTGCAAGTTTGCTTGGATTTGCGTCAAGTGCCACGAATGAAATTCCCCAGGGCAGTCTTAATTCACCTGTGTCCCTTGCGAACAATGATTATGCCGTAGAGATAGGTTACTCTGCATCTCAGAAGAGACTTAGTGTATCCATTGGTGGAAATGTCTTCACTCAGAATGTTGACCTTAATGAAATTGTGGGGAGCAACGCGTATCTGGGCTTCACCGCAGCAAATGGTGGCGGGTCTTTGGATACTGACGTCAGTAAATGGAAGGTATCTGCAACTGAATTTGTTCCTTTTCCAGTAGTCCGTGGCAATTCTCTCTACACAATCGTCGATGGTCCTTCTTGGACGCAGGCAGAAGCGAACTCGGTGAAACTGGGTGGGCATTTGGTGACGATTAATGATGTAAATGAAAATCTCTTTCTACAGGATAAGATAAAAAGTACGCGCGGTGAATTTGCTGGCAATGCGTGGATAGGGCTAAACGATGTGGAGCAGGAAGGAAAATGGGTTTGGGCTTCCAAAGAAGTCAATGGATACGTAAACTGGAATTTATCAGGCAATGAGCCTAATGGAGGGACAAGCGACAATTACGGAATGATATATCTTGAATACCTAAAGATTGGCACTGAGGCTGAAAAGCAAATCGGAAAATGGAATGATGCGAATGGAACAGGGAATGTTGGTGGAGGAATCGCAGAAACCCCCTTCATCCGCCGTGGAGATTCTGCCTATGTAATCGTTTCAGGTCCCACCTGGGAAGAAGCAGAAGCAAATGCCGTCAAACTTGGCGGGCACTTGGTGACGATCAATGATTCGGCGGAGAATACTTTTGCTACAGAGTTTGTCGCTGCAAGCAAGAATCATAGCGCATGGATAGGACTTACGGACAAGGAATCAGAGGGCATTTTCACCTGGACAAGTGGTGAAAATTTTACGTTTAGCAGTTGGGATTCGCTGACATCACAACCTGATTCAAAGCCTGGTGGAGCTCAGGGTTCAGACTTTACAGGGCTCATTAGTGGTATTTCTTCCCATCCCCAATACAGCTTATGGGGAAAGAGGGCAGGAATGTGGCATGATTTTGTGAATACCGGTGATAATAATGCACCACTTATTGGAATCGCAGAAATAAAACTCGCACCCAACAACACTCCTACAGGAACCCCAACACTCTCAGGGACCTTCAAAGCTGGTCAGGTTCTCAGTATTGATAAGACCCCAATACAAGACACTGATAACTTCACTGGATACACCCCCACTTACAATTATTCCTTTGAGGTCTCCAATGACAACGGAACCACCTGGACCAAACTGACCTCCACCGACGCAACCGATAACAACACCACCTACACCCTCACAACAGCAGAAGTCGGCAAGCAGGTTCGTGGTGTTGTGAGTTATATGGATGGTTATGGGACTAATGAGGTAGTGCCTACTTCTGGGTCTTCTGTAGTCTCAGCACCCGTAGTCCGTGGCAACTCCCTCTACACCATCGTCGATGGTCCCTCCTGGACGCAGGCAGAAGCAAACGCGGTGAAACTGGGTGGGCATTTGGTTACTATTAATAACAAGGCTGAGGAAGATGCCCTCTACAATAGCTTTGGCATTCAATTACCAATATACAATTCAACGTCTTCCCCAGCAGGGGCACTGTGGATTGGACTGACTGACAACTCAGTCGAAGGGTTATACAAGTGGGTTAGCGGGGATACCTCTAACTGGTTTGAGGCAGAATACAAAGGCAAGGGTGGCTGGATACAGAACTCAGATAGCAGTCAGCAGGACTTCATGATTCTGAGAAGAAACGGGACGGTTCCCAGTGGTTACGACTTTGACGATTATTGGCTAAACAACTCAAGTTTGTCAGGCACCTCAGTAACTGCTGGCATCGCAGAAACACCTTTCATCCGTCGTGGAGATTCTGCCTATGTGATCGTTCAAGGTCCCACGTGGGAGGAAGCAGAGGCAAATGCCGTCAAACTCGGTGGGCACTTGGTGACGATTAATGATGCTGCTGAGAATGAGTGGATATCAGCTGCTTTTAGAGGTAATCCCCTTTCAGGAATTAGTGGGGGATTTATTGGTCTAAAGGAACTAGAAGAAGGTAACTGGAACTGGGTAGACGGATCCACCTCAGGCTATAGGCATTGGTTCTACGATACCAACACCCCGTGGAACCCCCAGGAACCAAATAATTATGGAGGAAAGAATGAACAATATGGCATTATGTATTTCCATAGTAATCCTGCTAGTACTGGAGGCACAATCCCTCCTCTTGGTTGGTGGGGAGACGGTTTGACAAATAGTGCCATTTATGGAATCGCAGAAATAAAACTTGCCCCCAACAACACCCCAACAGGAACCCCAACACTCGCAGGAACCACAAAGGTCGGTCAGGTCATCACCATTGACCGCACCCCACTTCAAGACGCAGACAACTTTACTGGATACACCCCTGAGTTCAAACTCACTTGGGAAGTTGCCAATGATCCAGGTATGACAATGATGATTCCTGTCTGGGAATCACTCAATACCGCTGATGCAACTGACGGCAATGAGACTTTTACGATCACTGCTGACCTAACAGGGAAACTGATTCGTGGGGTTGTGAGTTACCTGGATGGTTATGGGACTCAAGAATCTGTCGCAACTACATCATCAGCACCCATCACCTCAAGTGCTCCTCCTGTTCAGTCCCTCACCCTCACCCCACCAAGCAAATCAG
The DNA here is from genome assembly GCA_945896675.1 of Cyanobium sp. NIES-981. Lineage (GTDB taxonomy): Bacteria > Cyanobacteriota > Cyanobacteriia > PCC-6307 > Cyanobiaceae > Cyanobium_A. Next base: position 110,704 of record CAMDEM010000004.1, read on the forward strand.
CTATCCGTTCTGGTGTCAGCACCACCTCTGCAATTGCCTATAACGTCTCAACGGGTGAAACAGCACTCACAGGCATTGGGGCATCACTTTACTTTGATTCCACCCAACTAACGGTCAATACCGCAGGAGAACCCTTCAAAACTGGTTTGCTGGGGAATGCGATCACTGCCGACACCTCCAATGCTGATGGTGACCCTAAGACCGACAAGATTCTGGCTCTGACCTATGCGGATTTTGGTGGGAACTTCCCAGGCACCGGAACCACACTACCCCTTACCATTGCCAATCTGAATCTGGTTCCGACCACCACCTACTCAGGAACCACACTGCATCTCCAAGGCACTCCTGCGGTTGGTTTCACAGCAACAGGTGCTGATCTCACTTTGGGCTTCAACGCAGCACCAACGGTTACTGGAACCCTTACAAACAAGACCATTAATCGTGGTAGTGCCTTTACGTACACGGTTCCTTCTGGTCTCTTCTCTGACCCTGATTCAACCCTCAGCATCTCAGCAAAAACTGCCACTGGTGCTGCTCTGCCTTCTTGGTTGACCTTCAACACAACCACTGGA
>CAMDEM010000005.1 GCA_945896675.1 Cyanobium sp. NIES-981
CCTTTGGAGATATGGCCATGTAAGACCCCACAGTTCCCTGGGGGGCAAAACTCCCCATGAGGTCTACAGTTGTATTGAAACCTGTTCCTCCCGCCCTGGGTTAACGATGTCAGGGGCCAAGACTGTCCAGAAAAACCAGACCACCTCACTTGAAGGCTTCAACGGTGGGCACCTGAGCCTGTGCCTTAAGCGCCGCCAATCTGGCGTCCTGCATCTGGCAGGCGTATTCGATCACGTTCATGGCAAAACCTGATTCAGTAGGGCAAGTTCCAGATCGCACTCGCTTTGCTGGTCGATGAGGCCACCAGCAATTTGCCGAAGGTCGTCACCTAGTTGTTGCAACTTTTGCTGCAATTCAATGCGACGATCTTCGATCTGCTTTTGGCATCCAGGATCAGCCACCAAGCGAGGCAGTTCTGTGGACCAGAAGTGATCGGTATCAGGCTTGCCTAGTTCGATGTTGCGGTCCAGTGCCTGTCGGTAGATGTGGTCCGGCACCCGTAGCCAGTTTGCTGTTGGGTGCATTTTGGCGATGTGTGCCATTACCAACGCCTCCCTGTTGTGGTTGAAACACCAACGATGAAGGCGCGGTCCAGGTGCTGCCTGTGGGCAGCGTTGGTGGCTTGCAATTCAGCGGTGGCAGCCTTCATCCGTTCGATCTGCTGTTGACGTTCTGCCTCGGCTTCCTGACGGGCGTAATCGGGTGCTGATGTGCCCTTACCGGCCGCAGCGGCCAAATAGCTAGCCAACGCCGGATCGTGGCGCTCAAGCAGTCCGATTGCGGTCAGATTCCCGACGCGGTATGGATTCGGCACCTGGCCATGTTCACGGCGTCCAGAAGCCAGAAACCTGTCCATACCTTCAATCTTGGCCATCCTGGAAACAATGGCTCGAGCATCATCTTCGGCTGCGGCCGCTTTGCGATGGTCGGCATCAATCCGTGCATCAAGGTTAGACATCAGTGGATCTCGACAGGAAAAGGACGTCGTGATTGTGGGGATGCAAGGCAATCCGTTTCCGGCACCCGAGGCAGATCATCATCAGCAAGCCGTGCGAGCGTTGCCTCTGCTTGTAGCGCCGCCAATACAGCAGAGCCGGCTACAAATATTGGATGCGGTGTTGGCATGATTCCAAAACCTTTATAACCATCACATTCTAAAGGCTTTGGACAAACTAGATCTTGCTAAGCCAATGACCTACTTCTTCCAGATGCGAACAATAGCCAGAACAAGGAAAGTGATGGCAAGAGATACCGCAGCAACGAGAAACAACCACGCCACCGGACCGACCATTCCATAAGGAAGCACCGTACTCATCTGCCATGCCAGGGTGTTAAAAAACTGAGAACCACCAAAGGATAGGAATGGTGCTGCCATGACAGCAGCAGTGGAGATGATGGCGGTTAAGGCGACGCGTAATGTCGTGTTCATTTAAAGTGTTAGAGGAAGTACCCACCGGCAAACAGCAAGCCTTCGGAGTTGTGCCCGAAGGCTTTTTACCGAAAAGCCGCGACAGGACGAATCCGGTTATCTATTCAATATGTACACTCTATTGCAATAGTCGATGGATGTGGCAATAGGCTTCCCTTGGTCAATTATCTTCGAAAGTGCACAGTTGCAGTATTTGTTGACATCAGAAAGCGTCGACCTGAGTTGCTTATCGATAACGCCTTTCATACCATTGGCAACACATGAGTTCATTTCTGACTGGGGATATGCCTCGGAAGGCAGTATTTGCATCCCTGCCAGCAGAGACAAACCCACCAAAATACTTAACTTAAGTGTCATCGTCAAAGGGCCGAAACAGGCTTAGCGTCTTCGTCGCGCCATCTACCGGGTCCTTCGCCTGGCGCAAAAATATCCACTCCCCTCCACACAATATTTTCGCCATCTAGCTTGCATTCGTACTTGAAGAGCTTCTGGTCATCCGACCTGATATAGCTTATTGCGACAAGGGATCCATCGTCGTCTACACGGTCAACATTCATTGAAGACACTGGACGCCCCATAAGCTCTCCAATATATTTTTTACATGCTGAACTGAGGTCAACTTTAGGAACAGTCTATACCTCTGGCTGTCCGCATGCTTGCAGCAAAATACCCACAAGAGCCAACGCGGATATGGTTTTAATGCCAATCAGACGTAAGGACTTCTTCACGATGCTCAGCAGATAGTCGTTAGAACGATAGGGCAAAGATTGCCAGCAAGAGCTAGCCGCAAGACAGCGAAGTCAGCTGGATGCACCCCTATCGCTCTGCAGGGTCAATCCAGCATCTGAATCCAGACCCACCAGAGCACCGCCACCGGCACCATCGCCAGGGCCAGCACAGCAAGGCTCTGAAGCTGTTCTGGGTTCATCGGCTCAGCTGAGCCGCAGCCTGACCAGAACCAACACCAGAGCGGCAGCTAGCAGCCAGTAAAGCCATGTGAGCTTGAACGCAATGGCAGCCACCAAGCCCAAGGCAAACAGGATTGCGAAGCGGCCAAGTGTCATGGATCAGGGGCCAGATTCACCGCAGCTTGGACGAAAAAACAGCACAAAACCCAGTGCTTGCGGCACTTCTGTCATACCAATGGATCTCGGCTATTGCCGTCAGATTGCCGTCAGAATCTTGACGGCAGAATCAGCCTTGCCGTCATCAACGGCCAAAACCGCTGCTGTTACTGGCTTTTGAAAATCGGGGCGACAGGATTCGAACCTGCGACCTAGTGCTCCCAAAGCACCCGCGCTACCAAGCTGCGCCACGCCCCGCTTTAGGCAACTTAACCCTTTACCCCCCTCTTGATGACAGTGGGATAAAGGGCAGCTAGTCTTGAAACCAACACAGAGAGGGATATGCGATGTCGTTTGAAACCCGCTCCAGTTTCGAATCCGCCCAAACCCTCGGCAACTCCTGCATGAAGTGGGGGGCCGACGGCGAGCTGTCGGCCATTGATTTGCAATCAATCCTGCAGCGACTCAGCGCCGTCGACGAACAGGCCTCCACCCTGATGGACTGTCCGATCAACCGCGGGGCCTAGCCCACAAGGGCGATGCAATCAATTTCGACCCGGGCCCCCTTGGGCAGGGCAGCCACTTCCACGCAGGCCCGGGCAGGGGCCACGCCCGAGCTGAACAGTTCGGCATACAGGGCGTTCACCTTGGCAAAGTCGGCCAAATCAGCCAGAAATACCGTGGTGCGCACCACCTGCTGGGGGCTTGAACCGCCGGCGGTCAAAACCGCCGCCAGGTTGCTTAGCACCTGGCGGGTTTCCGCTTCCACATCGCCCCCGCCAACCATCGCGCCCGTTTGGGGATCCAGGGCAATCTGGCCGGAGCAGAAGAGCAGCTCGCCGGCTCTTACCGCTTGGTTGTAGGGGCCCACGGGGGCCGGAGCTGACGCGGTGATCACCGCTTCGGCTTGGATGGTACTCATGTTGCTAGGCCTGGACCTGAAAGGGACATTCGATGGGCCATTTAAGCCATCCAAGCCATAAAGGCGGCTACTACGGTGCCAACAACGGCCGAAACCTGAAAAATGGTGTCGGCCCGATTAATGGTGGCGAGGGCTTGTTCTTTCCCCTTTTTGGGTGTCCTTTGGTAGAAGTTGGTACCCCAAACAAACAGCAAAAATGTTCCGATCGAAATGACATAACCGCAGGCATAGATCCAGTCAAGGAAGGTTAAATAGTCGAGCTCAGGAAGCTCAGCTTGGTAAGCCTGTTGCAGAAAGATCATGGTAAGAAGACCTGTCGATGGTATGGCCAATCGAATATCGCCAAGTTCTCCTTCGAGGGAGGGAGCCAAAATGACAATCCCCACCACAATCATCAGCGGTAAAAAGTATTTGAGGATACTGGGCAAAGGCGTGCTCTTCAGGGTCGCCTGGAGGGCCACCCCCGAGTAGGACAAATCTCCACTGTTCAACCCCATTTTGGTACCAAAGGCGTGAACAGTGGGTTCCAAAATTGAAGAAGTAATCTTATAACCGTTGATTTCCGCAAATGACCCCACAAGGGCATTTCTGCCTGACTCAGGCACCAAAATTACATTGCCTCTTTGGATGGCCAGACTGTCGTCACTCACTTCAAAAATGACGGGCAATTGCACCGATTCAAACGGAAAACGTTTGAGGTTGATATCGGGGATGTAAAAATTTGCTGAGAATTGAAACTGCTGATAATAGTTTCCATTGGCCAGGCGTACGGGTTCTTCGCTAGCGCTAGTGATCTGGCCGTCCCAGGTGTCGACCTGATTAGCCAAAACGATGATCGCTTTAGGTTCGATCTTCTCGCTATCGAGCTTGTTTTGAAAACCCTGGGGCCATTCGAGCCAGTAGGAGCCCTCAGCCACAAAGCGGCGATTGTGCAGAGAAAGGTCATGGAAATTCTCTACATAGGCACCCACTTTTACCTCAATCGCGTTGGGCTTACTGAGCAGCTCTTTAATGTTGGCAGGCGCAAAACTGGCCACATCGCGATTCGATCGCGGGCTGGCTGGGCCCGCTCCACTGGGGCTCTGGAGGGCCAGGATCACTCCCACGCACAGCGCGCTCAGCAGGAATTTTGAGGCGATGCCGGAGGCCAGTCGCAACCGGCGCCAGATGGGGGTTGTCAAAAACGCCATTGGCCTCAATGGGGTTGATAGCTGGATGGATGGCCGGGATGAAGGGCCTTTCACCAATGATCTTTGCTCTGGCGCAACTCGGCTAGGGCCCCGGGATTGGGGGCCCTGACAAACAGATTGGTGGCCCTTTCCAGCCCGATGCTGCTGGGGATCGTGGGCAGTCCCTGGTGTCTGCGATCCAGCACCTCAGCCAGGCGGGCTGCGATGGCCTGGTCTTCGGGCTGTTGCTCCGCCGCCCAAGTCAGGTTGGAAGCGGTGTACTCGTGGGCACACCACATCTGGGTTTCAGCCGGCAAGGCCGCCAGCGCCTGGAGTGAGCCGTGCATCTGCTCGGCCGTGCCCTCAAATAACCGACCGCAGCCGCCGGCAAACAAAGTGTCGCCGCAAAAGAGGTGGCCGCTTCTAGGGAGCACAAAAGCGATGTGGGCCCTGGTGTGGCCAGGTACATCGAGCACCTGAACCTCCTCGCCCAAGAGGGCGAAATGGTCGCCCCCCCCGACGCCCACGGTCTGCAGGGGTATTCGCAGACGATCGGCGGCACTGGCGATCACCCGGGCCTGGGGCCAGCGCTTGAGCAGGCCTGGGGTTCCGCCGATGTGATCGCTGTGGTGGTGGGTCTGGAGAATCGCCGTGAGCTCCAGGCCCTTGGCATCCAGGGCGGCAATCACGGGCTCTGCCACCGCCGGATCCACCACCGCCGCTTGTTGGCCGCGCTCGATCACAAACACATAGTTGTCGTTGAGCACTGGGATCAGGCTCACCTGCAAGGCTTTTGGCAGCTCGCCCATCGTTAAAGTCCCATCGGCGGCGTCTCTCCATATTGACCGTCCCACCCAAGGCATGATCACCGTCGCCCTGGCTAAGGGAGCCCTCCTCAAGGACACCGTTCGGCGTTTTGCAGCAGCCGGCCTGGATTTTTCAGCGGTGTTAGAGCCCAGCAACCGCCAATTGATGGTGCCAAGCACCTGCGGCACGGCCCGGGCCCTGTTGGTGCGCAACGCCGATGTGCCGGTGTACGTGGCCTACGGCCAGGCCCAACTGGGGGTGGTCGGCTACGACGTTCTCCAGGAGCACCAATTGCCCGTGGCCCACCTGGTGGATTTGGGCTTTGGCGGCTGCCGCATGAGCGTGGCCGTGAAGGCCTCCAGTGGCTACCGCCGCGCCGCCGACCTGCCTGCCCACTGCCGGATCGCCAGCAAATTCACCCGCTGCGCCGAGGCCTATTTCGAAGCCCTTGATTTGCCTGTCGAACTGATCCACCTGGCTGGATCGGTGGAACTGGGCCCCATCACCGGCATGAGTGAAGCCATCGTGGACCTGGTGGCCACCGGTCGCACCCTGAAGGAGAACGGCCTCGTGGCCATCGAAGATCTGTTCCACTCCACAGCCCGCCTGGTGGGCCACCCCCTGGCCCTGCGCCTGGATGCCGGTCCACTCCAGACCCTGGTGGACAGGCTCGCCGTGCTCTCAGCCGTTGTTCCCCAAGCGGTGGCCTAATGGCAAAACTGGATCGTCAGCGGCTACTTGGCCTCTTGCCCTACCTCGGACGGGACCGCAAACGTCTATGGGCCACCCTCGTGCTGCTGATCCCGGTGGCCGGGGCAGCCGCCATTCAACCGCTGCTGGTGGGCCAAGCGATCTCGGCCCTGCGCCACGAACCCGTGATGCCCTGGCTCGCGGGCAAGGCGGTGTCTGAACAGCTCCGCACCCTGGTGTTGCTGCTGTTGGCAGCTGTGTTGGTGCGCCTGGGCCTGCAGGGATTCCAAACCTTCAATGTGCAAGCCGTGGGGCAGCGGCTCACCGCCCGCATCCGCAACGACCTGTTCTCCCATGCCATGGCGTTGTCGTTGCGGTTCCACGACCGCACGCCGGTGGGCAAGTTGCTCACCCGCCTCACCAGTGATGTGGATGCCCTCGCCGAGGTTTTTGGCAGCGGCGCTGTGGGGGTGCTGGCGGATCTGGTGACCTTGATCGTGATCGCCGTCACGATGATTTCGATCGAGTGGCGCCTGGGCTTGCTGTTGATGCTCAGCCAGATTCCGGTGGTATTCGGAATCCTCTGGCTGCAGAGCCGGTACCGCAAGGCCAACTACCGGGTGCGCGAAGAATTGGGGCAACTCAATGCCGACCTCCAGGAGAACCTCCAGGGCCTCGAAGTGGTTCAGATGTTCCGTAGGGAAGGGGTCAATAGCGCCCGCTTCTCCCGCACCACCGATTCCTATCGGCAAGCCATCACCGGAACGATCCTCTACGACAGCTCCATCTCTGCCTTCATTGAGTGGGTAGCCCTCACTGCAGTGGCTGTGGTGTTAGGGCTGGGGGGCTCCATGGTGACCGAGGGCTTGATGGGCCTGGGCACCCTCACCACCTTCATCCTCTATTCCCAGCGCCTGTTTGATCCCTTGCGGCAGCTGGCCGAGCGTTTCACCCAGATCCAAGGGGGCTTAACGGCGGTCGAGCGGATCGGCGAACTGCTGGAGCAACCGATTGAGATTGCGGAACTGCCGGAGAACCAAAAAACAGCCGCCGCCGTGCGCAGCGGCATCGAACGCAACAGTGCCGGGGAGGTGATCTTTGAGAACGTTTCCTTTGCCTACCGGGCCGACGATCCGATCCTGCAGGATCTCTCCTTCCGGATCAATCCAGGTGAACACGTGGCCCTGGTGGGCCCGACGGGTTCCGGTAAAACCACGATCATTCGGCTCCTCTGCCGCCTCTACGAGCCCCAGCAGGGCCGGATCCTGCTGGATGGCATCGACATCCGCCAATTGCCCATCCCCACCCTGAGGCAACGGCTTGGCGTGGTCCTGCAGGACACCTTCCTGTTTAGCGGCAACGTGGCCGACAACCTCAGGCTCGATGCCCCCATCAGCACCGATGAGCTGCGCCAGACCTGTAGGGACCTGGGCCTGGGCCCCTTGCTGCAGCGCCTCCCAGATGGATTGGCCACCGAACTGCGGGAACGGGGCGGCAACCTCTCCTCGGGAGAGCGCCAGCTTCTTTCTGTGGCCCGGGTGGCCATCCGCGACCCCTCAGTGTTGGTGATGGATGAGGCCACGGCCTTCATGGATCCCTCCACCGAAGCCACCCTGCAACGCGACCTCGACCGACTTCTCAATCAGCGGACCGCCATCGTGATTGCCCATCGCCTGGCCACCGTGGAGGCTGCCGATCGGATCCTCGTACTGAAAAAGGGCCGCGTGGTGGAGCAGGGCAATCACCTCCAACTAAGGGCTGCCGGGGGCCTCTATGCCCAGCTGGCAGAACTCCAGGAGCGGGGCCTCGCCGCCCTCTAGCCAGCTGACCAAGGTGCTGGCCAGGAGCTCGGGGGTCTCCCGCATGGCCAGGTGGCCTACTCCTTCAAGCAGCACGAACCGGTGGTCAGGGGCATAGCCCGCCAGGTGGCGCACATAGCCCGGCTGCATCACCTGGTCGCGGCTGCCCGCAATCCAAAGGCTGGGCACCTGCAAAGCCGCGGTGATCTGGGGCAATTGCCGCACGGCCCCCCGGTTGGTGCTGCAGGCCAACAAGCCCCGGGCAGCGCGCAGGTCAGCCCGCAGGGGGCTGCGAATCGAATCAGTGAAGGGAAGGGCCTGCAACCAGCCAGGCCGCCATTGCAAAAAGGTGGATCCCGCCCAGCGCACTTGGGCAAAGGCCTTCGGTTGGTACACGCCACCACCGGAGGCAACCTGCACAATCCCTTTGAGCTGGGGTCCCAAATGGGCTGCGGCATGCAACACCACACTGCCGCCCAGGGAATGGCCCATCAGCACCACGGGCCGGTTGGGGGCGCGCTCAACAATCGCCTCCGCCAACCAGCGGCCGTAGGTAGCCAGACTCGGTTGCAACCCCCGAGGGCGGCTTGTGGTGCCAAACCCGGGTAGGTCGGGGGACCAGAGCTGCCATTCCGGCTCCAACACCCGGGCCAGGGGATTCCAAAGCCTGCCAGCCAGCAGCCAGCCATGGACCGCCACCAGCAGGGGACGTTCAGGGAAATCTCGAAGGGATGGCGTCATCGGGCAAGATCGTCCCATCACGTTGGCCTGGGGCTGTGAGTGCTACTGAGCTCCTAACCAGTCTCTACGGGGAGCAGCACCGAATTTGCACCACTCCCAACCCCCAAATCGGCCTGGTGCTGAGCACCGAGCGACCCATCGATCTGATGGAGCTGGAGAGGTTGTGTGATGCGGTGGGCTGGAGCCGGCGGCCGATGCGCCGCGTGCGCAAGGCCCTGGAATTCAGCCTGTTGCAGGTGGGCCTCTGGCGCCACGACCAGCGCATGCCCAAACTTGTGGGCTTTGCCCGCTGCACCGGAGATGGGGTGGTAGAGGCCACGGTGTGGGATGTGGCCGTTCACCCGCTCTATCAACGGGTGGGACTGGGAAAACAGCTGATGGTCTACATACTCGACCAACTGAAAGAGCTGGAACTCGATCGGGTCACCCTGTTTGCCGATCCAGAGGTGGTGGGCTTCTACGAAGACCAAGGCTGGGAGCTGGAACCCCTGCAGCGACGCTGCGCGTTTTGGTATTCGCCCTAATCCGTAATGAGTGACTTAGCTCCAGCGGCTGGGATCGCTGGAACTCGGCAACTGGGAGAGGGGATGGCCCTGGCCGAGCAGATCCCGGCTGATGTTGATACAGATCCAATCCATCGGCAGACAGAAACTACTGCCATCGTTATCGAAGGGGCCCTCCACATAGGAGCCCAATCGTTCTGCAGTGAGAAAGCCTAGGAAGACCAACATCCCTGAGAGAGGATTGCCAGATGCCAGAAAATCGAGATAGACGGCCAGTCCAAAAAGCCAGCAAATGAGTCGAATAAACACGTCATAGGCCGGAGGCAAAGGGGTATTGCGGATCCTCTGAATACCCCCAAGGGCGTTTGTCATCGTTTCGGTGCAACGCAGCAGGGCATCGCGCCCCCACTCGCTGATGGCATGGTTTCGGTGCAGCTCGCCAATCCCTGAGGCGCGGAGCTTCATGGAGTCTTGAAGCGTGATCGAAGCAGGCACCTTCAGCCCATGGCACAGACCATCAACGGCATCCCTTGCATCCGACCTCCAATAGTTACGCAGTTCAAAATTCAACAACCATACCTGCAACACCTGCAATTCCAAGAGGCGTTGCTTGGCCTGGGCCAGCCCCGATCCCTCAAGCTCAGCTTCAGGGCCTAACAGGGCTTGGAGACTATCGCGCCAGTGGCGCGCTTCATTGGTGATAGCACCCCACAGAACCCGCCCCTCCCACCAACGGTTAATCGCCTGGGTGTTACGGAAGGCCACAAAGATTGAAACGGCAATCCCGAGCATCGACAAGCCTGTGCCATGTAAAAGCGAGAGGGTTTTTGGTTGAAAAAAATTGTTGTATTCAAAAATCAGGATGCAAGCAATGGCATAGGCAAGGATGTCACCGCGCATTCGCCAGCAAAGCTGAATCAACACCGGTAGATAATTTCGCCGCTTCACCCGGGGGGCGAGATTGTGGACTACCAAGATCAGACCTGCGTTCTTCTGGGCTTGATTCTGCCTGAAGGAAATCAGGCCTGGCGTCCCTCGGCCTGGCCGTAATAGCGGGATGCCAGCTCCTGACTGCCCACACCTCGGCGCCAGGCCCGCCTGAGCAGCCAATTGCTCCAGCCCACCGCCCAGACGCCCCGCTCAATCCAGCGGCGGCCATCGACCCGCAACGGCACCCCCAGGCACCGCAGCCGGCAGTGGGGCTTGAGCCGCAGGACCAGATCCAAATCCTCCATCAAGGGCAGGCTGGCAAAACCACCCACCTGCAGGTATATCCGACGGCTTACCAGGAGGCCCTGGTCGCCGTAGGGCAATTGACGCCACTGGCTGCGCAGGGCTACGGCCCATTCCACCAACCGCAGGGCCGGTAGGGCTGCATCAATGGCCAACCGGAAATACCAGGCGCTGGGCTGGTACTTGCGTTTGGGGTCCTGGGGGATAGCAATAGCCCGAGCTAACTCCCTAGCAACGGCCCGATCCCAGCCCGCTGGTAGGCGCCCATCCCCGTGCAGAAAGAGCAGCCACTCGGCTTGGGTCACTGATGCACCCAGGGCAAGTTGCCCCCCCCGCGATGGGGCGCCGCGAACGACGCGGGCCCCGGCCAACCGGGCCACCGCCGCCGTGGCGTCAGTGCTGGATCCATCCACCACCACCAGCTCAGCCAGGGGCAGCTCCCCCTGGTGGAGATCCGCCAACAACAGGGGCAGCCTTTCAGCCTCGTTGCGGACCGCAATCACCACGGCGATCGCTCCAACGGTCTCGATCATGGCGCTACCGCCATGGGAGCAAATCCCTCGGCCAATCCAAATCCCTGCGGGTGGCGAGCAAACCCACCTCCAAACCAAGCCCTGCGGCCCGCTCCAAAGTGCAGCCCATTACCCGGTCGCTGCCCCAAGGGATGCCTGCAAGCAGGCCTGGCTGTGCCTGGTGCAGACCGATCAGCCAATAGCCGCCGTCAGCGGCTGGCCCCAGCACCAGATCACAGCCATCGCCAGCCGCGCCCAAAAAGGCAAAGCCCGCGGCCAGATCGGCCCGTTCCAGCTGGGGCAGGTCGCTGCCGATCAGCACCACCGCCTGGGCACCCTCCCGCTTGGCTCGGTTGATTTGCCGCTGCATGCGCACGCCCAAGCTGCCGCTCCCCTGGGCAACCCAGCGCGGGCCACCGCGGGCCCCAAAGCAGCGACGGGCGGCCCTCGGGCCCAATCCATCCATGGCCACCACCACCTCCACCCCTTGCAGCTGGCTGGCCACGGCCAGGGTGTGGGCGGTGAGCACCTGCTGAATTCGGGCCGCTCTCAAGGGGCCCAGACCGCGGGAAAGCCGTTGTTTGCAACGGCCCGGAGCTGGCCAACGGGCCATCACAACCAGCTGCGGCTTTCGGGCCAAATGGGGCTTCACCCTTGTTGCGGCAATTCGGCAGGCCTCACCACCAGTTTGGTCTTTTGATTTTGGCGGCGGATGCTGATCGTGAGCGGGGCGCCCACCCGACCACCATCGACGGCGAGCTGAACCTGGGATGGATTCTTCACATCGTTGCCTCCCACCTGGTCGATCAGGTCGCAGGGCTTCAGGCCGCTTTGGGCAGCTGGGCTGCCAGCCATGACCTCCACCACCAGCACCCCGTTCACCTCCGGAACTCGGCACTCATCGGTGCTGGCGTTGATCTCCCGGGCCAGCTGGGGGGTGAGGGCCTGCAGGCGCACTCCGATATAGGGATGGCTTGCCGTACCCCGCTCCAGGATTTGGGCCGCAATTTGACGGGCCACATTGATGGGGATCGCGAAGCTCAAACCAGCCCCCGGGGCCTTGCGAATGGCCGTGTTGATACCGATCACCTGACCGTGGTCGTTGATCAAGGGTCCGCCACTGTTGCCGGGATTAATGGCGGCATCGGTTTGCAGGTAGGGCACCCGTTGGCCCTCACCGAGGGCATTGGTCCTCTGGATGGCACTGATGATTCCAGCGGTCACGGTGTTGTCGAGTCCCAAGGGATTGCCGATGGCAATGGCCCATTCGCCCGGCTTCACCTTGGAGGAATCCCCAAGGGGGGCCACGGGCAGGCCCGTGGCCGCAACCCGCACCACCGCCACATCGGTCACCGGATCGCTGCCCAAAACCTTGCCGCTAAAACTGCGGCCATCGGGCAGGGTGACACTGACCTCGGAGACACCCTCCACCACGTGGGCGTTGGTCAACACAATCCCATCGGAGCGGGTGATGAAGCCGGATCCTTGGCCCTGCTGCTGCTGAATGGTGCCCCCGCCGCCGAACAGCCCCCCCAAGGGATTCACCAAACGCTTCAGGGTGTCGATCCGCACCACCGCAGGGCCAACCTTGGCCACGGCATCGGCGATCACGTTGCTCCCGCCAGGAAGCACCGGGGTAATGGGGGCATCACTGATGCGGCCATCACGCTGGGCGCGGCCAGGGAACCCGGACAAACCGGTGCTGCAGCCAGCCAACAACAGCAGGGGCAGCACCAGGGGGGCCAGCAAGCTGGCGCGCCGGCCCTGGGGAAAAGGGGACATGGGGATTCGGGTGGCCAGGTCTGCTTTCGACTCATTAAAGGCCGAGCGGCCCCAGGGCGCTGCGTATATTCAGCACCCGCGACGTGGCCCCTTCGGTGCAGCAGGCAACCCAGCTGTGGCACCAGGTTCAACAGGGCCTTCAAGCCAATCTCAGCAAGCCCACCTTCGAAACCTGGATTCGGCCAGCGCGCTGCACAGGCTTCGACAACGGCCAGCTGACGCTGCAGGCACCCAACAGCTTTGCCTGCGGGTGGCTCCGCAAAAATTACCTGGGCACCATCGAAGCCGTTGCCTCAGAGATTGCTGGCCGCACGGTCGAAGTGCTGGTCTCCGCCGCCACGGACGACGATCCCAACAACGCCCCCACCAACGACCCAGCCAACGGTGCCTCCACCAGCACTGCCCCGAATACCAATGACCGGGTGGCTCGTCCCCAGGCCGCTCTCCTGCCAACGGCCAAGGCCACCGGCGAAGCGCCCCGCAAGCTCAAAGCCGGGCTCAATCCGCGCTACGTCTTCAACCGGTTTGTGGTGGGCCCCAACAGCCGCATGGCCCATGCGGCCTCCTTGGCCGTGGCTGAAGCCCCTGGACGGGAATTCAATCCCCTGTTCCTCTGTGGCGGCGTGGGCCTCGGCAAAACCCACCTGATGCAGGCCATCGGCCACTACCGGCTCGAGATCAATCCTGATGCCAAGGTGTTTTACGTTTCCACCGAAACCTTCACCAACGACCTGATCCAGGCCATCCGCAGGGACGGAATGCAGGCCTTCCGTGATCGCTACCGGGCCGCTGATTTAATCCTGATCGACGACATTCAGTTCATCGAAGGCAAGGAATACACCCAGGAAGAGTTCTTTCACACCTTTAATGCCCTGCATGAGGCGGGCCGGCAAATTGTGATCGCCTCCGATCGCCCCCCCAGTCAAATTCCCAGGCTGCAGGAGCGCTTGATCTCGCGCTTTTCGATGGGATTGATCGCCGATATCCAGGTTCCTGACTTGGAAACACGCATGGCCATTCTGCAGAAGAAGGCCGAGCAGGAGCAGATGGTCCTGCCCCGGAAGTTGATCCAATTTATTGCGGGTCGCTTCACCTCCAACATTCGGGAATTGGAGGGTGCCCTCACAAGGGCCGTTGCGTTCGCCTCAATTACGGGCCTCCCTATGACCGTGGAATCGGTGGCCCCAATGCTGGATCCAGGTGGTGTCGATTTGGAGGTCAAACCTGAGCAACTCATTGAGAAAATTGCCGAGGTTTTTGGCGTTGGCGCCGAGGAAATGCGCAGTGCCAGCCGCAAGCGGGCCGTGAGTCAGGCCCGCCAAGCGGGGATGTTTTTGATGCGTCAAACCACCAACCTCTCGCTAACTCGCATTGGAGAAGCTTTTGGTGGCAAAGACCATTCCACCGTGATGTACGCCGTGGAGCAGGTTGAGAAAAAGCTGAAAACCGATCCCCAGCTCTCCAGACAGGTGCAACAGGTCAAGGACCTGTTGCAAATGGATTCACGCCGGCGCAAGTAGCGCTCTCGAATCCCCCCCTTACCTAGCCCAGGTCCGGAACCACGAGGGCATCGATGGCCGCCGCAAAGCCATGGTCTGCCTCCCCAATGGGAGCCTCCTCGGCTTCGGGGCGAATCGTCAGATTCACGTAGGTGCGACCAAAGCTGATATCGGGGAAGCGCTGTTGGTCTTCTGACAGGCCATTGAGCTGCTCGAGAAACAGCCGGGTGGCCTCGTAATCAGCAAACTCAATGCGGCGCTCCAAGCGCTCGGCCTGCTCGGGCTTGGGGCGAGGGGTCCAGGGCTGATCCATGGGGCCAACCCTAGGCCAGGGCTGCACTCTCAGCCGTGAGGCAATCGGTGCGGGCCGCAGCCAGCCTGGTGGCCCAGCTGGCGGCATAGGCCTGGTTCGCCGCCTGGGCTGCGGGGTCCTCCGTGCCTAAAGGATGGGGCATGGTGCCATTGATTGCCCCATTGGTGACACAGAACATGGCTTTCTGGAAGCTGGCGCAAATTTTGACCCGCACATCCCCCTCGCCGCGGGTGCGCTGCTGGTACCACTGGTGGAGGCCATCGGGCAGGTGGCGATACATGTCCTGCATCAGCAGGCTCGGCGGGATGCCCGCCCCCATGCTGGGCAGGGGATCGGCGTACAGGGCTCCATAGGCAAATTGGCCCTGGTCGGGGGAGATTTGCTGCGCCTGGGCGTTGAAGCTCACCGTGCCCAGAAAGGGCATGCCCCGAAGGAACACCGCCTCCACATAGGGGACCGCCACATCCACCAGGAAGGTCAAACCGGCTTCTGGGGGGAGCACCCAAAAGGTGTCAGCTCCGATCACCACCGCGTAGGTGATCGGAGCTGCGGCGGCCGCCACGAGTCCCTGCTTCACAAACTCCACCACCGCAGAAATCGAGGCGACCCGTCCGTCCCGCCAAGCGGCAGCAAGATCGATAAACAGATCACTCATGACCCGCCAGAACTGGCCCAGGGCATGGGTGGTTGCCGCGGTGCGGATGAGCTCAGGCAGGAAGGCCGGAAACAGCGGATGCAACAGGGCAAGCAACGGGTCAGCCCGGCGCTTGCGCTGGATGATGGCCTCACAGCGCTCCATGAAGGGGGCTGAATCGAGGTAGGCATCCATGCCGCCCGTGCCATGCCAAAGCATGGCTTTCATGCAGTACTCGGCGTATTCGAAATTGATCCGGTCGTGGAGGAGATGGCGCCAGATCTTGGCCGGACTCAAATCCCCATCGAGGTACTTAAAAATCGGCAGGGGATTGAGGAACTGCTGCTCTGCCTGATAAATCAGGTTGATGCTGTAGGCATCCAGCACCTCGCCGTAGCTCTCGAGCACTCCCACCACTTCCAGCAGGTGGTCGGCGGTGTCGGCAAGCAGGGTTTCTCCCGCCAACAGCCGCCGTTGCAGTTCTTCTGCGGGGGGCATCCCCCCCTGGCGCGTCAGGGCAGCAGAAATAACGGGCATTAGCCGATCCCTCCTGTTGGGGCCATGGCCAAGAGGTTGGCCAATGGGGCCATCGCCGTGGTGGTGGCTTCACTCAGGTGCCCCAACACGGCGGGGAACAGGCCCAACACCACAACCCCTAGGGCGAGGGCCAGGGCCGGCACAGTTTCCCGAGGCGCCACGGGCGCCAGCTGCACATCGAGCCGGGAATCTTGAACCGGTTCGGCAGTGGCGGGGGTCACCGCAAGACGTCCAAAGAAGGTTCGGTTGACCAGCAGCAAAAAATAGACCGCGGTTAGGCCCGAACCAACCATGCAAAGCAAGGTGGCCAGGGGATAGGCCTGAATGCTGCCGCGGAACACCAGAAATTCCGAGATGAACCCTGCCATGCCGGGCAGGCCCGCACTGGCCATCACCCCCAGGATCATCAAGGTGCCCGTAAAGGGCAGGCCCCGCTCCGGATTGAGCAATCCCCGAAGTACATCCAAGTCCCTGGTCCCGGTTTTCCGGTACACCGTGCCCACCAGCAAGAACAGCAAGGCGGAAATCAAGCCATGGCTGACCATCTGGAATTCGGCTCCAAGCAGGGCCACGGGGGTTCCGGCAGCGCCGGCGAGAAGCACATAGCCCATGTGGCCCACGGAGCTGTAGGCCACCATCCGCTTCATGTCGGTTTGGGCAATGGCCGCCAGGGATGCATAAACCACGGAAATGGCGGCCCAAATGGCTAATCCTGGCGAGAGCAAGGCCCAGGCCTCGGGGAACAGCCCCATGCCGAAGCGCAGGATGCCGTAGGTGCCCAGCTTGAGCAGCACCCCCGCCAACAACACCGACACCGGGGTTGAGGCCTGGGTGTGGGCATCGGGCAACCAGGTATGGAAGGGAACCAGGGGCAACTTGATGCCAAAACCCACCAGCAGCACAACCAACAACACCACCTGGCTGCCCATGGCAAGCCGTTCACTGGTCACGGCGGTGGGGCTGAAATCCACCGAGCCCGTGAACAGGGCCAGGCCGAGGAAGGCCCCCAGGATCAACATTCCCGAGACAGCCGTGAAGATCAGAAACTTCGTGGCCGCATAGGCCCGTTCGCTCCCCCCCCATATGGAGATCAACAGCCAGAGGGGGATGAGTTCGAGCTCATAGAACAGGAAGAAAAGCAGCAGGTTATCGGCCAAAAAAGCGCCATTAACGGCACCGCTAATGAGCAGCAGCATCGAGAAATAAATCCTCGGGCGCTTGCTGAAATCCCTGCTGCAAACTGCAGAAACCAGGGTCAATCCCGCATTGATCAACACCAGGGGTAGCGATAGACCATCAACACCGAGCTGATAGTTCAAACCAAGGCCCGGTAGCCAGGGATGGACCTCCTGGAGTTGGAGCCCCGGGATGGCCGGATCAAACACCAGCAGCAGGGCCAAGCTGGCGGCCAATTGGGCACTGAGCAGCGCAATCGTGATGGTGCGCAGCCTGCCAGGGCTGGGCTCTCCAGGCCAAAGCAGCAGGGCCAAGGTTCCCAAGAAAGGAATCAGCAAGAGCAGGGACAACCAGGGGATGGTCATCAAGCCAGGGATGGTCATCCTTGTGCCCCTGCCCCAAGCAGCCAGTTCAAGGAGGTGAGCAGCAGCACCAGGGAGATCACCACGGTGAGCAGGTAACTCTGCAACTGGCCACTCACATTGAGTTTGAGATTTTCAGAACTCTGCAGCGACAACCTGCCGATGCCGTTCACCAGACCATTCACCCCCTGGCGATCCAAGCCATTGGTGAAACGGGCCAATCCAGCCACAAAAGCCACGATCGTGGCCTTGTAGATCCTTTCGGTATAGAAATCAAAGGCCAGCAAATCCTGGAGCCCGCGCAGGGGCTGCTGGATCGAGCGTGACCAAAACTGATCGAAACCAACTTGGCTGCCAATCACCACCCCTGTCAGTCCGGAGAGGGCCACAGCGATGGCAACGGGCAGGGGAAACGCACCAATGCCAGGGACTGGGTCGATCTTGGCCATCAGCAGCGGTGTCAACAGCACCAAGACCGTGAGGCTGACCATAGGGAGGGCCATCAGCCAATTGACCTCAGGTGCTCGCTTGGTTTTGGGCTTGGCCGATCCCAAGAAAACAGCTCGATACACCCGGGTGAGGTTGATCGCCGTCAGCAGGTTGGTGAGAAGAATCACCCCAGCGAAGAAGGGGGATTGGGCCCAAAGAGCCTGCACCCCGAGTCCAAAACACCAATAACAGCCCAAGGGCAGCAAACCCACCAGCCCAGCTGCGGCCACCAGGTAAGCCACCGTTGTCGCCGGCATCCTGGTGCCCAGGCCGCCAAGCTCGGTGAGGTCTTGGCAGTTTGTGGTGGCAATCACGCTGCCCACAGACATAAACAACAACGCCTTAGCGAAACCGTGGGAGAGCAGGAGCAGCAGGGCTATCCCGGGCTGGCCAAGGGCAAGGGCAATGAAAACCAGGCCCAAATAGGAGGTGGTGGAATAGGAAAAGGCCCGCTTGAGATCCACCTGGGCAAGGGCCACCAGGGCACCCGCAATGGCACTAATGGTGCCCACCACCAGCAACACCGTGATCGCCAGGGGTGCCAGACGCAGCAGGGGCATCACCTTGAACAGCACCAGGGCGCCGGCGGTCACCACCACGGAATTACGCAGGATGGACGCCGGGTTGGGCCCCTCCATCGCCTCATCGAGCCAGAGGTGCATGGGGAACTGGGCACATTTGCCCATGGGTCCCGCAATCAAGCCCAAGCCCAGCAAGGTGCCTGCCAAAGGGCTGAGCAGGCCACTGGCTTCGGCATCGGCAGACCAGCGATAGAGGTCGGTGAACTCCATCGACCCGGCCCAAGCTGAGAGGGCCACGACCCCCATCAAGAGCAAAATGTCCCCCACCCGTTTGGTGAGGAAGGCATCGCGGGCTGCCGTCACCACCAAGGGCTGGGCATACCAAAAGCCCACCAGCAGATAGGTGGACAGGGTGAGCATCTCCAGCAGGAAATAGCTCATCAAGAGGTTGCTACTCAGCACAAGCCCGGAGAGGGCGCCTTCAAAAAAGCCCACCAGGGCATAGAAGCGCGCAAGGGACCATTCCTTGTCGAGATAGCCCAGCGCAAAAAACTGCGCGAACAAACTCATCAAGGTCACCAATTCGAGGGCGGCCAGGTTGGTGAGGGAAAGGTCGAAGCCGATCTGAAGGTGCAGGTCGGCAGCTGAGAACCAATCAAAGCTGAGGTGTTGGGCCCCCCGCCGCCAGACCTCCAGGCTCACCCAGCTGCCATGGAGAACCGCAACCAAGGTGAGCAGAAGATTCAGATAGGCAGCTGGGCGCTGGCCATTGCGCTTCAAGCTGCCGCTGGCCCATGGCAAGGCAACCACCATGCCGCCGAAGCCATAGAGGGGGATCAGCCAAACAAGCTGAATCGGCAGGGGAAGGGGGGGGCTCAAGGGGGCGGGCAGCGGTTAGAAGGTAGCCCGATCGTGATGGCGGTTCACCTGCCCTCCAAGGCTTTGTAGCCAAGCGGAAAGTTCAGCACCATGGTGCTGTTCGTCGTTCAGCAAGTCGCGGAAAAAGGCCTCGCTGCTGACATCCCCAACCAAGACACAGAAACGGCTGGCTTCTGCGTAGAGGCTGATCAAATCGTTTTCCAACTGGGTGTTGTGACGCAACAGCCCAATCAGGTCGGGGGCATGGGTCACGGCCCTGAGCTGGGAAGCGGCAGGGGCAACCCCAACAGCCAACATGCGCTGCACAATTTTTTCTGCGTGCTGCATTTCCTCCACCGTTTCGCGGCGGAAGCGTCCTGCAGCGTCAGTATCACCCCAGAGCCCCACAAGGGAGGCCTGGGTCATGTACTGCTGAACCGCAGAAAGCTCAAGGCTTAGGGCGCGACCGAGGTAACCCAGGACGCGCGGATGAACGGCGCCCATGGGGATCAGAGACGACGGGTGGTGGCAGTGGCGATGAGGGCAGGCTCAACTTCACTGTGGGGACGGGCAATGATGTGGGCAGCCACAAGGCCATCACCCACGCGCTCGCAGGCATCAGCGCCGGCGCGAACGGCCGCGTTGACAGCACCGGTTTCACCACGAACCATCACGGTGACGTAGCCGCCGCCAACGAATTCCCGGGCGATCAAGGTGACTTCAGCCGCCTTGGTCATGGCGTCGGCGGCCTCAATGGCGGGAACCAGGCCGCGGGTTTCGATCATGCCGAGGGCGATGCCCTGAATGGAAGGAGCCATGGCGTTGCTGCGGGATGGGGTGGAAGGACGGGAGGTGCCGGCGCCGCCGCCGGAGGCTTGGGCCGAACCAGAACGGTTCGTGGCAGCCCGGGGGGCTGCCTTGGCTGGGGATTTGGCGGCGGGTTGGGCCGCACTGGAGCGCGAAGCTGCAGGGCGAGCCGAGGCTGCTGCTTTGGCTGGGGTGGCCTTAGCAGCTGGGGCAGCGGGCAAGGCCTTGGGAGCCGATGCCGCAACCGATGGCACTGAGCTGGCAGGCCGCGTGCCGGCCGAGGTACTTGCAGAAGCTGCCGAGCTCGCCGCAGGGGCGGGCTTGGCAGCTGCCGAAGCACTGGAGGTGGAACGCGGGGTGGGTGTAGCCATGACTCAGTAGGAATTGGGGCTAGGGAATGGCCAGGAGAGAGGGGCGGGGAACGCCCAAATCAGCTAGCCATCGGGCTCCCAAAAATCGATGATTCCGCCGATCGTGAGATCAGTTTGAACCTCCGGGTTGCCGCAGGCAAAGCGAGCTGCCGAACCACTGGCGGTGAAGACCCAGTTACCTGGAGCTGCACCGACAGGATCAACGGCAACGCTGAGCTTGCCCCTCGACGTGCGAAGCACGCGCAGGTTGGAGTGTTCCAAGCCAGGCACGCGCTGGGTGCAAACCAGGGATCCCGTCACCTGCATGATTTCCATTACTTGGCACCCCCGGAAAGTGGGGCATCACTCGAAATTGGGGCCTCAGTTGAAGCAGGAGAAGCCGCAGGGGGAGTTTTGCCAGCCTCAGGATCCCAGTGGTCAATGATGCCAACGATGGTGAGATCGCTGGGATAGGACTTACTTCCGGCAGCCTCCCGGGCGGCGGAACTACCCACACAGATCACCCAATCACCGGGAATACAGCCCACGGCATCCACAGCAACTTTTTGGGTGCTGCCGTCCAGCACCACCTGCAGGTGTTTGTGCTCGAAATCAGGAATGCGGTTGGTGGAGACCAACGGCTTAACCACTTTGCAGATCAACATGTCAGTGCCCTCCTCCGCTCGCGAACGTGATCGTGGAACCTACCGCTTCGGCAGGGGTGTGGCGGTCCTGGTCCCGCACCGTCAACAGGGCATGGAGCAATCCCTGGCGAAAGAGGTCGGCGTAGCGGTTCTCCAGGGCGGCTTGAATCCGCTCGCAGTTGCGAATTGCCCGTTCCCGGGCTCCAGGGACCTGGCTGTTGTAATCAAAGCGGACGACCACCGGCACCGGCAAGCCCCGGGACACATTCAAGCCGGTGAAAATCTTGATGCCGACGTCCAGGTCAGCGGCCCCTTCTTCGACCGTATCCATATAGGCGAAATAGGTGAGGTTGCGCAGGTGGATCTCTTTGAAACCAATGCCCACCCCAATGAACCGTTCGGCATGGCCCGCATCGCCGTAACTGCCGCCATGGTGTTGGCGCACATAATCGATCTGGGACAGGTTGTTCTCCAGCAGGCGGGCAACCAGCCTCACCATGCTTGGGTCGGGGCTGGAGGCGGCAGCCTGTTCAACCATCGCCTGAATGCGGGCTTTTGCTTCCTGCTCACCAAGGTGGACAGTGGCTGCGTAGACATCCTGAGCATCCACCCAGCGCTCGAGGTTGGTGCTGCCATCCAGCCCGGGAACGTGCACCCGGATGGCGTCGGTGTCGGTGTCGATGCCCATCAAGAGCAAATCCACGGAGGCCCCGCAGCAAAAACTGTTCTCCACAGCCTGCTGAAAATCCTTCAGCCGCTCAAACCCACAGGAGGCCGCAAGGGAATCGTTACTGCCATGGGCCGCACAACCCTCGTGGCTGGGATCCTTGGAGCTGAAGTGGTATAAGACCACCTTCAAATAGCGGGTGTCCTCGTGGGCAGGATTGGGGATGGCCTCGCGGTAACGGCGGTGCTCGGTCTTCACCCAGCGGTTCACCGTGTTTTGCACATCAAACAGGGCCCCGGCATGGGAGCGACGCCGAACCGAACTAAACGGCAGGCGCAGGGCATAGGCAATGGCATGGGCCAGGCGGCCATCCGAGCAGGGCGTGATGTCCAGGAGATGGAAGCCACAGGAGAGCAGGAAGCCATCAAATGCCTCGGCTGCGGGGCTACCGGGTTTGCCGGCTAGGGGATCGGCTTGGAAGAAGGCATGACTGGTCTGCTCGTAGGTCTCGAAGAGGCACCAGGCAAACAGGGTGCGCATGTCGAGCTGGGTTACCCAGGCCTTCTCGAGGATGGGCAGGGGAAGCTCAAAGCCAAGCTCGGTGCGGGCTAAACGCTGGGCTGCTCCAACGAAGTCGTCTTCGTGTTGGAGGGTTGAGAGCCGCTTGAGCACCGGCACGATGCGATCAAAGCTGCCCTTCACCTGGTTGTCGTAAGCATGCAACACCCCATTCGCCTGGCGATCGGTGAGGGGATGGAGGCTGCCGCGGAATGGGGTGCGGGTTGATGCCGGGGTGGGCTGGGTAGGCACGGCTCCGGGCTCAGCCGCCATGGCTCCCGGGCGACGACGGGGGGCCGTCGGAGCCATGGGGCGATAGGGAGTGGCCGAGCGTCGGGGCATCAGGGATTAACCGCGGGCCCCACCGGACACGGTGATCAACGAACCGGCGGAGGTGTTGCCGCTGGAACCCGTCACCCGGCTCACGGGCTCAGGAACTTCCTCATTGCGCTTGGGTTGTTGGGCTGCCATCGCCGACATCGGACCCGTGCGGGTGGGATTACGGCGGCGGGCCGAGACCCCTTCAGTACCCGTGACCCGGTCACCCCGGTCCCAGTCATCGCCGGTGATCTTCAGGCCGGCGGAAATGCCTTCACCGGTCACCCGGGAGATGGGACGGGCGTCCTCGTCGACGGAAACAGGAGCTGCCGCGACCGCTATGGGGCCACGGGAGAGCTGGGCGCCACGACGGTCGAAGCGGAACTGTTCGGTGCCGGTGACCTTGTCACCGGCCAGGTCAAAAGGGCCGGTAACCCGGTTGCCTTGCTCATAACTGGTTCCGGTTACGGCGCCAGCGCGGTCGTGGGCCGTGTGGGCTGCCCGGGCAGGGGACTGAATGCTGAACTGCTGCCAGGGTTGGCTACCCGCCAACGGATTAGGGAAATCGGCATCGGTTGCGCTGGCCGCACCGCAGGCCTGGGCCATCTGGTCGGCGCCCAGGTAGGGGGTTCCAGTGATGGGTTCACAGGCCCCCCGGTCGGCGCCGGTGAGGCTGCCGCCAATGCCGGGTTGGATCCCGCTCATGCGGTTGGCACCGCGAACTGGAGTGCGCTGACGGATCGCCGCAACTTGGTTGTTGGAGCAATACTCACCGGCCTGTTCAAAGCCGGTGTAGGGGGTGCCGGTCACCACCTTGCAGGTGCCGGGTTCATCGCCGGTGACATTGCCGGAACGGCCCGTGTGGGTGCCGCTCACCACGATGGCCCGGTTGGTGACGCTGAAGCCAACCTTGGCTGCCTCAGGGGCGGGCTTGGTGCCACAAAAGCGATCGTATTGCTGGCTGCCGACGTATTCATCGCCGGTGACCAAGCGGCAACTGCCGGGTTCATCACCGGTGACGTGCTCACTGCGGCCCACATGGGTACCGGTAATGCCCGTACCGCGGAGGGTATTGAGGGTGGAGACCTTGGTGGGGGCCCGACCTGCCAGTTGACTTTGGTCACCCACGTATTGGGTGCCCGTGAGCTGCTTACCGGAGCCGGGTTCATCGCCGGTCACCTTTTCCGAGCGACCCACCATCACGCCTGATACGGCAAGGCCAGAGCGGGTTTCGCTGCGGCCCACCTTGCGGGGGGAGGGGTTGCTGGTGCCGCAGTAGGCGGCGGATTGGTTGGCCGACACATATTCCGTGCCGGTCACGTTCTTGCAGGTACCGGGCTCATCGCCGGTGACCTTGTCGGAGCGGCCAACTTCATTGCCGGTCACCTGGTTGCCGTGGCTGGTGGCCGTGACCCGCACCTTGGCGGGTTGGCTAGCCACGGGCTCGCTTTGGCAGAAGGTGCGGAAGATGTCGGCTCCCATGTACTCGGTGCCAGTGATGGAGCGGCAGGTGCTGGCTTCGTTGCCGGTGGTTTTGGTGGAACGGTTGGCTTGGGTACCGGTCACCACTTGACCACTGGTGGTTTCGCTGACGCCCACCTTCCAGGAGGCATCGGCTGCAGCCGCCTGCTTGGAGCCATGGCGGTTGGGGCCGGAAGGACGGGTTCCGCCACTGCGGGAGGTGCCGGCACTGCCCACTTTGTTCTTGAGTTCACGTAGTTTCTGGGACAGCTCGCGGCTGGTCAGATCGGCATTGCCATGGCGGGCAACGGCTGCGGCACCAGTACTGCTGGACGTCGTCGCAGACTTACCGCGCTTGGAGAGGGCGTCTCGGCGGGCCAGAACAAGGGCGCGGCTGGGGTTGTGCTGGGCTGCACGCTTGGCTGTCACCTTGCGGCTAGTGGCAGCTGAATCGCTGCGGCCACTGGCGAAGGTATCGCTACGGGTGGGGGCGGACAGGCTGGCCAACTTGGCCGAACCCTTGCAATCGCAATCGTGCTTGACAGGTGCGGGGCTGTTGACAGCGGCAACTGGCGCGGCTGAAGCAGGAGCGACAACATCTGTGGCCGTGCGGGTTCGATCCTTGGAGGTATCGGCACGCTTGCCCCGTCTGGAGAGGGCATCGCGGCGGGCCAGAACCAGATCACGGCTGGGGTTAGCGATCGGCCGGGCTGGGCTGTGGGAACGGCCACTGGACGGAGCACTCAAGCTGCGGCTGGCTGGGGACTGCGTCGCGGGTGCAGCAGGGGCCTGGGTCACCGAGGAGGTAGCTGACGCTGCAGGAGCCGCCCCCGTGCGGGTGGGACGGGCGTCAACGACCGTGCGCACACGGCTCTGACCTGAGGTAAAGCGGCTGGAGGCTTGTTTGCCCCCGGTCGTGAGGGCCCTACGGCGCTCAAGCGCTGCTTCCCGGCTGGATGTGCTGGCCATGTCCGCCCGTCGAATGGAATGCTGAAAATTGGTCTGCTCTCCCAAGCAACAGGCCTACGGCCGCTGCCCAAGAACAACAGAAAAGGGGGTGGGCCCAAGCCAAGGCAAGGGCCCGTTGTTAGACGCTGAAGATCAGCGGCCTTCGAATACCACGAAGCAAGAACCCTGGCTTTGGGTATAGGCGTCGTAGCCCACCAGGCGAACGTGGTGGTCGGGGTAGGCGCGGTGGCAAGCCTCGAGCTCGCTCACGATGACGCCCAGATCCTTCTCGCCGAAGAAGGGAAGCTTCCAGAACGACCAGTAGGTCGCCATGGAGTTGCTGGGGTGGACATGCTCAACGAGCGGGCTCCAACCCTGGGCAATGATGTAAGCAATTTGGTCGTAGATCTCGTCCTGAGTCATCGGCGGGAGGAAGCCGAATGTCTCCAGGGTGGCGACTGTTTGGTAGTCACCCACGGTGCTCTTGAAAGGCATGGGGATCCTTTGGGTGGATGGAGTGAAGTAACCCTTGAAAGGGTTGTTGTCGCGTTCGAAACGTCTTAGAAGGGTGGGGAAAAGAGTGGGGGTGATTGGGGTTTAAAAACTGCCGAAACGGTTTTTTTATCCAACCACACCCGTCATCGTCCCGAATCCGATCAGTTGACGTCGAGCTTGTCGACGGTGTCGAACTCGAACTTGATTTCCTTCCAGGTCTCAAGTGCGATAGCCAGCTCAGGGCTGTGCTTGGCGGCTTCCGTGAGGATGTCGCGACCTTCACGCTCGATTTCGCGACCGGCATTGCGGGCCTTGACGCAGGCCTCGAGGGCCACGCGGTTGGCAGCAGCACCTGCAGCAGAACCCCAGGGGTGACCGTGGGTACCACCACCGAACTGGAGCACGGAGTCGTCGCCAAAGATGGCAACCAGCGCGGGCATGTGCCACACGTGGATACCGCCGGAGGCCACGGCGAACACGCCGCCCATGGAGCCCCAGTCTTGGTCGAAGAAGTTACCGCGGCTGCGATCTTCGGGTACGAAGGATTCGCGCAGTTGGTCGATATAACCCAGGGTCGACTGGCGGTCGCCCTCGAGCTTGCCGACCACGGTGCCGGTGTGCAGTTGGTCACCGCCGGAGAGGCGGAGGCACTTGGCCAGCACCCGGAAGTGGATGCCGTGCTTGGGATGGCGGTCGATCACAGCGTGCATGGCACGGTGAATGTGCAGCAGCATCCCGTTCTTGCGGCACCACTTGGCAAGACCGGTGTTGGCGGTAAAGCCACCGGTGATGTAGTCGTGCATGATGATCGGCTGACCCAGTTCCTTGGCGAACTCGGCCCGCTCGTACATCTCTTCAGGAGTTGCGGCGGTGCAGTTGAGGTAGTGCCCCTTCTTCTCACCGGTTTCCTGCTGGGCCAAGTTGGTAGCTTCGGCTACGAACTCGAAACGGTTCTGCCAGCGCTGGAAAGGCTGGGAGTTGATGTTTTCGTCGTCCTTGGTGAAGTCGAGACCACCGCGGAGGCATTCGTAGACAACCCGGCCGTAGTTCTTACCGCTCAGGCCGAGTTTCGGCTTGATGGTGCAACCCAGCAGGGGGCGGCCGTACTTGTTCATCCGGTCGCGCTCAACCACGATGCCGTTCGGGGGACCCATGCAGGTCTTGATGAACGCCATCGGGAAGCGGATGTCTTCCAGACGCAGGTGGCGCAGGGCCTTGAAACCAAACACGTTGCCGACCAAGGAGGTCAGAACGTTGGTGATGGAGCCTTCCTCGAACAGGTCCAGGGGATAGGCGATGAAGGCGTAGAAGGCTTCCTTGTCTCCAGGGACGTCTTCGATGCGGTAGCAACGGCCTTTGTAGAAGTCGAGGTCGGTGAGGAGCTCGGACCACACGGTGGACCAGGTGCCGGTAGAGGATTCAGCGGCCACAGCTGCGGCCACTTCTTCGCGGGGAACGCCGTCCTGGCCGGTGCACTTGAAGCACGCCAGCAGGTCGGTATCGAGGGGGACGTAATCAGGAGTCCAATACGTGTCGCGGTACTCCTTAACCCCGGCGTCGTACTTCTTGCTCATGGAGTTTCTCCGGTTGGGTCGGTAAGGGAAATGGGTTGGTTAACGCCGTTGGCGCTGGTCAACTCAGTCCTTCTGACCGGCGTAGTTGCCGTTGTTCAAAGCAGGCTCCACCTCTTTGTGGGGGCGCGCAATGATGTGGGCCGCAACGAGGCCGTCGCCGACGCGCTCGCAGGCGTCAGCGCCAGCGCGAACGGCTGCGTTCACAGCGCCGGTTTCGCCACGCACCATCACGGTGACGTAGCCGCCGCCTACGAATTCACGACCGATCAGGCGCACTTCTGCGGCCTTAGTCATGGCGTCAGCCGCTTCGATCGCGGGGACCAGGCCCCGGGTTTCGATCATGCCGAGGGCGATGCCCATGGTTTCGTTAGCCATTACCTGCTCCTGGAGGAGGGGGTGGAATGTTCGCAAGCAACCTTGCTCGGCCGGTCAGCCCCCCGTCAACCCATTTGGGCCGCCAGGGCCATCACCGTCTGCGCTGCGATTGATAAGCCAGGCTCATCCATTGCACACAAAACGTTGGAGATCCTGCTGGGCCCAGTGGTGCCAGGGCTTTTCAAGGGGCCTTGCCGGGGACAGCTAGCGCATTAGAGGGGGTTGGCTTCGGCCACAAAAGCCACTCCGCCGTAGTAATCGAGGAGGGGCTGGATGCCTTCCCGCAGTTTGGGAAGGATTTCAGGCTCACAAAACAGGATCACGTGGGCATTGGCTCCCAAGCCGCTGAAGTCCATGGCATCGGAGACCTCGCCATGGGGGCCCTTCCCCGTGACGTGCTTCATCACCGAATAGCCCGGGGCACCGGAGGCCTCGATCGCCTTAATCACCTTGTCCAGCTCCCGCTCGCTAAGGATCAGATCAACACGTTTCATCGAATCAGCTGGCAGCAGGGATAAGTTTGTTGACCAGCGCCATGTAGGCCGGAATGCCCACAATGATGTTGAAGGGGAAGGTCACCCCAAGCGCTGTGGAGATGTAGAGGCTGGGATTGGCCTCTGGCACGGTCATGCGCATGGCTGCGGGCACGGCGATGTACGACGCGCTGGCGCAGAGCACCACGAACAACAGTGCATTGCCATGGTCCAGGCCAAGGCCTTTGGCAATCAGGACCCCAAGGAAGGCATTCAGCAACGGCATCAGCACCGCGAAGCCAATCAGAAAGGGGCCGGCTTTGCGCAGGTCGGAGAGGCGCTGGGCCGCCACGATGCCCATGTCCAAAAGGAAAAAGCTCAAGGCTCCATAGAAGAGCTTGTCGGTGAACGGCAGCATCTTCTCGACGCCATGGGGGCTGTTGGAGGCCACCAAGACACCAATGATCAAGCTGCCCATCAGCAGAAACACCGAGCTGTTCAAGAAGGCTTCATGCAGCACGGCACCCCAGCGCATGCCCTTGGCGTCAGGGCGCTTTTGGGGGGCGGCCAACTTCACCAGCAGCAGACCCACAATGATCGCGGGGGACTCCATCAGGGCCAAGGCGGCCACCATGAAACCATCGAAGCTGATTTTTTGGCTTTCGAGGAAGCTCTGGGCCGTAATGAAGGTGACCGCACTGATCGAGCCATAGGTGGCGGCGATGGCGGCGGCGTTGAAGTTGTCGAGCTTGGTTTTGAGGGTGAAAAAGCTATAGATCGGAACAACCAGCGACATCAACACCGCCGCCAAAATCGTGGGCAGCACCTGGCCCCCCAAACCGCTGTGGGCCAGTTCGAGGCCGCCTCGAAAACCAATGGCCAGGAGCAAATAAAGGGAAAAGAGCTTGGGAAGGGGGGCGGGGATCTCGAGGTCGGATCCCACCAGAACCGCCACCACCCCCAAGAAGAAAAACAGAACCGGCGGGCTGAGCAGGTTCTGAAGAACCAGGCTGGTGTCCATCGTGGCCCGGTAAGGGAAAAGTCGGGGAACCCTAGGCCGCCTGGGCGTTGCGAAGATGGGGCTCTGATCAATCGCGACAGACACCGGTGGTTCAAGGCGCCGATCGTTCAAGGCACCTGTGATTCAGCCCATTGGTCACAATGGCCCGATCGAGCTGGGTACCCCGTGCAAAGACCTGTGTTGGTGATTGCCAGTGGCAACCCCCACAAGGTGGCCGAGATCGGGGCCATGCTCGATGCGGTGGATCTGGACTTGCGCCAGCAGCCAAAGGGGCTGGACATTGAAGAAACCGGCAGCACCTACCTGGCCAATGCCTGCCTCAAAGCCGAGGCCGTGGCCCAGCTCACGGGTCAGTGGGCCCTGGCCGACGATTCGGGCCTGGAAGTGGACGCCCTCGCTGGGGCCCCGGGGGTGTTCTCAGCCCGCTACGCCCCCACGGACCACGAGCGGATTCACCGGCTGCTCCATGAGCTCGGCACCACCCCCTACCGCAGTGCCAGCTTCAACAGCGCCATGGCCCTAGCCGATCCCTCCGGCCTGGTGGTGTTGCAAGCCCAAGGCATCTGCAGGGGCGAGATCCTGCACCAAGCCGAAGGCTCCGGTGGGGGCTACGACCCCATTTTCTGGGTGCGGGAAGCGGGCATGACCTACGGGGCCATGCCCCAACACCTCAAGCTCAAGCTGGGAAGCCGGGGCAAGGCAGCCCGGCAAATGGCTCCGGGATTGAAGGCTGCTCTTGGCTTGGGCTGAAGGCTCTTCTCGGTTTGGGCTGAAGGCTCTGCTCGGTTTGGGGTTAAGGCTCCGCTGGGTTTGGCCTGAAGTCAGCGAGCTTTTTGGTTAATGCTGTGAATCGCCCGCATGGCAGCAGCGGCGGCTTCTTCCACATCGCCTTCCTTGCCTGCCAGGGTGAGTCGACCAAAGGCACCCACCGCCTTGACATCGACAACGGTGATGTTCGATGCCTTCTCGGCCTCATTGGCGGCGATGAGCACGTAGCCCGCTGGTTCGGTTTCCAGGATGAACATGCTCATCCCGGCTTGGATCATTGAGCCCCGCCTGTTTTGGCGGTTGATCAACACCGCATGGTCGGGGGTGATGGCCCGAATGATTTCCGTCCAACTCACCTCACAGCGGCTGCGCTGCTCAATCCTGTTGCCGATGGCCTCAAGCACCACGTCACCGGAATGGAGCACGTTGCTCTGGTCGCGGTGATACAAGGCAAGGGAGCCAAAGGCCCGCTCCACAATCATTTGGCCCAGTCGCACCGTGCTTGCCTTCAGGGCAATGTCGGTGACCCGATGCACGGCCATGCCAGGGGACACCTCAAGCCAGAGGCAGGCATCGCCAGGGATCGGTAGGAACCCTTGGGAAACGGTGCCCATGTAGGCCGCCAGCTGGGGCTGGAGCGAATCCAGAAAAACGTAGGTACGCAGCTCAATCGACTGCACATGGCTGGATTGGCGGGCCAGCCGGGAACCCTCGCTATCGGTGGTGATGACGCAACTCGCCCCGGAGCTATCGCTACCCAGGCTGTTGCCACCAGAACCGCTACCAGCAATCGACAACGTGCCCGTAATGGAAGGCCCGTTGCCCCTAGAGCGCGATGGTGGCAGCGAACGGGAGGCCATGAAGGATGGCAGGGAGCCCCAGGCGGGCCCGGGGGATAACGCTCCCCGCGCGGGCCTGAGTTGGCGGGATCTTACCGCCCGCCTTTCGGGTACTTGCCGTCAAGGCCTGAGCCGGTAGCGTCCGGCCAACGTTGATGGGACGTTCATGGCCACCAAGCGCACCACGGGCACCTCCAGCTCGAGCTCCAGTTCCGCCACGGAAACGGAGCCGATGCCAGCCCAAAACCCTGGTTCTGCAATGCCTGAGTGGATGGCCCAAGCCACCGCGGAGGGCCTCAAGCCGGAACAGGCCCTGGCCTTCATTGGCCTGGGCCTGATGCAAAAAATGGCGACTTCTGGCCAGGAGAGGCCGTGGATGTGGAGCGAATCGGAAGACGGCGGCCAGGCCGATCTGAGCGCCCTGCGCCAGCGGCTCGAGCTCACCCAACTCGCCATCCACACGGGGGCGCCTTTGACCACCGCTGAAGTGACCCACCTGATGGGAGCCCGTCCCGGCACGGCCGTGGTCGAGCGGGGGGGCCTCACCGCCCGTCGGCTCAGCCGCAACGTCTGGAAATTAAGCCGCACCAACGACGACGACGATCGGGGTTTTGGATCTGGTTTTGGCGGCGACGGCTTCCGCCGTCGCCTTTAAGATTCCGTCTGGTCGGGGCCTGTCCGGTTTTAGGTGAGACCCACCAGGCGCATGGAGCAATCCCAGACCCCCTGGGCGGTTTCTGGATTGCTTGCCTTTTCAGAGAGTTCTTGGCTGAATTGCTGGCCGCCCTGTTTTTGGCGGTTGCCCCAGCTCCAATGCACCCCTGAGGTGTTGAAGCCTGGGTCGGCCACCACCTGGGCCACCCGTTCACCGGCGAGGGCCTGGCTCACGTAGCCCCCGGTCACGTTCTTTTGGAACCAGGGAAAGATCTTCTGAAACGCCCTCGGTGTATTGCGAAACAGGGGGCTGTCGGCCACGCAGCCGGGGTACAGCGAACTGAACACAATCCCTGTGGTGGCGTGGCAGCGGCGATGCAGCTCCCGGGTTGTGATCATGTTGCAAAGCTTGCTGTCCTTGTAGGCCTTGCCGGGCTTGAAGGCCTTGGAATTGGCCATCGCAATCGGAGCTTTGAAACCGGCCTTAAACCCGGAAAGATCACCCAGATCCGCCGGAGCAGGAATGGGGATCTTGCCCCCCAGCTCTACGGAATTGGCCGTGACCGTACCCAAAATCACCACCCGCTTTGCCGGATGCTGGGAGCGTTGGATGTCAGCCATCAACAGCTGAATCAACAGAAAGTGGCCCAGGTGATTGGTAGCCATCGAAATCTCGTAACCCTGGGGAGACCACTCGGGCTGCTTCAACCGGGGCTTGTAGACGGCGGCATTGCAGACCAGGGCGTCGAGGGGCCCCGCCAGGGAGCCCACCAGGGTTTCGACGCCTGCGCGCACACTCTCCAGATCGCCCATGTCCATGCGGAGATGGTGCAACTGGGCCGATGGGATTCCCATGGATTCCGCCGCCTGGGCAGCCCGGACGGGGTCCCGGTTGGCCGTTACCACCGTCCACCCACGGTCGGTGAGGGCCTTAGCGGCATTGAAGCCTACACCGGACGTGGTGCCTGTGATCAGAACAGTTCCGGCGCTGTTGGCTTCAGCCATGGATGGACGCTGGTGCGCAATTGGCGCCCCAACTTACGGGGTAAGACCGTTTAACGCTGGGGCTGCCAAACAACCCTCAATCGATTCGGCGCGATCCACTGATTTTGTTCACGGATCAAACCCTGTTCCCCACCAACGGCAAACAGCTGATCAAACCGATCGCGCGCCTTGGTGAGCTTGCCGGTTTCCAGATCCAGCACAGCTTTGAGCTCCCCTTGGCGCTCCATCCGTTCTTGATACGCCACGGCCAAACGCATCAAGCTCACCCCAGTTACCACAACCAGGCTGAGTTTGAGGGTCAGACCGAGCACACTGCAGACCAGCTTCTGGCTTTCGGAGGAAAGGCTGAGAAGCTGGCCATCGGAGCCAAACACAGCGTGCCGGGGAGGCACGATCGTCGGCTGGAAATGGGCAGGTGTCTGGGCC
This sequence comes from Cyanobium sp. NIES-981, assembly GCA_945896675.1. Taxonomy (GTDB): domain Bacteria; phylum Cyanobacteriota; class Cyanobacteriia; order PCC-6307; family Cyanobiaceae; genus Cyanobium_A. The sequence goes on from CAMDEM010000005.1 coordinate 32,425, forward strand.
CTAGGAGCGGATCGCCGGGAGGTCTGGGGCACGCAGACTAGGAACGGACATTTTCAAGGCTTTTAGCGGACATTGGCCCCTCCGCCAAGGGATAGGGGCGCAATGTGTTCAGCCAAAGGCAGGGGGCTTAACCCCCTTCCATCAAGCCTTGTAGAGGCTGAAGCAGAGGCGAACGGCCAAAACACCGGCGTGGGCGGCCACCACCAGGGCAATCAGCACTTCGGCTTGGCTGAGGGAGGAAACCATGGGGCTGCGGTAAGAAGCAACGTCGATCCATTGTTCGTCCTTTGGGGGCTACGGTCCAGGCTCCCGCGCCCTGCTGTCACAGCTCTTGATGGCCGACGTCCCCATGCCCGCAGCTGCTGGTTCTTTGCTGATTGGCCCCAATGCCATTCGGCAACTTGATCTGGCCCCCCTCGATCCCTGGGCATCCCTCGAGCCAGCCAGCTTGGTGAAGGGCGGAGCCGAGCTAACCCTGCAATTCGACTGGCCCCGGGAGGCCGAAGATCCCCGCGAACTCTCGGAAATCCCCGAAATCCGCCTGTGGTCGTTGCGGGCTGACGCTGCCTACCCCTGGCTGCCCCTGGTGTTGGAGCGCTCGAGCGGCCAACTCACCCGCCATGTGGCGATGCTGCTGCCCCATAGCTTTAACCGCACCGAAGGGATTCGCTTCGCTGGTGAATCCCTGGAGCTCTGGATCACCCATCGACTTTTTGTTCTGGATAGCTGGGCCCAGGTTCATGGATTGAGCTGCCGCCAAGGGTTGGGCCAAATGGCAGCGGTGCTGGGCTTTGAGCTCGATGCCAACTTCTGGGACCACGCCTGAGCTGGCGCCTCTCACCTGGATTCAGGCCAGGGCGGTGGCTCCTTGCAGCACCTCGAGGAGTAGCCCCAAGGCCCGCCGGCCACTATCGAGGGCCAGCAGCAGGGTGATCAACCGCAGCATCCACACCAGCCAATGCTCGGGAACGCGATTCAAGCGGGAGGCCGACCAATGGGCTGCCACCGCCGCACTGCATCCCAAGGTGAGTCCCATCGGAAGGAGGGCTCGGCCATCCTGCAAAAACGTGACGGTGGCGGCAGAGGCTGCGGTGAGCACGCCAAGCATGCTCAGCCGGATGGCGAGGCGCACCGGTAAACCCAGGAGCCGCACCATCAAGGGGACCATGACCAACCCACCACCCACACCAAGCAATCCACCGAGCATGCCGGCCGCCGATCCCACCCCCACCAGGCCGACCAAAGGCAGGGATGGGCTGGGGTCAGGGGCCTCGACAGGCTTGGGGCAAATCGTGATCGCCAGAGCCCCGTACATCGCGGCTTGAAGACTGAGCAGTTGCCAGCCGGCCAAACCGAAGCCCACATGGCTAAACACCAGGGCCCCAAACCCTGCACCCAAGGCAATGGCCAACCCTGCCCGCCAGGGAATCGAGCGGGACTGCAGGTGGGCCACGTTGCCTCCGAGCCCCGTGGGCACAATCGCCAAGGTGCTGGTGGCCAGGGCATGGTGGGGGTCCAGGCCCACCAGCAGTAGCAAGGGGGAAAAAACCAGTCCGCCGCCGATGCCCAGGACCCCGGAAAGCAAGCCCGTCAGAAGCCCCAGGGGCACAAGCGACAGCAAGCTCCAGGTCATCGGGGCAATCTGGGGCAATGGCTGAGACCACAGCATCTCCCACCCAGGAACCGCGCTGGGTGGCCACCACCGAGCTCGATGGGTCTTGGCAGATGGCCATCGATAGCTGGCTGCTCGACCAGGGCCGACCGGCCTTTCGCCTCTATCGCTGGCGGCGCCCCACCCTGTCGCTGGGGTTTCACCAGCGCCATCTCGACCCCCACTGGCCCGATTTGGTGAACCAGGGGGTGATCGATCTGGTGCGGCGGCCCAGTGGGGGTCGCGCCGTTTTGCACGCCGGAGAACTCACCTACGCCCTGGTCTGGCCCAGCCCCCCTCGATCGCGGCGGGAGGCCTACCGGCTCAGCTGCACTTGGCTGCGGCTGGCCTTTGAAACCCTTGGCCTACCCCTGGTCTTTGGCGTTCAAGCGGCAAACCTGCAGCAGAGCAACTGCTTTGCCCTCAGCACAGCCGCTGACTTGGTGCATCCGGGAGGGGGCAAGCGGATCGGCAGTGCCCAACTCTGGCGCCGGGGCCAGCTGTTGCAGCACGGCTCAATCCTGCTGGATCCACCAAAGGCGCTTTGGCAACAGGTTTTTGGCAAGGAACCGCCCCCCCTGCCAGAACTGCCCGTGGGCCCAGCTGACCTGGAGCAGTGCCTCCTTGATGCTGCTGGCCAAGCCCTGCCTGAAGCCTTGCGGGGGGGCTTGATTGCCGCGAGCCCTCTCCAGGCCCACGAACTAGGGCAGATTGCTGGCCGAATCCCAGACCATCAGCTGGGATCGATCCCGGCAACGTCCCCCGTGGCCACCATCGTGCGCACCACCTGGGGCAAACCCAGGCCCAGGGGATAGGTGTTCTGGCGTCTGGCCATCTCCATCAAGGGCGTTGGCAGCTTCAGGCCCAACTTCGCCAAAACCACGGCTCCGAGCTCGGGGCGCTCCAGGGTGCCGCAGGGCAGACCGGCGGCACTAAGCACGAGGAGCCGGGTGGCCTTGCTCTCTTCGAGTTGCTGCACGGCCTGCCAGAGGGGTGCGTTCTCAGAGATCGAAGCCAGGCTGGACAGCGGCTTGAGATGGTCACCGATGCGATCGGTGTCCCAGCGCTGGACGGGAAGTTGTTGCAGGGGTTCATCGTCGATGACCCCCTTCCAGCGGCCTTGGTCACAGACCAAAAGCCAGTCACCCTGGCCCAGTTCCTTCGCCTCGCCGATGCGCAACTGGCTGAGTTGGCGCAGGGAGTCTTTGACATCGAGCACCCGATAGCGGCGGCCAGCGGCCTCCCGCACCCGCAACTGCTTGAGGATGGTTTGCAGGGTGAGTAATTGGTACTGGTTGCGGGCGGCCCCAAGCCCAAACCAGCCCAGCAAAATCAACCAGGCCCCACTGAGTCCGGCACCGCGCACCAATAGGAGGGTGCCGAGCCCCATGGCCAAGAGGGCCAGCACCCGGCCACAGGCATTGGCCACTTCAATGCCACGGCGCTGGCTACCACTCACTTGCCAGACAAGGGCTTTAACAATCAGGCCGCCATCGAGGGGCAGACCTGGCAACAAATTGAACAAACCCAACACCAGGTTCAAGCTGCCCAGCTGGGCGACCATGTCGCCGAGCACCGGGGCGATGTGGGCGGCATTGTGAACATTGGCCATCAAGGCGAAGCCAAGCACCAGGCTCACCGCCGGGCCCGCCGCCGCGACCCTCAAGGCTCCCATGGCCGTGCTGGATTCCCGCTCAACGCTGGCCACGCCACCCAAGAGAAACAGGGTGATGCTGCGCACCTTGACCCCCTGGGCCATGGCCACAAAGGAATGGCCAAGCTCATGCAAGAGAACGGAAACAAACAACAACAGCGCCGTGACAAATCCCAGGCCCCACTGCCAGACCACGGGGACTGCAATCTTGGTGTTGAGGCCGTAGTGCTGGGCAAAAGCACTGGTGGCCAGCAACAAAATCACGAACCAGCTGGGATGGACCTTGAGGGGGATCCCGCCAATCTTGAGGATTTGCCAGCCGTCATTCACGCGTGATCTGCCCGAAAAGCCCGGGCCTGCGCCCAGACAACAAATCCAATCCTAGAAAGGGTTCGCCCCACCTTCGCTTGCCTACCGGTGGCCGATAGCCAACCCCTGCTGAAAATTTGTGGCTTTACCCAAGCCGACCAGGCTGCCGCTGGGGCTGCCATGGGCGTGGACGCCATTGGGGTCATTGGGGTGGAAGGCTCGCCCCGGTTCGTGCCGGTGGAGCAACGCAAGGCGTTATTTCAGGCGGCCATCTGCGCATCGCCCCCCTGTGCCGGCGTGCTGGTGGTCGCCGACCCCACCGATGGAGAGCTGGCGGACCTGGATCCCCGCTGGGGCCACCAGGTGGTGCAACTCCATGGCGGGGAGAGTCCCGAACGTTGCCATGACCTCCGCCAGCGCCTCGGCTGTGGGATCTGGAAAGCCCTACGAATTCGCGGCCCAGGCGACCTGGCGTCGGCGGCCTCCTATGGGGGGGCCGTGGATGCCCTGTTGCTGGATGCCTGGGTGCCCGACCAACTCGGGGGGACGGGGCACCGCATCCCGATCGAGTGGCTGGAGGGGTGGCACTGCCCCATGCCCTGGTGGCTAGCGGGGGGCATCCGCGCCGATCGGGTGGGAGCTGTGCTGGCAAGGCTGAGCCCCCATGGACTCGATGCCTCCAGTGGGGTTGAACGTGCTCCAGGCGACAAAGATCTTGCGCTGGTGGCCCAATTGGTCGCGGCCGTTCGCTCAAGCAGCGAGGATCAGAATCCCGTGAGTTGATCGGAGCACCGACTTGATGGCCATCCTGCGTCGTTTCCAACCCCTTGCCCTAAGCCTTGCGGCAGCGCTCACGACTGGGGCCATCACTGCTGCCAGCGCCCAGGACATGGTGGGCTGCCAATTGGTGGATGGATTGCTCTCCTGCGTGCCTGGGGTGAGTCCCCAGCCCCAGGCCCAGATCAATGCCCTCCGCTCCCAAATCGCAACCGATATCCAGTTGGAAGGAACGGTTCAACAGCAGATCAACGGCCTGCAGCAGATGGTGTTAGCGGGCCAAGCCAGCGAAGGTCAATTGCTGCAAGCCACCCTGACGGCTGATGTGCTCGCCTCGCTGCCGCCCGGCGCCTTCCACTGGTACAAACTTCAGCCCGGATCCAAGCAGTGGATCCTGATCCAAGGCGCCTCAGGCTCCACCTACCTACTCAAAGCCAACGATGTTTCCAGCCAGGTGATGCTGGTGGTGGCCCAGCCCACAGCAACAGGCAGCCAGAGGCAGGCCACCCCTGCTGTGGGGCCGATTCAACCGGCCAACCGCTAGTACAGGCTTTCCTGCTGCTTCACCAGTTCAAAGAATTCCGCCTTCAGACTGGGGTCGTGGCGGAAGTCACCGCGAACAACGGAATTCACCATGGTGGTTTGGGGTTCCTTAACCCCACGCCACTTCATGCAGTAGTGCTGGGCTTTCACCAGGATGGCCAGACCCTGGGGCTCGCAAAGCCGCTCAATTTCATCGGCCAGGATCATCACCGCCTCTTCCTGAATGTGGGGACGGGAGAACACCCAGTCAGCCACGCGGGAAAACTTGGACAGGCCAATCACCCGATCACCGGGCTTAATGCCAATCCAGCAGTTGCCCAGGATTGGTACGAGGTGGTGGGAGCAAGCTGAGCGGACCGAAATCGGACCAACCGTGTAGATCTCATCCAGCTTTTTGACGTTCGGAAAGCTGGCGATCTTGGGTTGTTGGTGATAGCGGCCCTTGAACACTTCATGCAGATACATCCGAGCCACCCGCTCGGCGGTTTCCTCGGTGTTGTGGTCGTTGTCGATATCGATCACCAAGCTGCGCAGCAGCTCACGCACCTTGCCGGCCACCTCGATCTCCAGCTGCTCCATCTCCCCGGGGGCGAGATGGTCAGAAATGTTGTCGTTAGCCAGATAGGCAACCCCGGCGGCATCCAGCCGTTCACGGATTCGCAAGCTCACCGGAGAAGGGCCTGCTTCAGGCGCGGTGGCGCGGGAGGGAAGGCTGGAAGGCAGGGTCGATGTCATAGGAAAGCTCAGAGAGCACCGGCGGCCGGCATGAGGGTGAGGTCTTCGACCACCTGGTTGGCGGGCTGTTGGGCCAAAACCAGCAGGGCATCAGCCACTTGACCCACTTCAAGCATGGCACGCCGATCGAAGTCGCTGTGGACCGTTTCGGTATCCCAAAGAGGTGTATTTACCGCACCCAGGGTGAGGGTCGAGACCCGAATCCCATGGGCCCGCTCTTCGGCAGCCAGATGGCGGCTGAGACACACCTTGGCCGCCTTGGTGGTGGCGTAGGCCCCCCAGTCGGGGAAGGTCTTGTGGGCGGCATGGCTACTGACATTGATGATCAGCCCTTCGCCAGCAGAGCGGAGCAAGGGCAGAACCGCTTGGCAGACCTGGAAGACCGCCGTCACGTTGAGCTGGAGCAGCCATTGCCACTGGTCCAGGGGCATCTCGGCCAGGGCCCCGGTATAAGCCGCACCGGCATTGTTGATCACAACGCTGGGGAGCAGGCCCCGACCCAGCAACTCAGCAAGGCCCGGAGCAATGGCAGCGGAATCAGCCAGATCAATGCCTGCGATCTCTACCCGCCGATCCCCCTGCCGCAGGCTGGCGGCCAGGGCTTCCAATTCGGGACCGGGCTTTCCCTCAGCGGTCGGGCGGGAGAGCAGCAGCAGGTCGTAGCCGGCGGCGGCGAAGGCTTTGGCAGCGGCCGCCCCAATACCGCGGGATGCGCCCGTAATCAAAACAGCAGCCAAGGCTTCAGAGCTGAAATCGACGCGACCCTAGGCGCTGGGTGAAGGATCAGGGGTGCCACCCTCCAGGAAGCGGCCCATGCGGCGGAACTTGGCGTAGCGCTGCTCCAGCAGATCTGCTTCGCCCAATTGCTGGAGCTCGGCAAGGTGCTCGAGCAGGGCTGCCTTGAGGGTTTCGGCGGCCTGCAGGGGAGCCCAGTGATTGCCGCCAGAGGGTTCGGGCAACACCTGGTCAACGATGCCCAGCTTGAGCAGGTCGGGGCCAGTGATTTTGAGGGCCTCAGCGGCAACAGGAGCCTTGCCGGCATCCCGCCACAGGATCGAGGCACAGGCCTCGGGACTCGCAACGGTGTAGACGCTGTGTTCAAACATCAAGAGACGGTCGGCAACCCCAATCCCCAGGGCACCACCGGAACCACCTTCACCGATCACCGTGGCAAGAACCGGCACCCGCAGGCGGAACATCTCGCGCAGGTTGAAAGCGATCGCTTCGCCTTGGCCCTGCTCTTCCGCCAGCACACCGGCGTAGGCACCAGGGGTGTCGATAAAGCTGAGGATCGGCAAGCCGAAGCGATCGGCGTGATCCATCAGCCGCATGGCCTTGCGGTAGCCCCCTGGGGAGGCCATGCCGAAATTGCGGGCCACGTTTTCCTTGGTATCGCGACCCTTCTGATGGCCCAACAGCACCACCCCCTGGTCACCGATGCGGCCAACCCCGCCGACCAGGGCCTGGTCATCGCTGCCGCGACGGTCGCCATGGAGCTCCACCCATTCATCACTGATCACCTGGATGTAATCCAGGGTGCTCGGGCGCTGGGGATGGCGCGCCACCTGAATCTTTTGGGACGGGCTCAGCGATTCAAAAATTTCGGTGCGCCTGCGGGTGGCCAGGGTTTCCAGCTGGAGCAACTGCTGGCTCACATCCACCTCCGAATCGCGCGCAAGCTGGCGGATCTGCTCGATCTGCTGCTCGAGCTCAACAATCGGCTTTTCAAACTCGAGCAGGGCGCGACGGGCCATGGCGATCGACAGGGCGGGGTGGGGAAGGAAACCGGGCTTAGGCGGAAGCCATGGCAGCTGCCAGGCCTAGGGCCTGAAATCCATGCCGAAGCGAGGCCGAACCAATCAGATCCATCTTCTCGAGAGTGATGTTGTTGCGCCCCCAGCTGAAGTTCGTGTGGATGCCTTCAAATTCCAACAGGATCGCTTCAGCAAAGCAAGCAAACATCTGGCGCTGGGGTTTCTCCATTTCAGCCACCTCCATCATTTGCCAGCCGATATCGCTGCCAAATTCCACAATTCCACCCTTCAAGACGTGGATGCCTTCTCCGCTGGCCTTGCTGTTGAGGTTCTTGGGGTAACCCCCATCAATCATCAAACAGGGCGAGCGCAGGTTCGCCGCATCAATCGTGAGGGTTTGGGGCAGGCTGGCCACCCAAACCACCACATCGGCTTGGGGCAGGGCTTCATCGAGGCTGAGGATCCGCCCGCCCCCGAGTTCGGCTTGCAGGTCAATCAGCGGCTGCTGCTGCCTGGCCACCAGCAAGAGCTCCTTCACCCCCGTGCGCTGGCTTAACCAGCGGCAGACCGCACTGCCGATGTCACCGGTGGCGCCAACGACGGCCACGGTGGCCTGGCTCAGGTCGATCCCAAGGGCAGGAGCGTTGGTTTCCACCTGCCTACAGATGACCCAGGCGGTGTGGGTATTGCCCGTGGTGAACCGCTGCCAATCCAGGGTGGTGGCGCGAATTTGCTGCTCCTTTAGCAAGTTGAAATTTTCAAAAATAATCGAAGTAAATCCACCCAAGGCCGTGATATCAACGCCCGATTTTTGGGCCAGCTCCATGGCGTTAAGCACCTTGCGCCTGGCCGTTTTGAAACGGCTCAGCATCTCCGGCACGAAGCAGGAATCGATGTAGGCCCCCTCAATCGTTTGACCCGTGGGGCTTGTCAGCGCGATGCGCTCGACAAGCACCGGGGGCGCACTGCACCACATGTCGAGGTCGCCTTCGGCGTACTCAGGGAAGCCCAGGGAGAGGGCCTTGCTCCGGGCTTCCTCAAAACTGGTGGAGTGACCGATTAGGCCAAACATGGGATCACCCCAACGATGTCGCGGACGCTACATCGTCCCGTGGTGAAACGGACCAGAACGGCCCTCAAACCAAAGCAGCCGCAGCCATTTTGGCGATTTCCCGGGTCGTGAAGCCGATCTCGGTGAGCGCCTCCTGATAGGCGATCAAGAAGTCTTCAATCAGGTCTTCCTTGTCCATGTGCAGCACGGCGGCATCGCCAGCCACCTGGTCGAGCATCTTGCGCACCAGGGGCAAGTTGTCACGGTTGGCCTGCTCCAGCTCCCCACGGCTGGTCTCCAGATTGGCCTTGAGCCACTCCTGGCCGTAGTTGAGGTGGGTGTACTCATCCTTGACCACACCCTCGGTGATCTTGCGGGCGAAGGGATCGGCCACAGGGATATAGATGTGATATGCGGCGATGGCAAACGCTTCAATCAACAGCGCTTGAATCAGCAGGCAGGTCACCACCTTGCCTTCAGAAAGGGCCGTTTGGAAGTTGCCATGGAGGGGGGAGAAAAACTCCTTGGCAAAGCCCATATCAGCGGTGACACCGAGATTGTTGGCGCAGGCCGTAAAACCTTTCATGTGCTTGAGCTCCATCCGAGCGAGGCGGGTGAGCTCTTCTGCTTGGTCGGGAAGCAGGGTGCCAATCGAGATGTAATTGTCGTGGGCTTCCTGCTCGCCTTCGATCACGATGGCGTTGATACGGCTATAGGCGTCTTTGTAGGTCTCGGTACTGAAATCGGGCAGCGCATCCCCAACGATTGAATCGGTCTGGGGAGCAGCGGGAGAGGCAAGGGTCGCCATGACGTCCGCACAAGGTGAACAAGTCATTCGACTGTAACCACCCTCAGCCTGGCCCTGATCGGTCCGCCAGAAGCCAGTCACTGGCCAGTAGGGATTGGAAGCGCTGGCACCAGCCCTGCAGCAAACAGGCCCAGAGCTCGGCCCCGAGGGCTGCACTCGCCCCAGCACTGTCTCCAATGACCCCGGTGCTGCTCAGATCGCCGGTTAACCAAGCGGTGGGGGCCGCCCCTTCCAGGCTCCAGCCCACGGGGGGGGATCCGCCCTGGTGGCCATCGCAGGGGCGCTCGGGCCCCACCAGTTCGGGGGCCAGGTGCAACATCAAGCTGGTTTCAGCCAGGGCTGCATGGAGCCCTTGGCTGCGCTCCGGCTCAGGGATCAGGGCACTGAGCCCTTCCGGGCCGCTCCAGAGAAAACAGGGCAACACGGCCAAGCTGGGAACGGTGCTGCGCAGGTGGCGGGCGGCGGTTTGGAGTAAGGCGATTTGGCCGCCATGGCCGTTAAACAAGATGAGACGCTGGAATCCGGCGCCAGCCAACTGCTGGCCTACGGCCACGACCTGGGAGATGAATTGGTCCGGCGGTAGGGAGAGGGTGCCAGCAAAACCGAGGTGCTCGGGGGAAAAGCCGAGGTTTTGCAAAGGCAGCCGCCAAATCGGCAGCTCCTGGGGCAGGCGCTCGAGCACCGCATCCACCAGCCTGTCGGCAAACAACCCATCGGTGCCCAGCGGCAAATGGGGGCCGTGCTGCTCCACCGCACCAAAAGGCCACACCACGGTGCTTCCCCCTTGGATCGCAGCCTGTTCCACCTTGGGCCAAGGCATCTCGGCGAGGCGATGCTGACGCGCCATGACCTTTAGAACTGATCCCTACAGTGTGGGGCTCCCAGAGCGATGTGGAAATGGCCGGAACCGGCAACCAGCAGCCTGCCCCTTCAGCTCGGCCCGTTCCCCCAAGCGCGCCGCGTCCGCTTCCGGCTACGGGACCGAGGAAGCCGCCCCAAGTGCTGATGCTCAAAAAAGATGAGCCCCTGCCGGCGGCACCTGAACCCACCTCAGTCCTGCAGGCCCCTGGGGCTGCGCCAGCTCCGGCCCCCGTTCCTATTGCCGCCCCCGGTCGTCCTGTCCCTGCCAGCAGCCCCAAGCGGAGCGACGAGGAGCTCTTCGACATGGGGGGCCTCGAGGGGCTCACCATGGCCGATTTGCTGGGTCCCGATTCCGGTCGCCAGGGCCGAAGCCAAGCCGCCCCCAAAGCAACGGCTGCCACGCCTGCTGCTGCCACCCCGGTGGTGGCCCGCAGCGTCGACGACTTCGACTTCGACGCCGATGCCTTCCTGGCAGCCCTCGACGAACAGGATTTCGTCGGCACCACCGGTGAGGTGGTCACCGGGGTCGTGATCGCCCTCGAGAGCGACGGCGTTTACGTGGATATCGGCGGCAAAGCCCCCGGATTCATGCCCAAAAAGGAATGCGGACTCGGTGCCATAACCAACCTCAAAGAGCGCTTTCCCAAGGGCCTTCAGGTGGAAGTGCTAGTCACCCGCGAGCAAAACGCCGATGGGATGGTCACCATCAGTGCCCGGGCCTTGGCGCTCCGCCAGAGCTGGGAGCGGGTTAAGGCCATGGAGAAGGACGGCAAGGTTGTTCAGGTGAAAGTGACCGGCTTCAACCGCGGTGGTGTGACCTGCGATCTCGAAGGGCTGCGGGGCTTTATTCCCCGTTCCCAGTTACAGGAAGGCGAAAACCACGAAGCCCTGGTGGGCAAAACCCTGGGCGTCACCTTCTTGGAGGTGAACGCCGAAACCCTCAAATTGGTGCTCTCGGAGAAGAAAGCGGCCAAGGCCGCCAAATTTGCCGAGTTGGAAGTGGGCCAGCTGGTGGAAGGCCAGATCGTTGCCGTGAAGCCCTATGGCTTTTTTGTGGACTTGGGGGGAATCAGCGGCCTGCTGCACCAGTCCTCCATCACGGGCGGGCAACTCCGCGACATCCGGGAGGTGTTCACCCAAGGAGATCGGGTCAAGGCCCTGATCACCGACATGGACCCGGGCCGGGGGCGCATCGCTCTCAACACGGCCCTGCTGGAGGGCCAGGCCGGTGAGTTGTTGATCGACAAAGACAAGGTGATGGCCGAGGCCACCGACCGGGCCAACCGCGCTCGCTCGGTACTGCGTCAGCAGGAACAGGCTGCCGGATGAATGAGGCCTTTGCACCCGATTGGGAGCTGGATTATTACTCCAGGCCGATCCTGGAGAGCGATGGCAAAAAGCGCTGGGAACTGCTGATTTGTTCCACGCCAGAGCCTGGTCAGGCTGACCAGGCGTCCGGCAGCCCTGAAGGCACCCCAAAAAACAGCGCTTCCAAAAGCTTCCGCTGGGTGTTGCAGTGCCCCGCATCGAGCGTGAACTCGATCTGGCTCAAGGAGGCCCTGCAGCAGGCCCTGGGGGCCGCTGCCGACGAGGGCTTTGGACCACCCCGGCGCTTGCGCTGCTGGCGGGGTTCCATGCGCACCATGGTGCAACGGGCTGCCGAAGGATTGGGGCTCGAGCTCGTGGCCAGCCGCCGCTGCTACGCGCTAGTGAGCTGGCTTCAAGAGCGGGAACGGGATGTCTACCCCCTGGAAGAGGGCTACATGCAAGGGCCGCTGGCACCTCCTCCGGTTGCCCTTCGTCCCGTGGCTGTTCCCTTACCGGAAGCGGCCAGGGGTGAGAGCTGGGCATGGGCCACCCTTCCCCTGGCTGCCCTAGGCGAGGCCAACGACTGGGAGATGGGGTTTTGCGGATTGGTGCCCCTGCCGGAAGGGCTCGATCCGGAAGCGACCGTGCCTGGCATTCGCCTATTTAGTTCGAGCCGCTCCCTGGCGATGGCGGGGTGGATTGCCGGTCTTGAACCTGTGCGCCTCGATATCGCCGATCAGCAACTCGTGCTCGAGGCTGGCTTAGACGATCGCTGGTTGCTCACCAACCTGCCGGAATCGGAAGCAGACACCGCAGCCGAAACCTTTCGCACGGCCCGGGAGCGGGCGGGCGGCCTGCAGTTCCTAGCGGTCCAGGCGAGCGAAGAGGAACCCCGCTTTGAGGGGTTTTGGTTGCTGCGCGACCTCCCAGATGCCTAGATTTTGTCTGGAGCAGACGGGTGGCTGAAGCCCTTGCCCCCCCTTTTGACCGACCCGACGTGGGCTTCAACAGCCTGCCGGGATGGACCTGGATTGGCTGTTACGGGGGCTATTACCTCCAGGCCGATCTTTTGGCGGAGTTTGAGCATGGTTTTTTTACGCGGCAATGGAATGGCCGCGGGCCTGGGGAGCTGGCCGGCTATCTGAGTGCGGGTGTGAGTGTCCACCGCCCCAAGCAGGTCCACGGCAATCTCGTTTTAGGGGCCGATCAGGCCCTTGGCGAACCCTGGCCTGAGGCCGACGGCCTCATCAGCAATGAAGGCGGCCAAAGTCTTTGGGTCTGCGGTGCCGATTGCACGCCAGTGCTGATTGCAGATCCCCATTCCGGGAGAGTTGCCGCCTGCCATACCGGATGGCGGGGGGTTGCAGGGCAGATTGTGGAGCGGGCCATTGGGTTGCTCGAAAACGCCGGATCGAAGCGCGCCGATTTACTAGTCGCCCTAGGGCCCGCCATTGGTGGCCAGGCCTATCAAGTGGCACGCTCCGTCAGTGAGCAGGTGGCGGAGGCCCTCACCCCCAAAGAAGCCAGCCCTAAACCTGGATCTTCAGCCGGGGCAATCCAGGAACTTGAAGCCAGTGGTGGCTTGGCTGGCGATGCCAAACCAGGCCACGATCGCCTGGACATCCGCTTGGCAACCCGACGCCAACTCGAAAATCTGGGGCTTACTCGTGCCCAGATTGCGGTGTGTCCCCTCTGCACAGCATCGGAGCCCCTGCTATTCCATTCCTGGCGGCGAGATCAGGTCAAAGCCGTGCAATGGAGCGGCATCGTCTCTCAAGCCTAAAGAGGGGATCTCGTTACATTTTTACAAGCTTCTGTACTGCTGCTCATGCAGAAAAACCAAGCCCGTGGATGAAGGGCCCAACCCCTGCCAGACCCACTCCTAAATGTTCCGAATACGCAGAACAGTTTCGAAGCCAAGGATTAGAAGACCTAACTCTCTATGGCGAGAACACCCATGGGGATTGAATTCAGAACAGCCCAGTACACCGAGACAGCCCTCTAGCGCCATAGGCCTCAATGGCTACAGCTTGAAATCACGGCCAACCTTGCCGCCGATGAGCTGCACAATGCCTGCACAGCGAAGCAAAAGCGCAAAGCATCCCCTGGCTATGCTTCAGACCCTTGCATGGGCGCACCTCAATGTGTAACCATGCAAAAGTTGCATAATTAATTTTCATGCTTACGGGAGCCGATCTACTCGCCAAAGTCAAAGAGCTGGGCGATATCAGCAAATCCGACCTTGTTCGCTCCTGCGGATACGTCTCGACCAAGAAGGATGGAACGGAACGCCTCAACTTCACCGCGTTCTACGAAGCCCTTCTGACAGCCAAGGGGGTTGATTTCGGTGGGGCGTCCCAAACGGGCAAAGGTGGCCGCAAACTCAGCTTCAGCACCAAAATTCAGTTCAACGGCAACTTGATGGTTGGCAAGGCCTACACGGGCATGCTCGAACTCAAGCCTGGCGATGAGTTTGAAATCAAACTGGGTCGCAAGCAAATCCGCCTGGTTCCCATTGGCTCGGAAGACGACGACGAATGATTAACCCCTGATTGGGGTCTGGAGACGAGCCAACGCCAGTTGTTCCGCCACCTTGATTCCATCAATCGCTGCGGAAAGGATGCCGCCGGCATAGCCGGCCCCTTCTCCAGCGGGATACAACCCTGGGGTATTGAGACACTCCAGGGTTGTGCTGTCTCTGGGGATGCGCACGGGCGAGGAGGTGCGGGTTTCAACCCCGGTGAGCAGGGCCCCATCCATCGCAAAGCCCGGCAGTCGCTTGGCGAACTCCGGCAGTGCTTCACGGATCGCTGCTATCACGAAGGGGGGCAGACAGCCTTCCAGGCTTCCGTAGTGCACCCCTGGCAGATAGGAAGGGGCCACGGCCAAGCCAGGTTCGCCCGTGCTGCGGCTTTCACTGGGGCGGCCGGCGAGGAAATCACCCACCCACTGGCCCGGCGCCCGATAGGTACCACCGCCTGCGGTGAAGGCGTGTTGCTCCCAATGGCGCTGAAAGGCCACGCCTGAAAGGGGATCCGCAGGCCCATCGCCATAGGGAAGTAGGTCTTCCACTCCCACGGTCACCACCAGGCCACTGTTGGCATTGCGCTCGTTGCGCGAGTGCTGGCTCATGCCGTTGGTGACCACCCGGCCCAACTCAGAGGTGGCACCAACCACCAGGCCGCCGGGGCACATGCAGAAGCTATAGACACTGCGGCCAGAAGCCCCTTGGCCACTGCAGTGGTGCACAAGTTTGTATTCGGCGGCCCCAAGTTTGGGGTGCCCCGCCGCGGGCCCCCATCGGGCCCGATCGATCAACGGCTGGGGGTGCTCAATGCGCAGCCCCACGGCGAAGGCCTTGGGCTCGAGGCTCACCCCCACCTCGTGCAGCATCGCGAAGCTATCCCGGGCGCTGTGGCCCACGGCGAGCACCACGTGCACAGCTTCAATCCGTTCCCCACCCGCCAGCACCAGGGCCTGCACGGCATGGGTCTTGGGGCAACGCTCTAGTCGGTCAACCCGGGCTTCAAAGCGCACCTCACCACCCAGCTCTTCGATGCGCCGCCGCAGCCCCCGAACCACGGTGGCCAACTTGAACGTGCCGATGTGGGGGCGATGCAAGGTGAGAATGTCGGAGTTGGCACCGGCTGCCACCAACTCCTCCAGCACTTTGCGCACGTAGGCCTTCGACTCGCTCACCTGGCTGTAGAGCTTTCCATCGGAGAACGTGCCAGCCCCGCCCTCGCCAAATTGGGCATTGGATTCGGGGTTCAAGGGTGCCTTGCCTTTCCAGAAGCCAAAGGTGTCGGCACTGCGTTCCTTCACGGCTTTGCCCCGTTCAAGGAGCAGCGGCCTGAAGCCCATTTGGGCCAACACCAGGGCGGCGAAATAGCCACAGGGCCCCGCCCCAATCACGACTGGTCGGGCTTGGGTGGGTCTTGATAGGGCGGGTGGGGGTTCGGAAGCCCCCCCCTGGGGAACCGCGGCCACAAAGCGGTATTGGGTATCGGGGCTGCGCTTGAGGTGGGGATCACCGGCAAAGCGGGACAGCAACTTGGCCTCGGCCTTGGCATCCAGGTGTAGGTCCAGATCCAGGCTGTAAACCAGGGCAATGGCTTGGCGTTTGCGGGCATCCACACTGCGCTTCACCAGCCGATGGCCCTTGAGCTGGGCGGGAGAGAGCCGCAGCCTTTGGCACACCGCAAGCACCAAATCGGCCTCGCTGTGATCGAGGGGCAATTTCAGCTCACTTAGCCGCAGCACCTGCGAATCTCCTGATAGTTGGGCGCCGCGTTTTATTTCAGCAGCCCGCAGCCCCCACGATGGCCTGTCAGGGTGGCGGCACCATTACGGGGCTTTGCATGTCGATCACCCATTGCCCCCTCTGCATTGGCTTGGCGGTGCTCAGCGCCGTGCGCTCCATGGGCCATGCCGTGATGGTCTGGCAGTTTCGATCGCAGCCACAGCCAGCCGGGTGGCCAGCAGTGAATCTGGGTTGAGGCTGATCGAATCAATGCCCTCCTCGACCAGAAAGGTCACGAAGGTTGGATCATCACTGGGGGCCTGTCCGCAGATGCCGATCTTGCGGCCGCAGCGTTTGGCCGTACGAATCGCCATCTGAACCAGGGCCATCACGCTGGGATCGGATTCATCAAACAGGGGGGCCACCAAAGCCGAATCGCGGTCGACCCCCAAGGTCAGCTGGGTGAGGTCGTTGGAGCCAATCGAAAATCCGTCGAAGCGTTTGGCAAAGGCCTCGACCGCTAAGACGTTGCTTGGCAGCTCCGCCATGACGTAAACCTGCAAACCATTCTCACCCCGCACCAAACCCTGCTCCGCCATTGCCGCGAGCACCTGATCACCCTCCTGGGGCGTTCGGCAAAAGGGCACCATCGGGATCGCATTCACCAAGCCCATCACCTCCCGCACCCGCTTGAGGGCCTGGCACTCAAGGCCAAAAGCCGGGCGAAAAGCCTCTGAGCAGTAGCGGGAGGCCCCCCGCCAACCCAGCATGGGATTGGCTTCCACCGGTTCGAAGCTGGCTCCGCCCAGCAACTGGGCGTATTCATTGCTCTTGAAATCGGAAAATCGCAGGATCACCGGTTTTGGATAAAAAGCCGCAGCGATGCGGGCCATGCCCTGGCTCAAGCGATCGACGTAGTACTCACTGGGCGGCTCGTAGCCCCGGGTGAGCGCGGCGATCTGCTGGCGATGGCCTTGATCCCGGACCCGGTCAGGCTCCAGCAGGGCCAGGGGGTGGATGCGGATCTGGTTGGCAATGATGAATTCAAGGCGCGCCAATCCCACCCCATCGCAGGGGATCGCGGCCAGCTTGAAGGCCTCGTCGGGGTTGCCCAGGTTGATCAGGATCTGGGTGCGGGTTGCAGGCAGATCCTCGATGGCCTGCTCCTCCATCCGGTAGGGCACATGGCCCGGATACACCCGGCCCTCCTCGCCTTCGCAGCAGCTCAGCGTGATGGTTTGGCCGTCCTGAATGCGGCTGGTGCCATCGCCCGTCCCCACCACCGCGGTGATGCCCATTTCGCGGGCAATGATCGCCGCATGGCAGGTCCTGCCGCCCTGGTCGGTGATCACCCCACGGGCCTTTTTGAGGATGGGCTCCCAATCGGGGTCCGTGCGACTTGTCACCAGCACATCCCCCTGCTCGAAGCGCTGGATTTCGGAGGGATCGCCGATCACCCGGGCCCGGCCATGGCTTGCAGAGGTGCCAACCGCACTGCCGCAGACCAACGGTGGCACCTGGTGGGGATCCAGCCGCCACGTTTGCAATAGGGCTTGGCCGCGCTGGGATTGCACCGTTTCAGGCCTGGCCTGAAGGATGAACAGCTCGCCACTGATGCCATCTTTGGCCCATTCCAGGTCCATTGGCGTTTGGGTGCCCCGCTTGGCGCTGTAGTGCCGCTCCACCAGCACCGCC
Source organism: Cyanobium sp. NIES-981 (assembly GCA_945896675.1). Lineage (GTDB taxonomy): Bacteria > Cyanobacteriota > Cyanobacteriia > PCC-6307 > Cyanobiaceae > Cyanobium_A. Next base: position 49,814 of record CAMDEM010000005.1, read on the forward strand.
CAACGGGCGAGCTGGAGCGCCTCCTGATCGCTGAGCGCATAGCGCTCCTGATCGGCTATGGGCACCACCTCATTGCGCACCGGATGGCCCGCCTCGGCCTCCGCGCTGCCTGATGGGGTGAGCACCATGCGCAGGTTTTTACTGCCAAGCCGTTTGCCCACGATTGGGGCAAAGCCGAGCTCCAAGGTGGGTTTATGAATCAGGACTTCGTCGGGATTCACAACCCCCTGCACCACGTTTTCCCCCAACCCATAGGCGGCCGTTAGCAAGACAGCGTCGTGAAATCCGGTTTCGGTATCGATGCTGAACATCACCCCGGAGCAGGCCAAATCCGAACGCACCATCCGTTGCACGCCGATCGAAAGGGCCACCTCGAGATGGTCGTAACCGTGCTGCTGCCGGTAGACGATCGCCCGGTCGGTGAAGAGGGAGGCGTAGCAGCGGCGACAGGCCTCCAACAGGGCCCGATCACCCTGGATATTCAGGAAGGATTCTTGCTGCCCGGCAAAACTGGCCTCCGGCAAATCCTCGGCGGTGGCACTGGAGCGCACCGCCACCGCCGGGGCCCCCAACGCTGCGTAGGCAGCCAGGATCACCTGCTCCAACTCTGGCGGCAAGGCCGCCTGGAGCACCAGGCGGCGGGCCTCAAGGCCAGCGGCCTGCAGGGCCTGAAGATCGCGGGTATCCAGCTGGCCCAACAGCCCCTTGAGGGGCTCCACCAAGTGGTTGGCCTTTAAGAGATTGCGGTAGGCAAGGGCTGTGGTGGCGAAGCCACCCGGTACCTGCACCCCCTCCCTGCTGAGTTCCCGGATCATTTCGCCCAGGGAGGCGTTTTTGCCGCCCACCTGGGCCACGGCCCCAATCCCCACCTGGGCCAAGGGCACCACCAGGGCAGCATCCCCCTGGCTCTGCTGCGCCATCACCTGCGTGGCCATGCCCCTCTAAGCATCTCCATCACTGTGATGGGCAAAGACCGCCTTGACGGCCTCTGTGCCCGGCTCACTGTTGCTTCTGCTTTTTGGGTGGCACAGTGGGGACTACCGCGTTTGCACACACTTCGTGTCTCGCTCCTTTCTAGCCCTATCGGCTGCTGTTCTCAGCGCGCTCACCCTCCAGGTTGCCCCTGCCCTGGCCCAGCCAGCTCCCAATGCACCCCCGGCCGGCCCGGCAAGCGTGGACACCATGAACGACCTGACCCTCGCTGCAGCCGTGAATGTCTGCAACCTGGCGGTCGAGCAAAAAGTGCCCGTTCAGGCCGCCACCATCGCCGGCGCCCAGAGCATTGCCTATGTGGTGACAGCCAAATACGGAAGTCAGATTGCTGGCAGCGGGAAGCTGGAGGTGGGCCAAATTGTCAACGGTTCGATCGTGCAGATCGTGGCCCGGGTCAAGGAGGGCTGTTATCCGAAGATCGCTGCTGCAGATCAAAAATTTGTGGATTCAGTGATCGCCGATTTCACCAAGCAGCTCAAGGCCCAAGAAGGCAAAAAATAGGCCTTCTGCCCAGCTACGACGGGGAGCTTGCAGCCACCTCTGGTTCAAGCTCCTTCGCCAGACTCCCTTTGCTTCTCAGCGCTGAGGGTGTCGTCCTTCAGCTTGTCAACATTCAACTTGTCGCCATCGCGTTGGTTTGGGGAATCGTTTTGTTCAGGCAGCAGTTGGGCCAAGAGCCCCCCTCCAACCAAGACCCCTCCGAGAACGAGGGCCAGGCCTTTGTTACTAGCGGCAGCACTATCCCCCCAGGCCGCAGCCGCCAAAAAGGCACCACCCAGAAGCACAGAAGGCACGAGCACGATGCCCTTGGCCGTGCGGTTCAAGCTCATGACACCTTGGGCCCTGGGACTGCTGGAGCTGGGGCTACTTGAGCTGGGACAGCCTGGGGACAGCTCGACGCAGCAAGCCCCGCCGCCACCAAGCCACTGGCCAAATCCTGGGACTCCCCAAGTTTTTGAACCTTGGCCATCAGCACGCCATTGTCCTGGCCCATGGGGCGGAGATTGACCCGACTGCGGCGTGGTAATTCGTGCCTCAACCAGTCGATCGAGGCTTGCTCCTGGGCCTGATCGACGCTGATGCAGGCCAGTTCCACGGTGTAGTTGCGATTGCCATCGCCCACCTGGAGCACGGTTGCACTGCGCACCTGGAGCACTTCAGCCGCAGCGGCAGGCGCCGGACTCCATAACAACGCAGATACCAAGGGAGCTAGCAGCAGCCCCACCATGGTCAACAGGGCCCCAGCCAGCCGACTCAAAGTTTGGCGCCGCAGCTCGGGCAGAAGAGATGGGCGCTGGCGGTACTACTGCCACAGGCGTTGCACTGGCGGCTGGTGTCGATGGCCAGCTCGGGATGGCTCGGCAAGCCCACCATCTGGGCATTGCTCGCGCCGGGAGGAACCATCGGATAGCAATTTTCGTTGCGGCGCACCTTCACATCGACGAAGACCGGCCCTGGGTGGTTGAGGGCTTCGGTGAGCTGGTCGTGGAGAGTGGCGCGATCGGTAATGGCAATCCCTTTGACCCCGAAGGCTTCTGCCAAGGCAGGAAAATTGGGCATGCCACCGGTCATTTCTGAGGCGGAATAGCGCTCTTCGTAGAAGCTTTCCTGCCACTGGCGCACCATGCCCTGCCAGCCGTTGTTGATCACCACCACCTTCACTGGCAGGTTGTACTGGCTGAGGGTGCCCAGCTCCTGAATGTTCATCAGGATGCTGGCGTCGCCCGCCACGCAGATCACCTGCTCGTCGGGGAAGGCCGTTTGGGCCCCCATGGCCGCTGGCATGCCAAAGCCCATGGTGCCCAGGCCTGCACTGCTAATCCAGCGCCGCGGGCCATTGTGCAAGAACTGGGCGGCCCACATTTGATGCTGGCCCACATCGGTTGTGTAGAAGGCGTTGGGTGCAAGCTCCTGCAAGGCCACAACCACCTCCTGGGGGGCGATGTCCCCTTCAGGGGCCGGCACCACCAGGGGGTAGTGACGCTTCCAGGTGTCGATCCGCTCGAGCCAAGCTTCCGTGCGACCCTCGGAACCTTGCCCGGTAGAGGCGGCCAGGAGGGCCGAAAGGGCAGCCTTCACATCGGCCACCACCGGCACATCGGGCAGACGGGTCTTGCCCATTTCCGCCGCATCAATATCGATATGAATCACCTGGGCCCGGGGGGCAAAGCCATCCAGCCGGCCGGTGACGCGGTCGTCAAAGCGGGCACCCACCGCAATCAACAGATCGCATTCGGTTACGGCGAAGTTGGCATAGGCCGTGCCGTGCATGCCGAGCATTCCCAAGGCGAGGGGCTGCTTCTCATCGAAGGCACCCTTACCCATCAAGGTGGTGGTGACCGGCAAGCGGAAGCGTTCCGCCAACTGGGCCACTTCCGGGTGGGCTCCACTGCTGATGGCGCCGCCACCCACATAAAGCAAGGGACGGCGGGCCTGGCCAATCAGCCCGAGGGCCGCCGCAATCGCGCTGGGCTGGGGGGCAGGCGGAAGCTTGAAGCCGGCGGGAATTGCTGTGCCAGGAGCAACGGGCACATAGGTGAATTCTTCGGCGCCCACGTCCTTGGGTACATCGATCAACACCGGACCCGGCCGGCCGCTGGCGGCAATCAGAAAGGCTTCAGCCACGATCCGACCGATATCGGCAGGATCACGCACCACCCAGGAGTGCTTCACGATCGGCAGGGTGATGCCAAAAATATCGGTTTCCTGGAAGGCATCCGTACCAATCGAGGCCCGGGGCACCTGACCGGTGATCACCACCATCGGCACCGAATCCATCTGGGCCGTGGCGATACCCGTCACCAAATTGGTGGCTCCAGGGCCGGAGGTTCCAAAACACACCCCCACCTGGCCGGTGGCTCGGGCATAGGCGTCTGCCGCATGGGTCCCGCCCTGCTCGTGCCGCACCAGGATGTGCTTCAACCAGCCCCGGGATTCCGCCTTGTGGAGCTCGTCGTAGATGGGCAGAATCGCGCCACCGGGATAGCCAAAGATGTGCTTCACCCCATGCAGACGCAGGGCATCCATCAGGGCGTAGCCCCCCTTGACCCGCATGGGGGCAGCGCTACGGAAGGTGGCTGGCGCGGACTGGGCCGCAGGAGTGATGGGCGTAAGCGTCACGGCTGCTGCGGGCCAAGCAATCTGGCCATTCTCTAACGACAGCAACCCTAGGTGCCAGAGAGGCTTTTGGAGCTAGGGCCTGGCGGCCGCCCCGCGGCTGCGGGCCATGGCCCGCAGGATGAGGGCCGGATCCAGCCACTGGCCGCCATAGCGCATCCCCCAGTGCAGGTGGGGACCAGTGGTGCGACCACTCATCCCCACCCGGGCAATCAGCTGGCCCGTCCGCACCCGTTGGCCTGGCTGGAGCTGAAGCCCACCGCTGCGATAAATCCCATCGGCCCCGCTGCCTAGCAGATGGCAATAGATGTGCTCATAGGGGCCCGATTGGATGACGAGCCCCACCCCACAGCGCCCGTCGTGGATCACCTCTTTGACGGTGCCGCCCCACCAATTGCGGATGGGTGAACCGAGGGGAGCCGCAATATCCAGGCCGTAATGGGGCTCGATGGCCCCCCAGGGGCCCGTGCGACCCCCAAAGGAGCTTGTGTAACCAGAGAAGACCGTTACCGGGAAAACCCCTAGGTGCCAGGGGTTTTGGACTCGCCTGGCCTGGCCCATGGGCTGGGCGAACCCCGATGCCGCGATCCCTGAGGCAAACAGGGCCGCCCCAACCGCGACAATTCTCTGGAAGACAGGCCTAGAGCAGCCCGAGGGCATGGAGCGGACCTCGCCCGCTGATGAGCTCGAGCAGGAACGCCGAGAAACCCACCATGGCCAAGCGGCCATTCCACACTTCGGAACTGTTGTTCCAACCCCAAGCCCATTTGTCCTGGGGATAGAGCTTCACCTTGGTGGGCAGCTCGGCCGCTTGGTCGAGGTTGACCTCAGGGCCTGCCATCGCCCGTTGCACCAGATCGGCCAGGCCGGAGATAAAGGCTGGATTGATATCCAAGGCGGGCACCCGCCGGAAATGGGTGATTCCAGCTTCGTGGGCCAGCTCGCGGTATTCGATATCGATTTCCTCGAGGGTTTCGATGTGCTCGCTCACAAAGCTGATCGGTACCACCACCAATTCCTTCACCCCCTCACCGCCCAGTTCCGCCAGGGCCTCTTCGGTGTAGGGCTTGAGCCACTCAACCGGCCCCACGCGGCTTTGGTAGGCCAAAGTTGAGGGATTGGAGTGGCCCACCAGTTCGCCCAGGCGCTGCATGATCAACTCACTGCAGGCTTGGATTTCGCGCTGGTAGGGATCGCCAGCCTCCTCCACATAGCTCTTCGGTACGCCATGGGCACTGAAGAAGATGTGGGCTGATCCGGGATCTTCACAACCGCGAATTTGCTCCGCAATCAACCCCGCCATGGCATTGATGTAGCCAGGGTCGTCGTAGTAGCTCCGGATGCAGCGGATGGGGAGCTGGGAAAACTTGGGATCGGCCTGGCGCAGGCGCTTCAGCTCTCGAAAGCTGGAGCCACTGGTACTGATCGAGAAGTGGGGATAGAGGGGTAAGACCACCACCTCTTCGACATCGTCGGCCTTGATGTCTGCAACGGCAGATTCCGTGAAGGGATGCCAGTAGCGCATGGCCACATAGCTGGTGGCATCCACGCCCCGACTGCGCAGCTCGCTTTGCAGTTCGCGGGCCTGTTGTTCCGTAATCCGCCGCAGGGGGGAGCCCCCGCCGATCGAGCGATAGGCCTCCTTAGATTTACCGCTCCGCAGGGTGCTGATCAACCAGGCCAAGGGTTTCTGCAGGGCCGGGTTGGGTAGCCGAATGATTTCCGGGTCGGAAAACAGGTTGTAGAGGAACGGACCAACGTCCTGGATACGCTCGGGTCCCCCGAGGTTCAGCAGCAGCACGCCAACTTTGGCCATGCCAGGTTCCAAACGGCGCAATGGTTGAGAGCGTAACGCTACCGGCCCGGCCCTAGCGCAACAGGGGAGCCATCGATAAGGTCTGGACGGGATTGGAGCGGGCCGGAAGGTGAGCCAGCTAGTTGCAAACACCCCGCCCGTGGGCACGCAGATCGAGGCTGCCCTTGCCGAACAAAACGCCCTCCTAAGTGCGGCGGGCATTGGTTTGCGGTTCGAGAAACGGGGCGAACGGCTGGGCCTGCGGGGCCCACTGCCGTGCCGCCAGGGCAGGGCTGCCCACCCGGTTCAGCGGATCAGCTTGGGATTACCGGCCACACCCGATGGCCTGGAGCAGGCCAAAGCCCAACTCAAGGACGTTCTCCGCCAGCTCCAACAGCAACGGTTTGATTGGTCGTTCTGGGCCCGCCAGGGCAAGCCTGGAACCCAGCAGTTGCTCGAGACCAACGGCCCCCGCTACCAGGAACGGGCTGGGTTCGATCTTGTGATTCAAGAGTTCGAGGAGGCCTTTTTCAGGGATCCCCGCCGGCGCCGCAATCCATCAGGAGCGAAAACCACCTGGACCAGCGCCTATCGCCCCTACCTGCGCCGCATGGCGGCCCTGGCAGGGGAATCGGGCCCGGCCCTCGATCGCAGACTGTTTGAGCAGGTCCTGGAGAGCTACGAGCCCACCAGCCGCAGCCGGCAGCAATGCGGCACCGCCCTCGCTGCCCTGGCCCGCCACCGCGCCATTGCCCTTCCAGAGGATTGGTCGGAACGGGCGGCTGGTTACGGCTTGCATGCCGCCCAATTCCGTCGCCTGCCCAGCGATAGCCAAATTGTGGACGGCATCGAACGGGTGCCCAACCCCTCTTGGCGCCTGGCCTATGGGCTGATGGCCACCTATGGACTGCGCAATCACGAGGTCTTCTTCTGCGACCTCTCGGCCCTCGCCCCGGGCGGCGATCGGGTGATTCGCGTGCTTCCCACCAGCAAAACCGGCGAGCACCAGGTGTGGCCGTTCCAGCCGGATTGGGTGGAGCGCTTTGGCCTCGAGCAATTGGGCGAGGCACCCCAGTTGTTACCCCAGGTGAGCACGGATCTGCGGCGCACCACCCTGCAGCAGGTGGGCCGGCGGGTGGCCGAGCAATTCCACCGCTATGGCCTCAGCCACACCCCCTACGACCTGCGCCATGCCTGGGCGGTCCGAACCATTCACATCGGCCTGCCCGACACGGTTTCAGCGCGGATGATGGGCCACTCGGTGGCGATTCACACGCGCACCTACCACCACTGGATTACCCGGCGCGATCAACAGCAGGCCGTCGATACGGCCCTGGCCCGCCTGGCCCAGACAAAAGCCGCCTGAGCCCCTGCCCCGGGCTGAACCGCCAGAGTGGTCCCCAAGATCCTTCCCCATGCCCCCCTTGCCTGACATCACCTCCCCCGGGATCACCCCGGGCGACCTGTTGGCCGCCGACCAGGCCGCCCAGGTCCTCGGTCCTGGTGGGGATTTGGCCCCGGAAACCGATCAAGATGGCTACAAGCGACGCATGGCCCGCCGCAAGGAGGTCCAACAACAGCGCGTCGGCGAGCGGAACCTGGAAAAGGGCCTGGTGATGGTCTTCACCGGTGATGGCAAGGGCAAAACCACCGCCGCCCTGGGCCTGGTGTTGCGCACCCTGGGCCATGGCGACCAGGTGGCCGTGGTCCAGTTCATCAAGGGGGGCTGGCAGCCCGGGGAGGCCAAGGCCCTGGCCCTCTTCGGCGAAGCCCTGCACTGGCATGCCCTCGGCGAAGGCTTCACCTGGGAAACCCAGGACCGGGATCGGGATCGGGAATTGGTCCAGCAGGCCTGGCAGACATCGCTCACCTACTTGGCCGATCCAGGGCGCAAGTTGGTGGTGCTCGATGAGGTCAACGTGGCCCTGAAGCTGGGCTATCTCGCCGTGGAGCAGGTGATCGAAGGCCTCTCCCTCAGGCCCGAGCTAACCCACGTGGCCCTCACGGGCCGGGGGGCACCAGCGGCCTTGGTGGAGCGGGCTGACCTGGTAACGGAGATGAAACTGGTGCGCCATCCCTTCCGGGAGCAGGGAGTCAAGGCCCAACGGGGCATTGAGTTTTAGGGGGCGGTTGTGACTGCGGTAACGGTTTGGCAGGCAGGCCGCAGGGCCGTTGCTACGGTCAGGCAAATAACCAGGTTCAATGGGTTACAAGCGCGTGCTCCTCAAACTCAGCGGCGAGGCGCTGATGGGCGAGCAGGGCTATGGGATTGATCCAGCGATTGTTCAATCCATTGCCAAGGACGTCGCGGGCGTGGTGGCCAAAGGGACCCAATTGGCCATCGTGGTGGGCGGCGGCAATATCTTTCGCGGCCTCAAGGGATCGGCCGCCGGCATGGACCGCGCCACCGCCGACTACGTGGGCATGCTCGCCACGGTGATGAATGCCATCACCCTCCAGGACGGCCTCGAGCAAGCCGGTGTTCCAACCCGGGTTCAGAGCGCCATCTCCATGCAGGAAGTGGCCGAGCCCTACATCCGCCGCAAAGCCATTCGCCACATGGAGAAGGGCCGGGTTGTGATCTTTGGTGCCGGCACGGGCAACCCCTTTTTCACCACCGACACCACCGCTGCCCTGCGGGCGGCAGAGATCGGGGCCGATGTGGTCTTCAAGGCCACCAAGGTTGATGGTGTCTACAACAAGGACCCCAACAAATATCCCGATGCCGTTCGCTTCGAAAGCCTCTCCTTCCTTGAGGTGCTGAGTGGCGAGCTGGAGGTCATGGACGGCACCGCCATTGCCCTCTGCAAGGACAACTCGATTCCGATCGTGGTGTTTGATCTGTTTGGTCCCGGCAATATCGGCCGGGCCGTTTCGGGTGAGCCCATCGGCACCCGCATCCAACCTGCCTGAACGAGAGCCGAGAATCGCCATGGATTTGGACGCCAGTATGAGCAAGTCGCTGGAATCAACCCAGCGCACTTTCAACACAATCCGCACCGGCCGGGCAAACCCTTCCCTGCTGGACAAGGTCAGCGTGGAGTACTACGGCGCAGACACCCCCTTGAAGTCGCTCGCGACCATCTCCACCCCCGACGCCCAAACGATCCAGATCCAGCCCTTTGATGGCAGCTCCATGGGCTTGATCGAGAAGGCCATCTCCTTGAGTGATTTAGGGCTCACCCCCAACAACGACGGCAAGGTGATTCGGATCAATATCCCCCCCCTCACCGAGGAACGCCGAAAAGAATTCTGCAAACTGGCCGCGAAATATGCCGAGGAGGGCAAGGTGGCCCTGCGTAATGTGCGGCGCGACGCCATCGATCGCATCAAAAAGCAAGAAAAGGATGGCGATCTCTCAGAGGATCAAAGCCGTGATGAACAGGAGAAGGTCCAAAAGGTGACCGACAAGTTCATTACCCAGCTCGAAAAACTGTTGGCCGAAAAAGAAAAAGACATCCTCAAGGTTTGAGCCAGTCCCTCAAACCGCCCACCCCTCCCTGGGATGTGGTCGTTGTTGGCGGCGGGGCTGCCGGCGCAGCTGCCGCCTTCCACCTCGCCAAGGGCGGACGCTCGGTGGTGGTGCTCGAACAGCAACGCTTGCCCCGCAGCAAACCCTGTGGTGGCGGCATGGCCGCATCGGTGCAGCGGCTTTTTCCCTTCGATCTGAGTCCTGCCGTTGACTCGGTGATCGAACAGGTGCGCTTCAGCTGGTGCCTGGCGGATCCGGTTACGGCGGTCCTGCCGGGGGATGCCCCCTTTTGGATCGTTCGCCGCACCGTGCTCGATGCCTACCTAATCGAGCACGCCAAGGCTGCGGGTGCCACCGTTGTCGAAGCCACCACGGTGCTATCGGCCGCCCGCGAAGGCGACCATTGGCTCGTTCGAAGCGAAGCCGGCGACTACCGCAGCCGGGCTGTGGTGATTGCCGATGGATCGGGCTCCCAGTTGGCAGCACAGCTGGGGCTGGGGCCCGCGAAACCCCGGTTTGCCTCCACCGTGTCGGTGGATCTGGAGGGCCCGGTGGCCGAAAAACACACGGCCTACTTTGAATTTGGCTTGGTCCGCCATGGCTTTTGCTGGGCCTTCCCGAGGGAAGGGGGCTACAGCATTGGAGTGGGCACCTTTATTGGCCGCGAGGCCGCCGATAGCGATGCAGTGCTGTCCCAACTGCTCCCCAGCCTTGGCTTTCCCGCCGATGCTGGCCAGCGGCGCTCCGGCCAGCTGCGGATTTGGGATGGGCACCATGCCCTCCATGGCAGCGGCCCAACGGCAGGGGCCGTGGCCATTGGCGATGCGGCCTCCCTCTGCGATCCATTCCTAGCCGAAGGGCTGAGGCCCGCCCTGCTCAGCGGCTGCCGGGCCGCCACAGCTCTCGAGCGTTGGCTGGGCGGGGATGCCAAGGCGCTGGAGGACTACAGCACCCAAATGAAACGCGAATGGGGCGATTCGATGGCCTGGGGCAAGCGCATCGCCCAGGTCTTCTATCGCCTGCCGAAGGTGGGCTATCAACTGGGGGTCAAGCGCCCTACGGCACCCCAGCGCATTGGCCAAATCCTCTCGGGCGACATGGGCTACGGCGACATCGCCCAACGGGTGATCAAGCGACTCCTATTTCAACGGAAGGGGGCCTAGCCCTTTGTGCAGTCCTTGAGCTGGCGCAGCCGTTGATCAATCGAGCCCAGCAGCTCGATGGCAAACATCGGCGATTCCTGCACGGCAAACAGGAATTTCTCCCGGTTCATCCGCAGGATTTTGCAGCGGCTGAGGGCCTTGGCATTGCCATAGCGGCGGTGTTCGCTGGTCACCAAAGCTCCGGCGCCAAACACGTCGCCGGCATTGATCTGCTCCTGGCCCTGGTCGCCATTCCAGCTGAGTTCCACGGACCCCTCAAGCAGGCCGAACATGCAGTTGCCCGACTCCCCGGAGGCAAAGATCAGCTCCCCTTCCTCGACGGTGATCACCTCACCGGTGCTGGCGAGGGCGCGCATGGTGTCGAGGGCATTCATCAGCAACGGGGAGTAATGGGGGAATCTTTATCCACAGAGCCCAACCAAGGTCAAGGGGTAGGGAAGCCCAAGGCGGCGCCGAGGCCTGCTTGCACATCCGTGGGCATCAGCCTGCCATCCTGATCGGTATCGAGGGCATCGAAGACCGCATCGCTACCCAACCATTCCTCGCGGCTGATGCAGCCATCGCCATCAAGGTCATTGAGCAGAAGTATTTCGTGTACCGCGTGGCCGAAGGCGGCCCCCCCTTCTAGTTGGGCAAGGCGGTGGGCGAGCTGGGCCTCCAGGGTTTCGATGGCCTTGGTGAACCCTCGGATGCCCTCGTCCAGCTTTTCCGTTGCCATGGTGTCGGCGTGCAGCATCGCCCGGAAGGCCACCTCATCGAGGTGAATCTGCTCCTGGGTGGGCTTGGGATCAAAGGAGTTGAGCTTGCGATCCAATTCCCCCTCGGTTTGCCGCAGTTGGTCGAGCAAGCCTGGTGAAATGGTGAGCAAATCGCATCCCGCCAGCTCGATGATTTCGTCGGTGTTGCGGAAACTCGCCCCCATCACCTCGGTTTTGTAGCCATAGGTTTTGAAATAGTTGAAGATCTGGCTCACGGAAAGCACGCCGGGATCTTCCGGTCCTGGATAACTCGATCGGCCGGTGCTTTTCTTGAACCAGTCCAGAATTCGCCCCACAAATGGGGAAATCAGGGTCACCCCTGCTTCAGCACAGGCGACAGCCTGGGCAAAGCCAAAGAGCAGGGTGAGGTTGCAATGGATGCCCTCGCGCTCCAGTTTTTCAGCGGCCTTGATGCCTTCCCAGGTGGAAGCAATTTTGATCAATACCCGATCGGTGCCAATCCCGGCCATCCGATACAAACCAATCAGCTTGCGAGCCTTTGCGATGGTGGCTTCGGTGTCGTAACTGAGGCGCGCATCCACCTCGGTTGAGACCCGACCCGGCACGATCTTGAGAATCTCCTTACCAAAGGTGACGCAAATTTCATCCAAGGCCTCCCGCACCACCTGCTCGGCAGAGGCATCGGCTCCCATCACATCGCGACTTTCCTTCAAGGAACGGTCGATCAAATCTTGATAGGTTGGAATCTGGGCCGCGGCCAAGATCAGGGATGGATTGGTGGTGGCGTCGCGGGGGGTGAACTGCTTGATCGCGTCGATGTCTCCGGTATCGGCCACCACCACGGTCATGGCGGCGAGTTGATCGAGCAGATTGGCCATCGGCGTGCAGTTGGGGCATACCCCTTGGTGTTGTCACGCTAGCCAGTGCCCTGGGCAAAGCCCTCCTGCCTTGGCCAAGCTTGAGGGAACGCCAACAAAAGGGACGTCCACCCAGGGAAGGTCAACAAAACGACCAGCCCAAGCCCCCTAACCGCGCAAAGCCGCAGGGGGCTTGGCGGAGATGGGCAGTTTTGTGGGCACCGACGGGGCGATGCGCTGGAGCACGAGCAACGCCTCGATGATCTGCTTGGCCACGGGGACAGCCACCGTGGATCCATAGGCATTGCCGCCCTGGGGTTCATCCACGACGACCAGAACCACATAGCGGGGATCATCAATGGGGAGATGGGCCACGAAACTGCAGATCCGGGCCCCCGGGATGTAGACGCCCCTTTCGGCCTTTTGGGCGGTACCGGTCTTACCCCCGATGCGATATCCCGGAATGCGGGCACCCTTGCCGCTGCCCTTTTCCACCACACTCTCCATCCAGCGCATCACCGTTTGGGTAACCCCTGGATCAAGCAGGGGAACCCCACTGTTGGGGGCCGGGCTGGCAAGGGCATCTCCGGAGCGCAGCCCCCGGGTGATGTGGGGGCTCACCAAGCGTCCGCCATTGGCGAGCATGGCGTGCAATTGCAGCAGTTTCAACGGCGTGAGGGAGAAGCCCTGGCCGAAGGAAGCCACCGCCGATTCGATCGGTTGGCCCACGAAATCGGCCTTGGTCTTCAGCTCTCCGGCCACGGCGCCTGGCAGGTCGGTGTCGGGCGTGGCATCGATGCCAAAGGTGCGCATCCATTGCCAAAAGCGATCCCGCTTGACGTGCTTCATGGCCTGGACCATGCCGATGTTGCTCGAAACCTGAAGCAAGGTGGGGAAATCAATCACCCCATTGCCCTTACGGTCGTGGTTGAAGATCGGCCAACCGCCAATCGAGAGGCGGCCGTTATCGATCACCTTGCCGTTGGGATCAATGGCCCGCTCCTGCAGGGCAATCGCCAAATTGATCGGCTTGAAGGTGGAGCCTGGTTCGTAGAGGTCTTGCACCGACCACTCGCGGAACAGCCCCGGCTTGAACTTCCAGAAGGTGTTGGGGTTGTAGGTGGGGGTGGAGGCGAGGGCGAGGATTTCGCCGTTGCGCACATCCATCACCAGGGCAGCCCCGCGCTTGGCATGCCATTGCTTCACCTGTTGGATGAGGGCCTGTTGGGCCACCTGTTGCAGCCGGGCATCCAGGGTGAGCTGCAGGCGCAGGTCATCGCCATAGAGGGAGCCCGCTGACAGGCCTGCCGGCAGGGGGGTGCCATCGGCGCCCCGCAACATGCGCAGCGGGGTCTCATGGCGCTTGAGATCCCTGTTTCGGCTTTGCTCGAGCCCGGCCTGGGGAACTCTCTCGAGGTTCAAGAAGCCGACCACATTGGCGAACAGACTCCCCTGGGGATAGATCCGATGGGGGTAGGCCTCCAAATCCAGGCCGCTAATCCCCAAGGCCCTCACCCGACCGGCGGTTTCCGGATCAAGGTCGGTGGCCAACTTGACACCGCTGCGCTTGCTCGCCATGGCCGAGAGCAGGGTGGTCTTGGGCACCGCCAAGACGCCCGCCAGCTTGGTGGCCACGTCCTGGGCTGGACGAACCTTCAGGGGGGCATCGCCTGGGAAGTTGAAATAGCGGGGATGGGCCCAAAGGGTGAAGCGCTCCTCATCGAGGGCCACGAGGCTGCCGGTGCGGTCAACGATCGTGCGGCGCTCACCGATGGGATTAATCGACTTGGTTTGGATCGAGCGGGCCCGGGCTTCGAGGTTGCCCCCCTCCACCAATTGGAGCCAAGCGAGCCTGATGCCAAGCCCGCCCAACCCGGCGCACAGCAACAAATAAACGGCGATGAGCCGTCTGGCTGGCACTGGCTGCAGCGCCAAAACCCGATGGTCCTGGCGAGGCCCCTTTGGCGCCCTAGGGCGGCGGCTGGCTCGAACGGGAGGTGCGGGAGGTCGGGGCGCCATTCAGTGGCCGATCAATAGCCGGAGCGGATCGGAGCCATTTGGATGCTGGTGAGGAGGGCCGCCGCCTGGGACTGGGGACTCTTCTGTACCGATGGCAGGTAGATGAGGTTCTCGCTGTTGGTGGGCACCAGCTGGCCAGGGCGCTTGACGGCGCCGAGGTGATGCTGCTCCAAGACCGCAGCCGATTCCTGCATCCGCTGGCCGAGCCCCTGGGAGGCTTCCAGTTGCTCGTAGTTGCGACCCCATTGGGTTTGCCAATGCAAGGTGAGCCCACTCAAGGTCAACATGCAAAGGCCGAGACCAACCAAGGTGCCGTCGGCGGCGCGATGGAAGCCAGCCAGCAAGGGTGAGCGACGTTCAACCTTGCGGCCCGACAGGGAACCCTGCAGGAGCTGGAGGGCCCGCTTGCCCTGGCCTAGCTGGGGGCTGGATCGCCGGGGGCGAGGGGCCTGGGGGGCTGCCTGTTGGGAGGTAAACGAGGCAACCAAAACTGGGAACTTGCGCTGCGCAAGTGAACCATCCCCAAGGGCCTACAGCAAGGCCTTGACTCGGCTTAACCCGCCAACAACAACAAATTGGCAAAGGTGAGGCCATTCCAGAGACCATGCATCAGCACACTGGGGCCCAGGCGACCGCTCTGCAGGCGGAGCCAACCCAGGCCCAGACCGAGCACAAACAGGGCTGGCAGCTCCCCCAAGCTGAGGTGGGCAATCCCAAAAACCAGGGCGCTGATCACCACACCCCAAAGCCCCCCATAGCGCTGACCAAGCACCGGCAACAGGACACCCCGAAACAGGGTTTCCTCAAACAGGGGTGCCAACACCATGGCAGTGATCGAAAACAACAGCAACGCCCAGGGATTGGTGGTGGTGAGCACCAGCTCCAACAGGGGATTGCTACCGCTGGCCTTGCTGACCAGCTGATCAAACAGCCAGCCCACCAGGGTGACCAAGGGCAACACCTTCAGCACCTGGATGAAGGCTTGACGCAGGGCGGAGGCCAAAGGCCGCCAGCGCCATTGCAGCCAGCCCCCTTCCGGCTTGGGTGCCTTCCCCCTCAACTGGGCCCAAAGGATCAACAGGGGCAGGCTCATCAACCCCAAATACATGCCCAGAACGGCCACCGCCTGTTGCAGGGCCGGATCGGCTTTGAGAAATCCCAGGCTGTTTTGAAGCACTGGGGCCAGCAACAGGGGGGTGAGCAGTTCACCGCACACCACAAATCCACCGGCGACAAGCAAGGTCACATCCACCAAATCCAGCGGCGGCCCCACCAGCTCTGCCACCGGAGGGGCCTTCTGGCGCCAGCGCTGCCAGAGCTCCCTCAGCAAAAACCCGCTGCCCAGCAGCAGCAGCAGCACCGGAGCCGCGCTCAGGCCCAACAGGCGCAACAACGCGTTTTGGTGCAGGGCGGCTTGGCGTTGGCCGTTGGCGGCGGCGGCGCAAGGGCCCGTTGCAGAGGCCGGTGCACCCAGCTGGTTCAGCCGATCACAAACCAACTGCTGCTGCAGGGGCGACAGGATCCAGCCGGCTTGCAGATGATCCCCTTGGGACGGGCCCACGGGACTGGTGCCCACTGAATTGGTGCCCGATGAAACCGCCAGGGAGGCAATCAAGGGGCGTTGCTCTGGCCTGACCTGGCCCATCAGGTCGTCGAAGAGCTGGTTGGCTTTGGCCGAATCCCCGGCCTGCTGCACCAGCAACGCCAATTCCAGAACCTGGCGGGGGGGAGCCGGCCCTTCGGACTGGTCGATCTGGTTCTCCAGTTGTTCGCGCAGGCTCGTGACAGGGGCAACGCCACCCAGCAAACCCTTCAGGGGTGCGGGCAACGCCGGCGCCGCCAGCACGGACAGTTCGAGCTGGCGCAGGGCGAGGGCATTGCCCACCGATGGCCGCTGCAAACTGTCCACCAGGCCGTTCAGCCAAAGCAGCGCACTGAGCACCAGGCTCAAGAGCGCCAGCAGGCTTTTCCAAGCCGGGGTACCCCGAGGGGATCGAGGGGCGCTAGGGCTCAAGGGCAGGGCAAACAACTGGACCCCGATTCTCCTCTCTCATACGATGGCCCGAGAGCAGCCCTAGAGCCGTGCCCCTCCGGATTGTGTTGGTCCGCCACGGGCTAAGCAGCTTCAACATTGAGCACCGCATCCAAGGTCGCGATGACCTGGCCGCACTCACCCCTGAGGGCTTCGAGCAGGCCCGGGCCACCGGCAGGGCCCTGGTGGATCTCGGCTTTGACCAGGCCTACACCTCCCCCCTAAGGAGAGCAAAGGACACCGCAACGGCGCTCCTGGCCGACCAGGGGCAAGCCCTTGAAGCCCAGCTCTGCGACGACCTGCTGGAAATCGATCTGGACCCGTGGAGTGGGCTCCTGCGCAGCGAAGTCAAGGACCGTTTCCCTGCCCAGGAAGCGCAATGGCGCCAGAGCCCAGAAACAATGGAGCTCAGCCGCGCCGACGGCAGCACCTATGTTCCCCTGCAAGAACTGTTCCAGCAGGCCGAGCAGTTCAAGCAACGGCTCCTGGCCGAGCAAGCTGAGGGCCTCGATGCCAAGACCGAAAGAACCGTTCTGGTCGTGGGCCACAACGCCATCCTGCGCTGCCTGATCTTGTGCCTGCTGGGGTTGCCGCTTACGGGGTTCCGGCGGTTGCGGGTGGACAACTGCTCGATCTCGGTGTTGAACCTGGCCCCTGGAGCCGGCGGTGGGACTGCCGTACAGGTCGAATCCCTCAATGGGGTCGGCCACTTGGGGGAACCCATCCCCGCCAAGGGCCCCGGCCCTCGCCTGGTGTTGGTGCGGCACGGGGAGACCGATTGGAATCGGGAGGGCCGCTTCCAAGGCCAAATCGATATTCCCCTCAACGCCAATGGGCGTGCCCAGGCCGAGGCGGCCAGCAACGTCCTGGCTCCGGTCTGCATTCAGCGGGCCTACACCAGTTGCATGGCTCGGCCCAGGCAAACCGCTGAAGCGATCCTGGCGGCCCATCCCGGGGTTCCCCTCACCAGCACCACCGGCCTCGTGGAAATTGGCCATGGTCTGTGGGAAGGCCGCCTGGAACAGGAGATTGCCGAAGGCTGGCCCGAGCTGCTCGCCGCTTGGAAGCGGGCTCCAGAAACCGTGCAAATGCCCGAAGGGGAAACCATTCACGATGTCTGGGCTCGCTCCCTGGTCACCTGGAATCGGATTGCAGCCAGCCTGGGCAACGATGAAACCGCCTTGGTGGTTGCCCATGATGCGGTCAACAAGGCCATTCTTTGTGCCCTGTTAGGTCTCACCCCTGCGGACATCTGGGCGATCAAACAGGGCAACGGGGGCGTCACGGTGATTGATTACCCCAACGGCGCCGGGGAGCGCCCGGTGGTGGCCGCGATGAACCTCACCTCCCACCTGGGTGGGGTCTTGGATCGCACCGCCGCGGGTGCGCTTTAAGCCTTGATGCAACCCCTATGGCTGCGTCAGGTTTCGGTACTGCCAGGCCCCGGGCAGCCCATCGAGACCACTGACGTCCTGATCGATCCAGCCGGTGCGCTCCTGAACTGGGGCGCACCGGCTTCCTCCAGCGCCCAAGAGCAGGGCCTCACGCCGATCGAGGCCCGCGGGTGGCTCCTGGCTCCCACCCTGGTGGATCCCCACAGTGTTCTGGACGACCCCTTGGGGGGCCGCTGCGAAACCCTGGCCAGCCTGGCAAGGGCGGCGGCGGCTGGGGGCTACGGCACGGTTGGCCTGCTGCCATGGGCGTCCTGGTGGCGCGATCGACCGGAACGGCTCGGCCTCGACTGGCCTGCACCGATGCGGCTGCGGCTCTGGGGCAGTTTCAGCTTGGAAGGCTCCGATCAAGACCTGGCTGGCCACGCCGACCAACTGGCCGCCGGTGCCGTGGGCCTCGCTGGCGGCGATGAACACCCCCCCCTGGCCCTGCTAGAGCGCGGTCTGGCCCTTGGGGAGATGGGTGATGCCCCTGTCTTGGTGGCGCCCCGGCAGGCTTCGCTCTGCGCCAGTGGGTTTGTGCGGGAAGGGGTCGAGGCCCTGCGCGCTGGCTGGCCGCCCGATCCAACGGTCAGCGAAACCTTGCCGCTGTCCAGCCTTTTGGCCCTGGGAGCCCTATCAGGCTCCAAAAACCTGGTGCTGATGAACCTCTCCACCGCCGCGGGGGTCGACCTGCTCGAGCAGCAGCGATCCCGGCCCACAAATGGGGATCAGCTCCCCATGGCCAGCGTGGGCTGGTGGCAGCTGGTGACCGATAGCGGCCAGCTCGATCCCGCGGCCGAGGGTTGGCGCCTGGTGCCCTCCCTGGGCAGTCCCCGGGATCGCGAAGCCCTGATTGCTGGCTTGGCTTCCGGACTCATCACCGCGGTGGCCGTGCATCACAGCCCCTTGGATGCGGAGGAGCAACTGTTGCCCTTGGATCAACGGCGGCCAGGGGTCGCCGGCCATGGGGCCCCCCGGGGCCTGGTGTTGCCCCAGCTGTGGCAAGAGCTGGTGGCCCGGCGAGGCTGGACTCCCGCCCAGCTTTGGCAGGTGCTGTGCTGGGGCGGCTCCCAGCTGCTTGGCGAGACCCCCGAGCGGTTGGAGATCGGCAGCCGCCGCTGGTTGCTGTTTGATCCCGAAGCCCCCTGGACCTGGAAGCCCCAAGACTCCCTATCCCTGGCGGCGAACCAGCCCCTGCTGGGCGCAGCCCTGAAGGGACAGATTCGCGCCACGGGCCTCACCGAGGCTGAAGACTGGCTGCTTTAGGGGTCAACGCCCCCGTGTGGTTGAAAGGGTAAAAACGCCAGACGGCCCGACCGATGATCTCCTTCTCGGGCAGGAACGCCCCCCCTGGCCAGAACCGACCATCCCAGCTGTTGGCCCGGTTATCGCCCAGGGTGAGCACGTGGCCCTTGGGCACCACCCCATTCAGGGTCCGGCAAGGACCCAATCCCTGCCCATCCACCTGGCAGTAGTTCCTCACGTAGGGCTCGATCAACCGGCGGCCATTGATCGCCACGTGGCCCGTGGGATCCACGCTCACCTGTTCGCCGGGTAAGGCAATCACCCGCTTGATGAAGGCGTCGCAGGCGGGGTTGGCAATGCCCGGCAAATTGCCCACCAACGGCAGGTTCACCAGCAGGCAGCGCAGGGGATTGCGGTCACTGGCACTGGAGAGGACCGAATCGAAGCGATAGGGGGAATGGAAGACCACGATGTCCCCCCGCTGGGGAGCCCGGTTGTGGTAACTGAGTTTCTCGACCAGGAGCCGGTCCTGAATCTGCAGCCCGGGCAACATCGATCCCGAGGGGATGTAACGGGCCTCGACCAAAAATTGGCGAATGCCAAGGGCCACCGCCAAGGTGATCACCACGCTGCGCCAAAAGGCCCAGGGGCTTTCCTTCGGCTGCGACGTCGGTTTGTCTTGCCCGTCTGGAGCGTCTTGCCCGTCTTCAGGGGCATCACCTGATGCTTTGCTGTTGTCGCCCAACCCTGAATCCCTACCCGGACACGTCAGATTAGGCACCCCTGCGCCCATCGAGAATTCCCCTGATGGCCCGTCCCCGCTGGCAAGACCAGGTCTCCCAAGCCTCGGGCCCCTGGAGCAAGGGCTGGGACCGTTTTGTGGCGGTATGGGCCAGCGTGAACCTGGTGTGGGTGGCCTTCGACATCAGCTACGTCCCGCTGCGCACCTTCTGGCTGCAGCGCAACCTCTACCCCATTCCCTCGGTGCCCCTGGTGGTGCCCCTGGGGGCGATTCCCGACATCACCCCCTGGATTGATCCCATCAAGGGCATCGAACCCCACCGGGAGACCCAGGCCTACCTGGGCCACTTTCGGGTTCTCGACCGGGCCCTGCTCCCCCTGAAGCAGGGCCAACCCTTGAGCCCGCTGCAGCGATCGCTGCTCAAGCACCAGGCCCAGCTCACCGCCGAGTTGATTGATGCCAATCCGTTCTTGGCTTCAGAAGGTTCGGCCACCCTCGAAAAAATCAAATATCGCCTCCGTCAACGGGCCAACCAGAACTCGGCCCGTCAAGCCTCCGCCCAGCTTTTAAGCGCCCCTTGGCTGCAGCAGCAGGGCTGGGCCCAGGAAAGGAGGTTTTGGCAGGGCCAGGTACTGCCGCTAGTGGCCACCAACTATTGGCGCTCCATCGATGGCAATGGTCGCCCCACCGACCATTTTTGGCGGATCGACCTGCTGCTTTTCCAGAGCGTCTTTGCCCTCGATATTGGGCTGCGGGTGATTCGCTTGCGCCGCCGCTTGCCAGGTTTGCGTTGGCGCGACGCCTTGTTGCGCCGCTGGGTGGATCTCCCGTTGCTGTTGCCGTTTTGGCGCTGGTTACGGCTTTTGCCCGTCATCGAACGCCTGCAGAGCTCGGGGCTGATCACCATCGAGCCCCTACGGGCGGTGGTCAGCCGGGCCGTCGTCGCCCTATTGGCCGTCGAGCTGTTTGAAGTCTTGGCCTTGCAATTGCTCGATGGGGCCCAGGGAATCATCCGATCGCGCCAGTGGCCCCAGCAAATTCGCCGGCTTCGTAGCCACCAGAGCGTGAGCAACACCAACGGGGAGCGGGAACTGGTCGAACTCGTGCGGATTTGGGCACCCCTGGTGTTGGGCCAGGTCCTGCCTCGACTGGGCCCTGAGCTGCAAGGGGTGCTGGGCTACACCCTGCGCCAAAGCCTCGATCGCACCGTGGTGCCCCTGCCCTTGCGCCAGCTCAAGCCCCTGCTGGAGGTGGAAACGGGCCTCAGCAAGCAACTGGCCGGTGGCATGGTGGACAGCCTCTTGGACCTGGCCCGCAGCACGGGCAACCAGCTCGCCCGTCGCGACGCCGTGCAAGTGGATCTGCTGCAGCAGGTGATTGATCGGTTCTGGGAGGAGCTGGCGACGGCCCTCGAGCGCGGCGAAGGGTTGGCCCGATCCCAGGAGCTCCTCTGTGCCCTGATTGACGATCTCAAGGGCACCTATCTGAGTCAGATCAACCGCTCGGGGATCGATGCCTTGATTCGGGAACTGGATGCCCTCACAACTGGTCCTGCCACTCCTGGGGATTGAAGCCGGTGAGCACCGTCCCCGCGGCAGTGATCAAAAAGGGGCGTTTGATCAACTTGCCATCGGCGGCGAGGGCATCGAGGGCTTGCTGGTCGTCCATCGCCTGCACT
Source organism: Cyanobium sp. NIES-981 (assembly GCA_945896675.1). Lineage (GTDB taxonomy): Bacteria > Cyanobacteriota > Cyanobacteriia > PCC-6307 > Cyanobiaceae > Cyanobium_A. The sequence continues at coordinate 71,079 of CAMDEM010000005.1, forward strand.
ACGGCGGATCCAAGGGCCCGGTAACTCTTGCCGCTGGTGTTGAACAGCCGCTTGCGCCCGAGTTGCTGCAGGGCCAGTTCCAATTCAGAACGGCTAGGCGGGGAATTGGTGATGTCGATCGGCACGGGCTGATGGCCATGGGCTTTGAGCCATTGGATCGCCTTGCTGCAGGTGGAGCACTGGGCGTAGCTGTAGAGCTTCATGGAACAAAGCGGGGAGCGGGCATCAAAAAGGCCCCTGGCGGGGCCTGAGATCTAGAAGCAGCTGCCCTGGGGCAAGAAGGGATGGCTATTTGCCAATCAGAGACTTGAGGGCACCGAGCAGGCTGTTGGATCCCTTGCCCACCGCGTTGGACGGCCTGGTCCGCACGGTGACGTCCCCGTTCACGCTTGTACGGCAGCTCAAGCGGAAGTTGGCGGGCCGATCAGCCAGGTAAACCTGTTCGACGTCACTGCGGGGAGACAGGTTCTGGGCACCCTCGAGCACCTCCATCACGCAGGTGCCGCACTGGCCAAGGCCACCACAGTTGTTGACGTTGTTGAAGCCTTTGTAAGGATTGATACCGGCATCCAGGGCCGCTTTGCGCAGATTGGCACCCTCAATGCAACCGACCTGCTGGCCTTCCTGTTCAAAACGGATGGTGGGCACGGTCGAACGGTGTCAATGGCGCCGCTTAACTTAAGTCACGCCCGGGACCCTGCCTAACATCGGGGCTGTTGCCGTCACCCCGTGGCTGCTCCCTTGGGCTACGACCTCACGGTCCAGCAGTTAATTCCTGGCTACGCCAGCCTGGCGCGGCTTTCCGTGGCCCTCCTGGCGGCCTCCCCGTTGGGAGCTCCATCGGGGGCCCCCGTGCTTGTGGCCGGCTGTGGCACCGGCGCCGAACTCGTGGAAGCCCAAGCCCAACGGCCCGATTGGCACCTCTGGGCGATTGATCCCTCCAACGAGATGCTCCAGGCCGCCAAAGCCCGGTTGGGCGACAGCAGCAGCGCCATTCACTGGCAGCAGACCACCGTTGAGGCCCTGGACGCCGACAGCCGTTTTTGCGGGGCCCTTTCGGTGTTGGTGTTGCAGTCCTTGCCCGATGACGGCAGCAAACTCGCCTTCCTCACCGCCTTGGCCCGCAGCCTCGAACCGGGTGGGCAATTGGTGCTCGTCGATCTCATGGCGCCGGAACGCTCTCCCCTCCAAAGCCAGGTGCAGGCAGCCTGGCTGGGCTTCCAAAAGGCCAGTGGCCTCAGGGGCCTCGACACGGACGGGGCCGATCTAGAGCCCCTGACCCAGGGTCTTCACCCGATCGGCGAAGCCCGTCTGACGGCCCTCGTCAATGCGGCTGGCTTTGGGGATCCAGCCCGGGTGTTCCAAGCCCTCGGCTACGAGGGATTTCTCCTGCAGAGGCGGCGCTAGAAGGGATTGCAGTCGATCCATTAGATCCAGTCGATCCATTCAGCTCCTGGGGGCTGATCTGCAAAGAACGTCCGCCAAGGACCGTGGCGATCGGCACAACGGCGGTGGCTAGGGCGATCAACACACCCAGTAGGTAAGGAAGTGGTTGGGGGCCCGGACTGTAGGGATCATCAGCTGGCTCACCGGATGGCTCGTTGGCTTCTGCCGCCAAAGGCGGGGCCAGCATCAAGGTGGGTTGGTCGGGGTGGGCTGCTCGGGGAACGGAATCCATAGGGTTGTGGCGAGGCGCTGGAGGCCGACCACAGGTCAAAGGTGGGGGACAAGGCCGGCCCTAGGGGGCTGGCAGAGGAGCAGAGGACGATCAGGCTGTGCAGCAGGTGGTTGCTGTCACACATTTCCCGATGTCAATTCTGCTAAGTCAAGGTGCTGATCTTAGCCGAAAACGCCTTTGAAGCCAGCGCTAAGCCGCTGGCCTGGCTTCCTGATCGTTCTGCTCCCTGCGGGCCTTGAGATCGGCCGTGGGGCTTGTCTCCCCCTGGTCAAGCCGGGCACGGATCAGCCTGAGTTCGTCAAGAATCGCCCCGAGCAGTTGTTGGGTTGCCGTGGATGGTGAATTGAGCACCTCCACCGTGACTTCCTTGATCCGAAGCACATCTCGGGCGAAGCGCGCTACTTCGTTGGGATGAAACAGCAGCGCATCTTTTTGGTCGGTGCGGTATTCGGGGTTGAGTTTGCGGGCGTTAAAGGGTGGGTTGAGATTGCGGGGATCGGTGTTTGTGTAGCGATACACCGAGGCGCGAGAACGGTTCAGGGCCTTTTGAACGTCATCGATACAAATCAGGCCCTCGCTGGCCTGGCTAGCCCCCTCGGGCGGGACTCCAATTCTGGATCCGTCTGCGATGGCCCCACTGACCTCCGGGTCGATCTGGCCAAGGTGGGGAAGCATGAGACGGCCCTTGGACAGGCGGGAACGAGGTCGGACCTTAGCAGAGCTTTTTTAGCCATGCAGTGATAGGTTCCGCCCAATTCCGAGTTGCTAAGGCCATGCGCGTCTCCCGCCTGATGCTGGTGACGTTGCGCGACGACCCGGCCGAAGCCGAAATTCCCTCCCACAAATTGTTGTTGCGGGCGGGCTACATGCGCCGGGTCGCCTCAGGGATTTACGCCTACCTGCCCCTGCTGTGGCGCGTGCTGCAAAAGGTCTCCCTGATCGTGCGCCAGGAAATGGATCGCACCGGAGCACTGGAAACCCTCCTGCCCCAGCTGCAACCCGCCGAACTTTGGGAACGGAGTGGTCGCTGGGCGGGCTACACCGCCGGCGAAGGGATCATGTTCCACCTTCAGGACCGCCAGGTCCGGGAGCTCGGCCTGGGGCCCACCCATGAGGAAGTGATCACGGCTTTGGCAGCGGATCTACTCCGTTCTTACCGGCAGCTGCCGGTAAGTCTCTATCAAGTTCAAACCAAGTTCCGAGATGAAATTCGCCCCCGCTTCGGGCTGATGCGCGGGCGCGAATTCATCATGAAAGATGCCTATTCCTTCCACGCCGATGAGGCCTCCCTCAAGGAGACCTACGACGCCATGGATCAGGCCTACCGCCGGATTTTTGCCCGTTGTGGCTTGCGGGCCGTCGCTGTTGAAGCCGATAGCGGGGCGATTGGCGGTTCTGCAAGCCAGGAATTCATGGTCACCGCCGATGCCGGCGAAGATCTCATCCTGGCCAGTGGCGATGGCACCTATGCCGCCAACCAGGAGAGGGCCGTGTCGATTCCCCCTGAGGCGATTGCCTTGGAAGCCCAGGGCTGCGAGCCCCTTGCCACCCCAGGGCAAACCAGCATTGACGACCTCTGTTCCACCCATGGCTTTGACCCCAGCCAAACGGTGAAGGTGCTGGTGCTGTTAGCCCGCTTCGCCGAAGGCCCAGCCCAACCGCTGCTCATCAGCCTGCGGGGCGATCAACAACTCAACAACGTGAAACTGGCCAACGCCGTGACGGCCCGGGCCCAACCGGCATGGGGTGCCCTGCTGGAGATTGCCCCGATCAGCGTTGATCACTTGGCAAGCCAGGGCCTCGATCCCCTGCCCTTTGGCTCCTTGGGCCCCCATCTGAGCGATGCAGCTCTAGAGGGTGCAAGCCAATGGCGCGGCCAGTTCTTGAGGCTCGCCGATCCCACGGCCAAGGCCCTCAATCGCTTTGTCTGCGGGGCCAATCAAGTTGATACCCACCTGGTGGGAGCGGCTTGGGATGAGCTGGTGGCCTGCCCAGAGGCGGTGGATTTGCGATCGGCCCAACCGGGCGATGGCTGCTGCCACGACCCCTCCCAAACCCTCGAAGCCTCCAGGGGCATTGAGGTGGGCCACATCTTCCAACTGGGCCGCAAGTACTCCGAAGCCCTTGGGGCCCGATTCACCACGGAAAGCGGCACGGAAGAGGCCCTGTGGATGGGCTGCTACGGCATTGGGGTATCCCGGCTGGCCCAAGCCGCCGTGGAGCAACACCACGACGCCCATGGGATCTGCTGGCCCGTTTCAATTGCCCCGTTTGAGGTGATTGTGGTTCCCGCCAACATTGCCGAGCCCAGCCAAGCCGAACTCGCCGAACAGCTCTACGGCCAACTCCAGGAGGCCGGCGTGGATGCCCTGTTGGATGACCGCACCGAACGGGCTGGGGTCAAGTTCAAAGACGCAGACCTGGTGGGCATCCCCTGGCGCGTGGTGGTGGGCCGCGGCGCTGGCGAGGGCCTGGTGGAACTGGTGGAACGGGCCACGGGGGAGAAACGGGATATAGCCGCCACAAACCTGCTCACCACGCTGTTGCCGGTCTTGCAGCAGCAGCGGGGCGGGATCTAGATCCTTTGATCTAGCGCCTTGATGAATGCGGCCCCCTACGATCCCTATCCGCCGCCATCCCCCCATGACCGCTGCCATCACTGCCTGGACCCAGCGGTTCCTGGGCGGCTTCATGGCCCTTTGCCTAGGTGCATGCCTGCTCCTGACGGGCTGCAATGCCTCGACCACCGGACTGAGCGGCAATTACCTCGAAGACACCGTGGCCGTGGCCGATGTCCTGCTGTCCACCATCGCCCTGGGCGCCGATGACCCCGGCCGCCCCGAAGCGGAAAGCCAAGCCCGCAGTTTGATGACTGGCTACGTGGCCCGCTACCGCCCCCGCAGTGCCATCAATGGCCTGGGCTCCTTCACCACCATGCAGACAGCGGTCAATTCCCTTGCTGGTCACTACACCAACTACCCGAATCGGCCCCTTCCCGATGCCCTCAAGGAGCGCCTCACGAAGGAGCTGAAGAAAGCTGAGGTCAACGTCACCCGGGGTGCCTAGGCCCCGCCGGAAGGCCACCTTTTTGACGAAGGGGCATTCCATCTGAGAAGCTCACGGATTGTGCTCAGAAGCGGCTTCGGGCCGCCGTGTGTTTGGCCAACGTTGTCGTCATAGGTGCGCAGTGGGGCGACGAGGGTAAAGGCAAGATCACCGATCTGCTGAGCCGTTCAGCCGATGTGGTGGTCCGCTACCAAGGGGGGGTAAATGCCGGCCACACCATCGTGGTGGACGACAAGGTGCTGAAGCTGCACCTGATCCCCTCCGGAATTCTCTATCCCGACACCATCTGCCTGATTGGTTCAGGCACGGTCGTCGATCCCAAGGTGATGCTTGGCGAGCTCGAGATGCTCAAGGGCTACGGCATCGATATCAGCGGCCTGAAGTTGGCCAGCACGGCCCACGTGACCATGCCTTACCACCGCCTGCTCGACCAGGCGATGGAACAGCGCCGCGGCGACCGCCGCATCGGCACCACCGGTCGGGGCATTGGCCCCACCTATGCCGACAAGTCAGAGCGCAACGGCATCAGGATCCTCGACATCCTTGATGAGTCCAGGCTGCGGGATCGTCTTGCCGGTCCCCTGGCTGAGAAGAACGAAATCCTTCAGAAGCTCTACGGCCTCGAGCAGCTCGACTTCGATGCCGTAGTCACCGAGTACGTGGCCTATGGCAAACGGCTTGCCCCCCATGTGGTCGACTGCACCAGGACCATCCATCAGGCCGCCCGGGGCCGCAAAAACATCCTGTTTGAAGGCGCCCAAGGCACCCTTCTCGACCTGGATCACGGCACCTATCCCTACGTCACCTCTTCCAATCCCGTGAGCGGGGGTGCCTGCATTGGAGCCGGCGTGGGCCCAACCCTGATCGACCGGGTGATTGGGGTGGCCAAGGCCTACACCACCCGGGTGGGGGAAGGTCCCTTCCCCACCGAGCTTGAGGGCAGCCTCAACGACCACCTCTGCGATCGGGGTGGGGAATACGGCACCACCACCGGCCGTCGCCGGCGCTGCGGCTGGTTTGACGGCGTGATCGGACGCTATGCCGTACAGGTGAACGGCCTGGATTGCCTGGCCATCACCAAGCTGGATGTGCTGGATGAATTGGATGAGATCCAGGTTTGCGTGGCCTACGACCTCGATGGCCAAAGGGTGGACTATTTCCCCAGCAGCGCCGAGGACTTCGCCCGCTGCAAGCCGATCTTTGAAACCCTGCCTGGCTGGCAGTGCTCCACGGCTGATTGCCGCACCCTCGAGGAACTTCCTGCCACCGCCATGAGTTACCTGCGGTTCCTGGCCGACTTGATGGAGGTGCCCATCGCGATTGTGTCGCTGGGTGCCAACCGCGATCAGACGATCGTGGTGGAAGATCCGATCCATGGTCCCAAGCGGGCCCTGCTCAGCGCCTAAACAAGGCCCCCAGGCCCCGGCCCCTTTCCCCCAATCTCCGCATGACAGCCAAAACCCTCGATGTCGTTGGCATCGGCAATGCCATCGTGGATGTGCTCGTGCAAACCGAGGAGGCCTTCCTCGACAACCACGCACTCACCAAGGGCACCATGGCCCTGGTGGATGAGGCCCAGGCCGAACGGCTCTACGGCAGCCTTGGTCCAGGCCTGGAAACCTCCGGCGGCTCAGCCGCCAACACCCTGGCGGGCATCGCCCAACTGGGCAGCCGGGCCGGCTTCATCGGCCGGGTGCGGGACGACCAACTCGGGGAGATTTTTGCCCACGACATTCGCTCGGTGGGCGCCCGCTTCGAAACGCCAGCGGCCACCTCAGGAGCCTCGACGGCCCGCTGCCTGATCCTGGTCACCCCCGATGCCCAGCGCACCATGTGCACCTACCTAGGGGCATCGGTGGGCCTGGATCCCGCAGACCTCGATCTGGAAATGGTGGCCCAGGCCCAGATGCTCTATCTGGAGGGCTACCTATGGGATAGCGATGACGCCAAAAAGGCCTTCATCGCCGCCGCTGAAGTGGCGAGGGCCCACGGGGGAGAAGTGGCCCTCAGCCTCTCCGATGCCTTCTGCGTGGAGCGCCACCGCGACAGCTTCCTGGAGCTCGTCGATGGCCATGTGGATGTGCTGTTTGCCAACGAAATGGAAATCACAGCCCTCTACCAAGCCAACAGCTTCGAGGAGGCTGCCGATCAGGTCCGCGGCCGTTGCAAGGTGGCTGCCCTGACCCGCAGCGAGCAGGGCTCGGTGGTGTTGAGCGGAGAAGAAACCATCGTGGTGCCTCCCTACGTGCTGGGTGCCTTGGTGGACACCACCGGGGCTGGGGATCTCTATGCCGCGGGCTTCTTGCATGGCTACACCCGGGGCGACAGCCTCGAGCGCTGCGGCCAGCTTGGATCACTCTGCGCCGGGTTAGTCGTGACCCAGCTCGGACCCAGACCCCAGGCCTCCCTGCAGGAGTTGGTGGCGACGCACCTGGGTTAAGGCTTGCTTGGTTAAGGCTTACTCGGTTAAGGCTTACTCGGATAACCCCCTGGAGCTCTCCAGGGTTGCGATCAGTTCGAAAAGCTGACCCAGCAGGTCGGCCTGGAAGTAGGCCGGCACCCCTTCGGGCTCAGCGGGGCGTTGCAGCAACAGCAACGTCAGTGACAACCGCTGGGCCACATCCCGCCAACAGGCTTCCGTGACCCCGCCCGATTGACGCGCCAGGATCGTGGTGATGCCCCATTGCCGCACCAGAGCCTCCTCAATACTGGCTGCAAACGAGGCCCCCCCCGGCCCTGGGCCCGGCCGCAGGCAAGCCACCCGGTTTTCAGCCAACCCGGCGGCCATGGCCTGCTGAAGGCTGGTCCCATGGGGAAGCAGCCGGGCATGGTGCACGGCCCCAGGGGTTAGCGCCACGGCCCTGGCGAGCTGGCGATGGCCAATGGCAAGCAGCAGCTTCTCCTGGCGCAGGTTGAGATCCAAGAGGCTCTCCAACCCCGAAAGCACCTGCACCCCGCTGGCCTGACGGGGCCCAGGGCCAGCCCCCCCCAGCTCTGGGAAAACTCCCCCACGACGCAAGCGCAGCAGGGCCTGGGACCTGCCCAGGCAAACCTCGGCCAGATCGGCACTGATCTGGCATGCAAAGGGATGGGTGGCGTCGACCACCACCTGGCAGGGCTCCCCAATCACCTCGGCCCGATCCAAGGCAGCGGCGATGGCTTCCGCCGATCCGATCGCCCCAATCGCTGGCTCCAGGCGCGGGTGGGGCCCATAGGCCCGCAGGGCGTCCCCACTGACCAAGCTGAGCTTCACGTGCCATCCCATGGCCAGCAGGGCTGAGGCCAGGGGAGGTCCCTCCCCGGTGCCAGCAAACAGCCAAAGACGCGGCGAGGCCTGGTGCAATGGAGGGTCGTGCATCAGGATGGCGCAACCAATGGGTCCTGGGGTGTGAATCACTGTTTGCTCGAGGTTGACGTACTGGAAGCCCCCCAGGTGCGCTACACCCAGGACAACCAGACGCCTGTGGCTGAGATGGCTGTCCAGCTTGAAGGTCTACGGGCAGACGACCCCCCCGGCCAGCTCAAGGTGGTCGGCTGGGGCAATCTGGCCCAGGACCTGCAAAATCGCGTCCAGGTGGGCCAGCGCCTGGTGATTGAGGGTCGGCTGCGGATGAACACCGTGACCCGCCAGGACGGCGTTAAAGAGAAGAAGGCAGAGTTCACCCTGGCCAGGCTCCATTCCGTGGGAAGCCCTGGAGCAGCCATGCCCTCAGCCCAGGCAGCTAACCCATCGTTTCAGCCAAGTTCTGCCCCATCGGGGGCTGGCCGCCCTGCGGCCCCGGCTCCCCGGCGGGTATCCGCACCAGAGCCGGCGGCGATGGCTGCACCAGCGGCCCAGGAGCCGGCCTCCTGGAACACCTCGCCCTTGGTGCCCGATCTGGGCGATACCGACGACGAGATCCCGTTCTGAAGCAGTGATCAGCTAGAGCTGCTCCTCAACCTGCTCGAGCAATTGGCCCAGCTCCCTCTCCAGGGCAGCCAGGTCCAGGCGCCATTCTGGCCAGCGGCCCGCATCAATCTGACGGAGCAACCACAGGCGATCGGCACGCAATTGGGCCACTAACTCTGGGGTTGGGAGCTCAGCAGTGGTCATCGGCATACGGGAAGATGACCTCATGCAAGCACTTTTCTCACCCGGCAGCCTCGTCACGGTGGCCGGCGCCTTCCTCACGGTCATTGGTTCGATTGCCTATCTCACCGATAGTCCGAACCTGAGTTTGCCAACCATTTTTTATGGGATCCCGATCTTCATCGGGGGCCTGGCCCTCAAATCATCTGAGTTGCCGCCTGCCAAGAGGCTGACGCCGGCCAGCCAGTTCAAGGCCCTGCGGGAGCAAACCACCAGCGAGCCCCTGGCCAAGCTCCTGGCGGACGTGGTGCGCTGGCGCTATGGCCAAAAGGCCCACCTCGAGAGCTCCCTCGAGGCCCTGAAGCTCTGGGACGAGGACGCCCCACCCCAGCTGGTTTCCATTGAAGAGCTGGATTGCAGCGGTCTTTATGGCCTGCGGCTCTCCTTCCGCTGCGAAGGCGTCGTCTTCAGCCGCTGGCAGACCCAACAGGAGCGGCTGGGTCGCTTCTTTGGCCCCAACCTGGTGGCCGAACTCGAGCCGACTGGTCAAGGATCATTCCGTTTGAGCTTGCTGCCCCAAGCTGGGGTGGCCTAGTCCTCTGAGGTGTCTACCGCCTTGTCTTCCGATTCTTTGATCAGCAACCAAGACACGTTGCGGGTGTCGGTCCTCAGCGAGGCCCTGCCCTACATCCAACGCTTCGCTGGCCGGCGGGTGGTGGTGAAGTACGGCGGGGCGGCGATGGCCTCGGCCGAGTTGCGCGACGCGGTGTACCGCGATCTGGTGTTGCTGGCCTCGGTGGGAGTTCAGCCGGTGGTGGTGCATGGCGGTGGGCCGGAAATCAACGACTGGCTGACCCGACTCAACATCGTGCCCGAATTTCGTAATGGCCTCAGGGTCACCACCCCCGCCACGATGGATGTGGTGGAGATGGTGCTCGTTGGCCGGGTCAACAAGCACATCGTCAATGGCCTCAACAAAGTGGGCGGCAGGGCCGTGGGCCTCTGCGGCAGTGACGGCAGCTTGGTGAAAGCGCGCACCTACGGCGACGGCTCCAATGGTTTGGTGGGCGACGTGGCCGCCGTCGATCCGGCCGTGCTCCATCCCCTGCTGGAGGCGGGCTACATCCCCGTGATTTCCAGCGTGGCCGCCGATGGCTCGGGCCAGGCCCACAACATCAATGCCGACACCGTGGCTGGCGAATTGGCCGCCGCACTCCAGGCCGAAAAGCTGATCCTGCTCACCGACACCGCGGGAATCTTGAGGAACCGGCAGGAACCTGGCTCCCTGATCCGGCAGCTCACCATGGCCGACGCCCGCGAATTAATCGCCACCGGGGTCGTCGATGGCGGTATGACACCCAAAACCGAATGCTGCATTCGGGCCCTGGCCCAGGGGGTTGCAGCGGCCCACATCATCGATGGCCGGGTCGCCCATGCCCTGTTGCTGGAAGTGTTCTCCGATGCTGGGATTGGCACGATGGTGGTGGGCAGCCAACGCTCGCTAAAGGCCTAAGGCACGGTTGGCCCCTTGAGCACTCCCGATCTACCGGCCGATCCTTTCTTGCCAGCGCGGATTGGCCTCGAACGGGGCGACTACGGCTTGGTGGTCCGCTCCCTGGAGGCCCAGGTTCAGACCTTCCCTCCGGCCACGCCCCAAGGGGCTGAATTGCAACTCCTGCTCGCCACCGCCTGGATGGGCCAGGGCAACGCGCTCCGGGCCATGGCCTGCTGCCGCCAGGTCCTGCGCTGCAGCGATGCCAACCTGCGGGCCCAGGCCAAGGACCTGCTCAGCGTGCTGGAGGCACCAGCGTTGGAACGCCCCCGGGACTGGTCGATCACCCTTCCCCGCTTGGGGGAGAGCGAGCCCATGGCCGGGCGCATGCAGCAGTGGGCCCAGGGGCGCAGAAAGAAGACAGCCGAAGAGCCGCCCCCCCCGCCCGTTGGCCCCACCCAGGCGCCGGTGGGGTTTGCGGCCCTGGCCGTCGTGATGTTGCTCCTCGGTCTGTTGCTAAGCGGTTGCGTGGATGTGCAGACCGATCTGCACTTCAAGGGGCCTGGTCGCCTGCAACTGGGCTATCAACTCACCAGCAGCCAGGCGCCCATTCCCCCTTGGCAGCGCCAGTTCAGCCAAAGCCTGCGCCGCTCGGGCCTACACCAAACCCCTGGGACCGGAGGAAGCGGGGGCCCCGATCCCCGGCGGCAGTCCCTCGAGAGCCCGGTCATGGCGGCCGCGAAAGCCATCAGCTTGCTCCGCGCCAATGGGGCCGCTGCCGCTGCCCTGGCGGGGGTCAACCTGCCCCCCCCCGAGGTGGAACTCAACGAGCGCAATTGGCTGGTGGGTGTCAGGCAAACCCTGGTGGTGACCATCGACCTGGGCGCGGTGCAGCCCATTCCCGGCGTCACCCTCTCCATGGCCCTGGATCCGGTGGGGATCGCCGCGGTGCGCCGGGCCGAACCGGAATCGGTGACGGCGCTCCCCCCAAGCCCTTCCCAAAGCTCTTCCAAAACACGCCATCAACTGCATTGGCCCCTTCGCTTTGGAGCCCTGAACCATTTGGAGCTGCGCTGTTGGCGCTGGAGTCCCCTCGGCCTTGGGGGGATCGGGATTGGCCTGGCCCTGGTGGTCGTTCTGGGCCTGCAGCGCCTGCGCCTGCTGTTGGGATTTGGCCTTCCCCAGTTGCCGGCCTAGCCCCACCTCCCCCAAAACCAAAGGACTGGGCTACAGAGAGGTTGGATCCGGATCGATCGTGAGGCCCACCCCTGCAGGTAATCCCTGGCGGAGGGCAGCTTCCGTGGGCAAGGGCAGGGGGGCACCGGAGGGCCCATGCAAGAGCACTTGCCAACGGCTCTTGCCCGCCACCCGAGCCACCGGAGCTGGCGCAGGGCCAATCAACAACCAGCCCGCCGCGTCCACCTCCGGACGAATGCGCTCCGCTAGGGCCGCCGCCGCCGTAGCGGTGCTGGTTGCGGCTGGACCGCTCAGGCGCAGCAAACACGCCCGACTAAACGGAACCATGCCGCCTTGGCGGCGAATCAGCAGCTCCTCCGCCAGGAACTGCTCGTAGCGGCCGTCGACCAGGTGCTGGATCACCGGATGGTCGGGGCTGTAGGTCTGAACAAACACTTCCCCTGGCCATTCACCCCGGCCAGCGCGGCCGGCCAATTGGAGCAGCAGTTGGAGACAGTGCTCCGAGGCCCGTAGGTCGGGCCGGTGCAAGAGGCCATCGGCCGCCAAAACGGCCGCCAGGGTGACCCGGGGCAAGTCCATCCCCTTGGCCAACATCTGGGTCCCCACCAGGACATCGGCTTCCCCTGCCGCAAACCGATCCAAAAGCCGGCGATGGCCCTCGCGACCCCGGGTGGTGTCCCGGTCGAAACGCAGCAGGCGCAGCCCCTCCAGCTCCGTGGCCAATTGCTCCATCACCCGCTGGGTCCCCGCCCCAAAGGGCTTGAACGCCGTGGAGCCGCAGTGCTGGCAGCGGTCGCTGATGTCGGCACGGAAATCACACCAGTGGCAGCGCAACCACTCCCGCTCTTGGCCATTGCGGTGGACCGTCAGGGCCACATCGCAGTGGGGGCACATCACCACTTCGCCGCAACTGCGGCAGCTCAAGAAGGCCCGATAACCCCGCCGAGGCACAAGAATCACGGCCTGCTGCTGCTTCTCCTGCAGCAGCTCCAACCGTCCCATCAGGGCTCGGCTGATGAGGCGCCTGTGCCCGTCGGCCAACTCGTGGCGCATGTCGATCACGCGCACAGGGGGGAGGGGGCGGGTCCCAATCCGCTCCGGAAGGCGCAGGAGTTGGGTGGTGCCCTGGGGCGGCTGGCAAGCGAGCCAGGTTTCCAGCGAAGGCGTGGCGCTGCCCAGAATCAACTTGGCCCCAGACCGCATGGCGCGCAGCCGGGCCACATCCCGGGCGTGATAGCAGGGCATCGGACTGTCCTGCTTGTAGGAGGTGTCGTGCTCCTCATCCAGCACGATCAAGCCCAGCTCTGCCATCGGCAGAAAAATGGCTGAGCGCGTCCCCACCGCCACCACTGGGGTGCCATCTAGACAGCGGCGCCATGCGGCCACCCGGTCGGCATCGCCCAGGCCGCTATGGAACTCCACCACCTGCGATCCAAAGCGTTCCCGACAGCGATCCAGCAATTGGGGGATCAAACCGATCTCTGGGGTGAGCACCAAGCTGCTTTGACCCGCCGCCAGCGCCTGGGCGGCGGCCTGGAGGTACACCTCGGTTTTACCGGAACCGGTAATGCCCCAAAGCAAAAATGTTTGTGCTGGCGGGGCCTCTCGAATCGCCGCCACGGCCCCAACCTGGGCCTCGGTGAGTTGCCGCAGGGAGCCCGAGGAAGCGCCGGGTGATAAGGCCATCCCATCGCTGGCCAGCAGCCTTTGAACCAGCCCCCGATGCTCCAAAGCCTTCAACACAGCCCGGCTAAAGCCCTGCTCCCCGCAGAGCTTGGCCAAGGGGATGGGCTCGCCCTGTTCCGCCAAGTGGTTGAGAAGGTCCTGCTGCTTGGCCGTGGGGTGGCTCTCCCCTAAGGGCGCCGCCCCAGCGAGGGCAATCAACCAGCTAGGCCGGCGCTCAAGGCTTGGGGCCTGCTTGCGCTGGCCTAGCCAACCAGGGGGAAGAGCCGTCTTGAGGGTTTTGAAAAAGCTGGTCTGGCAAGCCTCAGCCACATCCTTGAGCAGCCCCTGCCAGTTGGGGTCAACCGCCGCGCTCTGGAGCACGGATTCGATGGGCTGAATCGTTTTGCCAGCAAGCTCGACTGGGCAGGCATCCAAAACATCCACCACCAAGCCGACATGGCGCCGACCTTGGAGAAGGACCCGAACCAAATCACCCGCCCCAACAGGGCTATGCCCCAGGTTTGAGTAGGTGAAGACCTGGCCCTCCCGGCCCGCCTCCAGCCAAATTTGGAGCCATTGGCTTAGCAAGGTTGCAAAGACCCCTGGCGATTATTAGATTGATTGTGTTGGGCAGTCCAAACACTGCCGTCGGAACCACGCAGAGTTCCTTCCAGCGGGAAGACCTGTAGAGAGTGCCAGGGAGCCAGTCTCCCATTTTTTGGCCTCCCGGTCTGCGAACACCCCTGACAGCACTGCATCGGCTTCGGCCGCTCACCCACGTTGTGCGTCTCCATTCCACCAGTTTCGCCAGACCCTGGGTTGGGTGCTGTTCTGCTTGGCAGACCCATCGCCGATTCTTTCCCCGTCCGTTCACCCTTGTCGATCTGATTTCAGGTTTTCCCCGAAAGCGGGGTCTCACTGCTAGTACCACCAGATGGTCCGGTGGCCCTAGCAGTGAGGGTTGTGCCTGCGTTCTCTCTGTTGCTTGCTTCCCATGAGCCCTGCTGCTGCACCGTTGAAAGACTCCCCAGAAATTCTTGTGGTTGCCACCCCCGATGGGGAAGCGGTGGCCGTCAAAGCGCCGGCAGCGAAGAAAAAGCCGGCAGAAAAAAAGGTGACTGCTGAGAGCAAGGCCGCAGCCGCAAAAAAGCCAGCCGCCACTAAGAAGCCAGCTGCCAAGAAAACTGCAGCACCCAAAGCAGCCGCCAAGCCCAAAACTGCAGCCAAAGCCAAGACCGCCTCAGATCAACCTTCGTCCAAAGCTCTAGCTTCCCTCGATGCGGCCGCTGAGGCTCTGCTGGAGGCACCTGCAGACTCGCCCGTCGATCTGGCCATCGCCAACGGGGAAAAGGACGACAAGGCAGCCAAGGCCCTAGCCAGCATCAAGATTGGGCCCAAGGGGGTCTACACCGAAGATTCGATTCGGGTGTACCTCCAGGAAATCGGCAGGATTCGCCTCCTACGCCCGGACGAAGAGATCGAGCTGGCCCGCAAAATTGCCGACTTGCTTCACCTCGAAGAACTGGCGGCCCAATTCGAAGTCGACAGCGGCCACCTTCCTGACAACAAGGAATGGGCTGGCCTGGTCGAGATGCCCCTGATCAAGTTCCGCCGCAGGCTGATGCTTGGCCGGCGGGCCAAGGAAAAAATGGTTCAGTCGAACCTGCGTTTGGTGGTCTCGATCGCTAAGAAATACATGAATCGGGGCCTGTCATTCCAGGACCTCATTCAGGAAGGCAGCCTTGGCCTGATTCGGGCAGCGGAGAAATTCGACCACGAGAAGGGTTACAAGTTCTCCACCTACGCCACATGGTGGATTCGCCAGGCCATCACCCGGGCCATTGCCGATCAAAGCCGCACCATCCGACTGCCGGTGCACCTGTACGAGACCATCTCTCGCATCAAAAAAACAACAAAAACCCTCTCCCAAGAGTTTGGACGGAAACCCACGGAGGAAGAAATTGCTGAGTCGATGGAAATGACCATCGAGAAACTCCGCTTCATCGCAAAGTCGGCCCAACTGCCGATTTCCCTGGAAACCCCCATCGGCAAAGAGGAAGATTCGCGCCTTGGTGATTTCATCGAAGCCGACATCGAGAATCCCGAGCAGGACGTGGCCAAAAATCTGCTGCGCGAAGACTTGGAGGGCGTGCTCGCAACGTTAAGCCCCCGGGAACGGGACGTTCTTCGCCTCCGTTATGGCCTCGATGACGGAAGAATGAAGACCCTCGAGGAAATCGGTCAAATTTTTGATGTAACCCGCGAACGGATTCGCCAGATCGAAGCGAAGGCCCTACGCAAACTGCGCCATCCCAATCGCAATGGCGTTCTCAAGGAATACATCAAGTAGCCAGGATTACTTCCAGGAGACGCTTCACAATCTAAACAGACTTACTGACAAGTTTTAATGCCTAAATTTCTAAGGCCTGTCGCCAGAATTTTTCCTGGTTTGATGGGCCTTCTCCAAGCCAATCGCCTCTTGGCATTGGTGTTTGTGGTGGCATTGGTTCGCCTAGCCATCTTGGGAACCTATCCCCTCATGGATACAACGGAAGCTCGCTACGGCGACATTGGCCGAATGATGGCTGAGAGCGGTGATTGGATCACGCCATGGTTTCGTCCTGACATTCCTTTTTGGGGAAAGCCACCTCTCTCCTTTTGGTGTACGGCCCTGAGCTTCAAGTTGTTTGGAGTCAATGAATTCACGGCCCGCCTACCCCATTGGATCCTGGGGGTTTTAGGTGGATGGTTGGTGTGGGACCTGGCAGCCCGCCGTTCCATTCGTGAAGCAGTCATCGCCGTATCGCTGCTGACGGGCTGCATGATTTATTACTTCGCGTCGGGCGCTGTCATGACCGACATGGCCTTAACGCTCGGCTTGACGTTATCGATGTGGAGTTTCTGGCTAGCTGTCCAGCCCAACCAACTGCCTGCCCTTCAAACCCGTGCCCGTTGGCTATTTTTTATAAGCCTTGGCTGGGGGTTGCTAGCCAAGGGGCCCTTAGCGCCGGTGTTGGCCGGGCTGGCGATTGGAGCCTGGCTGCTAGCCAGCCGTTCCTATTGGCCGGAGGTACGTCGCCTGCCCTGGGTCCGTGGTTTCATTTTGAGCCTGGCCATTGCAGCGCCCTGGTATTGGGCTGCCGAGCAAAAAACGTCTGGCTTTCTGAATTATTTCCTCGTTGGAGAACATATCAAGAGATTCTTGATTCCGGGGTGGGATGGTGATCTGTACGGCCATGCCCATGACTATCCGCGGGGAATGATCTGGTTGTTCCTGCTCTTAATGCTGATCCCTTGGACCTTACTCATTCCAGGGTTCTTAGGTTTTGGCAAAGGCCGAAAATCTAGCCTTGCCCAGCCCCTGAATTTATCAGCTGAAGCGATTCATTCAAACCAGATAGCTTGGAGAAATTACCTCCTGGCATGGGGGGTGATGCCAGTGGTGTTCTTTACGTTTGCCAGCAACATCATCATGCCCTATGTGCTCCCAGGCATTCCGGCACTCTCCCTCCTGGGTGGCTTCTATCTTGTTCGCAAAGACCCCCACCGAGTGGACAAGCTGCTGGCCACAGGTTTATCAACAGTCTTATTTATCTCCCTGGCTTTTCTTATTGTGTTTCCAACCACTGGCTATGGCGAACGCAAGTCAGAGCGCTCCCTCATTCACTACTACCAAACCCAGCTTACTAACGACGGCACCAATAGCGCCAGCAAGAGTGCACCATTGGTTTATCTAGGCCAGTATCCATATTCCGCTTCGTTCTATAGCAATGGAAACCTCACTGCTGTACCAACCACATCAGCCCTAATCGAACGCCTGGACAAACAGGATAGTCTCATTGTGGCCATCGGCAATGAGCAAGATCCTGAGGTCAGATCCCTGATTCAAGACCGCTTAAAAAAAGTCAAGGTGTTCTCCCGCTACACCCTTTACTCCGAGACCCCGGATCTCCCAATCCCTTCTGCCAAACCCCAGGGCTAGAACCAACGTGGTCGCCAATCTCGGTCTCTATGGACTGGTCGGAGCCATCTCAGCAGGACTGCACGCCCTGGCCCTGGTCTTCTTGCCCCGCATTGGGGTGCCCTTACCCGCGGCGAACCTCACGGGTTTTTTGGTCGCGTCTTTGTGGAGCTACCTCGCCCATTCCAAGGTCAGCTTTCGACAGAAAACCAAAGGGAAGGTCTTCCCGCGCCGCTGGCTGCTGCTGCAGCTGGCCCTAAATGTGGTTCTAAGCCTGCTGCTACCGGCAGTCTTTGCTGCCTGGGCCAAGAGCCCCATGGCCACGCTGATTCTTGTGTTCACGCCAACGGCTGTGAACTACGGGGTTTGGACCTTTGCGGCCGACCATGTGGTTCGGCTACAACCAGGGATTCACAGCAGACGGCCTGATTGCCATGCCGATGATCTCGGCCTTGATGAAGCCATCAACGACGCCATTTTCGATCTGGCAGACGCTGGCAAACTCCAGGGCGCCAGCCTGATGGTTGCCGGCCCTGCCGTGGCCCACGCCATGGCTGGCCTACGCAACCGTCCAGGGCTCAAGGTCTACCTCCATCTGGTGCTGAGCGAAGGCCCGCCAATCTCTACCCCGGCCGAGATCCCCCTGCTTGTCAATGGCCAGGGCTTACTCAACCTTGGCTTTGGCCAACTGCTCCTGGCCTCCCTTTGGCCAAGAAGGCATACCAGCAAACTCGCACGCCAATTAGCAACAGAAATCAAAGCTCAAATCCTCAGATTCCAGTCCTTACTTGGCGCCCAATCCGTCCACCTGGATGGACATCAACACATTCACTTGGTACCGCTGGTCTGGCGCGAACTCCTCAAACTCGAACCAAGCCTGCGGCCCGTTTGGCTACGCACCATTCGCGAACCCTGGCCCACAGAGATCAACAGCGCGGCCTGGGTTGAAGCCCTCCTCTCGGCTGGATTGCTCAAATGGCTGATCCTCAGCCTGCTTTCATCAGCAATACAACCATCACTGAAACGAAAGAAGATTGCCACCAACAGCAGTTTTGCTGGGGTACTTTTTACCGGTCGCATGGCAGGTTCAACGCTGAGGGCTTCGTTTGTGCACCTCTCGAATCAGACCCCCATACCTGGTAGAGACAGCGCTACGGCCCCGCTGCTATTAATCCACCCCGCCAAGCAATCTCATTCGAATGGATCTGACCCAGGCGGGTCAAATTCTGCAGGGACCATCGATGGTCGTTACACTTTATCTTTAGGCTTTTACGCTTCAACCTGGCGCCAAAGGGAATACCAATCTTTGGCTCAACTCACCGAAGATTTCAATCTTTTTGAGCCCTCGACAGAACGGATCAAATAGACGGGCCTAGCCTTAACTTCTAGGAAAATGCGGCCGATATATTCTCCAAGGATGCCAATGCCAATCAATTGAATACCTCCCAGGAAGGTGATGGCAACAATCAGGCTAGGAAAACCTGCCACATCGGCCCCATAGAGCAAGGTATGGACTGCAAAATAGATCGCATAGACAACGCTTGACGCTGAAATAATCGCCCCCAGCCGCGACCAAACCTTCAAAGGAACGAGTGAAAACCCAAAGATCCCATCCAGGGCATAGTTCCAAAGCCTGCTCATCGTCCAGGAGGTTGCGCCGCTCGTGCGGGTCGGACAGTCAAACAGCAGGTCCACATTCTTGAAGCCAATCCAAGGAAATAGCCCTTTAGAGAAGCGCACGCCTTCGCGAAGGCGCGTCAGGGCCTCGAGGGCCGGGGCACTCAGCAATCGGTAATCTCCGGCGCCATCAACCAGCTGAATGGAATCCACCAGGCTATTGAAGAGGGAGTAAAACCAGCGGGATGTAGCAACCTTCAAGCCCGATTCCCCTTGGCGGTTCTTCCTGATGGCCGTGACAATCTCGGCACCGGCTTCAAAGGCTGCCACCATCTCGGGAATCAGTGCTGGCGGATGTTGGAGATCCGAATCCATCAGGATCACCGCATCGCACTGTCCCTTGGCAAAATCCAAGCCGGCCAGCATCGCCGCCTCCTTACCAAAGTTGCGGGTGAGGCCGATCAGGGTGATCTCACAGGCCAGCGCCGATCCCCCTTGGTGATCTTGGGTCAGCAGGTTGCGGATGATGCTGGCGCTGGTGTCCTTCGAGCCGTCGTCAACGAGAACCAACCGCTCGATCCCCGGTTGGCTTCGAATGGCGGCAATGAACGCTCGAATGCCGGCCGCTTCGTTAAAACACGCCGCAACCACCCAGATTCCTGGCCCGCCAGGAGGGGACAGGACCGGTGAAGTGCCGGGGCTGGGGTTGGACAGTTCCAGACACACAACATCCAGAGTTGTTCAATGCTAGGTCGGCTAGAACCCAGCCTTGGCTCCTGCAGAGTGGAAGGCGACAGTCCTCAGGCCATGAACGCCCCTACCCCAACAAGCCTGATCTCGCTGAGGGGGTTGCGCACCGCACCCGCCCTCACCGAGGGCGAGACCCCGGCCTTGGCCCAAGCGTTGCAGGAGGCCATGGCCCGCTGTGAGTGGTTCACCGTGGGGGTGATGGCCCCTTCGGCCAGCCAAGCCATTGCCAGCCTGCGATCCCTCGAAGGGCGCCTTGACTGGAAACCCCTGGCTGAATCGCCCGCATCGGAGCCAGCTGCACCCGATGACCAGGCCGGGGGCGTGTTCCTGAAGGGCAACCAAAGGACTGGCCTCTATGCGGTTCGCCAGGAAGCGGGGCTGGGGGAAGGGATCTTGATCACCGGCCACAGCAGCAGCGATCCAGCTGGGGAAGACACCTGGGGCCCCCTTCCCCTCGGCTTCTTTGGCTAGGGCTGATTTGCCTAGGGCCGATTTGCCTAGGGCCGAGAAAGGTTTTCAGCAGATCACGGTTCGGGCCCCAACCCGTGGGGCCACTGCCCATCAATCCTTAGGCTGGGGAGCTGTGACCCGGCACTGATGGCCAACCCCCTGCGTATCGCCTCCCGCCGCAGCCAGCTGGCCATGGTGCAAACCCATTGGGTCCGCGATGAGCTGGGCAAGGCCCACGACGGCCTGGAGATCACGGTTGAGGCCATGGCCACCAAGGGCGACAAAATTCTGGATGTGGCCCTCGCCAAGATCGGCGACAAGGGCCTCTTCACCAAGGAATTGGAAGCCCAGATGTTGGTCAATTTGGCCGACATCGCCGTGCACAGCCTCAAGGACTTGCCCACGAATCTTCCGGAGGGTTTGATGCTGGGCTGCATCACCGAGCGGGAAGATCCAGCCGATGCCCTGGTGGTCCATGCCAAACACCAGGACAAGACCCTGGCCACCCTGCCCCCCGGCTGCGTGGTGGGCACCAGCTCCCTGCGGCGCCTCGCCCAACTGCGTCACCATTACCCCCACCTCAGCTTTAAGGACGTGCGGGGTAACGTGATCACCCGCCTCGAGAAACTCGATGCCGGCGACTTTGATTGCCTGATCCTGGCTGCAGCCGGCCTGGGGCGCCTGGGGCTTGGGGATCGCATCCATGAATTGATCGATCCCTCCATTTCGCTCCATGCCGTGGGCCAAGGGGCCCTGGGCATCGAGTGCCGGGAAGGGGATGGGGAGGTGCTCGCCCAAATCAAGGTGCTGGAACACCTGCCCACCGCCCGTCGCTGCCTGGCGGAGCGGGCCTTCCTGCGCCAGCTGGAGGGAGGCTGCCAGGTGCCCATTGGGGTGAATTCCCAGTTCGAAGGTGACCAACTGGTGCTCACGGGCATGGTGGCGAGCCTGGATGGCCTTCGCCTGATCCGCGATGAAGCCCGCGGCGATCAAACTGACCCAGAGGCGATCGGCATTGCCCTTGCCGAAGCCCTAAGGGCCCAGGGTGCAGGAGAGATCCTGGAGGAGATTTTTGCAACCGTCCGGCCAGAAGCCTGATTCGGCTGAGCACGAACCCGAGGTCGACCTAGGGGCCCGGCCGCTCCCCTTTCAGTGGAGCCTGCTCGCTTGGGCTGCCCTGGTGGGCACCCTCACCGGAGGGGCCGTGGTGGCATTCCACGAGCTGCTGGCCTTCATCAATAACGGCCTGTTTGGCACCTTTGTGGAGGGGCTTTTGGCCTTGGGGCAAGGCCAACCTCCCGAACTCCCCCCCGAGCTACCGCCGATCGTCCAAGCCACTGGCACGCCCTTGCAGGCCCTGCTGCAGGTGGGTCTTGGCGGCCTGGGCTATCTGCCACCACCACCGGCGGCACCCGAACCGCCACCGCTGCCCACCTCCCTGCTGCCCGATTGGCTCAGCCTCTGGCCGGTGGTGGTGGTGCCAACCCTGGGGGGCTTCGTGGTGGGCCTGATTCGGCGCTTCTCTGGCGACCTGGGCCCGGGCCTGCCCAGCCTGATGGCGATGGCTGATGGGGCCGTCACGGCCAAGCCCAAGCTGCCCTTCCAACGGCTGCTTGGGGCATCGGTGAGCTTGGGCAGCGGTGCCTCCCTGGGGCCTGAGGGCCCCAGTGTGGAAAGTGGAGGGAATATCGGCCTCTGGGTGGCCCTGCGGGGCAGCCTGTCCCCCCAGAGCCAAAAAGCCCTGGTGGCAGCAGGGGTGGCCGCCGGTTTGGCCGCGGGCTTCAAGGCCCCCATTGCCGGGGTCTTCTTCGCCCTGGAAGGCAGTTTCAGTGGGCTGCAGGGTCGCCCGAGTGTGCGGGCCGTGTTGGTGGCAGCCGTGGCCTCATCGCTGGTCACCCAGCTGGCGCTTGGCGATTCGCCGATCCTGCGCCTGCCCGCCTATGAAGTGCGCTCGCCCCTGGAACTGCCGCTCTATCTGGGCCTGGGCCTGCTGGCGAGCTTGATGTCGTGGGCCCTGGTCAGCCTGCTGGCGGCTGGCCGCAGTGAGGCCCTGCAAAGCAGGTTGAACAAACTGCCCGCCGGCGTACCCACCGCCATCGGGGGTGCCTTGGTGGGCTTGATTGCCCTGCTCTTCCCCCAGGTGCTGGGGGTGGGCTACGACACCATTGAGGCCCTCTTGGGCAGCAATGGGGGGGTGCCCTTGGCCACCCTGGTGGCGCTGCTGGGGGTGAAGCTGCTGGCCACGGGGATCAGCAACGCCACGGGGTTTGTGGGCGGCGGGTTTGCCCCATCGCTGTTTTTAGGAGCCGTGCTCGGTAATTGCTATGGCCAATTACTGGGTGAAAGCGGCTTGCATTTGCCGGTGGCGGAGCCGCCGGCCTACGCGATGGTGGGCATGGCCGCCGTGCTTGCGGGCAGCGCCCGGGCCCCTCTCACGGCCCTATTGCTGCTGTTTGAGCTCACCCATGACATTCGGATTGTGCTGCCCCTGATGGCCGCCGCAGGCTTGAGTGCGGCCCTGGTGGAGCGCTGGCAGGGTTTGGCCGATCCAGGCCTGCTGGGGCCCGATCTCTTGGAGGAGAAGCGGCGCCGGCAACTCACCGGCTTGTCCGTACGGGATGCCTATGAACCGGAAGCCCCCCTGGTGCTCCCCGCTGCGTTGCCTGCCCATGAAGCCCTCGGCCAGCTTGTGGAAAGCCATGGCCACTGTTTGGTTGTGGCTGATGGCCCCTGGGTGCTGGGCCTGGTGACCCTGCCCGATCTGCAGCGGGCACTGAGTTCCTACCAAGCTGCCGGCACCGATCAAAACCCAACGGCCCAAAACCCAACGGCCCAAGAGCCAACGGCTATCCCCACCCTCAAGTCCTGCCGCCGGGGCGATTTGGTTTGGCTACCCGAAACGGCCCATCTGGCCCAATTGGAAGATCAACTCACCCCGAACGGACTCCGCCAAGTGCCGATCTTTGCGCTCCCGGCTGGTGTGGCAGGAGCGCTGCCCCATGGTTTACCAAGCGGCGGCCTGCCCCTGTCGTCCTTGCGGGGCGTCGCCAGCCGGGATGGCCTATCGAGGGCCCTGGCCAAACATCTCACCAAGGGCGGCGCAAGCGCGAAGCCGGTTGGGGAGGAGCCAAGGGTTGAAGAGGAACCCAGAGATGAAGAGGAACCCAGAGATGAAGAGGAGACCGAAGATTCAAACAAATCCCTGGGCTTGGGCTCTTAAAGGGTTTGGTTCTTCAAGGGCTTTGATTCTCTAATCCCGATCAATTCTTGCCAGGGGGACGCACTTGGCCAGACCTGCGGGCCCCTTGGAGGGCAGGATCAACATCGGCCAGCCGGGCAATGATCCGCTCGTGATCAAGGGCCGAGAGCTCCCCATCACTGGCCCACTTCAGCGCCGTGCTGTTCAGCTGGTCGAGGTGGCGTGCTTGGGGAGTGGACATCGGCAAAACCTTGATCGGCAAACGTAGGCACTTAACGGGCAAGAGCCAACGACTAGGCCGCTGATCTACAGAAAGTCTTCCGGGTTTGACTTTTCCCCGTAGGCGAACAAGCCAAACCCGAAAGGCTGGACTTCTGGCTTAGTTGACCAACTGGGGTTCAATCGTGGCCAAATAGCGACCTTCGCAATCTTTGATGATCTTGACGGCCTCGGTCGAATCAAAGAAACCATTCACTTTGCAGGTGCCGGGCTTTTTGAGATCCTTGTAGTGCTCCCAGTAGTACTGGGTTTCCTTGAGCCAATGGTCGCCAAGCTGGGTGTAGCTGGTGATGTGGTCCATCCGCTTGTCATCGGCGAGCACGGCGATGACCTTGTCATCCACTTCGCCGCCATCGTCGAATTTCATGATGCCGATAATCCTGGCCTCCACGATCGATCCGGGCACCAGGGGTTCGGTGACACCAACGATTTCAATATCCAAGGGGTCCCCGTCCTCGTCCCAAGTACGGGGAATGCATCCATAGGCAAAGGGATAGGACAGCGAGGAATACCCCACCCGATCCAGCTTGAGGTGGCCGGTTTCCGTGATCAGCTCGTACTTGTTGATCGTCATGGAGTTGAGCTCAACGATTGTGTTGAGCCGCAGTTCCGATTCATCGGCGAAGGCCGGCAGCACGTGCAGCAGGTTGAGCATCGTGCGGCTGGGGGCGTGGTCGATATTCGCCATGAAGAAAGAAGCTTTTGCGCCGCGGCATTCTAAGGAGCCACCAACCGCTCCAATTTGGCCCTGAGATAGGCCAGGAAGGGTTCGGCCCTGAGATCCTGACCGCTCACCTGCTTGACCAGCTCTTCGCCATTGACCTGGCGGCCCAAGGGGTAGACGTGCTCCCCAAGCCACTGCTTGAGGCTGGCCTCATCCCCTTTGGCGACCCGCGCTTCGATGGAGCCCGCTCCGCCGAGGTCCCGTTCCATGGCCTCACCCAATTGGGCACTGATCAGGTGGCCAAGGGCATAGGAGGGGAAATAGCCAAACAGGCCCTCGCTCCAGTGCACGTCCTGGAGGCAGCCTTCGCTGTCATGGGAAGGGCGCAGATCCAGAAGCTCGGCCATGCGCCGGTTCCAGTGGCCTGGGAGCTCCGCCACGGGCAAATCCCCCTCCAGCAGGGCCAGCTCGAGTTCGTAACGCAGCACGATGTGCAGGCAGTAGCTGATTTCATCGGCCTCAACCCGAATCATTCCCGGTTCGAGGGGATTGAGGCAGCGCCAGAAGCCCTGGCTGTTGCCCCATGGGCTGGGGGAGCCTGGGTTCGCCCCACCCCCTGGATTCGCCAGGCTCCACGCCGCAGCAATCGAGGGCTCCAGGCGCTGGGCAAAGGCCTGACTCCGCCCCACCCTGCACTCCCAGAACAGGCTTTGGCTCTCGTGCACCCCCATGGAGGTGGCATCCCCCAGGGGCCAAGGGAAATAGTGGTCACCGCTGCGCGGCAGCCCCTGCTCATAGAGGGAATGGCCCCATTCATGGGCCGTGGCCAGCAGGGCTGAGAGGGGTTGGCCCGCCACCACCCGGGTAGTGATGCGGAAATCGGCCGGACCCAGGGTGCAGGAAAAGGGATGGGGCGAGCGGTCTGTTTGGCAGCGATTCGGATCGAAGCCCCACCCGTTCAACAGCTCCTGGCAGAGCTTCTGCTGACTGCTCTCTGGCAGATCCCACGCAGTCGATGGCTGCCTGGCAGCCGCGGATCGGGCCCGCTCGATCAGGGCCGGAAGTTCATGGAGCAAGGGCGCAAACAGGGCGTCCAGCCGCGCCTTGCTGA
Source organism: Cyanobium sp. NIES-981 (assembly GCA_945896675.1). Lineage (GTDB taxonomy): Bacteria > Cyanobacteriota > Cyanobacteriia > PCC-6307 > Cyanobiaceae > Cyanobium_A. The sequence continues at coordinate 96,277 of CAMDEM010000005.1, forward strand.
TGTCGGGCTCAAAGGGCTGGGCCAGGGTTTCCCAGCAACTTCGGGGCTCGGCCAACTGGCGGGCCTGCTCCTGGCGCAGGCCCACCAGCACCTGAAGGGAAGGGGCAAACAGACTGAAATCGCCCTTGGCCTTGGCCTCCTGCCAGCGGGCATAGCCCTGGGCCTGGGCCTGGGCGATGTGGCCGACCAGGGCAGCATCCAGGCGGTGCTGGCGTTCAAATTCCTGGCGCAGCAACTGGAGATTGCGGCCCATGGGGCCTGAAGCGCCATCCCATTGCGCTTCTGCGGCGGCGAGCAGGTCGGCATAGGCCCCACTGCTCTGGCGGCCATGGAGTTGCTGGGCGAGCAGGGCCAGCTGTTCGCCACGCCACTCCGCCCCCGCGGCGGGCATTGCGGTGTTTTGGTCGTAATAGAGGGCGCTATGGATCGATCCCAGCAGCTGGGTGGTGTGCAGATAGGCCCGCAGCTTCTGCAGGGGCGCCTGGCCTTGGTCGCTGGATTGAATGCTGGTCATGGCGGGTGGTCCAGCACAGGTAAGTTTTCTTCACCACTGTGGCCGAACCATCCGTGCTTCCCCTGGCCCTGGTTTCCACCGCACCCGTCGAGGGGCTGGCCCGGGCGATCCACCTCTCGGTGGCGCCGGTCTTTTTGCTGGCGGGGATCAGCGGCTTACTCAATGTGCTGACCAACCGTCTCAACCGAATCATTGATCGGGCACGACGGCTGCAGGAAGGGGCTTCACAAAGCAGCAATCGGGATTGCCTGCTGGAGCTGCAGATTCAAAAGAAGCGCATCCGGCTGGTGATGAAGGCGATTGAGTTCGCCACCGTCACCATCCTGCTGGTGGCCCTGGTGGTGGCCATCGTGTTTGTGAGCGCAGTCGCGGCAATTGATCTTGCCCTGATCGTGGTGCCGTTGTTTGTGCTTGCTATGGCCTGCCTGATGGTCGCCGTGGTGCTGTTTTTACGCGAAGTGCAACTCGCAACCGGTCAGTTGCGCCGGCGTTTCTAGGTTCCTCTTCAGGAATCCTCAAACTATTTCTTGCTGCAATAGCCCCCACCCACGTTCATCCAGCCAGAGGGGCAAGCTTGCCCATTGGTGGGCTGAACGGTGTAGCTGGCCAGGCCAAGGGTGCTGCACTTGCCATTAAGGGTGTCCACATAGCCAATGGGACAAATGGTGCCAAGCTTCGGCACCACCCGCTGGGCCTGGGCAGGGCTTTCAACCATGGCGACCGTGGCCGCAAGCATCAGGCAAGTGATCAGGGAACGCATGGCAGCTCTTCAACCCCAGGAATCATCCCAAAAATGTTAAGTGGCTTCACGGTCGTCGTGGCCCTGGAGGGCCAATGGCGCCTCCACGACCAACCCGTTCTGCATCAAGCCATGGACTTGGTGCGGCGCCACCAGGGCGGGCGTTTGGTGTTGCTCGCAGCCCGTGCGGAGGGCCAGCGCCTCAAGGGGCCCCACCGACGCAAACTCGACCAGGACGCCTTGGGTGCCTTGCACGCCCGCACCGAAGCCCTGGGGATCCCCCTGCTTTGTTTCCCCGAGCTCCCAACAGCAGCTGCCCTGAAGGCCTTGGAGCCCCTAGTGCAGCCAGATGCCGTTCTCTATGGCGAGCAAAGCCGGCTGTTTGCCGGCTGGCCCGCGAGCAAAGCGAAGTTTCCCAGGGTCTTTGGGGAGTTCCGGCGACACATTCAAGGCGCTCCCGAACCCCCTCTGCCTGAGCCGGAGATCTCAGGCACCGCCAACGGGCTGGAACCTTGGTCGGCAGGGGACTTAGGGAAGTTGCGGTACCTATCGATGGCCCCCCCGGCGCCAGTCCCGGGCCCTGAACGGGGCCCTAATCGGGGTGATCCGCGCAGTGCCTTTCCCTTTCGCGGCGATGAAGCCAGCGCCCTAGGGCGGCTGCAGCACTACGTGTTTGAGTCCGATGGCCTGAAGAACTACAAGACCAGCCGCAACCAGTTGGTGGGTAGCGAGTTTTCCTCGAAGTTTTCACCCTTTCTCGCAGTCGGCAGCTTGTCGGTGCGGCGGATTTGGCACGCCCTGGAGGCCCATCAGGCCATCTTTGGACCCAGCGAAGGCTGCGAGTGGATGCGGCAGGAATTGCTCTGGCGGGAATTTTTTCTGTGGTCGGAGCAGGCCCATGGCGAGGCCTTCCACAGCGAATCCGGCATCCAGGACCGCCTGCCCCATGCAATCGCCGATCAGGAGCTGTTCAAGCGCTGGAGTCGGGCCGAGTGCGGCCAGGAACGCATTGATGCCCAAATGCGCGAACTCAATGCCACGGGCTACCTCTCCAACCGCGGTAGGCAGTGGGTGGCTTCCCACTTCGTGAACAGCCTGCAATTGCCCTGGACCTGGGGGGCCCGCTATTTCGAGTGGATGTTGATCGATGCCGATCCAGCCCTGAATACGGGGAATTGGGCCTATCTGGCCGGGGTGGGTTCAGACCCCCGAAGCTTTGGGGGTTCTCCCCGGCGCTTTGATCTCGAGGGGCAGGCCAAGCGCTATGACCCCGAAGAAAGCCACATGCAGCTATGGCGCTAACCCTGATCCTGGGCAACCAGCTCTACCGCCAATGGCTTGGGGGGCCTGGGCTCCAGCTTGGCCCCCAGGACACCGTGGTCATGGTGGAAGACCTCGGCGTCGCCTCGGCCTACCGCTATCACAAGTTGCGCTTGCTTCACACCTTCGTGGCCATGCGCAGCTTCCGCGATGCCCTGATCGAGCAAGGAATCCGGGTGCGCTATTTCGAGCTGCCCCAATCTGAGGAACTGACCTTCCTGCAAAGGCTGGGCTCAGAGCTGGGTGTTTCTCATTGCTCTGACGGAGCAGCAATCACCACCCAGGAACTACGGGTGGCGGAGATTGCCGATCCGGGCTTTCAACACAACCTCGAAGTATTTTGCCTGGCCTCTGGGGTGCGGCTGACGGTGCTGCCATCGCCAGATTTTTTGGAAAGCGCTGCCGAGAGTCGGCTGTGGTTTGAAGGCAAGCGACGGCCCTTCATGAAGACCTTCTACGAGCGGCAGCGCAAACGCCTGGGACTGCTCCTTGAAGCCGATGGCAGCCCAACCGGCGGCCAGTGGAGCTTTGATGCAGACAACCGCAAGCGGCTGCCAAAGGGTTACACCGAGCCTTCCCTACCCGTGGTCCCACCCAGCCGCCATGACGAGGTAGTTCGTGAATTGGTAGAGCGCTATTTCCCTGACAATCCGGGCGAACTTGGCCCACTCTTTATTCCCTATGACCACTCCGGAGCAGACAGCTGGCTGGGGTGTTTTCTGCAGGAACGCTTTGCAGATTTTGGCGCCTATGAAGATGCCCTGAGTGGGCACTTTGCCAGCCTCAACCACTCCCTACTCTCGCCGCTACTCAACATCGGTCTCCTCAATCCTGCTGCTGTCATTCAAGCTGCGATCAATCAGGCAGCAATCGATCACGGCGACTCCCTGTTTCCTAGCCCAAGGTCCATTCCCCTGGCATCACTGGAAGGCTTTGTTCGTCAAGTGATCGGCTGGCGAGAGTTTGTACGAGGCATTCACCTGAGCCATGGGGAACGCCAAGCCCAGGGCAACTTTTGGGACCATCACCGCAGCCTCTCCACCTGCTGGCAAGACGGCACCACAGGCCTACCTCCCCTTGATCAAGCCATCAAGCGGGCGAATCGCTTGGGTTACAACCACCATATTGAGCGCTTGATGGTGATCAGCAACCTGATGTTGCTGTGTGAGGTTCAGCCTCGGGAGGTTTACCAATGGTTCATGGAGCGCTACCTCGACTCCTACGACTGGGTGATGGGTCCCAATGTCTATGGGATGGGACAGATGAGCGACGGCGGCATTTTCGCAACCAAGCCCTATATCTGCGGATCAAACTACATTCTCAAGATGGGCGACTTTCGCCGGGGCCCCTGGTGCGAGATCTGGGATGGTTTGTACTGGCGGTTTATCGATCGCCATCGCCCGTTCTTTCAAACCAATCCACGCCTAGCGATGATGGTGCGCCTGCTGGATCGAATGGATACCGCCAAGCGGGAGGGGCTCTTCAACCAAGCCGAGCAGTTCATTGCTGAAACGACAACATCACCAAGAGACAACGAGTCAGAGCTGTTCAGCGAAACCACGCAACAAAACCGATCAGCAAAATAACTCGCCGCAACAGGCTTACCCCCCTTTGGGCCGCAGGATCCTGGGTCAAGGGGGGGCAGCGATTACAAGAGCTGAGCCTTTCGGTTAGCGAAATTCGGGTCGCTTGTGCTGATCAAAGCTGCGCTGGAGGGCATCATAAATCGTGAGGCCCACTGGCAGTTCGCCCCCAAAGGATGTGCCCAGCACGCGCCGGTAGAGCTTGGTTTCCACCAACCGATTAGTGGACTCAGGCAAGGGAATGTAGTTGGCTTTGGCAACCAGGGAGGGGGAATTTCTTACCAAGAAAGTGGTGAAGTTACGAACTTCAGAACTTTGGCCCAAAGCCTGATCGTTAACGTAAACAAAGAGGACTCTGGAGAGGGGCTGATATTTCCCCTGCAACACCGCCTGAACAGAGGGCTCTACGGCTTTGCCCTTCGGGTTGACGACCGCCAAGGCCTTGAGCTTCTCAGAATTGCTGCGGAACCAGCCATAGCCTAAATAGCCAAGGGCCTGGGGATCCTTGGCCACACAGTTCACCACCACATTGTCATCTTCGCTGGCGGTGTAATCCCGGCGGGAGTTGTCCTCATCGCCGTTGATCGCCTTGTTGAAGTAGTCGAAGGTGCCTGAATCGGCCCCCGGTCCACACAACTTGATCGGCCGCTTGGGCCAGGCCGGATTCACCTGGTTCCAGTTGTTGATGCGCCCCTGGGCGTTGCGGTTCCAGAGCAGGGAGAGCTGCTGGGGGCTGATGCTGGTTGCCCAGCTATTGCCCCGATGAACCACCACCGAGAGCGCATCAAAGGCCAGGGGGACTTCAATGAAGCGAATACCTTTATCGGCACAGGCCTTCAGTTCCTTGGCATTGATCGGCCTTGAGGCATTACTGATCTCGACCCGGCCGCTGCAGAGATCCCGAAAGCCCGCAGAGCTGCCCGATTCCTTAAGGCTGACGCTGACGCCCTTGCCTGCCCCAGTCTGGCGAAAAGCACTGATACCGGCCTGCAGGATCGGGTACACGGTGCTGGAGCCACTGATCCGGATCGGCCGGAGGGCAGCCTGCTGCTGGGCGACAGAGGCCCCGGGGGCAAGGGGGGCGACAAGCGTGGCGACCAAAGCGAGGCTGAGCCTGAAAGGGGGGAGCATGCTGGCCATATTCGACCCAACAACTCTGAGCCATCAACGGATTTTGATGGGTTAAGAATTGGTTATTGGATGCAGCTCGCCTTGGACGGAGCCGGCTTAAACGCCATTGACTACAGGGCTTTGCCGAGGTCGAGTAAAAATCACGGAAGAAACAAAGCTAAACACAACATTGGAGCCAGAAATCAACTCGGCAAATAGCAGGGCGCGCCAACACAACCACTGCAAACCCTCCAAACAGGAGCTTCCCTTGGAAAATCAGGCCACAATCGAGTGGGAGTCAGGCAACAGAGGAAGAACATGCCGGCCCGCGTTGAACGCCGTAGCCAGAAAAGAGATTAATGGAGCACATTCATTGCCAATACTGACCAAAAGACCAAAAACTACTTGGCCTGAACAAGAGCAACTACCCTGGAAAGAATTAATTCAATCACATCGTAAATGGCGAATCCGGGAAGAAAAAGCAGAATTCTTGCCCGAGCAGATCTGCCTTTGATTGCACTGATGGAAGCAAAAAATGGGTCTCTTCATTTTTCAACCACTCCGCATAGCCAGTCTGGGGGCATCTTCCCGCCATTGACTACAGGGGTTCATACTGGCGCTTCAGGAGTTTTTCGGACCCTCCCTGCATGGATTCCAGCGTTCACGTCACGGCGGTGATCACCCATCGCGTACGCCCTGGCCGCGAAACGGGCTACGAAGAATGGCTCAAGGGAATTGCCGCAGACTCCCGCAACTTCGACGGTTACCAAGGCGCCCACATCCTGCGCCCCGAACTCGGTGTGACATCTGATCACGTGATCGTGCTCCAGTTCGACACTTGCCAGCACCTGGAGACCTGGATGCAATCGGAGTCGCGAAAGGGCTGGATCGAGCGCGTGCAGCCGTTGATCAGCGAGCCAGAAGCCATTAAGACACTCACGGGCCTAGAACCCTGGTTCCAGTTACCTAGCAAACCCACCCACTCTCCTCCAAAGCGCTACAAGCAGGCCATCCTGGTTTGGATTGGTGTTGCTAGCACTTTCCTGGTGGTCAGCCCCCTTGTGGCCGCCCTGCTGAGCTCATGGCCCGGGATTCTCGCGATGTTGGTCAAATTGACGATCATGGTGGGGCTGCTCAACTATCTGGTGATGCCCTTCCTGACGCGTCGCTTCCAGGGTTGGTTGTTCAGAGGATGAGCTGGAAACAGATGAGGTGGCCCCTGTTGGCCGGCGCAGCCGCAGCAGGGATCGTGTTGAGCGCCTATCAAGCAACACCTCAACCGTCTCGTTGCCCTGAGATCGGCACCGTTGCTGCGATTGTCGTGGGGATGCTTGTTGCCACAACGATGCTTCACACCCTGGTGACATCCATACAGGTCGATTGGAATCACTCAGGACGACTCAGCGCCTGGTGCTCAACCCATCGTGGCCGCCACCTCTTGGTCATAGCGCTCGGAGCCCTCATGACGGCAGCAACTTTATTACTGGACATTGTCCTGTGGGCATGGGTCTATCGCCACGTCGGCGCCATTCATGGCCTGGAAGAAAGCCTGTATTTCTCAGGAATCACCTTCACCACGGTTGGCTATGGAGACGTTTTGCTGATGAAGTGCTGGCGACTACTGAGTGTTGGTGAAGCAATCAATGGTGTACTCATGGCCGGCTGGAGCACAGCCCAGTTGATTTTTATTGTGCAGCGGGCGATGACGCTGCAATTTCACTTTCAAGAACAAAACGCAGTTGGCCAATTGCCGTCCTAGGCGCATGCTATCAAGACGGGTGATGTATAGCTGATAGCTTCAGCGCGATAATAAGCCCCGCCCAATCAAGGTCATGCCAAAAGATAACCTTCGCCTTTGCGTCCGTGCCGTAGGGCAGTAGGCGCTGCCAGCCGTTTGTGAGGTGATACACACCTGGCGGCCCGTGATCCCGAACATTTGTGGGCGTTCTGTCGCTTTTCGCTCTAGTTGCCAGTAGTTGTTGTGGGTACTTGCGTCGCTCCGGCGCGATGGGCGCATCGACGCTGGCTGAAGCCATGGTTAATCCAATGCTTGATGGGGTGCTCGACGCTGGGCCGAAGGTTGCTCCGCCTTTGGAAATTCTGAAGGAAAGCGGTCAGCGGGAGGTATTTTGCGGCCTCACCTCGATTGTTTGGCTGCATCGGCGCATGCCCGATGCCTTCTTCTTGGTCGTGGGATCCCGCACCTGCGCCCACCTGGTGCAGAGCGCTGCGGGCGTGATGATCTTTGCGGAACCCCGCTTCGGTACAGCGATCCTGGGAGAGCGGGATTTGGCGGGTCTGGCCGATGCCAATGAGGAGCTCGATCGGCTCGTGAAGGAGTTGCTCGCCCGCCGGCCTGAAATCCGCACCCTCTTTTTGGTGGGTTCCTGCCCAAGTGAGGTGATCAAGCTGGATCTGGCCAAGGCAGCGGAGCGACTCAACCGCCAGCTTTTGGGCCAGGTAACGGTGCTGAATTACAGCGGCAGTGGGATTGAAACCACCTTCACCCAGGGGGAAGACCAGGCCCTGGTGGCCATGACGCCCCTCATGCCCAGTAGTGATAAACCCCAGCTGTTGATTGCCGGCACCTTGGCCGATGCGGTGGAAGATCGGCTGGTCGATCTGTTCGGCCGCATGGGGGTCGGCGCGGTGCGGAGCCTGCCACCGCGGCGCTCCACCGAGCTGCCTCCCGTGGGCAAAGGCACCAAGCTGCTTCTTGCCCAGCCCTTTTTGAGTGCCACCGCCCGGGCCCTGATCGCCCGCGGCGCCGAGTTGATTCCAGCGCCTTACCCCCTCGGGGTCGAGGGCAGCCGGGAGTGGATGGCTGCCGGCGCTGCCGCCTGCGGTGTCGCCCCCGCCCAGGTGGCCGCGGTGCTGGATCCTTTGGTAGAGCGGGGACGCCATGCCATCGCTCCCCACCGGGAAACCTTGGCGGGCAAACGCCTCTTCCTCTTGCCCGATTCCCAGCTGGAGCTCTCTTTGGCTCGCTTTTTGAGCCGGGAATGCGGCATGGAGTTGGTGGAAGTGGGCACGCCCTATCTCGATCGCCAACTGTTGGCCTCTGAATTGGATCTCCTGCCGGCAGGCACCCAAATCAGTGAGGGCCAAGACGTGGAACGGCAATTGGATCGGGTGCGCAGGGCCAAGCCCGATCTCGTGGTTTGCGGCCTGGGTCTGGCCAACCCCTTGGAGGCCGAAGGATTCGCCACCAAGTGGTCGATTGAGCTGGTGTTCAGCCCCATCCATGGCTGCGACCAGGCCGGTGATCTGGCCGAACTCTTTGCCCGCCCCCTGCGCCGCCGTTCCCTGCTCAGCTTTGCCGCCTAACCCCCATGGAACTCACCCTCTGGACATATGAAGGCCCGCCCCACGTGGGTGCGCTGCGGATTGCCACATCCATGGAGGGCGTGCACTACGTTCTGCATGCTCCCCAGGGAGACACCTACGCCGATTTGCTCTTCACCATGATCGAACGGCGGGATAAACGCCCGCCGGTCACCTACACCACTTTCCAAGCCAGGGACCTGGGCGGAGACACCGCCGAACTCGTCAAACGCTCCATCAACCAGGCCGTTGAGCGCTTCCAACCTGAAGCCCTGTTGGTGGGGGAAAGCTGCACCGCCGAACTGATCCAAGACCAACCCGGTGCCCTCGCCGCTGGCATGGCTTTGGGGGGGATCCCCGTGGTGAGCCTGGAACTGCCGGCCTATTCCAAGAAGGAAAACTGGGGGGCGGCGGAAACCCTGTATCAACTGGTGCGTGGCCTGCTCAAGGACCAGGTTCCTCCGCCAGGTACCCCCGCGCCCTCACCCCAGCGCTGGCAGCAGGAGGGCCGCAGGCCCCGGGTGAATCTGCTGGGCCCAAGCCTGCTCGGGTTCCGCTGCCGCGACGACATCCGCGAGATCACCGGCCTGCTGGATCGCTGCGGCATCGATGTGGCCGTAGTGGCGCCCCTGGGGGCCCGTCCTGCGGATCTCCAGCGGATCCCGAGCGCCGATGCCAATGTCTGCCTCTATCCAGAAATCGCAGCACCGGTCTGCAGTTGGCTGGAGCGCAGCTTCGGCATGGCCACCGTGCGCACCGTACCGATCGGGATCGGTGCCACCACCGCCTTCATCGAGGAGCTCTGTGGCCTGCTGGGGCTTGAAGCGCCTGAGTTTGACGAGCCATCCAGGCTGCCCTGGTATTCCCGCTCGGTGGATTCCACCTACCTCACGGGCAAGCGGGTGTTCATTTTTGGCGATGCCACCCATGCCATCGCCGCCGCCAAGATTGCGAGCCAGGAATTGGGCTTTCAGGTGGTGGGCCTGGGTAGCTACAGCCGGGAGCTGGCCCGGGAGGTGCGCGCAGCTGCCAAGGAGCTGGGTTTGGAGGCGATCATCACCGACGACTACTTAGCGGTGGAGAAGGCCATGGCCGACGCCAGCCCGGAACTGGTGTTGGGCACCCAAATGGAGCGCCACAGTGCCAAACGCCTGGGACTCCCCTGTGCCGTGATCAGCTCGCCGCTGCATGTCCAGGATGTGCCCGCCCGCTATTCACCCCAAATGGGCTGGGAAGGGGCGAATGTGATCTTTGATTCCTGGGTGCATCCCCTGATGATGGGCCTGGAGGAACACCTGATTGGCATGTTCCGCCACGATTTTGAGTTCGTGGATGGCCACCGCAGCCACCTGGGCGAAGGGGCTCCCGCGATCACCTCTGAACCAGCGGCTCAAGCCACAGCGGCCACTGCAACTGCAATTGCAACTGACACTGCAACGGCAACCCTGGAAGGTCTCGTGTGGAGCGCCGATGGCGAGGCGGAACTCGCCAAGATCCCCTTCTTTGTGCGCAGCAAGGTGCGGCGCAACACGGAAACCTATGCGCGGGAACGGCAATTGCAGGTGATTGACTCGGAAACGTTGTACGAGGCAAAGGCATACCTGAGCCGCTAACGCCCATTGTCTTTGGCATCAAGTTTTGAACTGCTCACATAGAGGTGGTGAGATGTATCGGTTTGCATGGAGCGCCCACCGGAGCACATGCAAAGGCCTTTGATAGACCCAGGACCAACCCATGCTTCCAAGGGGCTGGCCTGTTTGATCGGTTATGACAACAACTCTGACCAGGCCTGATGGGGAGGGGAGCCTCCAGGTTCATCAAGACCCTTCCATGGCGATTGAGGAAGGTGCCTTGGTGATTGCCGTCTACGGCAAAGGTGGCATCGGCAAATCCACCACCTCCTCGAATCTTTCGGCTGCCTTCTCGAAGCTGGGTAAGAGGGTGCTGCAGATCGGCTGCGATCCGAAGCACGACTCCACCTTCACCCTCACCAAATCCATGGTGCCCACGGTGATCGATATCCTCGAAACCGTGGACTTTCACACCGAAGAATTACGCCCCGAGGACTTTGTCTTCAAGGGCTTCAATGGGGTGATGTGCGTGGAATCCGGTGGTCCGCCGGCGGGTACGGGTTGCGGTGGTTACGTCACGGGCCAAACCGTGAAGTTGCTCAAGGAGCACCACCTGCTCGAAGACACCGACGTGGTGATTTTCGATGTGCTGGGTGATGTGGTGTGTGGTGGCTTTGCGGCCCCCTTGCAGCATGCCGATTACTGCCTGATCGTGACCGCCAACGATTTCGATTCGATCTTTGCGATGAATCGGATCATTGCCGCGATCCAAGCCAAGGCCAAGAACTACAAGGTTCGTCTCGGCGGGGTGGTGGCCAACCGCAGCAAGGACACCGACCAAATCGATCGCTTTAACGATCGGGTGGGCATGAAAACGATGGCCCACTTCCCCGACCTCGATGCCATCCGCCGCTCCAGGCTCAAGAAGTGCACCATCTTTGAGATGGAAGCCACCCCTGAAGTGGAGGCTGTTCAGCAGGAATACCTCAACCTGGCCCAGCGCATGCTGGAGAATGTGGTGCCGCTGGAAGCCGAATCCCTCAAGGATCGAGAAATCTTTGACCTCCTGGGATTTGATTAAGCGTTAGCTGAACATCAGAGGCCGCAGGGCTTCAAAACCACTCAGCAACGGCATCATCCTGGCTGTTGCTAGCTGCATGGGGAGTGCGGCGGGAAAACTCCAGGGTGATGGAGCGGCGTTGCTCGCCATCGGCGGCAACGGCCGTGATCGGATACACCTGCTGTCCATCGCGGAAGGGCACCTGCAAGCGAAAGGTGCCATCGGCGGCCAAGGGCACGATCTCCTCGCCAATCCGCAACGTTGCTGCCGGATCGGTGGCCCCATAGACAACCAACTCGGCATCGGCCACCAGCCAGAAGCTGCGTGGGCGGGCCATCAAGCCAGCCCCTGAGTCGTTGCGGCCACTTGCCCAAACCCCGACCCCAGAGGCCTGGTTGCCGGCCGCCAAAGCCTCGTCGGCTTCCAGGTCGTGGAAAGCCTCCGATCCCCGCCCTAAAACCTGGCGGCCCCCGCTGGCCTGGACGTAGAGCCGCTCATGCATACCCAACGCCGGCGCTGGGGGAGCTGTGAAGGGCGCGGTGTCTGCGTTTTGGGGTGCGGGGGGATCGAGCAAAAAGGGAACGAACTGATCGGCGATCTCCTTGCTTGGGCCCACCGCTGGCATGCGGGCAGGGGCCGAAACAGCCACCGATAGCCAGCCACCACCAGCGATGCGGTAGCCAAGCTCCACTTGATAGTCGCGATCACTCATGGGAACGGGGACAAACCATTCCCGCGCCAGGGCATTCACCAACAATTCCTGCAGGGTGTGCAGGTGCACCGACCCGGCTGGCAACCCGGTGACATCCCACACGCGCAGCACCAGCTGCTCTGCTTTCGCTTCAAGCACGCGTTGACGGTCCTGGGCACCGATCTCCCAGTGCACGAAAGCCCATTGGGGATCCCGGGGCAGAAACACCACGCTGGTTTCCAGGCTCGGGCGTGGGGCAGCCCCCATTTCGGCTTCTAATCGGTGCAGGAGCTGGTCTTCAGGAGAGGAACCGGAACCAGCCATGGACTAATTGCAAGCATCGTTGCGAAAGTGTGCAGCCCAGGGAAGCCCTGGCGATCCCCGCCGTTAGTGATTGCCAACGCGACGCACCGGCCCTGATGGGGTCTGGCACGACAGCCAACCAGTCCATATCCCAGGTCCCACGGCCGAAGCCAAGGATTCAAGGCGCTTAGAACGAAGGGGACAGCCCGTAGATCGCCCACCACTCCATGCAGGTAACTGCAGCGGCCCTGAAGGTCTTTAGCAAGTCTTCCCCCCCAAAGTGCTACTGCAGCCAACAAACGGCAGGACCGACAGGCCATCGTTGGCTAAGCAGTAGGCGAACGAATGGACCAGGAGCAGAACCAAGGGACACCACTGACATCACTGATGCGCTGGGATGGGGATGGAGAACTGTGCTCAGAGGATCTCGAACGCCTGCTAGTTCGGCTCCAGGCGCAAGATGTCAGCCAACAAACGCACGACCGAACCTCCGCAAGCAAGAAGGCGCGCGGGCTGTCCAATCAGCTGGCAACGAGGTCAAGCACGACCTGAACCACGACCAACCCCACCAGAGCGGAAAGGGCTAGCAGGGCAGGTAAACCAGAGGCGACCACAGGGGACCATCAATGAAACCCCTTTCTAAAGAGAATCTAAAGAGCGCGTCGTAGCGATACACACTTCAAGGTGGACCTTCGTATTTCTTCATCGGCGCCTTGGCAAAACGCATCATCCCGCTGAAAAGAATTCCATGTCAGATGTACACCACGAGAAATCAGACCCTTGAGGTTCAGACCCTTAAGGATCAGAAGTCAATGAGATCCCCAAATAGCCGCTGCTCCAGCTCTGTCAGCACCAGGAAATAGCAGGGTCGATTCTGAATTCTGGAGACCTCAGCCTCCTGCCGCCATAGGTGCAAGTGCTGATTGCCTCTTGCCCTAAGCAAAATCAAGATGGCTGCAACCAAAGCGGAGGTGTCCGAATGGACGACACGCCACCCAATCAGCTTCTTTAGCGAGCTGTCCCTTGGCCCCTGCTCCGACAGTCTCCACCTAACCGTGGGCTAGTTGACTGACGCGACACTGCATGAATCCGTCTACTCAGTCGGCACTCCAATGCACTGACCCATCGGTGCCCTAGGGGCCATTGCTGGCAGTTTCAGTTTTGTCTCAAGGTAAGGAAGTGGTCGATGAAGCCGGTTCCGGTTTGGCGGGACCGGCTTTTTTATGGCCAAGCGCTTGATGTCCAGACCTGCTAATGCTGAACGATGCAACAGCACCTGCACCAGATCGAGGTCGCGACCAACGGCCCAGGCTTCACCCCTTTCAACGGGGAACTCAACCGCTGGATTCGTTACGCTGGCATGCAACGGGGCGTGCTGCACCTGAGCTGCTTGCACACCAGCTGCAGTTTGACCATCAATGAGAACGCCGATCCCCGGGTTTTGACGGATCTGCAGGCCTGGATGGATGCGGTGGTCCCGCAGGATGGCCGCGGTCCCCTGAACGGCAACGGCAAGCGCAGCCCCTATCTGCACGATGACGAGGGTGATGACGACATGCCCGCCCACATCCGTACGGCACTCACCGCCCAAACCCTCACCCTGAGCATCGATGGCGGGCAATTGCTCCTAGGGGTTTGGCAGGCGGTTTACCTCTGGGAACACAGGGCTTTACCGCAACGGCGGCGGATCGCTTGCCACGTCATCGGGGAGTAGTCAGCCCAACGAAGCCAGTGAATGATTGCCGTTACCTGGCACCTGGCCGAGGAAGGCGGGGAACTGGTCAGCAGCAGCCATGGCGGCGACGTCCCAGGGGCTCGATCCATTCGTTGCGCACCTTCCTGTGGTGGAGCCGCTGCGGTGAGAGACGGCAGCCCAATTGAATTCCGCCCTGATCCAGGAGCCTTCCGAGTCTCTGGACTGCGGCTTGCTCCGGCCTGGAGAAGCGGTTCTGCTCAGAAATGACCCAGTCGATTTCTGGCTGGGTGATCACCCCAGAGCTCAGGGCTTCGAGGAACAGCTCGCCGAGGACCATGACCCGTGTAACGAAGTCGTTACATTCTGCCCAGGGACCGCGCCCTGCGCGAGGGCTCAGATCTGTGGCAGTAGCCAAAAGCTGTTGGCCCAGCAGGGGCCGGGAACGTCTGCCCGATGCTTCACGTTTCTTAATCCACTCTGCCAGGATCTCATAAATCTTTTCCGCCCATGTCCACCTCTCTTCTGCTGGAGCTCGTAGCCGGCTTAGCGGGCGGCTGCTTTGCCCTCTGGATGGCCACCCAGAGCCTGGGGTCACCTACTGGTTTCTTGTTCGCACGTTTAGAGCCGTTTAAGCCAGCTGCCTTGGCCTATTTGCAGAGGCCAGGCCTGCTTGGCTCTATTGGCCTGCTCCTGCTGCGCTTGAGCATCGGCGTAATGATGATCCACCACGGCCAGGAGAAGCTCGCCGATCCCCAGCAGTTCGCCAACACCTATGTGGCATCCCTGCACCTGCCCTTCCCCCTGTTCTTTGCCTATGCGGCCGGCTTTTCTGAACTGAT